>CALWXB010000014.1 GCA_944385405.1 uncultured Oscillospiraceae bacterium | reverse complement strand
CCGTTGCACACCAGGTCGTACTGGTCGGCGGTGATGCTCAGGGGGTCGATCTCGCCCCGCTCGGCCTTCAGCAGCACCTCCAGGCCGCCGGAGGGCATGGAGAACGGGTTGTGGCAGAACTCCAGCTCTCCGGACTCCTCGCCGATCTCGTACATGGGGAAGTCCACGATCCAGCAGAAGGCGTACTGCTCACGGTCCATATGGCCGGGAACAGCGGCGCCCAGGGTCTTGACCAGCACGCCGGCGGTCTTTTGGGCCTGGGAGAGCTTCCCGGCGGAAAGAGCCACGAAGTCGTTTGCCTTGAGGCCCAGGGCGGCGACCACTTGGTCCTGGATGGGAGCCACGAACTTGGCGATGCCGCCCACGATCTGGCCGTTCTCGTCCAGCCGGAACCAGTAGGGTTTGCCGCCGGAGACCACCTCTACGTCGGCGAGGGTCTTGTCGATGAACTTTCTCGTTTCGTGGAAATCGCTGACCACCACGGCCTTCACCCGGTTGCCTTCAAAGGGACCGAAGCCGCAGCTGCCCAAGACGTCGGTTGCGTCTGTCACCGTCAGGTCGATGCGCAGGTCCGGCTTGTCGGAGCCATATTTCTCCATGGCCTCGGTGTAGGGGATGCGCATGAAGGGAGCGGCGCTGGCCCGGTCATAGGTGCCATACTTGGCAAAGATGGGCGGCAGCACGTCCTCGCACACCGCGAACACGTCTTCTTGGGAGGCAAAGGCCATCTCCATATCCAGCTGATAGAACTCGCCGGGGGAGCGGTCCGCCCGGGCGTCCTCATCCCGGAAGCAGGGGGCGATCTGGAAGTAGCGGTCGAAGCCGGAGGTCATCAGCAGCTGCTTGAACTGCTGGGGGGCCTGGGGCAGGGCGTAGAACTTGCCGGGGTGGTTCCGGGCGGGTACCAGGTAGTCCCGGGCACCCTCGGGAGAGGAGGCCGTCAGGATGGGTGTGGTGATCTCCAGGAAGCCGTGGGCGGTCATGGCCTGGCGCAGAGCGGAGACCACGTTGCACCGCAGAACGATGTTCTGTTTCACGGCGGGGTTCCGCAGGTCCAGATAGCGGTACTTCAGCCGCTGGGCCTCGTCGGCCTCCCGGCTGCGGTTCACCTGGAAGGGCAGCTCGTTGTGACGGCAGCGGCCCAGGACCTCCACCTTCTCCGGCACGATCTCGATCTCGCCGGTGGCCATCTTGGCGGACTTGCTGGCCCGCTCCCGGACGGTGCCCGCCACGGAGATGGTGGACTCCTTGGTGATGGACTTGAAGGTGTTCACCATCTCGGGCGTCTCTGCCACCACCTGGGTGGTGCCGTAAAAATCCCGGACCACGGCGAAGGCCAGTTCGGCGCCCACCTCGCGGACGTTCTCCAGCCAGCCGCAGATCTGCACGGACTTGCCGGCGTCGGAGAGCCGCAGCTCCCCGCAGGTATGGGTACGATTCTGCATCATGTTGGGTGTGTTCCTTTCTGTATTTGAAAATGTGGAAAAAGCGTCAGAAGGTGCCGCCCCAGTAGGGCAGCTGCGCCACACGGGCGCTGATGCCGGTGAGATCCAGCGTCTCCCAGGCGGGGGCATACGCGACATCCGGCAGCCGGTCCCTGGGCAGGGCGCCCTGGGCCTTTATGAGTTGGTCCGTCAGGAGGACATGTTCCTCTGTCCAGGTCTGCCCGGCGGCGGTGAGTCCGCGGTAACCGTTGGCATATACCGTTTCACATGCCGGGGGTTCCAGTCCTGTCTCTGCGGCCAGGGTCTCGCTGAGAATGTAGCGGCGCAGCGTGTCCACCGCCTCGTCCACCACGGTTCGGCCGCTCATCTCCAGACCCATGGAGCCGAAGTGGTCGTGATTGTAGCCGCTGCAAACGGAGACGATGGTGGGGGCGAACTGCTCCGCCGTGATGTCCTGTCCGCCGATGGTCAGAATGACCGTCTCCGGCTCCGTGCCCAGCAGATCCCGGCACAGGTCCAGAGGCTGGAGCTCCAGCGTCAAACGCTGGGCAGGGTCAATGAGGCGGGCCAGCATGGCAGCAGCCGCAGCGCGGCTCAGGGATGCATCCGCCTCCAGGGTGCCGTAGGCATCTTTTCCGCTGAGAACGCCCCAACGGTAAAAGGTCAGAATATCCGGGTCCTGACAGTCCGGCACAGCGGTGACAACGTTGATCTCCGGCAATGCAGTATCGGTGCCGGTGAGCACGGCGGAAAGCGGGGTCAGAAATGTGCCCCTGGTGCAGCCGATGGTGGGAGACTCCGCAGCAGCCGCATAGGCGGGATCCCCTGCCAGGGCGGGGAGGTTCTCCGTGAGATAGCCGTCATATGGCTTCCACCAGTCCGCCCCGGTGCGGGAGATGGGCTCAAAGTAGTCCAGGTCCCCGCCGGAGAGCAGCCGGTGCAGCCTGGCGGAGATCACGATGATCTGGGCATGGGTGAGGCCGGAGGTGGGATAGAAGTGACGGCTGTCCACGCCGTCCATGAGGCCGGCGCGGCAGCAGATCCCGGCAGCGGTCTCGCAGATGGTGCCGGCGGTGTCGGTGAAGGGGGCATAGTCCCGCATGGGCGGGATCAGCCAGTCCGATTCCGCCGCCGCGGCAGGGAGGGACAGCAGCAATGCGGCCAGCAGAGCAGCCAGAATGTGTTTCATGGCGGGATTCCTCCTTATATTGATTCCAAATCGGATAAAAAATATAAAAATATACGATTAGAAATCAAATATAGAACAGGGAATCCAGATTTTCCAGGGTGTTATAGGCCGCGCCGATGTCGATGGCGCCGCAGGCGGGGGTGGTGGTGACGGAGGCAGCCTCCATCCATTCATCGATTTTTGCCTCGGCGGGGATCTGGGCGGCGGCCTCCCGGATCAGGTCATCATCGGCAGGGTCCAGCCGGACCACTACCACGAACCGGTCCGGCTCCTCCAGCACGGCGGAGACGGCACCCACGGACAGAGCGCTGAGGGTCCGGCGGTTTTGTTCGGAAAAGTCGGAGAGGGCGATGACGGTAGGTGTGTCGTCATAGCCGCTGCCGTAGGTCCACGTGAGATAGCCCAGATATTCCGGGTCGTCCAGGTGCCCTGCCATCTTGCTGCGGAGGGAGACGGCGGTCTCTTTGGCCTCCTCCCGGGTGTCGTACATCTCATAGGGGCCGTAGCACAGCTCGGCGCACAGGCCGTAGAGATAGCCCTCCTGCCGGAGCATGTCGCTGATTTCCGCCGCGGAGGGGACGCTGGCGGCGGTGAGGTTTTCCCGGACGCACTCGGCGATGGCCGCGTCCCGGACGGATTCCGGCCGGATGTCCAGGTAGGCGAGGCCCTCTGTAAGTTCTGCGGCTATCTCGTCCAGTTCCGTCCGCTGGGCGTCGGTGAGGGGATACTGATTCTGATGGTTCAGCAGCACCGCCAGCTCTGTAAGGGTGGCCTGGGTATCGGACCGGACCTTCTGGGCGGGGGTCATGCCCCCGGTGTCCGGGGCGTCCCAGTCGATGGAGATGTCCGCGCCGCACACGTCCCTGAGGTAGACGTCAAAGCCGTCGGTGAAAGCGTCGTCGTTGAGATAGGCCAGAAGCTCGTCCGGATACTGGTCCATGAGATCCATATAGTGCATCATGGCGTACTGGCTCAGAGACCCGGAAAGGCACAGACTGTAGAGGTCCGCCGTCACATCATAGCTGTCAATGCGCATGACCACGGTGTCCGGCGCCAGTCCCAGCAGCGTCTGGGCCAGATCCAGCTTCTGGGGCGTAAAGGACACCCGCTGGGCCGGGTCTACCACCCGGGCCAGCATGGCCGCGGCCTGTCCCCGGTTCAGGTCTTCCTCGCCGCGGAAGGTACCATACTGGTCGCTGCCGGTGAGGATGCCGGCGTTATAGAGGGCCAGGATCCCCGGCTCTTCGATATCCGGCAGGGAGGCGATGTGGTTGATGGGGGTCAGGGCCTCCTCCGGCAGCACCTCCGCCAGGAAGCAGGCGAAGAGGTAGCGGGTGCAGGACTCGGCGGCGATCTCGTCCTCTAGGAGCATGATCATCAAGGGGAAATAGGTGGAGGAATCCAGGGTGTTCAGGCGGGTATACAGGAAGTTGGCGGCGGGCATGTACCAGGGCTCGCCCGGCGCCGGGTCCCCAAAATCGCCGTCTCCGCCCTGGAGCAGGTCCGCCAGCCGGGCGGAGATCACAATCACCTGGCCGACGGTCAGGGGTTCCTGGGGAGCGAAGGTGCGGTCGGTCTTGCCGCTGAGCAAGCCGGATTCATAGCAGGTGACCACGGCATCCTCGCACCAGAGGCCGGAGATGTCGGTGAAAGAGCCGGTATAGGTCCGGGCCTGGGGCACCAGGCTCTGGGCACTGTAGGCACCCGCAGGTAAGGTCAGGATCAGGAGCAATGCCAGGAGCAGGGACGAAAATCGCAGGGACTTCTTCATGGTGACACCTCCTAAAATGATTCCAATTCGGACGATATATAAAATATATTACGATTAGGATTCAATCGATCGTGTCATTTCCCACAAAATGCGATGGAGTGCACCGGATCTGTGCTGGCTGCCGACGCGGGCCTCAGCCCAGGATCACGGCGCCCTTCTCCCGCTCCGCCAGGCCTGCCTTGATGTGGTACACCGTGGCGGCGGGTTCCAGCTTGGTCTGTTCGCCGGTGGCCATGTCCTTGCAGGCCACGACACCTGCGGCGATCTCGTCCTCGCCCAGGAAGATCACGTAGGGGATGGAGAGCTTGTCCGCATAGGAGATCTTCTGCTTGAACTTCTTCTCCTCCCAGTGGAGCTGGGCCCGGATGCCGTTGTCCCGCAGCAGCGTGGCCAGGGAGATGGCGGCGGAGAGGTCCTCCGTCATGGGCAGGATCAGCACGTCCGCGGGAGCGGTGGGCAGGTCCGGATTCAGCATGCCCTGCTCTCCCAGGACGTAGAAGAGGCGGGTGAGACCGATGGAGATGCCCACGCCGGGAAGCTGGCGGTCGGTGTAGTACTCCGCCAAGTTGTCGTACCGGCCGCCGGAGCACACGGAGCCGATCTCCGGGTGGTCCAGCAGGGTGGTCTCATACACGGTACCGGTGTAGTAGTCCAGTCCCCGGGCGATGGTGAGGTCCACGGCAAAGTGCTCCGCCGGGACGCCGAAGTCGGCCAGATACCGCACCACGGTGGCAAGCTCCGTGAGGCCCTGGTCAAAGACCTCATTCCGACCCCGGTAGCCCTCCAGGGCGGAGAGAACCGTCTCGTTGCTGCCGGAGATGGCGATGAATTTCAGGATCTCGTCGGCCTGGTCGTGGGTGAGGCCGCAGTCGGCCACCAGCAGCGCCCCCACCTTTTCCGCGCCGATCTTGTCCAGCTTGTCCACGGTGCGCATGATGTCGCCGGAGCGCTCCGTGAGGCCCATCATGGCGTAAAAGCCGTTGAGGATCTTCCGGTTGTTCACCCGGATCTGGAAGCGCCGGAGGCCCAGGGCGGAGAAGGTGCGGTAAATGATGGCGGGGATCTCCGCCTCGTTGAGGATGGAGAGTTTGCCGTCGCCGATGATGTCGATGTCCGCCTGGTAGAACTCCCGGAAGCGGCCCCGCTGGGCCCGCTCACCCCGGTAGACCTTGCCGATCTGATAGCGGCGGAAGGGGAAGGAGAGGTCATTGTAGTGCAATGCCACGTATTTGGCCAGGGGGACGGTGAGATCGAAGCGCAGGGACAGGTCCGCGTCGCCCTTGGTGAAGCGGTAGATCTGCTTTTCCGTCTCGCCGCCGCCCTTGGCCAGCAGCACTTCACTGGACTCGATGACCGGAGTGTCCAGGGGGGTGAAGCCGTAGAGAGCATAGGTGCGGCGGAGAGTCTCCATGATGCGCTCCATCTGCTGCTGGGGTGCGGGCAGCAGCTCCATAAAGCCGGACAGGGTCCGGGGGGTCATTTTTGCCATGGTGTGTTCTCCTTTTTCTCTTGTATAAGCAAATTATAGCACAGTTGGGATAAAAAGAATGCTCCCGTCCCAAAATTTTGGGACGAGAGCGAAACTCGCTTCGTGGTGCCACCCAAATTCAAGGCCTGCAGGGCCTCCTTTGGCCTCCTGGTACGGGGAGGGAGCCGTGGGCGTTTCCGCCCCCGCTCCGCCGCTGTCCTTCCCCCGGGCCGAACGGGATGCTTGCAGCGATGCATCCCTCTCTGGAGATCGGCGGACCGAAGTACTGCTGCGGCTTCAGCGCGGTGATGGGTTGTATTGTATGCGCTTTGTGGGAAAAAGTCAAGCGATGGGACGGGTGGAGGGATTGACGATGCAGCGCCAGTCCAGATCCCCCCGGGCCAGGCCCAGCACCAGCATCTCGGCGGTGGCAATGTTGCTGGCGAAGGGGATGTTGTTCTGGTCGCACAGGCGGGAGATATAGGACACGTCTCCGGCCATGCTCTCATTGGTGGGGTCGTTGAAAAACAGCACCAGATCGAACTCGTTGTAGGCGATGCGGGCGCCGATCTGCTGGCTGCCGCCGTGGGTATAGGAGAGGAAGCAGTGGACGTTCAGTCCGGTGGCTTCGGAAACCATGTGTCCGGTGGTATTGGTGGCGTAGAGGTGGTGCTGGGACAGGATGCCGGCGTAGGCGGTGCAAAACTGCACCATCAGGTCCTTCTTGTTGTCGTGAGACATCAAAGCGATGTTCATGGGGGGAACTCCTTTCTCGTTATTTGATGCGCAGCAGGGGCACGCGCTCTCCCTGCAGGCGCCGGGCGATGTTGCGATAGGCCGCCGCAGCCGAAGAATCCGGCGGCAGCAGCGGGGTCCCGCGGTTGAGACACAGGGGCAGAGCGTCGTCCTCCGGAACCACCCCCAGCAGAGGAAGACCCGCCTTGTCCATGGCGTCGTCAATGGTGGCGTGCATGCTGCGCAGCATTTTTTTCCGTACCCGGTTCACCACCAGGTGCAGCGTGCCGGATGGAAACCGGTGCAGTTCCATCACGGTGTGCTGGGCGTCCCGCAGGGAAGAGGCGTCGCTGGTGGTGACTACCACGCAGCGGTCCGCAGCGCAGGTGGCCAAGGCAAAGCCCCCGCCCAGGCCCGCCGGTGCGTCCAACAGGCAAAGGTCGAACTGTTCCCGGACCTCGCGCATCAGCCGGATCATCTGTTCCCGGGTGACGGGAGAGCGGCGGGTGCGTACCGGGGCGGTCAGGAGAAACAGGCCCGGTATATCCGGGTGCTCCACCACGGCCTGGGTCAGGCTGCAGCGGCCCTGGGCCACGTCGGAGAAGTCCATCAGGGCCCGGTCCGTCAATCCCAGGGCCAGGTCCAGATTCCGCAGGCCCACGTCGCAGTCCAGACACAGCACCCGCCGCTTGCCCAGCGCCAGGGCGGAGCCTACGCCCGCCACGAAGGAGGTCTTACCGGTGCCGCCTTTTCCGGACACCACCGCAATGCATTGTGTGTTCATCGCAGGCCCGCCTTCCGTGCCAAAATTTTTGTACTACCATTATAACGGATTCTTCTTGATCTTTGCAAAGGGTCTGGGGTATTTTTTCGGGGTGGCAGCTGTTTTTTTGATAAAAAGCAGCCGGTGCCGCACCTCAGTGCCCGGAATGGCGTAGTCTTCCACCCGCTCCAGCTGTCCCCCCAGCAGCTTCAGGGCCTGGGAGGCCTCCGCGGTTTCGGCGTCGGACTCCACCGATTTCATGGCCAGGAAGTACCCGCCGGGCTTTACCAGGGGCAGGCACAGCTCCGAGAGCATCCGGAGATTGGCCACTGCCCGGGAGGTGACGACGTCAAAAGACTCCCGATGCTCTGCGGCAAACTCCTCCGCACGGGCATGGACGCACGCCACATCGGGAAGATCCAGGGCGGCGCACACCTCCCGCAAAAAGTCCACCCGTTTGTTCTGGGCATCCAGCAGCGTGAGATGGATGGACGGTTCCACGATCCGCAGCGGCAGGCCGGGAAAGCCTGCGCCGGTGCCCACGTCCGCCACAGACTTATTCCGCAGGTCTGCCAGGGTCAGCAGCGCCGCACTGTCCAGAAAATGGAGGGCCGCCATGTCCGCCGGGTCTGTGATGGCGGTGAGGTTCATTACCTGATTTTTCTCCGCCAGGAGCTGTCCGTACCGGGCCAGCGATTCCGCGCCGTCATCCGGCAGGCCCAGTTCGGTAAGCCCCCGGCGCAGGATGGGTACCATCTCCTCCATTTACGTCCGCTCCTTTAGAAGATCCCGGATCTCCGCCAGCAGCACTTCCTCATTGGAGGGCTTGGGCGCAGGAGCAGGGGCGGCCTCCTTCTTGCGGTGGAGGCTGTTCACCGCCTTCACCAGACAGAACACGGCAAAAGCCATGATGAGGAAGTTCAGCACGGCGTTGAGGAAGCTGCCCAGCATCACTTCGCCGCCGCCGGGGACGGTAAAGGACAGGCTGGACAGTGCGCTGTTGCCGCCGGCAAAGATCCCCAGAATGGGGTTGATGATGTCATTCACCAGTGAATTGGTAATGGCGCTGAAAGCACCGCCGATGATGACGCCCACCGCCAGATCCAGGACATTGCCCCGGGCGATGAAGGTCTTGAATTCTGCAAAAAAGCCTTTGGTTTTGGACATAGCACAATTGCCTTTCCTTGATATCGTTGGGGGTGTACGGATTACACCGTTACCCGCAGGTCGGGATCTAGGATCCGGGCGAAGATCACTGCCGCCTGGGCCCGGGTCAGGGGCGCATCGGGGGCAAAGTTGCCCGCCGTATCCACGCCGGTGAGGACACCGGCCTGATACAGCCGCGCTGCAGCGGCGGTATCAGGGGAGTCCGGATCCATGTCCGGAATGGAGACGGCTGCATTGCGGGCGATCAGGTCTCCGGCAGACAGGTCCATCAGCCAGGCGGCCAGGGCGCGGCTGGCACTCTGAGAGAAGAGCAGATCGTATTCTCCGGTGTGCTGTCCCTGGGGATCCAGCCGGTAGATCAGGTCCCCGCTGAGATTCAGCAGGCCCTGGCTGGAGAGATAGAAGGCAGCAGGGAACCACCAGGCCTTCTGCCACACAGCCAGCGTCTCCGCCCGGGTGTCCCCCAGGAAAAAGCACCGGGCAGCTACCTGAGGATCTGAGATCCGGTACCCAGTGCCCTGAAGGCCCTGGGTCATGGCGCCGTTTACTCTTTCATAAGATACCCGAAGGCCGGTATAGCGCCGCAGCGTGCAGTAGTCCGGGAAGCCCACCTCCAGGATACAGGTCTCCGGCAGGGAGGGATCCTGGGGCATCCCGCTGAGGGAGATGAAAAGACTGTCGGGCTGCACGGCGTTGTACACCGGGGTATCCGTCAGGGTATATGCCCGGAGCAGATTGCCTTCTTCGTCATAGAACTGCAGGTAGGACTGCGTCAGGTCCGGCAGGTCCGGTACTACCCCGCTGCCGCCGCTGCGCAGATCGTACAGCCGGGCGGCCAGCACCGTCAGCTGTGCGGCGGTGAGGGGTTCCTGAGGCGAGAAGGTAGTGGCTGTGGTACCGTTCATCAGTCCTGCTTCATAGCACAGCTTCACGGCCTCATAACACCAGCTGTCCTGGGACACATCGGAGAATCCGGCGTATTCCCGCTGGACAGGGATCGCTGTATCCGCTGCGGCGCAAGGGATCGCGGCGGCAGACAGGATCAGGGCCGATAGGATCGCGCAAAAGGTACGTTTCATCGTGGCGCTCCTTTCTGTTGGCTGGAAACGGGTTCAACGATTCGTATTAAACTTAATAAAAACTACAAACAGTATATTTGCGCGTAAAAGCGCGGCTTACTTCTGGGGGATCAGCTTGTCCTTGCCGCCCATGTAGGGGCGCAGGACTTCGGGAATCAGGACAGTACCGTCGGCCTGGAGGTTGTTCTCCAGGAAAGCGATAAGCATCCGGGGCGGTGCCACGCAGGTGTTGTTCAGCGTGTGGCACAGCTGCATCTTGCCGTTTTCGTCCTTGTAGCGGATGCGCAGACGGCGGGCCTGGGCGTCGCCCAGATTGGAGCAGGAGCACACCTCGAAGTACTTCTGCTGCCGGGGAGACCAGGCTTCGATATCGCAGGACTTCACCTTCAGATCCGCCAGATCTCCGGAGCAGCACTCCAGCTGCCGAACGGGAATGTCCAGGGAGCGGAACAGCTCCACGGAGTAGCGCCACAGCTTCTCATACCACTCCTTGGACTCCTCAGGCTTGCAGACCACGATCATCTCCTGCTTTTCGAACTGGTGGATACGGTAGACGCCCCGCTCCTCAATGCCGTGGGCGCCTTTCTCCTTGCGGAAGCAAGGGGAGTAGGAGGTAAGGGTCTGGGGCAGCTTCTCGGCAGGGAGGATCTGGTCAATGAACCGGCCGATCATAGAGTGCTCGGAGGTACCGATAAGATAGAGATCCTCGCCCTCAATTTTGTACATCATGGCGTCCATGTCCGTCTGGCTCATGACGCCCTCCACCACATTGCCGTGGATCATGAAGGGGGGGATGCAGTAGGTAAAGCCCTTGCCGATCATGAAGTCCCGACCATAGGCCAGCACCGCCTCGTGAAGCCGGGCGATATCCCCCAGCAGATAGTAGAAGCCGTTGCCGGAGACCCGGCCGGCGGCATCCAGATCGATGCCGTTGAAGGATTCCATGATCTCCGTGTGATAGGGGATGGGGAAGTCGGGAACCTTGGCCTCACCGAAGCGCTCCACCTCCACGTTGCAGGAGTCGTCGGGGCCCAGAGGCACAGAGGGGTCAATGATCTGGGGGATCTGCAGCAGATCCTTGTGCAGAGCCGTTTCCAGCTCCGTCTCCAGCTTCTCCAGCTCCGCCAGACGGTCCGCCTGCTCCTTTACCTGGGCTTTCACCGCTTCGGCCTCCGCCAGCTTGCCGGGGTCCTTTTTGGCTTGTCCCATCAGTATGCCGATCTGCTTGGAGAGGGTGTTGCGGTTGGAGCGCAGCTGATCGGCCTCTGCGATGGCGGCCCGGCGCTTGGCGTCCAGCTCAATGACCTGGTCCACCAGGGGCAGCTTGGCGTCCTGATATTTCTTCTTGATGTTTTCCTTGACGGCATCGGGATTTTCCCGAATGAAACGAATATCCAGCATGGTTGTCACCTCAAATAAATTTTAAAATAACCGGTGTGTTTCACGTGAAACAGCGGTTCAGGGATTCAACACGGCTTCCTTCAGCTGCTGATACCGCTCCGCAGGGGCGGTGGTGCCGCTGATACCGGGCTCTTTGGACAACAGTGACGGCAGTCCCTGATCCTCCATAGATTGAAGAATTTCGCCGCAGGCGTCGTAATCCCGGCTGAGATAGGCCTGCTGCAGGCTGTACAGCCCCAGAAGTGCGTCTGCCTGCCGCTGCGCATCCAGGATCTCCTCCTGGGAGGCATCCAGCTGTTCCTGAAGGGATTCCTGTTCCTCCCGGGCCTGGGAGAGCTCCTCCTGCAATCCGATGATCTTGTCCTGAGTCTCCTGCACCGCCTGCATGGCGTTGACGGAATTCTGCAGCTGGCCAAGAGCCTCCGTGTTGCTGCGCTGATGCATCAGCAGAGACAGGGCCATCAGCAGGAAAGCTGCCAGAAACAGGATCATGATATAGATCACCACCGGCTTTTTGCCGGGTTGCCCGCCGGAGCCGGGCTGCGGCTGGGGAGACGGTGCAGCCGGAGCGGATTGGGTGGCGGACTGCTCCGGCGCAGAAGTCTCCGATGCGGAGCCGGTGTTGTTGTGTTCCAGATTCATACCGTGGGTCCTTTCTCTTCTTTCCGCACCCGGATCAGAGCCAGGGCCTCCAGAAGGTCGTTCAAGTCATCGATTCCGTAGTATTCCAATTCCACCCGGCCTTTTTTCCGACCGGTGACAATCCGCACGCCGCGTCCCAGCCGGGAAGACAGATCCCGCTGGGCCTCAGCCGCATAATCCGGGCCGGATGACGCTTTGGGGGCAGGTTCCTTTTTTTCTGCTGCCAGACGTTTGGCCAGTGCCTCAGTCTGCCGTACGGACAGCCCTCCGGAGCATACTGCGTTGGCGGCGGTTTCCTGCAGGGCAGGGGAGAGTGGCAGCAGCGCCCGGGCGTGGCCGGCGGAGAGATCGCCCCGTTCCACCATAGCTTTGACGGCAGGGGTGAGACCCAGCAGCCGCAGGGCGTTGGCCACGGCGCTGCGGGATTTCCCCACACTTTGGGCGGCTTCTTCCTGGGTCATGTGGTACGTCTCAATGAGGGTGTGGAATCCCATGGCTTCCTCCATAGGATTCAGGTCCTCCCGCTGGAGGTTCTCGATCATGGCCAGCTCGGCGGCCTTGCGGTCATCTGCCTCAATGACCACCACCGGAACCTCGGAAAGCCCTGCCAGCCGCGCGGCCCGCCAGCGGCGCTCTCCCGCGATAATCTGATAGTAGCCGGAGGCCAGCTTCCGCACCGTGAGAGGCTGAATAATGCCGTGGCGGCGGATGGAGTCCGCCAGCTCCGCCAGCGAGGCTTCGTCAAAAGACTTTCGGGGCTGCGAGGAGCAGCTTTCCACCTGGGAGATGGGCAAGGTAAAGGTTCCGCTGCGCTCGGTGGAGAGCACGTCGTCGCCCAGCAGGGCGCCGAGGCCCCGGCCGAGTCCGGAGGGCTTTTTGGATGCCATGATTGGAATGCTCCTTTCCGGCGCGTCACGCGCTCTGTTTGTTCAAAAATTCCGCAGCCAGAGCGGTATAGGCCTCCGCGCCCCGGGAAGAGCGGTCGTAGGCAGTGATAGGTTTCCCATGACTGGGGGCCTCGCTGAGGCGCACGTTCCGGGGGATCACCGTGGCGTATACCTTGCCGGGGAAGTAGTGCTTGACCTCCTCTGCCACCTGGAGGGCCAGATTGGTGCGGCCGTCGAACATGGTCAGCAGTACGCCCTCCAGCTCCAGGCCCGGGTTCAGGGACCGGCGCACGATGCGCACGGTGTTCATCAGATCACTGAGACCTTCCAATGCAAAGTATTCCCCCTGCACTGGCACCAAAATCGCTTGGGCAGCGCACAGCGCATTGAGCGTCAGCAGCTCCAGGGAGGGAGGACAGTCAATAAAAATAAAATCATATTGATCCGCGACCTGAGCCAGCGCGTCCCGCAGGAGGAATTCCCGGTTCTCCATGGAGATCAGCTCGATGCCCGCCCCGGCCAGGGCCTTGTTGGAAGGCAGAACGTCGCCGAAGCGGGTGTGTACCATGGCGTCCTGGGCGGAAGCCTCTCCGATGAGCACCTGATAGATCCCCTTGGAGACGGTCTTGTCCACCCCCATACCCGAAGTGGAGTTGGCCTGGGGATCAAAGTCGCACAGCAGTACCCGGCGGCCGGCCTCGGTCAAGGCGGCAGCCAGATTCACACAGGTGGTGGTTTTGCCTACACCGCCCTTTTGATTCACGATTGCAATGGTCTTTGCCACAAAGGCACCTACTTTCTTTTTACGCGGAGTCAGGTGGCCGCATCCGTGCCGGAGAAGGTCCAAAGCCCTGAAGGCCGGGGCATTCAGGGCACAGGGCCCGCCTGACGCGGCGGGGAAGGGCTTGTCCGTGCAAAAGGCGCAGCAGACAAACATCCAACGCACACTATTATATCAAGGGCGGATGGGGCTTGCAAGGCATTCGCAGGAAAATTCATAAAAAGCGGAGATGTTTCACGTGAAACATCTCCGCTTTCCGTTCAATTCAGCAGCAGCATCCCGCTGCGGGGAGGCAGAACCAGACGCAGGACACCGTCCTCCGGGGTCAGCACGGTGCCGGTAAGCCGATCTTCCGGGGCCTCACCGCTCCAGGGAAGGGTCAGGGCGTGTTCCGCACGGTCTGCGTTTACCACCGTGACGGTCCGCTCTCCGGCGAACTCCCGGGAGAACGCCAGCAGAGGACCTTGGGCACAGAGCCAGGTGATGGAGCCCCGGCGCAAAGATTCCCGCCGTCCCCGCAGGCGGCCCAGCAGAGCAAAGAAGGACATCAGCTCCCGATCCTCCCGGCCCCAGGGATAGGTGCCCCGGTTAAAGGGATCCTCAAATCCCTCCATACCGGCCTCGTCGCCATAGTAGACGGTGGGGCTGCCGGGGAAGGTAAAGAGCACCAGTGCCGCCAGCTTCACCAGCGCCAGTCCTTTGGCCCGCTCCTGGGGGGAGAGACGGTAGGCAGCCCGCTCCTCCCGGGTGGGGGGCGTATGGTCTGCGCCCAAAGCTGTAAGGATACGCATGGTATCGTGGGTGCCCAGGAAATTCATGGCGGAATAAAAAGAGGCGGGGGGATAATTCTCCCGCAGTGTCTCCATGGCGTCCAGGAACTGCTCGGCACCTCCGCCCTGCAGATAGGCCAGCAGAGCGGTGCGGAAGGGGTAATTCATCAGGCCGTGGACCTCACTGCCCAGCAGATAGCGGCGCCGCTGAGAATACGCGATCTTGTTGGAGCCGTCCTCCCACACCTCGCCGATCAGGACGCCGTCGGGGTCGGATTCCTCCACGGCGGCGCGGACCTTCTCGATGAACCAGTCCGGCAGCTCATCGGCCACGTCCAGCCGCCAGCCGGAGGCGCCCAGGTCGATCCAGCGGCGGATAATGGAATCCGGCGCGTCGATGATGTAGTCCACATAGCTGGGACAGTCCTCCCGCACAGCGGGCAGGGTGCGGATGCCCCACCAGGAGTCATAGTCGCTGGGCCAGGGATGGAAGGAGTACCAGTCATAGTAGGGGCTTTCCCGGCTTTGGGCGGCGCCCAGGGTGGGATAGAAGCCGTCGGCATTGAAGTAAAGGCTCTGGGAGCCGGTGTGGTTGAAGACACCGTCCAGGATCACGCGGATGCCCTTCTCCCAGGCCTTGCTGCACAGTGTGGCAAAATCCTTCTCTGTGCCCAGCATAGGGTCGATGCGGGTATAATCCGCCGTGTTGTAACGGTGATTGGAGGCAGACTCGAAAATGGGGCACAGATACAGTGTGGTAACGCCCAAATTTGCCAGCATATCCAGCTTGGAGGTAATGCCGGCCAGGGAGCCGCCGAAGAAGTCCCGGTTCCAGACCTCGCCATCGGGATCCGGTTTCCAGACGGGCTGATCGCTCCAGGTCCGGTGGACCCAGCGGTTGCCCACCAGCCCCCTGGGATCCGGCACGGAAAGACGGCAAAAACGATCTGGGAAAATCTGGTAAGTAACACCGCTCCCGAACCACTCCGGGGTATGACTGGGACGGTAGGTGGTCAGCTGCCAGGGCCGCAGGTCGCTGTCGCTGCGGTAGCCCGTTTTGTCAAAGGCACAGCCGGTGCCGTCATCCCGCCAGAAACGGAAGGAATACCAGGTCAGTTCCGGCTCCTCCGGGGCGGACACCGTGCCGCCGAAGCACACGCGCTCTCCCTCCGGACCCAGGCAGGAAAGCTCGACCTCCTGGGTGCGGTGGGAGAACTCGTGAAAGAGGACCAGAGCGCAATGGGTAAAGGCCTCACGGGCCAGGGGCCGACATCGGAAGGTGACGCGCTGTCCGCAGGGCACGGCGCCGAAAGGCTCTTTGCACTGGGTGCTGCGGGAGTCGAATATGAAAGGATCAGTCATAGATACAGCTCCTCTGCTTACGGAAGTAACTGATTTTCACCGATGACGGCGGTACCCACATCATCGGCGGCAAAATAGGCGTTGAGGATGGACACGGCGGTGGAGGCAAGGGCGGCGCCGGCATTGCCGTGTTCGATGACGATGGAGACCACGATCTCGGGGTCGTCGTAGGGGGCAAAGCACACGAACACGCCGTTGTTGGTCTGTCCGCCGCCCAGCTGGGCGGTGCCGGTCTTGGCGCCGGCGGTGACCACGCACTGAGTGAAGTAGGAATAGAGCTGGCCGCCGGGCTGGGTATAGCCCAGCATGCCTTCCTTCACCGCCTGCAGGGTGGAGTCCCGTATGGCAATGGTATCCACGGGATCAGTATTGCCCACAGCCAGCACCTGGGCGCTGTCGTAGGACTTGACGGCCTTGAGCAGATGGGCCTCACAGCGCTTGCCGCCGGAGACCAGGGTGGAGATATAGTTGGCCATCTGTATGGGGGTATAGAGCTGGTTGGACTGGCCATAGGCGGCCCAGGGGGCCTGGTCCTGGCCCTGGGGGTTCTCCGGCAGGAGTCCCGCGGAGTCGCCGATCTCAATGCCGGTGGAAGAACCCAGGCCAAAGGCGGAGAGGTATTCCCGCAGGGTGTCCATACCCATGCGGTATCCCATTTCGGCAAAGAAATAGTTACAGGAGTTGGTAATGGCGGAGGTGACGTTCACCCAGCCGTGGCCGCTGCGGTTCCAGCAATAGGTGCCTAAACCGCTGGGATCGCCGGGATAGCGCCAGAAGCCGGTGTCCCGGAGACGCTCTGTGAGGGTGGTAACGCCCTCCTCCAGGGCTGCCACCGCGGTCAAAGGCTTGAGGGTGGAGCCGGGAGCATATCTGCCCTGAGTAGCGCGGTTATAGAGGGGCCTGTCGGGATTCAGCTCTTCATTGGACAGATCGGTGAAATCCTGACGGTAGGTGGAGAGGTTGAAGGTGGGGTAGGAGGCCAGGGCCAAAATCTCCCCGGTGCCCACCTTTTCCACCACGACGCCGGCGCCTCGGGTGTAGTCGCCGTCTTCTTCGCTCATGGCGGAGACGGTCTGAGCCAGGTAGGTCTCCACGGCTTGCTGAAGCTCCAGGTCGATGGTCAGTTCCACGGTATTGCCGGGCTCCGGCTCTTCGGAGTAGTATTCACCGGTGATCTTGCCCTCGGCGTTGGTGGATACCACCCGGCGGCCGTCAGTGCCTTTGAGGTACTCCTCGAAAGCCAGCTCCACGCCGTCCCGGCCGATCCAGTCGTCCATGTCGTAGCCCTTGCCCTTGAGGTCATCCCAGTCCTCGGCCTGAAGGCGGCCCACGGTGCCCAGGATGTGGGCGGCAAATTCCGTCTCATATTCCCGGACGGTGGAGCGGGAGACCTTGGCACCGGCGTAGTCGCCGTCGCTGAGCAGGGAGATGAACACCGTGTCGATGTCCTCGGCCAGGATGTACGCGTCGTAGTTATCCAGTTTACGCAGCGACAGCTCGTACTGTACCCCCAGAACCAGCCGGGCTTCCTCCAGCGTGAAGTAGGAGGGGATCTCCAGCTTGGCGCGCATCATGCCCAGCAGCTTGGACACCGTGACGCCCGCGTCCTCCAGCAGCTGGGCGGAGAACGCGTCGGCGGTGAGACAGTCCACCAGGGCGGCGGCCTTGGCATCCTGATCCAGTTCCGTCTGAGCGAGGATGGATTCGGCAGTCTCCGCACTGCCGGTGGCCTCAGGATGAGAGAGGAAATACTTCCCCAGGGCCTCCCGGGCGTCCGGCAGGGACTTCACGTAGGTCATGAACCGCCCCTTCTGAATGGAGGAAAGTTGATCCACCGTATAGGCAAAGGGCTGGATGGCAGTGATGGGCAGGTTGTCCACCCAGGCCACGCCCTGGGCCTGGCACAGCCGGATCAGCCGCAGGATCGCCTCGTTTTCGTCGTCGCCTTTCTGCAGGAGGCTGGCATCGAAGGTCAGGCTGTAGGTGGAGCGGTTGGACACCATAGGCCGGCCGCTGCGGTCGGTGATGATGCCCCGGGAGGCCTCCACTTTTTCCTCCCGGGCGATGGAGCGGATGGACTGAGCCAAATATTTATTATAATCGTTGACCTGGGTATCGTACAAGACCCCCAAGTATAAAATCAGCACAACGACGAGAAATCCGCCTAAAATTCCCAGCCGGAGCAGGCGGTGTTCTTTACGGTCCATAGAATCTCCTTTGTTCAGCAGCCCGCTCATCCCGGTGGGTCCGCTGGTATACGGCCCGGAACAGGGGAGAGAGCAGCAGGGCGGGCGGTGCGGTGACGCAGAATTCCCGCAGTGTGAGGTATGCGCCGGTCTGCCAGGCGCTCTGGCTGTGGAGCCACAGGACCAGACAGCCGCCGAAGCCGGTCAGTGCAAAAGCGGCGGCAGTGGATACCAGAGCACACAGCACGCCGCTGCGCAGCACGCCCCGGGACAACAGCCCCGCGCACAGCCCCGCCAGCGGAAAGACCAGGGTATAGAAGCAGTCGCTGCCCGGCAGGATCAGATCGCACACCACGCCTACACCAAGAGCGAAGGCGGACCCGGCGGCAGGGCCTTCAAATATGGCGGGCACTACCGCCACAGCGGGGTAAAGAAAGGGGATCACGCCCCAGACAGTAAACCGCTGCAGCACCGCCCACTGGATCAAAAGACAGACAAAAGCCGCCCCGGCATACAGCGCCCATTTGAAGATCGTCTCGTTTCTGGCCAGCACGGCGGCGCCTCCTTACGTCACGATGTCAAAGTCCTTGATGACAAAGACCTCCGTCAGTTCATCAAAATCCACCTGAGGTGCCAGAATGGCGTAAGAGGCGGCGCCGGAGTCGTCCATCTGTACGGACTCCACCGATCCGATCACCAGTCCCGAGGGATAGAAGCCGCCCAGGCCCGAGGTCTCCACCAGATCGCCCGCCAGCAGCTGGCAGTCCGCAGGCAGGTAGTCCAGCCGAAGACGCTCCTCCTCCATCAACGAGAAGTCTCCCTGGGCCAGCCCCAGGTCTTTGGTGCGGAATATCTGGGCGCCCAAGGAGGTATCGGTATCCACGATGGTCAGCACCGTGCACCAGTTGGTGCCTGCCGCGCTGACTACCCCCACCAGGGCGTGGGTCTCGTCCACCACACAGTCACCCACAGCGATGCCGCGGGCAGTGCCCTTGTTCAGCGTCAGGGAGGAGGTCCAATTGGTGACGGCATGCTCGGTGATATAGGCGGTCTCATAGGTAAATTCCCGGCGCTGCTCAGTGAGATTCAGCAGCTCCCGCAGCCGGGCGTTCTCCGCCCGGTCGGACTCCGCCTGCCGGACCTCCTCCTCCATCTCCGCAATGCGGCGGCGGAGGGCGGCATTTTCCTCTTCCAGAGCGGTGGTGTCTTTATAATAGTTCTGCTTGTCGTTGAACCAGGTGGCCACGGCGGTGTAGGCCGAGCGGAAGGGAGAGGCCAGCACGTTGGCGACGTTGACCAGAGGGGAGGAGGTGTTGCTGAGAAGTGACATGGCGGCCAGAGCCACGGCGATCACCGCCGCGGCAAAGAGCACCCATAATCCGTGATGTTTCAGGAAGTCCTTCAAGTCTGCTCCTCCTCGTCCTCCCCCAGGAGGACCACGCCGAAGCGGGCCAGTATCCGGCTCAGGCGCAGCACCGGCAGGCCCATCACATTAAAATAGTCGCCGCGGATGCCCTCCACCAGCAGCGCGCCCTTTTCCTGGATGCCGTACGCCCCGGCCTTGTCCATGGGCTCGCCGGTGCGGATGTAGGCCAGGAGCTCCGCCTGGGAGGCGGGCCGGAAATAGACCTCTGTGGTCTCGCTCTCCGTGACGGCGCGGCCGCCCTGCTGGACGGTGACGCCGGTGCACACGGTGTGATGGCGGCCCTGAAGAGCCGTCAGCATGGCCAGGGCCTCCGCTTCGTCGGCAGGCTTGCCCAGGCGGCGTCCGTCCAGGAACACCATGGTGTCGGCGGTGATGACGATCTCATCCGGGGCGCACAGCGCCGCGGCGGCCTCCGCCTTTTCCCGGGAGATGTATGCCACCGTCTCCTGAGGGGAGAGGCCCTCCGGACACGTCTCCTCCGTCTCCGGCACCCGGATATCGAAGTCCCGGATGCCGATGCGCTCCAGCAGCTCCCGGCGGCGGGGAGAGCCGGAGGCCAGTACGATCTTGGCCACGGCGCGCCTCACTTTCCCGTGGAGCCAAAGCCCCCCCGGTCGGGACTGTCCAGATGTTCCACCGGGACGAAGCACAGCTGGGGCTGGTTGCGCACGATGCGGAACTGGCAGATCCGGGCGTTTTTCTCGATGGTCACGTCCCGGGTGGCGTAGGCGGGCATCTTCCACTCATCGCCGTCGCCTCGGTAGGATCCATCCACCACGCCCATGGAGTTGGTCTGCAGGATGCCGTAATTGCGGAAGGTGGAGCTGCGGGGCACGATATGGGCCTCATACCCCTCCGGCAGGGCCATGGCCACCCCCAGGGGGATCAGCCGGAATTCCCCGGCCTTCAGCTTCACGGTCTCCGCGGCCCGCAGGTCGATCCAGTCAGATTTCCCGCCCACATAGCAAAGGGGCTCCAGCCCCTCCGCCAGATATTTTACCTGAATTTCCTTGATCTCTTCCATGCGATACTCCAAAAAATGATAATATCTCGTATCATATACCAAATATAATACAGATTGCAATCAAAATTTACTGCACGCCCCGCTCATAAAGTCCCCGGGTGAAGGGAAAATCGGGGGGCAGGCCCTCCCGGTAGGCCCGGAAGATCCGGACGCACTCCGCCGGAGATTCGGTGGTGAAGCGCAGCCGGGCGAAGGCCAGTCCCAGCTGACGCCAGGCAGGCCGGTCGGCCAGATACAGCGGGCGGCTGTTCTGGATCTCCGTCCGGTGGCCGTAGGCCCCTAGCAGGGGGAAGGCAGCGCCGGTGCGATCCCGCAGTTCATGGGAACTGCGGCAGGGGGCGCCGTCTGGGACGGCGGGGCCGCCCCGATCCAGGCGGCAGCCGGTGTGGTTCTGCACTAGGCAGTTCTCTGTGATCATCAGCGGCAGCCGGCCGTAGACGATGGCCTCCGCGGGCAGCACCTTGTCCATGTCCCGGATCTGGGAAAACCGCAGCTCAAAGGAGAGGCAGCCCGAGGAAAGGCCCTTCTCCCGGAGATATGCCAGGGCCTGGGCGTTGAATACGTTGAGGCCGTAGTCGCCCCAGATCTCCAGTCCGGAATCCCGGACCAGGGGAAGGTGCCCCAGGTTCCCCGCCAGCACGGCCCGGACCCCCAGATCCCGGGCATGATCCAGCCAGGTATGCAGTTGGGGCTCGTCCCGGTCCCGCCACACTCTGGGCAGCACGGCGGCCCAGCGGGCGCCGGACTCCGGCAGGGCGGAGAGGCGGGAGAGCTCCTCCAGGGGCAGGGAGATCCGGGCGGGGGCAAGGTCCAGCAGCGCGCCGGTGAGCTGGGCGCGGCTGGTCAAAGACACGGTGAAGTCCGGCACGGATGCGGCACAGTCCGCCTCCGGAAGGGGAGGCGGCGGCAGTTCCCGCCGCACCGGCGGCGCGGTGCGGGCCTCCGTGAGGGCGGCCAGAGCGTCCCGGCGCAGCGCGTTGACGGCGCTGGCAGGCAGGGACAGACCGCTGTCCACCTCCACCTGAGCAGAGGCGCAGCGGTAGCCGGTGCCGCCGGTCTTTTCCAGCCGGGTGCGCAGCTCGTCCGCAGTGAGGGCTTTTGTCCGGGCGGCCTCCGGCACCGGCCCCGCCACGGTGACGGCATGGCCGTCCCGGTCCCGGGCGGTGAGGGTGCAGGGGACACCGGCGCGGACGGCGCAGACGAAGTCTACATCCACCAGCCGGGCGTTGTCCCTTTCGTAGACGGCCCGGGCGGCGGCAAAGAGCTCCGCAGGCTCTGGAACGTTTTCCGGACGGCTGCCGAACATCTTGGGGCCGTGGCGGCCCCGCCAGTAGTCATCGGTAAAGCCGGAACGGGAGAAAGCCTGCTCCAGCTGGGCCTGCTCCTCTGCCGTAGGGCCCCGGCCCTCTTCCAGGAGCCGGGCATAGATGCCCGTGACCACGGCCACATACTCCGCCCGCTTCATACGGCCCTCCAGCTTCACGCAGGAAACGCCCATGTCTGCCATTTCTTCCAGGTCATCGGCCAGACAGCTGTCCTTCAGACTCAGGGGCCGGGCCTTCCCGGCGGGGATGTCGATGCCGTAGGGCAGGCGGCAGGGTTGGGCGCAGCGGCCCCGGTTGCCGGACCGGCCGCCGATGAGGGCACTCATGGCGCACTGGCCGGAGTAGCACATGCAAAGGGCGCCGTGGCCGAACACCTCCACCTCGGCAGAAACGTTTCGGCACACGGCGGCAGTATCCTCCGCGGAGCATTCCCGGGCCAGCACCACCCGCTCGCATCCATCGGCGGCGGCCTCCGCCGCAGCGCCGGAGGTAAAGATGCTCATCTGGGTGCTGGCGTGGACGGGCAGGTCCGGCAGCGCGGCGCGCAGCAGGCGCAGAAGGCCCCAGTCCTGCACTAGCACGGCATCCACCCCCAGACGGCAGGCCGTCCGGGCGGTGTCCAGGGCCTGGGGCAGCTCCCGGTCTGTCAAAAGGGTGTTCAGAGTCAGAAACACCCGCACGCCCCGCTGATGGCAGTAGACCAGGGCGTCGGCAAACTCCTCGTCAGAGAAGTTCTTGGCGCTCTGGCGGGCGTTGAAGGTCCCCCAGCCCAGATACACCGCCCCGGCGCCGCTCTGCACGGCGGCCCGCAGGGATTCCGGAGACCCGGCGGGGGCCAGCAGCTCCGGCCTCATCCGTTGTTCTGGCGCTCCAGCCGCTGCTGGAGGCGGAAAATCTCCCGCTTGAGCTCGCTGGCCTCGGCCTGGGCCTTCCCGGCCTCGTCCAGATAGCCCTTGATCTGGCTGCGCAGCTGTTCCGCGGCAGCCTGGGCCTTGAACAGCTCGTCGGCGATGTTGGCGGCGGTGAGGACGGCGGCGTCGGTGCGCCCCACCTTGGCGGAGGTGAGGACTTCGTCCATCTTCTCACTGACGTAGGAGCCCACCTTCTGCATATAGGAAGCGGATTCCTCCGCCACAAATGTGTATTCCACTCCGCAGATACTGACGACCACCCGGTTTGCCATGCCAGATTCCTCCTCTGTATGTTCACGTCACGGCACCGCTGTCCGGGCCGCACAATATTACAGAATACAGTATACCATACGAAGCGGGCCTGTGGAAAGCGGAAAAGCGGGAGAATTGCAAAAAATTCACAAATACGGCGCCTGCGGTGGGGGGTTGCCCCGGGGGGATTTTTCGTGTAGAATACAAGAACGGAAAATTCGGGAAAGGGGGTCTGGGAATGGCCGGGATCTTGGTGGATACAGGCGATGAGAGCGTCACACTGACAGCCCAGGCGGTGCGCCGCCTGCTGGAGCGAGGCAGCGGAGACGCGGCGCTTTTGTATCTGGCGCTGCTGCGCCGCCGGGGGACTGTGCAGCCCCGGGCCCTGGCGGGGGAGCTGCGGTGGGATCGCAGACGCATCGAGGAGGCCGAGCAGGTACTGCGGGAGCTGGGATTGGTAGTGCCTGCGGCAGCCCAGACCGTTTTGGACCCGGCGGACGAGCCTCCGGCCTATCAACGGGGGGACATCGTCCAGCGGCTGGAGGAGAGCGGAGCGTTCCGGAACCTGACGGCGGAGGTGGAGCGGAAGCTGGGCAAGAAGCTCACCACCCCGGACCTGGGGGTGCTGCTGGGCCTGCTGGACTTTCTGGGCCTGCCCGCTGATGTGGTCTATTTATTGGTGTGCCACTGCACAGAGCGGGTGACCCGGCGGTACGGCCCGGGCCGCCGGCCTACCCTGCGGCAGATCGAGAAGGAGGGCTACGCCTGGGCCCGTCGGGGCATCGACACCCAGGCCCGGGCGGCGGAATACCTGCGCCAGTATGCCCTGCGCCAGGAGGTCCTGCCCCAGTACATGCGGGCCCTGGGTCTGGGAGACCGGCCCCCGGTGGCCTCGGAGGAGCGGTATCTCACCGCCTGGCAGGAGTGGGGCTTTCCCCCGGAGACGGTGGCCCTGGCCTGCGACAAGACGGTGCTGCGCTGCCATGAGCTGAAGTGGCCGTACTGCAACGGGATCCTGAAAAAGTGGCATGAGGCGGGCTTACATACGCCGGAGGAGGTCCAGAGCCAGGACCGTCCGGCGCCCAGGAAGGCGGAGCCGTCCGATACTGGCGGGGACGAGGTCTGGAAGTACGTGCAGGAGCTGCGCAGGGAGAGGGGGTCTGATCATGGCGTATGACGGCAAGGTGATGCGTCAGGCGCTGCGGCGGTTTGAGGAGGACCGGCAGCATCGCCGGGAGGCGCTGGAGCGCCGCCGGGAGGAGCTTTTCCGCCGCCAGCCCCGGCTGCGGGAGGTAGAGGCCCGGCTGGGCTCCACCATGAGCCGCATCCTCTCCGATGCCCTGCGCCGGGGGACGGATCCCGGACCGGCGGTGGAGCGGCTGCGGGAGGAGAACCTCCGGCTCCAGGCGGAAAAGGCCGCGCTGCTGGCAGAGCTGGGTCTTCCGGAGGATGCTCTGGAGGAGCGCCCGGCCTGCCCGCTGTGCGGAGACACGGGCTATTGCGGCGGTCGGGTGTGCCGCTGCCTGCGGGAATACTACACCCGGGAGCAGCAGCGGGAGCTGAGCCGGATGCTGGACCTGGGGGGCCAGAGCTTCGATAGCTTCAGCCTGGAGTGGTACAGCGACCAGGTGGACCCGGAGCGGGGCTGCTCCCCCCAGGAGACCATGAAAACGGTATACGACGTGTGCGCGGAGTACGCTCACCGCTTCGGCCGCAGGCCGGGAAACCTGCTGCTGTTCGGTGCGCCGGGCCTGGGCAAGACCCATCTGTCCGCCGCCATCGCCCGGGAGGTCAGCGGCCAGGGCTATTCCGTGGTGTACGACACCGCAGCCCATGTGTTCCAGCAGTTCGAGGATCAGAAGTTCGGCCGGGAGGAGCAGGAGGCGGACTCCGCCGTGGAGCGGGTGCTGGGGTGCGACCTGCTGATTCTGGACGACCTGGGCACGGAGATGACCACGGCTTTCGTCCAGAGCGCCCTCTATCAGATCCTCAACACCCGGCTCATGGAAAAGCGGTCCACCATCCTGAACACGAACCTCTCGCCCACGGAGCTGGGGCGGCGCTATTCCCCCCAGATCGCCTCCCGGGTAGAGGGGGAGTATCAGATCCTGCCCTTTGTGGGGGAGGACATCCGAAAGCTGAAAAAGCGCCGCCGCTGAGCGGCGGAAAATCGGGGACCGCCCTGCTAGGGCGGTCCCTCTTTCATGCGCAGACGGCGCCACAGCAGCAAGGACAGCAGCGTGCAGGCGCCTCCCGCCGCCAGCGACAGCCAGAAGCGGGGGCTGCCGGCCTCCCACAGCGCGCTGCCCAGCAGCGTGGCTGCCGCGATCCGGGGCAGGCTTCCCAGAAGGCCCGGAGCCAGATAGGCCCGCCAGGGCACGCCGGCGGTGCCCAGCAGGAAACTTACCACATCTCCCGGAGGGGCCCCGGCCAGCCGCAGCAAAAAAACGCCCCTGTCCGGATGTCCGCCGGGAGCCAGCAGGGTCCACAGCCGGGGCCAGCGGCGGCGCAGGGCCGCGGGATCCTCCCGGTTCCGCCGCCCCAGGAGATACGGACCCGCCTGGGCCATGGCCACCCCGGCAGCGTTGACGGCCAGGGCCAGGGGCAGGGGGAATACCAGACCGCCCGCCGCCTCCAGTGCCGACAGCGGCACTACTACGGAAAAGCCCTTGACGGCATACAGTACCAGCAGAAAAGCGGCTGCTGCAGCGGTCTGCCGGGGAGAGAGGGCGGCGATGCTCTCCGCCGTGAGGAGATGCCGCCGGGGCCATACAAAGACAATGCCTGCCGCCAGTACCGCCGCCGGGATCCACCAATTTTTTCTGCCCACAATATCCGCCTCCTGCCGCGCCGTGTCGGAATCTGCTTTAGTATGGGTGGAACGGCGGCGTTTTATGGCATGATGCGGAGAAAAACGTCAAAAAAAGACGTCCCGGTCGTGCCGGGGCGTCTTTTTAACAGATTAGAAATCAGATGGGATCCGTTTCCGGAGTTACCACGATCACCGGCGGCGGCTCTTCCGAGCTCCCGGGATCCGGTGCCGGTTCAGAGCCGGTGTCCGTCGAGGTGTTGGAGCCGGTCTCCGGTGTGGTCCCGGAGGGCGTTTCCGAGGGGGTGCCCGTCCCCTGAGAGGGACCGGCCCCGCCTTCTCCGGTGCCGGGATACGTGTCGGGGTTCACGGCGGGGACATCCGGTGTCTCGGGCAGCTCCGGGCCCCGAAGGACCACCTTGTTGCGGACCTTGTAGTCGCTGGTAGCTTCATAGGTGCTGGAGATCAGGTTGCCGTCGGCGTCGTAGAGATTGCGGTAAGTACGGACCTTGTAGCCGGTATAGGGCGTGGTCTTGACGGTCTCTGTGCCGGCGGGGAGCGTGGGGTCGTCCTCATAGACCGTGGTCCAGGGGGTGGTGGAAAGGGTCTCGTTGGTGATCTTGGCGGTGATGCCGTCGGCGTTGGTGCCCAGGAGCTTCACCGTGAGATAACCGCCGGAATACTCCGTCACAATCTTGATGGGATAGTCCGTGTTGTTGGTAAATTTGTAGTCGGGACCGCCCCAGGATACGGTGGCGTCCATGCCCCAGGGGATGTAGGCGGGGACATAGCGGTGGGCGTAGCGCTCGGTGATCTCCAGATTGGCCCGCAGGCAGGCCAGATACAGTGTGGAGGAGGGCTGACATACGCCGCCGCCGATCTCGTCCACAGTCTCGCCCTGGACGTAGGCGGGGGCCGCCTTGTAGCCCTTGGCCGCGGTGCGTTCGCCCACGGTGCCGTTGTAGGAAAAGACGTCTCCGCTATTGAGGACGGTGCCGTTGAAGGCCGCTGCGGCCAGCTTCACGTTGGAGATCCGGGCGGAGGTACCGGAGACGTGGGTGCGGCACTCGCCCAGCACATCCCGAAACAGCACCTGTTCCAGCTCTGCCGCAGTGACGGTGGGCAGCTCCACGTCCGCGTGAAGGGAGACGGTTTCCCCGGGCTGCGCCGCGTCCATGGCGGACTGAGCGGCGGAGACGTCAAACTCCGCGCCGATCTGCTCGGGGATGATGGTGCCGGTGGCGGCATCATATCCCGCGTTTTTCACCACCCCGCAGGTATCGTCGTGGATCTCCTGAGCGGTAAGGGTCTTGGCAGGGGGCGCGGCATAGGGGACGGACAGAGCCAAGTCACAGATCCAGTCGCCCGCTTCCAGCTGCTGGGCCAGGTTTTCCGCGTCCACGGTGCGGCCGTCCTTGGCCAAGGTGATCTCCAGAGAATCCTCCGTCACCTGATAGGTCGTGTCCTGAGGATCCCAGGAAAGGGCGGCGGCAGTGGTAGTGGCAGCGGCATATGCCGCTGCAGAGGAAACGGCGATCTCTCCGCTGCCGGCATAGGACAGGCTTCCGCCGGTGAGATACCGCCATCCGGCAGTCAGGACGGAGCCGCTGCGCTGGGCACGGTCGGCGCCCTGTACCAGAGCGGCCTCGTCTATTTGGGCGCCAAGGTCAGAGAGCGGGATGACGGCGTCGGAGGACTGGGACTGCCGATCCGGCAGTGCGCCGTCCTGCGGATAGAGGTAAAGCTGGATCTCCATCTCCGGCAGGGCGGCGGAAACAGCTGCAGCAGCTTCAACCGGGTCCATGCCGCCCACATTTACGCCCAGAATGTAGGTGTTCCGCCAGAGGGCGGCGCTGTGGAGGGCCCAGGCGCACAATCCGCCGTAGGCAGCCGCCAGCAGAATAAGGAGGACCACCAGAATGACGAGTGGCTTTTTGACGCCTTTTTTCGCCTCGGCAGCCTCCGGATGCGTGGTCAGGTCGGTACGCTGTTCCATGAAGGCCTCCTGGTTGTGTATTCCAAAAGACGGCAGCAGGGCCGCCAGTATGGTCGCCTTCATTCTATCATGGTTTTTAAAAAAAAGAGATTACAATACAGTAACAACGCCTCCCTATTTTCCCGGAGAACCGCTGCGTTGCTTGGGAATGCGGATGGTGAGGACGATGGCATCCTCCGTCTCCTCCCGGCCGCTCTGGGCGTCCACACCCGCCTCCCGGATCAGGCGCAGCCCCCGGTCCAGACTGTTGAGAAAAAGCCGCACGTCCTTGAGGATGAAGGTCCGCCGCCGGGCAGGGGGCGTGGACTGGAGGGCAGCCAGGCGCCGTTCCACATACTGCTCCGCCTGGGCTACGTTGAGTTTTTGGCGGATCATGTGGTCCAGAGCCAGGCGCCGTTCCTCCTCGTCCTCCAGACGCAGCAGGCACCGGGCGTGGCGTTCGGAGAGCCCGTGCTCCATCAGCGCCGTCCGGCAGGCAGGCGAGAGCCGGAGCAGCCGCAGCTTGTTGGCCAGTGCGGAGGGAGACCGGCCCAGCAGGGCAGCGGTCTCCTCCTGTGTGCGGCGGCTGGCGGAGAGAAATTTGGCGATGGCGGCGGCTTCCTCAAAATAGTGCAGGTCCCGGCGCTGAAGGTTTTCCACCAGCGCCAGCAGGGCGGACTCCTCCTCGTCGGCAGAGGACTCGATGCACGGCACCGTCTCCAGTCCCGCCATTTTGGCTGCCCGCAGCCGCCGCTCCCCGGCAATGAGCTCCCAGCCGTCTCCCACGCGGCGCACAGTCAGGGGCTGGAGGATGCCGTGGCGGCGGATGGAGGCTGCCAGCTCCCGTAGTCCCCGCTCGTCGAACAGCCGCCGGGGCTGGCGGGGGTTGGGCCGGATCTGGGATACCGGCAGGCGCAGTACGGGACGGTCCTGCTGCACGTCCATGGCATCTCCTCCTTTCGTCGTTTCCGTTATTTTACAGCGCGGCGGCGGAAAAGTCGGATGGAATCTGTCGATGAAAACGCAAAAAGCCCCTGTCCGCAGCGCGGACAGGGGCTTGGGGGCGGAAGGAAGATCACCGGCAGGTGTAGGCGAACCAGCCGGAGGCGCTGCGGGTGTCCAGGATCTCCAGGCCCGCCTGGCGCAGGGCTTGGGCCACCTCCTCGGACCGGTCGTCGATGATGCCGGAGCAGAGGAATTGCCCGCCGGGGGCCAGCAGGCCCCGGACCCGGGGCGCCAGGGCGATGATGACGTCGGCCACGATGTTGGCCAGCACCACCTGATACCCGCCGCCGATGCGGCTGCGGAGCGCCTCATCGGAGAGGATGTCTCCGGCCAGCACGGTGTAGGTGTCATGGCCGATGCCGTTGAGGGCGGCGTTCTCGTAGGCCACGTCCAGGCACTTGTCATCGATGTCCACTGCCAGGGCGGAGGCGGCGCCCAGCTTCAGCGCCGCGATGGAGAGGATGCCGCTGCCGCAGCCCAGGTCCAGCACCCGCTCACCGCCGCAGACGGCCTGCTCCAGACCCTGCAGACACAGCTGGGTGGTGGCGTGGCTGCCGGTGCCGAAGGTGAGGCCCGGGTCCAGGATCAGCGGCACCCGACCGTTTTCCGGCGGCGTCTCCCACTGGGGCACCACCACCAGGCGCTCACCGATATTCATGGGCTTGTAGTACTGTTTCCAGTTGTTGGCCCAATCGGCCTCCTGCAGGCTGTCCATGGTCAAAAGCAGTGCGCCGCAGTCCGTCCGCTCTGCCTTGAGCCGCTCCAGGGCCAGGCGCACCTGCCCCAGCTGAGAAAAGCCTGTTTCGTCGGCGGGGAGGTAGAAGGTGATGCGGGACTTGCCCGCCATGGCGGCGGAGAGGTCTTCGTCCACATAGTCCCAGTACTGGCGGTTCTCTGCCAAAAAGTCCTGAAATTCCGTCTCGTCGTCGATCACCACACCGTCGATGCCCAGGGCGGAGAGGGTGGCCTCCACGGTGTCCAGCCCGGCATGGGTGGTGTCGATGTGCAGTTCCAGCCATTCCATCCGTTATCGCTCCTTTCCCAGGAAAAACAGCGCCACAGTGCCGGGACCGGAGTGATTGCCGATGACGGGGCCCACATAGTTGATGCGGATGTCCTGCACGCCCAGGCGCTCCCGGACGGCATCCGCCACGAACTGGGCGTCAGCCAGGCAGTCGCCGTGGCTGATGAACACGGTCTGCGCAGCTGGATCCACAGCCGTCTGGGCCATGTGATCCACCAGAGCCAGCAGGGAGGCCTTCCGGCCCCGGGCCTTGGACATGGGGATCAGCCGTCCGGCGTCGTCCACATGGAGCACCGGCTTGATGGAGAGCATGGTGCCGAACAGCGCCGCGGCAGCGCTGACCCGGCCGCCCCGGTGCAGATGGTTCAGGTCGTTGACGGTGAACCAGTGGCACACGCGGCCCAGTGTCTCCTGGGCATAGGCGGCCAGCTCCTCCGCCGTGGCGCCCGCCTGCTTGCGCTGCGCGCAGAGGTACACCAGCAGGCCCTGGCCCAGAGAGGCGCACTTGGAGTCCACCACGTACACCTTGCCCTCCGGAAATTCCTCCGCCATGGTCTGGGCCGCGATGCAGGCGGACTGATAGGTGGTGGAGAGGGCGGAGGAGAAGGCGATGCACACGATATCCCGTCCCCGAGAAAGGTGGGAGCGCATCCGGTCTTCAAAGGTGCCCACCCCCACGGCGGCGGTGGTAGCAGTTTCACCGGCCCGGATACGGGCATAAAATTCCCCGAAGGGGATGTCCCGTCCGTCCAGATAGTTCCAGTAGGTCCGCCCGGAGAGGGACAGGCTCAGAGGCAGCACATCCACTTCCAGCTCCGCCGCCAGCTCCGCAGTGAGGTCGCAGCAGCTGTCGGTCATGATGATATAATCCCGCATGGTTCAATCCCGCTCCTTTTCTTTTTTATTCCGCGCTTTGCTGCTCCGGGGCGGCTCGGCCTCTGCCTGCTCTTGGCGCAGCAGCGCCACATACCGGCTGCTGGCCAGCCCTGCGGCATAGCTGAGGAGGGCGAAATGGATGGCAGCGTCGGCCAGGGTGTCGCTTTCCGGCCGCTGGTCCATCTCGGCGGCAGCCAGGTTCAGGGCCTTGTCCAGGCTGGCGCAGAAGGCGGCGTAGCCGTCCTCCACGGTGCGGTCCCCCTGCAGCTCCTCGTGGATCAGCATGTCCATGTCCCGGGCGGACATCACCCGCTTCAAAATGCAGATGGCCGTGAGATAGGCCAGATGCTCCCGGCCATATTTTTTGCCCTCGGCCCGGGGCACCAGACCGTTTTTCGTGTAGTTGTTCACCATGGCGGCGGTAAGGGTGTCCTCTTCGTCAAAACGCAGTACCTGCCGGTCCATATAGGAGAGCACCTGGTCCATATACAGCGCAAAGTCCGGCAGCTGGTCCCAGGGAACGGGCCGCTGTTCCTTCAGCCGCTGGCGTGTGGCGTCCAGATCCTGCATGTCATCAGCCTCCTTTTCCGGGAAAGAAAGATCTTATCAATAGGGAGTGTAGCACCATCATGTGATTTTGTAAACCGGATTTTGCGGCGTTGAAAACGGTATTTCACTTTCCCACGCAGAACCGCGAGAAGATCCGGGACACGATCTCGTCCCGGGCGGTGCGGCCTGTCAGCTCTCCCAGAGCCTCCAGGGCCTCTTCCGCGTCGGTGAGGATGGCGTCGGGGGTGAGGCCGGCGTCCAGAGCCTCTGCAGCCCGGCCCACGGCGGCTCTGGCCCGTCCGGCGGCCTCTTCCTGCCGGGCGTCGGTGAGGAGGGCGCCGGCGTCGCCGCCGTCCCCGGCGGGGAAGAGGGCGGCCACGGTGTCCTCTAGAACGGAGATCCCCTCTCCGGTCCGGGCGGAGAGACGGATGGCGGCTGCAGGGCGGCCGCCGGGGCCATCCAGACAGACGTAAGGCACTGTGCCCAGGTCCAGCTTGGAAAGGATCACGATAAAGGGCTTTTCGCTCTTCCGGACCAGATCCAGCACCTCCCGGTCCTCCGCCGTGACGGGGATGGAGCCGTCCAGCACCGCCAGCACCAGCTCGGCCTCGTCCAGCGCCCGCCGGGACCGCTCCACCCCCAGGCGCTCCACCGCGTCGGTGCTTTCCCGAATGCCGGCGGTGTCGATGAGCCGCAGCAGCACGCCGCCGCAGAAAACGGATTCCTCCACTGTGTCCCGGGTAGTGCCGGGGATATTGGTGACGATGGCGCGCTCGTACCCGGCCAGGGCGTTGAGCAGGGAGGATTTCCCCGCGTTGGGGCGGCCTACGATGGCGGTGCGGACGCCGTTTTTCAGCACCCGGCCCCGGCGGCAGGTGGCCAGCAGGCGATCCAGCCGCCCTGCGGCGTCGTCCAGGGCGGTGCGGATCTGGAGAGCGTCCACATCGGGAATGTCCTCGTCCGGATAGTCCACCACGGCGTAAAATCGGGAGGTGATCTCCAGCAGGGCGTCCTGAATGGGTTCCAGCATCCGCCGCAGCCCGCCGGAGAGCTGGGCCGCGGCATTCCGGGCGGCGGCAGCGGTCTCGGCGTCAATGAGATCGATGACGGCCTCCGCCTCCGTGAGGTCCATCCGGCCGTTGAGGAAGGCACGCTGGGTGAATTCTCCGGGACCTGCCTGCCGGGCCCCGGCGGCAAAGAGGGCGGCGAGCAGCTCCCGCAGTACCACGGGGGAGCCGTGGCAGTGGAACTCAGCGCAGTCCTCGCCGGTATAGCTGTGGGGGCCGGGGAAGCGGACGGCAAGGCCCTGGTCGATGACCCGGCCCCGGGCGTCCAGCATCCGCCCGCAGATCATCTTCCGGGGCTCCTGGGCGGCGAAGGCGGTGCCGTTTCCGGCCTGAAACACGGCCTCGCACAGGCCGAAGCACCCTTCGCCCGACACCCGCACGATGCCGATGGCGCCGGGGGCGGACCCTCCGGCGGCAATGGCGGCGATGACGTCCATGTTATACGACCTCCAGTTCCATGACGAAATTTTCCAGGGCCACGCCCCGGCGGACCACCGTCTGGGCCCGGCGGAGCCGGTAGCCCCGGGCTTCGAAGAAGGGGCGGGCGGTGCGGGAGGCGTGGACGCTGATCCGCGGCCCCAGGCACGCCCGCTCCAGGAAGAGGCACAGCGTCGATCCCACGCCCCGGCGCTGATGGTCCGGGTGGACGTAGAGCAGATCCAGCAATTCTCCGTCCAGGCTGCCGAACCCCAGCAATATGCCGTTTTCCTCCGCTGCGAGCACCGTCTCCCGCCGGAGCTTTTCTGCCCAGGCGGCGGTGTCCGGTGTTTCGGGCGCCCAGGCGGAGAGCTGATCGGGGGCATAGTCGGCGGCGCAGGCGGTGTGGACCGTGTCATGAAAAAGCGCCAGGATCGCGGGCAGGTCGTCCGGACGGCAGGGGCGGATGGTCATAGCGGCTCCTTTCTGAACATGCATGGGGATGGTTCTTGCAAAAATTCAAAAGATTTGATATGCTTTTTGCACACATTTCTCATTCCGGGGAAGGTTACCGGAACCAATTATAGAGGGAAGCGGATTTGTTTGCAAGTCTGCGGCATGAAGCGGGACATGTCCGCCGGTGTGCCGGCGGTGGTCAAATTTGTCTGCAAAGGAGAAATGCAACATGAAAAGACGGTTCGTATCCACGCTGCTGGCGCTGGTCCTGTGCCTGGGACTGGCGCTGCCTGCCTCCGCCGCCGGGGAACAGCAGATCACGGTGAACGGGCAGACCTACGAGGCGCTGCTGGGCGCTATCCTGTCTGAGACGGAGGCGGACAGTGTCACCGCCCGGCTGGACACCGACGTGGTGCTGACTGCCGCCGTGGTCATCGGCACCAGTGACTATGACGGGCTGTTTGCTGAGCCTATGACCGTCACGGCGAAAAACGTCACCGTGGATCTCAACGGCCACACCCTCACCGGCGCGCCGGGCTGTGCTGTCTTTGAGGTCCAGGAGGGTTATACGCTGACCATCGTGGATTCCTCTGCGGGCAAGACCGGCAAGCTGGCTGCCGATGCGGAGGAGGCTGTCGTAGTGGCTGAGGGCGCCGTCTACAACGCGCTGCCTGCCGGAGAGCCGGAAGAGGCGGCCCCCGCCGCGGAAAATCCCTTCCCCGATGTGGCGGAAGATTCTCCCTATTATGATGCCATTTTGTGGGCCGTGGAGAAGGGCATCACCCAGGGCTATACGGACGGCACCTTCCGGCCTGCGGCTACCTGCTCCCACCTGCACATTTTGACGTTCCTGTGGCGGGCGGAAGGCAAGCCGGATGCAACCGGTGAGGCGGGCCAGGAGACCATGAACGTCACCCGCTGGGCCATCGGAGAGGACCTGCTGCAGGTGGACGATATCCATGCCGGCTGCACCCGGGCGGACGCAGTGACCTATCTCTGGAAAGCGGTGGGTGCGCCGGAGGCAAAGGAGGCTGTCTCCTTTACGGATGTGGCCGCGGATGCCGCCTATGCGCAGGCGGTGGCCTGGGCTGTGGAAAACGGCGTGACTTTGGGCACCAGCGATACCACCTTCAGCCCGGATACCATCTGCACCCGGGGGCAGATCGCCACCTTCCTCTACCGGGTGGAGAACCTTCCTGCCGGTGAGGCGGAGACGACCCCTGCATAATGCTTCTTCTGTAAAAAAGCAGGCCGGACGCTGCGGCGTCCGGCCTGCTTGTCATTTACAGAGGAGTTTACTTGATCCGCTCGCCGGCGGCTTCCTTGGCCTTGATCTCCTTCACGGCGTCCTTGTGAGAGAGGTTCACGCGGCCCTTTTCGTCGATGTCGGTGACCTTCACCCACATCATATCGCCGATCTTGCAGGCGTCCTCCACCTTCTCGATGCGGTGGTCGGCCAGCTTGGAGATGTGCACCAGGCCGTCCTTGCCGGGAGCCAGCTCCACGAAGGCGCCGAAGGTCATCAGGCGCACCACGCGGCCGTAGTACAGCGCACCCACCTCGGGAACGAACACGATGTCGTCGATGCACTTCTTGGCGGCGTCGCAGGAGGCGGCGTCCACGCCGGCGATGAAGATGGAGCCGTCGTCGTTGATGTCGATCTTGGCGCCGGTGTCGGCCACGATCTTCTGAATGACCTTGCCGCCGGAGCCGATGACCTCCCGGATCTTGGAGGGATCGATGTGCATGGTGAGCATCTTGGGGGCGTACTTGGAGACCTCCTTGCGGGGCTCAGAGATCACAGGCAGCATGATCTGGTCCAGGATCTGGCAGCGGGCGTCGTAGGTGGTGTCCAGGGCCTCCCGGATGATGGCCATAGTGAGGCCGTCATTCTTCAGGTCCATCTGGATGGCGGTGATGCCCTTCTTGGTGCCGGCCACCTTGAAGTCCATCTCGCCGTGGAAGTCCTCCACGCCCTGGATGTCGATGAAGGTGGTGAAGGAGCCGTCGTCGTCCTGGATCAGGCCGCAGGAGATGCCGGCCACAGGGGCCTTGATGGGCACGCCGGCGTCCATCAGCGCCAGGGTGGAGCCGCAGACGCTGCCCTGGGAGGTGGAGCCGTTGGAGGAGACCACCTCGCTGACCACGCGGATGGCGTAGGGGAACTCCTCCACAGAGGGGATCACAGGCAGCAGGGCACGCTCGGCCAGCGCGCCGTGGCCGATCTCACGCCGGCCGGGGGAGCGGGCGGGCTTGGCCTCGCCCACGGAATAGCCGGGGAAGTTGTAGTGGTGCATATACCGCTTCTCCGTCTCCTCCCAGATGGTATCCAGCTTCTGGTTGGCGGAAAGGGTGTCCAGGGTGGCCACAGACAGCACCTGGGTCTGGCCGCGGGTGAAGAGGCCGGAGCCGTGGGCGCGGGGCAGCAGGCCCACCTCGGCGGACAGAGGACGGATCTCGTTTTTGGCGCGGCCGTCCACGCGATGGCCCTCCAGCAGCCAGGCCTTGACGATCTTCTTCTGGAACTTGTAGGTGATCTCCTCGAGGTACTTGTCCATCTCGGGGTACTGCTCCAGGTACTTCTCATGCCACTTTTCGATCATGGCGTTCCAGCGGGCCTCCCGGACATTCTTGTCGTCGGTGTCCATGGCGGCCTTGGCCTCGTCCATGAAGTTGGCCACGATGTCGTCGAAGAGCTCCTGGTTGAAGTCGGCGTGGGGATAGTCGAACTTGGGCTTGCCCACCTCGGCCACCATCTGGCGGATCAGGGCGATCTGCTTCTGGTTTTCCTCATGGGCCAGCTGGATGGCGCGGAACATGGTGTCGTTGTCCACCTCGTTGGCGCCGGCCTCGATCATGACCACCTTCTCGCCGGTGGAGACCACGGTGACGTCCAGATCGGAGACCTTGCGCTGCTCGCTGTTGGGGTTGAGCACCAGCTCACCGTTCACCAGGCCCACCTTCAGGGCGCCCACAGGGCCGTTCCAGGGGATGTCGGAGATGGCCAGGGCGGCAGAGGTGCCGATGAGGGCGGCGATCTCGGGAGAGCAGTCGTGGTCCACGCTCATGACGGTGGCCATGATGGACACGTCATTGCGGAAGTCGTAGGGGAACAGGGGGCGGATGGGCCGGTCGATGACGCGGCTGGTGAGGATGCCTTTCTCGCCGGGACGGCCCTCCCGGCGGTTGAAGGAGCCGGGGATGCGGCCCACGGAGTAGAGCTTCTCCTCAAAATCCACGGACAGGGGGAAGAAGTCGATGCCGTCCCGGGGACGGGGGGCGGCGGTGGCGCACACCAGGACCCTGGTGTCGCCGTAGCCCACCATGACGGCGGCGTTGGCCAGCTCCGCCAGCTTGCCCACCTCCAGGGTCAGGGGGCGGCCGGCCAGATCCATCTCATACTTGTGGTAGTGGGGGAACTGTCTCTTGGTGATGATGGTTGACATGGGATTGCTCCTTTTCTTTTGAGATTCCCCACAAGAGCCGGGCCATTTAGCACTTGAAAACAGACCCGAAGCCCATCTGTTCAGGCGCATTTTCAACTGCTAAATGCGAAACGGGCTCTCGTGGGCGCGGAGGGAAAAATGTGAAAGAAGGGTGGTGCAGAGAGTCTACACCACCCTGTTTTCAGCTTACTTCCGGATGCCCAGCTTGGCGATCAGGGCGCGATAGCGCTCGATGTCCTTCTTCTGCAGGTAATCCAGCAGGCTGCGGCGCTTGCCGACCATCTTCAAAAGGCCCCGGTTGGAGTGCTTGTCCTGGGGGTTGGCCTGCATGTGAGCGGTGAGCTGATTGATCCGCTCGGTGAGAATGGCGATCTGGACCTCGGGGGAGCCGGTGTCCGTCTCGTGAGTGCGGTTGGCGTCGATGATGGCAGTCTTCTGTTCTTTGCGCAGCATGGTTAAGTTCCACCTTTCATAAATAGTCCCCGCAGGACTGCGCGTCAGGAGCGGTGCATCTCCGTGAGACGAGGCCCTGGGGCAAATGCACGAATACGTGCCAAATGACTATATCACAAGGGATTCCGGTTGTAAAGAGAAAAAATGGCCTTTTTTCGCCGCTTTGGGGAAAGTTTCCAAGGACCTCTTGACAGGGGAGGGCGGGGGTGTTATGCTATCTGTACTAGTACAGTTAGTACAGTTAAAACGGCCACGGGAGATGGAGGCCGGAAAGGGAGGCGAGGATGTGATCAGTCTGAATTACCGGGACTCCCGACCCATCTACGAACAGATCAAGGACGGTCTGCGGAGACTGATCGTCACCGGGGCCATGGCTCCGGACGAAAAGCTGCCGTCAGTGCGGGCGCTGGCTACCCAGCTGAGTATCAACCCCAACACCATCCAGCGGGCCTACAACGAGCTGGAAAACGAGGGATACATCTATTCCGTGCCGGGCAAGGGCAGCTTTGCCGCCGGAGACACGGGAGCGGATGCGGCCCGGCGGGAGGAACTGCTGGAAAAGACTCGGGAGATGCTGGCGGAGCTGCGGTATCTGGGGGTGACCCAGACGGAACTGGAGGCGCTTTTGAAGGAGGAGGACGAAGCATGATCGAGATACGGGATCTGGTGAAGCGGTTTGACGGCTTTGCGGCGCTCTCCGGCGCCACGCTTACAGTGCCGGCGGGCAGCGTGTACGGTCTGGTGGGCCCCAACGGCGCGGGCAAATCCACGCTGATCCGCCATCTCACCGGCATTTTCCGTCAGGATGCCGGCACGGTGCGTATCGGCGGAGAGGACGTGTGGGAAAATCCCGGCCTGAAGGCCCGGGTGGCGGATATCCCGGACGACTGGTACTATTTCTCCCAGGCTTCCGTCCGGGATATGATGCGCTTTTACCGGGGATTTTATCCGAACTTTTCCATGGAGCGGTATGAGACCCTCAAGGACGTGTTCCGCATCGAGGAAAAGCGGCCCATCCGCCGGCTGAGCAAGGGCATGCAAAAGCAGGCGGCCTTCTGGCTGGCGCTTTGCTGCATGCCGGAGTACCTGGTCCTGGACGAGCCGGTGGACGGCCTGGACCCGGTGATGCGGCGGCAGGTGTGGTCGCTGGTGCTGGGAGACGTGGCCCAGCGGGGCACCACGGTGCTGGTGAGCTCCCACAACCTGCGGGAGCTGGAGGACGTGTGCGACCACGTGGGTATCATGGACCACGGCAAGGTGCTGCTGGAGCGGTCCCTGGCCCAGCTCCAGGACAACATGGTCAAGCTCCAGGTGGTGTTTCCCGACGGCGTCACGGAGGTTCCGGCGGACCTGCCGGTGCTCCACGCGTCGAAGATCGGCCGCATCCACACGCTGATCATGCGCATGGGAGCAAAGGAGGCGGAGGAACTGCTGGCGGCCTACCAGCCTCTGCTGGTGGACGCGGTGCCGCTGACGCTGGAGGAGATCTTTATCTATGAATTGGGAGGTGCGGATTATGCGGTCCGGGATATCGTGCTTTAACGCCACGCTGTTTCGCAAGAACCTCGGCCGGTTCTGGCCGCTGTGGGGCATGGCGTCCTTCATCGGGGTGCTGTTCCCGCTGACGCTGGTGCTGCAGATCCTGCGGCAGCCCCAGTATGTGGTCACAAAGCTGGACGTCACCGGCGGCTACTATTCCATCGCCGGCCAGGTGGCGCCGGTCCTATGCCTGATCTACGCGGTGCTGTGCGCCATGGCGGTGTGGAGTTATCTTTACAGCGCCCGCAGTGTGGGGATGATGCACTCCCTGCCCATCCGGCGGGAGGGGATCTTCCTGACCAATTTCCTCTCAGGCCTTGCCATGATGCTGATCCCCTTCGCGGTGACGGGAGCGGCATGCGTGGCGGTGTCACTGGCCGTGGGGGCCTTTGACGCGGGGAGCCTGGCGGTGACGGTGCTGCTGGTGCTGGGCAACTGCCTTTTCTACTTTGCCAGCGCCACCTTTGCCGCGTTCCTAACCGGCAATCTCCTGGCCTTGCCGGCCATCTACTTCCTGCTGCATTTCCTGGAGGTGCTGCTGGACTATCTGGTCTCCAGCATCGCCACGGGCTTTTTCGTGGGTGTGGAGGACGTCTACGCCGGCGTGCTGGAGTGCCTCTCTCCCACGGTGTATCTGCTGCGGAACGTGGGTGTCAACTACATCCGGGAGGATGTGGTGATCACGCCGGCGGCCGGGGATCCCTACACCTCCCGGGAACTGGTGGACGTGGTTTTGGAAAACGGCCGTCTGGTGGGGTTCTATGCCCTAGCGGGCGTGGTGCTGCTGATCCTGGCATATCTCCTCTACCGCCGCCGCGGCAGCGAGCGCGCCGGCGACGTCATGGCGGCCGGCTGGCTGCGGCCGGTGTTCCAGTGCGTGGTGACGGCGCTGGCAGCCCTGGGGGGCGGTGTGATCCTCTATGAGCTGATCTGGAGAGGGCTCCAGTACGGCACGTTCTACGAGGCTGTGCCCATGGCGGTGTGCCTGTCCGTGGGCGGGCTCATCGGCTACTATGCCGCTGCCATGCTGCTGAAAAAGACCCTGCGGGTCTTTCGGGGCAGCTGGAAGGGAGCTATCGTGGTGGTAGTCTGCTGCGGCGCGCTGTGTGCCGGGCTCCATGCCGACGTGCTGGGTGTTACCACCCGGGTCCCCGCCCTGGGCGAGGTGGCGCAGTTGGAGCTGCGTCTGGCCGAGAACACCTATATCCTGTACGCCGGAGAGGACGACGGCCTTCTGGAGGAGGCGCTGGCGCTGCACCAGGCGGTGACGGCGGATGTGGGCCGCATCCGGGAGCTGTACGAGAACGACTACGACTATGAGGGTATGGGCGCGGAGACGGTGCATACCCTGCAGCTGGAATACACCCTGAAAAACGGCCTGACGCTCCATCGGTGGTACAGCATCCCCCTGACCCGGGAGCGGATGGAGGAGCCGGGCACCTGCGAGTACCTCATGGATCAGCTGGTCAACAGCGAGGCCATGAAGGCACGGCGTCTCCACATGGGCGACAGCCGCTACGCCGTGGAAGGCGGCTACTGCAGCGGTGAGTACAGCGAAAGCGAGGACCTGGGCAGCCGGGAGGCGGAGGCCATTCTCACAGCCGTGGGACAGGACCTGGCGGAGGGCGCCTGGGGAGAGTACGACTGGTTCGGCGACCGGGACGGCCTGGAATACGCCATCTACCTGGAGCTGAGCTTCCGCAGGACGGACCGGGACGCCGGCATGGACTGGATCACCATCAACGTCCGGCCTGAGATGACCCACACCGTGGATTGCCTGCTGCGGCTGGGCCTGGTGACGGAAGAGGATCTGGTCCAGCGCATCCAGCTCTATCCCGAAAGCTACCCTGAAACTGTCTGGGAGGCGCTCCCCGCCAGTGCGGGCGTCATCGGCGGCGCCGATACGATGACGTCCGTGATGGTGATGGGATGACAGAGATCACGGAGATATCCCATGCGCCCCGCCGCCGCAGGCCGCGGCGGCGGGCGCGTCCGGGGCCGAGGGTTCTGCCGGTGCTGCTGGCGGGGGTCGTGGTCCTGGCGGGCGCCATGGTCTGCAGGATGGTGACCCGCGGCCCCGACGGAGAAGGTGTGGCGGTGCCGGACTATGTGGAGGAGGATCTCCTGCCGGTGAACCAGTGGTCCCGGCCCGGGATCACGCTGGAGCGTATTGAAGGGGTGGTGATCCACTATGTGGGCAATCCCGATACCACCGCTCAGGCCAATCGCAATTACTTTGCCTCCCTCTCTTCCGGAGAGGGGGAGACTTACGCCTCCAGCCACTTCATCGTGGGACTGGAGGGGGAGGTGATCCAGTGCGTGCCCCTGACGGAGATCGCGTATGCTTCCAACGAGCGCAACGCCGACACTGTGTCCATCGAAGTCTGTCACCCGGACGAAACGGGGGAATTCTCACAGGTGAGCTATGACCGATGCGTGGAGCTGACGGCCTGGCTTTGCGAGACCTTCCGGCTGGACCCGGCGGAGGATGTGATCCGCCACTACGATGTGACGGGGAAGCGATGCCCCCTCTATTACGTGGAGCATCCGGAGGCCTGGGAGACCTTTTTGGCGGACGTAGAGGCGGCCATGACGTAAGATAAAAAAATCTTTCAAACGTGCAACAAAATAGCCTGCTGGATCGTCTTATAGAACAAACGGAACTTTTTGAGCAACGGAGCGGAAAGGGAGGCATCCAGATGGAGCAGAAGAATTTGGCGGAGAACCTGTGGCGCGTGTGGGTGGACACCCGCCGGCGCATCGTCTCCTTCCATGAGGAGGAGGGGTGCCAGCTGCTGGAGTTCCGCAGCCGGGAGCTGTTTTTGAGCTGCGTGGACCAGTATACGGGGCTGCAGTACCGCTATCAGTGACATCCCGGCAGAAAACGGCATAAAAGGGCGGGGCGACCCGCCTTTTTTCCGTGGACCCCGTTGACAAACCGGGGAAACGTGATATGATGATTCGGTAATTGAACATTTTGGCGTGGATAAGGACAAGTACGCCCCCATCACCCTGTCAAGAGAGCTGCCGTTTGGTGCAAGGCGGTCAGGGTCGGGCGCGGAAGATCACCTTGGAGCCTCCTGCTGAAAGACGACGCGAGTAGGACAGGACGTGTGACGGGCGTTATTCCGTCGGCCCGTGACGGCGGGCCGTGAGGGGCCGCAGCCCGCAAGGGGGCGGCAAGAAGAGTGGTACCGCAGAGTGTGAAGGCGCTTTGTCTCTTGAAAAGAGAGACGGAGCGTCTTTTTTGCGCATACGCAGGCGCTCCGCCCAACAAACTGAAGGAGTGAGTTTCCCATGGATTACAACAAGACCATCTGCCTGCCCAAAACAGACTTCCCTATGCGGGCGGGCCTGCCCAAGCGGGAGCCGGAGATGCTGGCGCGCTGGCAGGAGCAGGACGTCTACCACGAGATGCTGAAGAAGAACGAGGGCAAGCCCCGCTTCAGCCTCCACGACGGCCCTCCGTTCTCCAACGGCGCCCTCCACATGGGCCATGCTCTGAACAAGGCCATCAAGGACTTCATCACCCGCTCCTACGCCATGCGGGGCTACTATACCCCCTATATCCCCGGCTGGGACAACCACGGCATGCCCATCGAGTCCGCCATCATCAAAGAGCAGAAGCTCAACCGCAAGGCCATGAGCGTGCCGGAGTTCCGCTCCGCCTGCCACGCCTACGCCCAGCACTATATGGATGTCCAGAGCGAGGGCTTCCAGCGCATGGGCGTCCTGGGCGACTGGGCCCATCCCTACGCCACCATGTACCCCGGCTTTGAGGCCGAGGAGGTGAAGGTGTTCGGGGAGATGTACAAGAAGGGGTATATCTACAAGGGCCTCAAGCCCGTGTACTGGTGCCCCAAGGATGAGACCGCCCTGGCTGAGGCGGAGATCGAGTATCAGGACGACCCCTGCACCACCGTGTATGTGAAGTTCCCCATGCACGACGACCTCGGCAAGCTCCCCGGCTATGAAAAGCTCTTCTTCGTGATCTGGACCACCACCATCTGGACCCTGCCCGGCAACCTGGCCATCGCCCTGCACCCCGACGAGTCCTACGCCGTGGTGAAGGCGGACAACGGCGAGTGCTATATCATGGCCGAAGCCCTGGTGGAGAAGGTCATGGGCCTGGGCGGCTTCACCGGCTATGAGATTGCGGAGACCCATCCCGGCTCCTTCTTCGAGAACATGCTGGCGGACCATCCCTTCCTGCCCAAGACCAGCCGTCTGGTGAATGCCGACTATGTCACCATGGACTCCGGTACCGGCTGCGTCCACACCGCCCCCGGCTTCGGCGCCGACGACTACCAGACCTGCAAGCGCTACGGCATGGACATGGTGGTGCCCGTGGACGATCAGGGCCGCCACACCGACTACGCCGGCAAATACGCAGGCCTCACCACCGACGAGTCCAACCCCATCATCCTGCAGGACATGAAGGAGAGCGGTATGCTCTTTGCCAGCGAGGATATTGTCCACAGCTATCCCCACTGCTGGCGCTGCAAGGGCCCCATCATCTTCCGGGCCACGCCCCAGTGGTTCTGCTCTGTGGAGGCCTTCAAGGAAGAGGCCTGCGCAGCCTGCGACGACGTGCGCTGGGTCCCCGCCTGGGGCATCGACCGCATGAAGTCCATGATCCGGGAGCGCAACGACTGGTGCATCTCCCGCCAGCGCCGGTGGGGCCTGCCCATTCCGGTGGTGTACTGCAAGGACTGCGGCAAGCCCATCTGCAACGACGAGACCATTGCCGCCATCTCTGCTCTGTTCGCCAAGGAGGGCTCCAACGCCTGGTTCGCCAAGACTGCCGAGGAGATCCTGCCCGAAGGCTTCACCTGCCCCCACTGCGGCGGCAAGTCCGGCTTTGAGAAGGAAGAGGACACCCTGGACGGCTGGTTCGACTCCGGCTCCACCCACTTCGCCTCCATGAAGAAGGACCAGGGCTTCTGGCCCGCCGACATGTACCTGGAGGGCCTGGACCAGTACCGCGGCTGGTTCCAGTCCAGTCTGCTGACCTCCGTCGGCGCGCTGGGCCAGGGCGCTCCCTTCAAGGAGTGCGTCACCCACGGCTGGACCGTGGACGGCGAGGGCAAGGCCATGCACAAGTCCCTGGGCAACGG
>CALWXB010000013.1 GCA_944385405.1 uncultured Oscillospiraceae bacterium | reverse complement strand
ACAAAGGCCAACCGCATCGTCCGTGCGGCCCAGGGCCGCACGGTGCTGGAGTTCGGCTCCCGCCGGGCCCAGGGCACCGACGGCGCCATCTCCGGTGCCCGGGCGGCCTATATCGGCGGCTGCAAGGGCACGGCCTGCACCATCTCCGACCAGCTCTATGGGGTCCCTGCCGGCGGTACCATGGCCCACGCCTGGGTCCAGATGTTCGACAGCCAGCTGGAGGCCTTCAAGACCTACTGCCGGATCTATCCCCACAACGCCACGCTGCTGGTGGATACCTATAACACGCTGAAATCCGGCGTGCCCGACGCCATCCGGGCCTTCAACGAGGTGCTCCGCCCTCTGGGCATCACCAAGTGCGGCATCCGGCTGGACTCCGGCGATATCGCCTACCTCACCCGGGAAGCCCGGCGGATGCTGGACGATGCGGGCTGGACCGAGTGCCAGATCTCCGCGTCCAATTCCCTGGACGAGTATATCATCCGGGATCTCCTGCAGCAGGGGGCCCAGGTGGATCTCTTCGGCGTGGGCGAGCGGATGATCACCGCCAGCAGCCAGCCGGTGTTCGGCGGCGTGTATAAGCTGGCTGCCGTGGAGGACAAGGCGGGGCGCATCATCCCCAAGATCAAGGTCAGCGAGAACGTGGACAAGATCACGAACCCCCACTTCAAAAAGGTTTACCGGATCTATGACAAGGCTACCGGCAAGGCCGAGGCGGACTATCTCACTGTCTGGGACGAGGTGGTGGACGAGACCAAGCCTCTGGAGCTGTTCGATCCCCGCTCTACCTGGAAGCGCAAGACCTTTACCCATTTCATCGCCCGGCCTCTGCAGGTGCAGGTGTTCCGGCACGGCGAGCTGGTGTACCGCCGTCCCAGCCTCCAGGAGATCCAGAGCTATTGCCTTGCCCAGGTGGATACCCTCTGGGATGAGGTGAAGCGATTTGAAAATCCCCACACCTATTATGTGGACCTGTCCCAGCGCCTGTGGGACATCAAGCAGTCGCTGCTGCGCAAGAGCCGCTGAAACCCCGGTGCCCCGCCCTTATGGGCGGGGCGCTGCCGTTTGTTACGGAATCGTGGTTGAACAGATCCTGAAAATTCGGTATAATAATTTAATTTCGTAGAAGAGTGAACATCAAAAGGGGGGAGCCTTTTTGCATCACAGAAATCTGCCGCAGCCCACGGAGCGCATTGAACGGCGCATTTCCGCCGTCACCAGCATCTCCATGTGTGTGCTTACAGTCATCGCCCAGATCGCCACCACGCTGCTGCTGACCCATTTCCTCCGGGAGAAGGCCAGTTACTTCTATGCGACTTTGGAGATCGCCGGTGCCATCGTGGCTATCCGGGTCTACCAGCGGCCCGGCAGCCCGTCCTATAAGCTGGTGTGGATGTGTCTGCTGCTGGCGCTGCCGGTGTCCGGTATGATCCTCTTTTGCCTGTGGGGCGGGACCCATCAGGCCAAGAGCCTGAGCCTGCGGAAGATCCCGCCCATCCCGGAGCTGGAGAGCCAGCGCATGGGCAGCGCTGCCAACCTCAGCCGCCTGACCCAGCGGTCCCCGGCCTGGGGGCGGGTGGCGGCCTACCTTCAGAAGCGGGGCTTTTCCCTTTACCGGGATACCCAGGCCCATTATTTCGGAGACGGCGCCGCATTTCTGGAGGACCTGATCCAGCAGCTGGCCCAGGCGGAGGTCTATATTTTCCTGGAGTATTATATCCTGGCAGAGGGGCGGGTCTGGGACCGGATGTTCTCCGTGCTGCGGGACCGGGCCGCCGCCGGCGTGGAGGTGCGCATCATCTTCGACGACTTCGGCAACCTCACCCGCCTCTCGGACGAGACCCTCCAGGCCATCCAGAACGCCGGCATTGAGGTGGAGGTGTTCAATCCCGTCCACCGGTATGTCAACCGCATCTACTTCAACTACCGGGACCACCGGAAGATCGCCGTCATCGACGGCTGGACCGCCTATACCGGCGGCATCAACATCGCCGACGAATACGCCAACCTCATCGAGCGCTTCGGCCACTGGAAGGACAGCGGCGTGCGCATCCAGGGGGAGGGCGCCTGGGGCTTTGCGGCTCAGTTCATGCAGATGTGGAAGATGATGGGCCGCACCCTGCCCAATGAGGACGACTATTACCGTCCCCGGCATACTCCCGTCTCTTCCCCCGGATACTGCCAGCCCTTTACCGACGGGCCGCTGAACAACCCGGACAACCCCATTGAGGAGACCTATCTCCAGCTCATCGCCTCGGCCAAGCGGATGCTGTATATCACCACGCCCTATTATGCGGTGGAGGAGGCCATGCAGAAGGCGCTGTGCATCGCGGCGGATGCCGGAGTGGATGTGCGCCTGCTGGTGCCGGCGATCCCGGACAAGAAGTATGCCTACGTCGTGGCGGAAACCTATTGGGGCGAGCTGCTGGCCCACGGTGTGAAGATCTACAAGTATACGCCCGGCTTCCTCCACGCCAAAAGTGTCATGGTGGACCGGGAGGTGGCACTGGTGGGCAGCACGAATATGGACTACCGCACCTTCCAGCTCCATTATGAGTGCGCTGTGATGCTCTATCACATGCCGGTGGTGGAGGAACTGCTGGAGGACCTGGACGCCACCATGGCCCAGAGCCAGCGCTATACCCTGGAAGAGTGGAACCGGCGGCCCTGGCTGCGGCGGACCTTCGCTTCCATCCTGCGTCTGGCCGCCATCTGGATCTGAAAGTAACCCACAGGAGGAATCCCATGTCCCGAGAGCTGACCCCCCGGGAGATTGCCCAGCGCAGTCTCATCAAGACCTATCGCAAGACCCTCTGGAACCCATTCATTGCCGCTGTGAAGCGCTATGAGCTGGTGCAGCCCGGCGATCACATTGCCGTGTGCATCTCCGGCGGGAAGGACTCCATGGTGCTGGCCATGCTGATGCAGGAGCTGCAAAGGCATACCGACGCGCCCTTTGACCTGACCTTCCTGGTGATGGACCCGGGATACAATCCCCGGAACCGGGCGCTCATCGAATCCAATGCGGCGCGACTGGGGATCCCCATCACCATTTTTGAAAGCGATATCTTTGCGGTGACCACCCAGGTGGAGAAGAATCCCTGCTATCTGTGCGCCCGGATGCGCCGCGGCTGGCTGTATGCCCGGGCGCAGGAGCTGGGGTGCAACAAGATCGCCCTGGGGCATCACTTTTCTGATGTGGTGGAGACCACATTGCTGGGCCTTTTCTATGGGGCCCAGCTCCAGGCCATGCCCCCCAAGCTGCGCAGCCGCAACTTCCCGGGCATGGAGCTCATCCGCCCTCTGTACTGTGTTCATGAGGATGCCATCCTGGCCTGGAAGCGGTATAACGGACTGGAGTTCCTCCAGTGCGCCTGCCGCTTCACGGAGGCCCGGGACGCCTCCAGCGACGGTGTGGGGGAGAGCAAGCGCCAGGAGATGAAGGTGCTGCTGCGGGAGCTGAAAAAGACGAATACCAACATTGAAAAGAGCATTTTCCGCGCCATCCACGGGGTGCAGCTGGATACCTTCCCGGGTTTCAAGTACCGGGGAAAGACCCACTCCTTCCTGGATCATTACGGCGGTGCGGACTGGCTGGACGACGAAGGGGAAGCATGACGGAGGCGCTATGGAGTTTTATCGCTGTGAGAACCCGGAGTGCGGCTATGTGGCGGAGGAGGAGCCGGACGTGTGCCCCCGCTGCGGCGGCACCTTCTTTCATACGCTGGACGAGGAGGAACTGACGGCGGGCGACTGGGTGAGCCTGGGCGGCCAGGCGGTGGACGATGGCCGGGATACCGACGCACTGGCTTGTTACCAGCGGGCGGCAGCCATGGGAGATCCCCTGGGCACCACCAACCTGGGCTGGTGCTTTGAAAGCGGCGTGGGCGTCCGGGAGGACCCCAGGCAGGCGGCGGTGCTGTATGCCCAGGCGGCGTCTCAGGAATACCTGCCTGCCCTGACCAATCTGGGGTACTGCTATGCCTGCGGGATCGGTGTGGACCGGGATGCCGCCCGGGCGCTGGAGTGCTTCCGCAATGCCGCAGGGCGCGGGTATCCCCGGGGCCAGTTTCTGCTGGCGGAGGCCCTGCGCCGGGGCGAGGGCACGGCGGCGGATGAGAGCGAGGCATTTCGCTGGTATCGCTCTGCGGCGTGGCTGGGCTACCCACCGGCACAGACGGAGCTGGGCCGCTGCCTGGAGTTCGGTGTGGGAACAGAGAGTGATCTGCGCCAGGCGGCCATGTGGTACCGCGCCGCGGCGGAGCAGGGGCATGCGCCAGGACAATGCTGCCTGGGATTTTGCTGTGAGTCCGGCCGGGGCGTGGAGCAGAGCTGGGAGGAGGCGGTGCGCTGGTACCGCGCGGCGGCGTCCCAGGGATATCCCCGTGCCCAGTGCAATCTGGCCTGGTGCTATGAGAACGGCCGGGGCGTGGAGCAGAGCGCGGAGCAGGCGGCGGCACTGTACCGTCGGGCGGCGGAGCAGGGCTATGCCCGGGGCGAGCTGAGCATGGGGCTTTGCTGCGAGCAGGGCAAGGGCGTCCCGGTGGATCTGCAGCAGGCGGCAGTCTGGTATCGCGCCGCTGCGGAGCACGGAGATGAGGACGGTGCCTGCTGCCTGGGCTATCTCTATGAAAACGGCGAGGGCGTGGAGCAGAGCTGGGAGGAGGCAGTGCGCTGGTATACACGGGCGGCAGAGAGCGGTTCTGCCCGCGCCCAGTGCAACCTGGCCTGGTGCTACGAACACGGCAAGGGCGTGGGGGTGGATCTGGCGGAGTCGCTGCGCTGGTACCGAAAGGCGGCGGATCAGGGAGATCCCCGGGGCCTTTTCTGTGTGGCCAGAGCCTATGACTACGGTTTTGGCGTAGTGCAGGACAGCGCTGAGGCGGTGCGCTGGTATACCCGGTCTGCCGATGCCGGATTCCCGCCGGCTCAGTGCGATCTGGGCGTGTGCTACGAGCGGGGTGAGGGCGTGGCCCAGGACTACGCCGCGGCGGCGGCGCTGTACCGCCGGGCGGCGGAGGGCGGCAACGCGCCGGGCCAGTGCAACCTGGGCTATCTCTATGAGATCGGCCGGGGCGTGAAGCAGGACTGGACGGCGGCTGCCAAGTGGTATGGGGCCGCCGCGCTGCAGGGACTGGCCCGTGCCCAGTGCAATCTGGCCTGGTGCTATGAATACGGCAAGGGTGTAGAAGAGAGCCCGCGCCGCGCAGTGTACTGGTACCGCAAGGCTGCGGAGCAAAAGGATCTGCGGGGCATGTTTGGCTTGGGCGCCTGCTACAAGCGAGGTGCAGGCGTGAGCCAGGACTGGGAGCAGGCGGTCTACTGGTATACCCAAGCCGCCGATGGCGGCTATGCGGCGGCGCAGTGCAATCTGGGCGTATGCTATGAGCGCGGCGAAGGTGTAGGCAAGGACTGTGCCCGTGCAGCGGAGCTGTACCGCGCGGCGGCAGAGCAGGGAGATCCTGTCGGCCAGTGTAATCTGGGCTATCTCTATGAGCTTGGCGAGGGTGTGTCCCAGAGCTGGGAAACAGCGGTGTATTGGTATCGCAAGGCTGTGGAACGGGGGCATCCCCGTGCCCAGTATCATCTAGCTTGGTGCTATGAGCACGGCAAAGGCGTTCGCAGGGACCGGCAGCAGGCGGCGGCGCTCTATGAATCTGCAGCCCGGCAGGACTATCAGGACGCAGCGGAGCGCGCGGCGCATCTGCGTCAGGCCCGGGGCTTGAGCGGGCTCTGGGACGGTTTGCTGGGCGGCTGGCGGCATACATAGTCTCTTTCCGGAGGCTATATACATCTCGCCGCGCAGAGACCCGAAAAAAAGAAAAAATAAATTTAAAAACAGGGTTGACAAAAGCGGAATTTTCTGTATAATAATATCTGTTCGCTGCGGTGAACAGATACAGCGGGTTTGTGTAAGGGTAGCACAGCAGACTCTGACTCTGTATGTGAGGGTTCGAATCCTTCACCCGCTGCCAAAAGATTGCCCCGGAATCGTTATGATTCCGGGGCTTTTCTTTTATATTTGCTCAAAAACAACTGCAAAAAGTTCCGGGACGCTCTCTGCTCCCGGTCAAATACCCCTAAGTTTACCCCTTACGGCTCAAAGTGACTTTATATAAGCCTCCATACGGGCGGCGCTGTCATCCTTCATTTTCTCCGATACATGACCGTACACATCCAGCGTAAAGGCGGCGGTGGCATGGCCCAGGTTGCCCTGTACGGTCTTGATGTCATCCCCATTCTGGAGGGACAGCACGGCAAACGTGTGGCGGAGATCATGGACCCTGCAAGCCGGGACGCCGATTGCAGACGCGACTTTTTTGAAGTGATAGCGGATCGACGTCTGGGAAATGCTTTTCCCTTCCGCTGTTGTAAATACAAGGCTGGTCTTTCGTTCTTCCGCTGTCTGCCATCCCTGCCACAGATCCCCGGCTTTCAGGCGCCGTGTGGCCTGTTCCTGGTATTGCCGATGAAGCAGACCCATGACAAACGGGGCGGGCTTCAGGAGCCGGGACTTGCCGTTTTTGGTGGGGGACAGCGTCGCGCCGCCGTCAGCGAGCCGCCGCTTTTGGAGCTGCTTTGATACTTTGAGCGTACCGGCCTTGAAATCAACGCTGTCCCATGTAAGGCCCAGGGCTTCCGATTCCCGCAGACCCGTAAACAGGATGACCTTCAAAATGATTTCAAAATCATCTTTGGACGATTCCTGGAGGAAGTTCTTTACCTGTTCGTCCGTCAGTGGAGCGAGTTCTTTCTTCTCTACCCGTGGGAGAGTGACACGGTCAGCGGGATTTATCCGCAGATAGCCAATATCAACGGCGGTTGACAACGCCTTTGTCAGTGTTCCGTGAATGTTCCGCACGGTCTTTGCAGACATAGGGGCGGCATCATAGACAGGCTTTCCGTCCAGCTTGATCATTTTCCCGTCCTTGTCCCTCTGCGGCACTTTACAGCCGCTTGTAAGCAGGGTGTTGTAAAACTTCTGGATCAGATGCGGGGTCAGCTGGGACAGTTTCACGGCCCCCAGGGCGGGCTTTATGTGGGTTTCAATGTTAGCCTTGTATGTCTTTTTCGTTGAATACCGCTTGTCCCCCATGTATTCCGCCGCCCAGACATCCAGCCATTGTGAAAGCGCCATTTTTGATGGCTCGAAGTAATCGCTGTTATCCACAGCGGCCACGGCCTGGGCCAGCTTCTGGCGGACTTCTTTCTGCGTCTTTCCGTAAACGGATTTTCGAATGGGCTTCCCGGTTCCCGGATCGTGCCCGACGGTGAAGCGGGCCTCCCAGGTGCCATTCGAACGCTGCCGGATGCTTCCGGACCCGGCGGCGGCTCTGGTGTTTGATTTTCGCGGCATTGCAATTCCTCCCTCAATTTGATAAGATGGAAGGGCAGTAGGCCCTCAAAGTTTACTGCCCCTATGACCGTCCCTGGTGTTTGCAGCACCGGGGGCGGTTTTATTTGTTTGCCCTGTTATAATAACTATCTTCTATTGCAGATGCAAAGCTCGATTGGGCCTTAAAAATCAATCCGTTAACTGCAGTATCAACACGACAAACTGTATATTTGTTATCAGTTTTCTGAAGGACATTCTGACCCATTTCTTCCGCGCAATGTATAAAATCGCATCCTTCAAGTCCACGCAGATTACCGGCGTCTGTGCACGGGATATTCCACAATTTTATAATTGCCTTAATTGCATTAAAAAAATGTTTTGAGCTCAACACAGAATGGAAAAATTCGGTTTCTCCATTAAAACAATTCATCCTCAGAAATATAAGGTATCTGACAAAACTTTCAGTAAGCCCTAACGAAGTCGGAGTTTCTTCATTGTATGAAGTAGGGCGTATATCAGATAACCCAAGTAACCAATCTGCAGAAACATTGCACTTCTCCGCAATGCAACGAAGCATATATGCATCAGGTATTCTGTCTCCGTTGCAATAAAACCCTACGGTTTGCCGAGATATTCCCAAAAAATCAGCAAATTCCGTGTTCGAACGTTCCCCTTGTAGTTCTCTAAACCGCTCTGTAAAAATCGGCATGCGGTCATTCCTAGCAATGTTTCGCTTCATTTATTAACACCACCATAAAAACGCTGTAATAATGAGCATATCTGTTGAAACTTTTGTTCGAGCGTTGCGTCTGCTCTTGTTGTATGCTATCCTGAGTATAACAGCATATAACCGCAGCGTCAACAACAAATTGGGGGTGTAACTATGAACAATCAAGATATCAGGCGCTCAGCAGCTGGGGCCGGGGTAAGGCTTTGGCAGATTGCGGATGAGCTAGGAATTGCGGATTGCAGCCTTTCTCGTAAGCTCCGTAAAGAACTGCCGCAGGAAGAAAAAAAGCGGATTTTTGCTATTATCGAGCGGCTTTCAAAGGAGGCTGGCTAATATGGAAAAATTGGCGTTTACCGTTTCGGAGGCTGCCAGAGCGGCGGGAGTTTCCAGGCCCACAGTTTACAGATGGCTCCAGCTCCCTGGTTTTCCGGTGGCCCGGATTGGCGGGTGTACTCGTATCCCTGTGGAGGCGTTCAGGCGCTGGATCAATCAGCAGGCGGGGGTGATCGAGAGTGCATAACAGTAAAAAAGCCCGCCCAGATGCGGTAACATCCAGGCAGGCAATGCAGGGAAACCACAGGACAAGCGGAAATCCCTATGAAAACCATACACCACGCGGCGGAGGTAGTCAATTCAGTATTTCGGATTTTCTGTCCCACGGTCCCCAAAACGGCCTTCACCTCTCCGATTTGGTCCGGCTGACCGGCTGGACGGAGCGGGAAGTGCGGCGGATCATCCAGGCCGAACGGTTGCTGGGCGTCCCTATTCTGAGCAACTGCAAAGACGGCTATTTCCTGCCGGAGACGGAATCAGACCGCGCCGCATGCGTTCGGTCCCTGCGCGGAAGGGCGCAAGAGATTTTGAGCGTGGCGGACGCCATCAGCGCGGCGGAGGTGGAATGATGGCTGACGCCCTGAGCCGTGCGCTTTCCGCCGGTGTGCCATTGTCTGAAATCAAAAAAATGCAGGCTTCCGGCCTGTCAATAGAAGAGATTGCAGACGCGGCGGAGCGTGTGCAGGACAGGGGAGAGGAAGAGATTGCGGAGAGTGTGCGCCCCGGCGACTTTTCCGACGCCGGGAACGCGGAGAAGTTCCGGGAGCTGAACGAGGGCCGCCTGCTGTATACGGATTCGCGGGGCTGGTTGTGCTGGAATGGCATCCGCTGGGAAGCCGATGACCACAAGTCCACAAAGCGCGCCGTACATATGTCGGACAAGATGCTGGAGGAAGCGCAGGACGCATATCGGGCAGCACTTCACGCCCAAGCCGATGCAAAGGCCGAAGGGGATAGAGAGGCGGCAGAACAGGCCGCAGAAGCGGTCAAACGGGAAAAGGCATATCTCACCCACGCAATGCGAACGAGGGGAGAGCGGCAGATCCGCGCGGCTATGAGCCTTGCAAAGCACTTCCTTGCCGTGGACCCGGCAAAGCTGGACGCGAACCTGTGGGAGCTGAACACGCCGAAAGGCATTATCAATCTGAAAACCGGAGAAATCAGGCCATGCGATAAAGCGGCCATGTGTACGAAGGTGACAGCTTGCGGGCCTGGAAGCGCCGGGGCGGAAATGTGGTGCAAATTCCTTTACGACGTCACCGGCGGCGATAGTTCGTTTATCGCGTATCTGCAAATGCTGGCCGGTATGTCGCTTTTTGGGCGCGTGTACGAGGAAGGAATTGTAATTGCCTATGGAGCGGGCAAGAACGGCAAAAGCACACTGTTTAACACGCTGGCCGCCGTATTGGGTGACTATGCCGGAACGATGGATATTGCCGTGCTGACCACGGACAAGCAGAACCGGGGCGCGGCGCTTGCCACGCTCCGGGGGAAACGGCTTGTAATCGCCGGAGAGCTGGAAGAGGGGAAACGGCTGAGCGTTTCCACGCTGAAGCAGATCAGCAGCACGGACCCCATCACCGTCGAAGAAAAATACCGAAGCCCTGAAACGATTGTTCCAACGCATACCCTTATTTTGTATAGCAATCACAGGCCGCGTGTCGGTTCGACGGATGACGGGACATGGCGGCGGATCAAGGTTGCTCCGTTCAATACCAGGATTGCAAACGGCGTCCCGAACTATGCGGAAAGGCTGGTGGAAGAGGCCGGCCCTGCAATTTTGGCGTGGGCCATTCAAGGGGCAATGCTGTTTGCACGGAACGGATACCGGCTTCCGGTTCCGGAGATCGTCGAGGAAGCGACGGACGAATACCGGCAGCGGGAAAACTGGCTGGAAAACTTTCTGGAAGAGTGCTGCATCATGGAGCCGGACGCCAGGGCACCGGCCGGGGAGCTGTACCAGACATACCGGGAATGGGCACAGCGCAGCGGTGATTATGTCCGGCGGGATGTGGAATTTTCGGACGCCATGACCGGCAAAGGGTTTGCAAAAAAGGTCCGGGATGGGCGAAGGTTTTGGATGGGAATCAAGAAAGCGCACCCGACCGAATACAGGCAAATCATATAAGGAAACAGTGAGGCAGTGAGCCCAAGTGAATCACTTTCCTATTGTTTAACTCAAAACGAAAAAATTAAGCATATAGGGAAAGTTTGCAAAAGTGACGCCACTGCCTCACTGCCTCACTTTACCGACCACCAGAAAGGAGCATTGCATGGCATATTTCCGAACCTGTCCCCGGTGTGGGGCGAACCTGGACCCCGGGGAGGTGTGCGACTGCCTGCCACGCGCTGAACCCCCGGTTTTTCACGTGGCGAAGGACAGAAGGGGAAGGAGCGGGAAAGAGGCGGACAAAAAGCAGCAGGAAAGGCGGTGACACATTGACCGACAAAAAGGACCGGGCGCTTGCCGCCCTTCTTTCTGAACCGACGCAGGCAGCAGCGGCCAAAAAGCTGGGCATATCTGCCCGGACCATACGCCGATACATGGCGGAGCCTGATTTTCGAGAGGCATACCAGCAGGCCCACGCACGGCTTGTAGAGGATGCTACGCAGCGTATGCAGCGCGGCCTTTCCTCTGCCGTGGACACCCTGCAAGAGATCGCCACGGACCCGGAGGCAGGGAAAACGGCCCGGGTGGCCGCCGCCCGTTCTCTGCTGGAACAGGCGTTGCGATACACGGAGATGTCCGACCTTTTGGGCCGGATCGCAAAACTTGAGGAATTAGCGGGTGACAGACGATGAAACGATATGCAGCCCTTGAAGCTGTAATTGCAGACCTGGAGCAGCGCCTGAGAGGCGCACAAGTGAAGTGGACAGACCGAACCGGTCCACACGGCGGGAGCTGGGAAACCTTCCGGGGGGCCGTGTTCTTCCACCTGGTAGGCAGAATGGAGCCGCTGAACCCGGAGGACTGCCCGCTGTTGGAGTTTGACATGACGCAGCTGGAGAGCCTGGACCCGGCGACACAGATGGGCGTGGGCGTCCTTCTCCGCTGGATCGGCTTTCCGGCTATGGAAAAGAAGGGCAATGTCTGGGAGAACCGGCGCGGTGTTGTGAGATTGGAGGACGCAGAAGCATGACCGTATCAGAGCGCATTATACAGGACTATCTTTCCAAAGGCCTGACGATGGCCGACGTCCCCCGGGATCTTCAATACAGGTTGAACGACAAAGGAGAAATGAAGATTTTCCGCTATCTGGTGGAGCGGGGCAACATTAAGTTGAACCCGCCGGAGCCGGTGAAGAAACCCGAACCCCAAAAGCCGGAGCCGCAGCAGCGGCCCGTGGAACAACCGAAAGGAGATAACAACACGATGACCAACATCTACATGGACAAAATGAAGGCCGCCATTTCCGACTACTACAAGCAGGCCGTGGAGATCGAAAAGCAGATCAAGACCAACAAGGAGCGCCTGCAGCCCACCATTTCCTACGAGGCTAACGAGAAGCTGAACGAGCAGCGCCGCGCCCTGTACTACAAGGCGAAGGACGCTATTGACGCCGCTTTCCAGGGCGTTCTGGCGTCCATTGACCGCTGGGCCGTGTTCGATGGTACGAAGATCACCGAGGATATGAAGCTGCTTTCCGGGGCCTTCCCGCTGGCGGAGGCTGACGTGGTGGGCCTGATTGAGAAATACCGGGACAACTACACCATGCTGGCCGCCCTGGATAAGTACGCAGCGGAACACGGCTTTGCCCAGAACCGGGCGCAGATCCGCACGCCGGAGAACCGGAAAGCCGCCTGGAGCAAAGTCCATGCCGGGGCTATCACTCTGCTGGACACCGCTTCCAACGACGTGCAGAACCCCATTCTTGACTTCGCCGTGGAGCGGTTCGGGACGATGGGCTATCTCGCCAGCGAGATTTACAATCTGCTGTGAAGAAAGGATCGAAAATCATGAATTACCCACTGAAACGAACCGCCCCGTTTGAGGACAACCTTGACTTGCTGGACGAATCCGGCAACGTGGTCAAGACCATTCACCTCTCCCTGGACCTGGAAACCATCATGGGCCGTTACACCACCGCCCTGGGCCATTTGATGCAGGCCGGAGAAGCGGCAGACCCGCGCAACCCTGTATCTCTGAGCATGTACGGCGGCTGCGTGGTTGAGTTCCTGAAGGTCATTTTCGAGGACGATACGGACGCCATCCTTGCCCACTATGAAGGGCGGTATATGGACCTGCTGGAGCAGGTCCTGCCGTACATTTACCGGCGCATTGGGCGGCAGATCCAGGCTATCACCCAGGGGCGCATTGACGCCATGAAGGAGGCCCGCCGTGCCGAAACTGTTTGACGCCCACCCTTCCCGGGTGGAGTACCTGGGTAAAGAATACCCCTTTAACGCCTCCTTCGACCGCATCCTGGAGGCGTTCAGCATGTACAAAGCTCCGGAGTACACCCCCGCGCAGAAGCTGGACTATGTGACGTTCCTGCTGCTGGGGGACGATGCGCCCCGGGACCCCGGCCTCATCAATGCCGTGTTCAAGGTCCTGACCGACGGGGAAACCGGCGGAGACGGGCAGCGGACGTTTGACTTTGAACAGGACGCGGACGCCATCTTTGCATCTTTCCTCCAGGTCTACGGCATCAACCTGCGGGCCGTGCGTGGGAAAATGCACTGGTGCGACTTCTCCGCCGCGGTGAAAGGGCTTTTGCAGGGGCCGGTGTGCCCCTTGTCCCAGCTGGTACACATCCGCACCTGCCCCATCCCGAAGCCGAACAAAAACAACCAGGATCAAATCCGGGCCATTATGAAGGCAAGGCAAAATGCCGCCTGAAACTTACCCCGGAAGAAGAACAGGCGCAGTATCAGCGCAGCCTCCAGCGGCTGGCGGCGAATTTGATGGGAGGTGTCCGGCGTGGCTGAGGATGGCAAGGTCGTATACAAAATTGAGGGTGACGCGTCGCAGGCCATGCAGGCCGTTGACCAATTCGAAAAACATGTAAAAGGAAGCGTTGGCAGCGTTACTAAGTCCGTTGAAACTGGCGCAGAAAACGCGAAAAAATCAAGTGAAAAGGTCAAAAAATCCGGGAAAGACGTTGAAAAGCAAACAGAAGAAACGGCATCCGCTTATGATAAGCTGACGCAAAAGATCAAGACGCAGCAGGACGAACTTGGAAAAGTTGTGTCAAAGTATAAAAGCGTTGTGCTTGAACAGGGTGAAAATTCGGCTGCTGCAAAAAAACTGGAATCCGAAATAAGCAAGTTGAACGATGAACTGACGGCAAGCAAAGACCGGCTTTCTGAAGTTGACGGTGCAGCGGATCAGTTAACGGGGAACCTCGGAAAGACCACAACCTCCCTTGAGCGGGTGGCGCAGGCCATCGGCGCAGCCTTTGCCACAAAGAAAATCATCGAGTTCGGCAAGTACGCCGTTGGTGTGGCCTCTGACCTCTCCGAAGTCCAGAACGTGGTTGACACCACTTTCGGGCAGGAAGGGGCGCAGCGGATCAACGAGTGGGCCATAAGCGCGGCGGAGGCGTTCGGCGAATCCGAATTGCAGGCAAAGCAGTTCACGTCTACCATCGGCGCTATGTTCAAGTCTATGGGCGTCGGGCAAAAGGACATTGAAGAAATGTCCATCGGGATCGCCGGTCTTGCCGGTGATATGGCGTCCTTCTACAACCTGGACCCGACGGAAGCGTTTGAAAAGCTCCGCGCCGGTATCTCCGGCGAAACCGAACCCCTCAAGCAGTTGGGCATCAACATGAACATTGTCAACCTGGAGGCTTACGCCATGTCCCAGGGCATCACCACGGCGTATGAAGAGATGTCCCAGGCCGAACAGGCAACGCTTCGATATCAGTACATCATGCAGGCCACGGCGGACGCCCAGGGTGATTTCTCCAAAACGTCGGACAGCTTCGCAAACCAGACCCGCATCCTCCAGCTTGAAATGCAGACGCTGGCGGCGGAGATCGGTGAGGATCTCATGCCCATTGCCCTGGAGCTTGTGGAAGCGGCCCGGGACGCTATCCAGTGGGGCACGGAACACAAGGAAGTGCTGGAGGCCGTGGGCGGCGCTGTGGTTGCCCTGACAACGGGTTATATTGCACTGAAAGCGGCCATGACGGCAAAGAGCCTCTTTGACGATGTTACATCCGCTCTCAAGCTCATGACTTCCACCACGTCAGGGGCAACGACATCCGTGGGAGGCCTGGGCGGCGCGCTGTCTGGTATGACTGGATATGCCGGGATCGCGGTTGCGGCAATCGGGCTTATTATTGCGGCCCTTGAACAACTCAAGGCAGCGCAGGAAGAGGCCCTCAACAAGCAGTTGGAGTACATGGACAGCTTTACCTCCTTCGCAGACTATCAGGCAAACGGCCTTGTCGATGCGTCGGGGCGGATCGACTATGTGCGGGCCGAACAAATGAAGCAGGCCGGAACGTTCAAGGAGGCGGATACCACACTGGGCGCAGCACCGGGCCGGACGTTCTACACAAACAGCTGGGGGAACCTTGTGCCCACGTCCGGGACTACGACCAGCGGGCAGAGTTGGAGCCTGTCCACACAGGCAGGAAAAGAGGCGTTTGTCAGCATTTACGGCGGATCCCTGACCGGCTCCCGCCACCAGTCCGGCGAGGATTTTGTGATGGCCGACTGGACCCCGGCTTTCCTGGACTACGGCGAGCGCGTCCTGACCCGGCAGGAAAACATGGCATACACCGCAATGGGCGGCGTGGAAGGCATGACGCGAACCGTAAGCGAACCGGCAGCCACGCAGCAGCAGCCGCAAAAAGTGGATTTCAGCGTGGGGTTCAAGGTGGAGCCGCGCGGAGCGGCCCACTTCCTGGCCCCGTACATGATCGAAGAATTTAAGCGGCACGGATGGAAATAAGAAAGGGCCGGGGATCTCTCCCCGGCTCTCTCTTTACCTCCGCCGCGCCTCTTCCTGCTGCTGGATTAGTTCATCAATGGTGGAAGTCACCAGCTCCTTGTTGCCCGGTGTCAGATGCTCGAACATTTCTTCGACGGTCATTCCCACGCCTCACTTTCCCCTGCGAGTTTCCGCAGGAACTCAAGAAATGCTATTTGCTTATCCTCCGTAAGCTGCTCGAACAGCTCCAGGGCCTCTTCCAGCTTCGTCATGCCTGCGCCCCCTTCACTTCAAAATAACCCGCACCATGCGGAGAACAAGGGACAACTGCCGGATGTTGCACCGCTCCAGCAGACGGACGATTTCTGCAATCGCTTCATTGGGTGTCATGCCTGCGCCCTCCTTCACTTAAAAATGGCCTTCAGGACATCGAGAACAAGTTCCAACTGGCTCATACCACACCACTCCAGCCGGCGGTTGATTTCCGCCCGGATTTCACTGGCCGTCATTTCTGCGCCCCCTCTCCCACAATATCGCGGGCAATTCCGAGGATCAGCTCCGCCTGACTCTTGTACGACACGTCGATGATGCGGCACAGCTCCGCCTTGATTTCTTCAAAAGTCATGCCGATACCCCCTCCAAATTAATTAGCATCTCAAGCAGTGCGACCTTTTCCGCATAGGTCAGGCAGGAAATCAAATCCCGCGCCTGTTCTTCCGTCATGTATCAGTTCCTCCTTGATTTTCTGGTTGGGCCGGTTGGCCCTTTGTTGTCTGTGCTGGGGATTTTTTGCCCCTTGCGGTGATTACATTGTAATATATGATTAACCATATATCAATGGGCAGATGGAACAACATTAACCATATATTTATGTGAAAAAAATATATAGTTAAACATATATATACATGGTAAAATAGGGAGGGAAAGAGGTGGGAAATTTGGCACCATCAGAGGCGCAGAAAAGAGCGTCGGCAAAATATCAGCGCGAAAACATCGCAAGCTTGGCATGCCGTGTCAAGAAGGATCAGGCGGAGAAGTTCAAGGCGTATTGTGCAGGCATGGGGAAAACTTCAAATGCCGTCTTGCGGGACTATGTGCTGGACTGTATAGACGAAAAAGAGGCTGGGGATAAATAATCCCCAGCTTTCACTTTGCAGGCCGTCAGAGAGCGCAAAGGCGGCGAACCGGTGCAGGTTGCGGCGGTTCGCTGCCACATAACAGCTGTTTTCAGAAATCGCCACAGTGGGCTATTTCTACCCCTTCATTTACCCCTTACAGCTTTTTTAACGTGATACGGCATTTTACAGCGAAACCCGGGAAGCATTGAAAACGCGGGACTTTTGAAAATGCCTGATACCATATTTTACACAATATTTCCAGTTCGAATCCTTCACCCGCTGCCAAATAGGAAATCCCGGAACCACAACGGTTCCGGGATTTTTTTGCCCGATGAGAACATGCCTCCCTCAAAAAGCGGGACTTGACAAATGACGAAAAGGGGCGTAAACTGCATAGCAATCGAATACATCTTCAGGGCAGGGTGAAATTCCCTACCGGTGGTACAGCCCACGAGCCGCAAGGCATGATTCGGTGCGATTCCGAAGCCGACAGTACAGTCTGGATGGAAGAAGATGACGGTTTGCAGCATGGTCTCATGTTGCGGATTTTGTGCATGGCTCTGGAATGGTGTTTTCCGTTCCGGAGCGTTTTGTTTTTTCGCGCGGTATTTGAACGCGCGCCGAAGTGTACGAAAACTGCCCTGAACGTTTGCGTTCGGGGCAGTTTTTTTCAGGAGGCGGACGCGCATGCAGGATGAAGCATATATGCGCCTGGCGCTGGAGCTGGCGCGCCGGGGAGAGGGCTGGACCTCGCCCAACCCCATGGTGGGGGCGGTGGTGGTCCGGGACGACCGGATCATCGGCCAGGGCTGGCACCAGCGCTGCGGGGAGCCCCACGCCGAGCGGAACGCCCTGGCGGACTGCCGGGAGTCTCCCCGGGGCGCCGTCATGTACGTGACGCTGGAGCCCTGCTGCCACCACGGCCGCCAGCCCCCCTGTGTGGACGCGCTGCTGGAGGCGGGCATTGCCCGGGTGGTGGTGGGGTCCGGCGACCCCAATCCGCTGGTGGCGGGCAAGGGCATCCGCATCCTCCGTGCGCACGGCGTGGAGGTGACGGAGCACGTGCTGGAGGAGGAGTGCCTTCGGCTCAACCAGGTGTTCTTTCACTATATTCGGACGAAGCGGCCCTACGTGGTGATGAAATACGCCATGACCCTGGACGGGAAGATCGCAGCTTACACCGGTGCCTCCCGCTGGGTCACTGGGGAGGAGGCCCGGGCCCACGTTCACCGCCTGCGGAACCGATACCGGGGGATCATGGCGGGGGTTGGCACCATCCTGGCGGACGACCCGCTGCTTACCTGCCGGACGGAGGGCGGCCGGGACCCGGTGCGGATCATCTGCGACTCCGCGCTGCGCACGCCACTGACCGCCCGGGTGGTGGCCACGGCCCGGGAGGCCCCCATGATCCTGGCCACCTGCTGCGCCGACCCGGCGCGGCATCGGCCTTATTTGGACGCCGGCTGCCAGGTGCTGACGGTGCCGGGGCCGGACGGCCGGGTGGACCTTCCGGCGCTGATGGAGCAGCTGGGGGAGCTGGAGATCGACAGCATCCTGCTGGAGGGCGGCGGCACGCTGAACTGGTCCGCTTTGGAGAGCGGCATCGTGAACAAGGTTATGGCGTACGTGGCGCCCAAGCTCTTCGGCGGCAGGGATGCCCGGACACCGGTGGAGGGGACGGGCTACCCGGACCCCAAGGAGGCGCCGGTGCTGCGCGGCTGTACGGTGACGGCGCTGGGCGGAGACTTTTTGCTGGAAGGTGAGGTTGACGGTCATGTTTACGGGGATCGTTGAGGAGATGGGGACCCTCCGGGGCATCCGGCGGGGCGCTCATTCCGCAGAGCTGGACATCCAGGCCCAAAAGATCCTGGGGGACCTGAAGATCGGGGACAGCGTGGCGGTGAACGGCGTGTGCCTGACGGCCACGTCCGTCCGCCCGGACGGCTTCACAGCGGACGTGATGCACGAGACGCTGGACCGCACGGCCCTGGCGCAGCTGCGCAGCGGGTCCCGGGTGAATCTGGAGCGGGCCATGGCGGCGGACGGCCGCTTCGGCGGACACATCGTGGCGGGCCACGTGGACGGCGTGGGGCGGATCATAAATGTCCGCCGGGACGACACTGCCGTGTGGTACACGGTGGAGGCCGCACCGCAGCTGCTGCGCTACATCGTGGAGAAGGGCTCCATCACCATCGACGGCATCAGCCTCACGGTGGCCCGGGTGGATGAAGCGGGCTTTGCCATTTCCGCCATCCCCCATACGGTGCGGGAAACGGTGCTGAGCCTCCGCAGGCCCGGAGACCAGGTGAATCTGGAGACAGACATCATCGGGAAATATGTGGAGAAGCTGCTCCGCCCCGTGCCGGAGGCGCCGGGCAAGGGTGGCCTCACCCTGGAATTTTTGCGAAACAACGGATTTTGAGTTTGCTGAGAAGGAGGACCACTGCAATGGAACATCCCTACTGTACCGTGGAAGAGGCGCTGGAGGAGCTGCGCGCCGGACGGATCATCATCTCCATCGACGATCCGGACCGGGAGAACGAGGGGGACATGATCTGTGCCGCCCAGTTCGCCACCACGGAGAACGTGAACTTCATGGCCATGCACGCCAAGGGCCTCATCTGCACCCCCATGAGCGAGGAGGTGGCCGCCCGGCTGGGGCTGGAACAGATGGTGAAGGTGAATACCGACAACCACGGCACTGCCTTCACGGTGTCCATCGACCATGTGGACACCACCACCGGCATCTCCGCCGAGGAGCGGGGCTACACCTGCCGCAAGTGCGTGGATCCCGATACCCGGCCGGAGGAGCTGCGGCGGCCCGGCCATGTGTTCCCGCTGGTGGCCCGGCGGGGCGGCGTGCTGACCCGCAACGGCCACACGGAGGCCACGGTGGACCTGTGCCGCCTGGCGGGGCTGATCCCCTGCGGGCTGTGCTGTGAGATCATGCGGGACGACGGCACCATGATGCGTACCACGGAGCTTTTGGAGAAGGCGGCGGAGTGGGGGCTGAAGGTCATCACCATCCAGGCCCTGCAGGACTACTGCCGCCTCCACGACAAGCATGTGGTGCGGGAGGCGGTGGCCAACATGCCCACCCGGTACGGGCAGTTCCGGATCTACGGCTATATCAATGACCTCACCGGCGAGCACCATGTGGCGCTGGTGAAGGGTGACATCGGGGACGGGCAGAACGTGCTGTGCCGGGTCCACTCCGAGTGCCTCACCGGCGACGTGTTCGGCTCCCAGCGCTGCGACTGCGGTCAGCAGCTGGCTGCCGCCATGCAGCAGATCCAGCGGGAAGGCCGGGGCGTGGTGCTGTACATGCGCCAGGAGGGCCGGGGCATCGGCCTCATCAACAAGCTTAAGGCCTACGCGCTGCAGGAGCAGGGCTTCGACACCGTGGACGCCAATGTGAAGCTGGGCTTCGCCCCGGATCTGCGGGAGTACTGGACCGGCGCCCAGATCCTCCGGGATCTTGGGGTGCGGACCATGCGCCTGCTTACCAACAACCCCGACAAGGTCTATCAGCTCTCCGACTTCGGACTGGAGATCGTGGAGCGGGTGCCCATCCAGATGGAGGCCACCCAGGATGACCTCTTCTACCTGCGGACCAAGCAGCGCCGCATGGGCCACATCCTGAATTACTGAAGAACAAATACAAATTTGAAGGATACGGAGGAACATATCATGAAAACATTTGAAGGCAAGCTGGTATCCCAGGGCATCCGGGTGGGCATTATCGTTTCCCGCTTCAACGAGTTCATCACCGCCAAGCTTCTGGGCGGCGCCATGGACGGCCTGCTGCGCCACGATGTCCGGGAGGAGGACATCCACGTGGCCTGGGTGCCGGGGGCCTTTGAGATCCCGCTGATCGCCTCCAAGATGGCCAAAAGCGGCAAGTATGATGCGGTGATCTGCCTGGGCGCCGTGATCCGGGGCAGCACCAGCCACTATGACTATGTGTGCAGCGAGGTCTCCAAGGGCATCGCCGCGGTGTCCCTGAGCAGCGATATCCCCGTCATGTTCGGCGTGCTGACCACCGAGAACATCGAGCAGGCCATCGAGCGCGCCGGCACCAAGGCCGGCAACAAGGGCTACGAGTGCGCCTTGGGAGCCATCGAGATGGTGAACCTCATCCGGGAGATCGAAGGCTGAGTTTGCGCAGAAAGACCGGCGTCCCAACGGGACACCGGTCTTTTTCCATGTCACAGGGCGGTCAGCACGGTCTCCTGGAGGCGGCGGAGGTCCTCCGCGTCCGGATGAGACAGCGCCTGGTCGAAATTCTCTAGCATGGCTGAACGGCGGGGGGTCTCCTCCATGGCCTCGTACCGCTGCCGCACCGCATGGGGCATCCGGCCCTGGCACATCCAGCCGCCGGCTTCCTCAGCCCCCTCGGGCAGCTGGGCGCGGACGGTATCCAGGATCTTGGTGAAGTAGGCGTCGCTGCCGCCGAAGCCTGCGGTGCCGAAGAGGAATACCCGGTGGCCGGCGGTGTGGGATAAAAAGGCGGCGGTGTCGGCGTCGCAGGTGCCCTTATCCGTCCAGAACCCCACGTACAGGCGGCGGGTCTCCAGGGCCTTGGGGTCCGGGGGACCGAAGTAGACGCATTCCGCCTCGCCCAGAGCCGCCCGGACGGCCTCGGCCAGACGCTTGGTGTTGCCGGTTTTGCTGCTGTACACGACGGCGTATCTCATGGTGTTTCCTTCCTTTCATAAATACAGTGGACGCCCCGGTGGGCCATCATGCCCCCCAGGCATTCCCGGTTGCAGCGGACACAGCGCCGGATCTCCCCGGTCCGGCCGGAGAGGACCTTGGCAGGCCAGTCCGGGTCAGCGATGAGCTGGCGGCTCATGGCCGCGCAGTCCATGCGTCCGGCGGAGAGCTGGGCTTCCACGAAGTCCGGGTCCGTCAGCCCGCCCACACCGCAGATGGGAAGGTGGGTGAGGCGGCGCACCTGATCGCAGAACTTCAGAAAGCAGCCCTCGCTGCCGAAGTCCGGATGGCGGGCGGGAGGAATGGTGTCGGTGAGGGAGGCGTGATTGGCCAGCGTCACATGGAAGCTGGTGACGCCCGCCTGCTCCAGCAATGGGACGAACACGGGCAGCTCCTCCTCCAGAACGCCGGCGCTGCCGTAGGGGGGATGGGTCTGGCGGACGGGGAGCTTATAGTCGATGGGGATGTCCGGCAGCCGCCGCCGCACGGCGGACACCGCCTCCACCGCGAACCGGGCCCGGTTTTCGGCGCTGCCGCCGTAGGCGTCTGTACGGCGGTTGAACACCGCGGAGCTGAAGCTGCCGCACATGCGGTCGCCGTGGATCTGCACCATGTCGAAGCCTGCCTCCAGGGCCAGCTCCGCCGCCGGGCCGAAGGAGTCCGTGATGGCGCGGACTTTTTGGGCGGAGAGGCCGGTGATGTAGGGGCCTACCTCCCGGTTTAGCAGCGGGCGCAGGTCCTCCTTGGAGATGGAGCGGGTCAGCACCCCGGGGACGTATTTCAGCATGGCTTTCACGTTGGAGTCGGACTGGTGGAGCTGGGCACAGATCCGGCATCCGGATTCGTGAACGGCCTGGGTGAGACTGTGGTAGAAGGCCATGCCCTTTTTGGAATACAGGGTGGGGCCGAAGCTGTGCCGGCCCACCGGCACATCCCCCACGATGACCATGGCGCAGCCGCCTTGGGCGATGCGCCGCAGCCGGGCGATCTGATCCTCCTGGGACACGCCCAGGGAGGTAGGGGAGAAGAGGATGCGGTTTTTTAAGATCAGTCCGCCGTAGTTGACAGGGGTGCGGATGGATTCATACATAATGGGTTTTCCCTTTCCTTGATGCGACGTTTTACCTTCTGCAGCAGCGTTAGCAGCTGGGACCGCTCCTCCTGGTCCAGCGTATCCAGGACCAGGCCGTCCCAGTCTCCAAAGACTTGGTGGCTTACGGAAAACGCCCGGCAGCCCTGGGGACTCAATTCCAGATGGTAGGACCGGCCGCGTTTTTCCCGCAGCAGGAAGCCTGTCTCCACCAGATGGGTGACAGTGCGGTGGGCATAGCCCCAATCCAGCTCCAGATCAGCGGTGAGCTGTGCCTGGGTGCAGCCCGGGTGCTTGCCCACGTAGATCACCGGGAACAGCTCCCCGCCCCGCAGGCCCAGCTCCTGAAGCTGCTGCCCGGCATAGGAGGCAAAGTCCCGATAGCATACGGTGGAGAAATATGCCAGGGTATCAAACATGAAAACACCCCCCAAAACTTGACTAAGTCAAGCATAAGGCAAAAACTTGACGAAGTCAAGAAAAACTTGGATGATATGGCGAAGGGGAGAAAAACGGGAAAAAATCTTGCATTTGGAAGCCAAACTTGCTAACATAGACAAAATGGGAAAACGGGAAAGGAGGGATGACTTTGGTCATCCACGAGTCTGCGGAGGACTATCTGGAATCCATTTTGATCCTGAAGGAGCGGCGTGGAGTCGTGCACTCCATTGATATCGTCAACGAGCTGGGCTATTCCAAGCCCAGTGTCAGCATTGCCATGAAGAAGCTGCGGGAGAGCGGGTATATCTCCATGGCGCCCGACGGTAGCATCACCCTTAACGAAAGCGGCATGGAGGTGGCCAGCCGCATCTATGGACGGCACAAGACGCTGACAAAGCTCTTTACCATGCTGGGAGTCTCGCCGGAGACGGCGGCGGAGGATGCCTGCAAGGTGGAACATGATCTCAGCGATGAGACGTTTTCCAGGATCCAGGAGTTTTTAGCCCGGCGGGAGGCGCAGTAAGATCGGCTGGTCCGCCTGCACACATGAAAAAGGAGCCCCGGCGCATATGCGCCGGGGCTCCTTTTTGCTGAAAACAGACTGTGCAGGGGGCGGGCTTCAGCCCACACTGCGCCAGTGCTTGTCCACGTGGTTGAGGATCTCGCAGCCCTCTTCGGTCACCAGCACCAGGTCCTCCACCCGGACGCCGAATTCACCGGGGAGATACACGCCCGGCTCGATGGAGAAGATCATGCCGGGCTTGGCCACCAGCTCGGTGGCGCCGCTGACGTCTCCCTGCTCGTGCTCCGTCTGGCCGATGAAGTGGCCCAGCCGGTGGGTGAAGTACTCACCGTAGCCGGCGGCAGCGATGTGGTCTCGTGCGGCTTTGTCCAGCTCCCGCAGGGGCACGCCGGGACGGATCAGCGCCTCGGCCCGCTCATTGGCCTCCCGCACCAGATCGTGGATGGCGGCATATTTGGGGTCCGGCGTGCCGCAGAAGAAGGTGCGGGTCATGTCGGAGCAGTACCGGTCCTTCCGGCAGCCCATGTCGATGACGATGCAGTCTCCGGCCTTCAGGCGGGTCTGGTCCGCCTCGTGATGGGGGTCTGCGGCATGGGCACCGAAAGAGACGATGGGCAGGAAGGCGGAGGAGTCACAGCCCTCGGCGGCGTACTGGGAGACGATGTAGTCGGCGATCTCCCGCTCCGTCATGCCCTCCTTGATGAAGGCCATGGCCCGCTCCATGACAGTGTCGTTGATGCGGGAGGCAGCCCGCATCAGTTCCCGCTCGGCGGTATCCTTGCAGGCCCGGGCGTCGTCCACACAGTCTGAGGAGAGGACATACCGGGCCTTGGGATTGTGGGCCATCAGAGGCAGCAGGAACCGGGCAGCCCAGGTCTTGTCGATGCCCATGGGCTTGTCCGCGTCCACATTGGCGGCCAGGATGGCCATACAGTCGTCGGTGTCGCTGAACCACACCTGCTCCCAGGGAGCCTCCGGCACCGGGAAGAGGCGGTTCAAAAAGAACTTGTGGCCGCCATCCCGGCGGAGATAGAAGGCGAAGAGCCGCTCGAAGGGCTCCACCGTGTAGCCGGTGAGATACCAGATGCTGTCGGGGTCCGTTACCAGCATCTGCTCCAGGTCCTGAGCTGCCATGGCGTCCAAGACCCGCTGAATACGATCTTCGTACATCTTTCAGCCCTCCTTTTTCAGAATCACCCGCTCCAGCAGCGCCGGAGACAGGAGGCTGCGCACGGTGGCTACGCCGGTGTTCAGGGATTCCACCGGCGCGTACTCGAACCGGCCGTGGGCGTTGTGGCCCGCGCTGGGCAGGTTGGGGCACAGCAGGCCCTTGTAGGTGAGCATGCACCCGTCGGTGCCGCCCCGGATGGGGGAGTGGGTCGGGGCGGCGATGCCGGCGGCCTTCATGGCCGCCTCCGCCAGCTCCACGATCTCCATGTGGTCCTTGAGGACCTCATACATGTTGTAATACTGGTCTTGGGTGTCCACCACCACGGTCCCCGGACCGTACCGGCGGTCCATCTCCCGGGCGGCGGCCTCCATGGCGGCTTTGCGTTCCTGGAAGCGGGCCATGCTGTGGTCCCGGAGGATATAGTCCATGGTGGCCATCTCCGCTTTGCCGTGGATCTCCTGGAGATGGAAGAAGCCCTGGTAGCCCTCTGTGTGGCCCGGGGTCTCCAGCGGCGGCAGCAGGGCGTTGAACTCCTGGGCCATGAGGATGGCGTTTTTCATCTTGTCTTTGGCGGTGCCAGGGTGGATGCTGAAGCCGTTCACCGTGACGGTGGACTTGGCGGCGTTGAATGTCTCGTACTCATAGTCCGTAATGTCGCCGCCGTCCAGGGTGTAGGCGAAGTCCGCGCCGAAGCGGGCCACGTCGAAATAGTCGGCGCCCCGGCCGATTTCCTCGTCGGGGGTGAAGCCCAGGCAGATGCGCCCGTGGGGCGTCCCCTCTGCCAGCAGTTCTTCAACGGCCTGCATGATGATGGCGAGGCCGCCCTTGTCGTCGGCACCCAGAAGGGTGGTGCCGTCAGTGCAGATGAGATCCTGACCCACGAACTTGGCAAGCTCAGGGAACTTGGCTGCCTCCATGACGATGTTCTTCTCCCGGTTGAGGACGATGTCCCCGCCGGTGTAGCGGATCACCTGGGGACGGACGTTCTTGCCGGTCATGTCCGGCGTGGTGTCCATGTGGGCGATGAGGCCCACGGCAGGCAGATGCTCATATCCCGGCGTGGCGGGCAGCCAGGCGTAGACATAGCACTTCTCGTCGCACACGGCGCTGTCCACGCCCATGGCGTGGAGCTCCTCCACCAGCAGATGGGCCATGTCGAACTGGCAGGCGGTGCTGGGAATGCGGTCCTCCGGGGCGTGGTAATCGCTCTCGCTGAACACCTGAGCGTAGCGGATCAGACGGTTTGCAGCGGTATCCATGGTTTCAGTCCTCCTTTTCTTCTTCCGCCAGCAGGGCTTCCGGATTCAGGCACTGCAGCTCCGGCAGCACGAACAATCCATCCTTGCGGATCAGCACGTCGTCGAACCAGATCTCGCCTCCGCCGTACTCCGGCGTCTGGATCTGGATGAGGTCCCAGTGGACGGCGGAATGGTTGCCGTTGGAGGCATTGTCGTAGCTGTTGCCGGGGGTGAAATGGAAGCTGCCGGCAATTTTTTCGTCAAACAGGATGTCCCCGATGGGGCGGGTGATGACGGGGTTCACGCCGAAGGCGAACTCGCCCACATACCGGGCGCCCTCGTCGATGTCGAAGATCTCGTTCATATAGGGCGTATTGTTGCTGGTGGCTTTCACGATCTTGCCGTCCCTGAACTCCAGATACACGTCCCGGAACAAAAAACCGTCATAGGGGGAGGGGCAGTTGTAGGTGATGTGGCCGTTGACGGAGTCCCGCACCGGGGAGGTGTAGACCTCGCCGTCGGGGATATTGCGGTTGCCGTGCATGCCGAAGGAGGGGATGCCCTTGATGGAGAAGGTCAGGTCCGTGCCCGGTCCCAGGATGTGCACCCGGTCGGTGCGGTCCATCAGGGCCTCCAGATGCTCCATGGCCCGGCCCATTTTGTCGTAATCCACCAGGCAGGCCCGGAAGTAGAAGTCCTCGTATTCCTCGGTAGAGACGCCGGCCAGCTGAGCCATGGCGTCGTTGGGATAGCGCAGCACGGACCACTTGGTGTGGTTGCACCGCTCCGCCAAATGGATGGGGCCCCAGTAGTACTGCCGGTAACGGCGCTGGGCCTCATCGCTGACGTTGTGCCACATGCTGATGTTGGTGGTGGCGCGGATGTCGATGTAGGCGTCCATGTCACGCATCCGGGTCAGCTCGTAGGAGGCGATCTCCTCCATGTGGGCGGCATCGGCGCCCTGGACCAGAGCGCCCTCCACCTCATAGTCGAAGATGTGGATGAAGGGTTTGCCGCCCACGGCATAGGCCTCCTGGACCAAGGCCTTCATGAGGCCCGTCTCACTGCCGTGGAGCTCGATGAGGATCTTTTCGCCCGCTTGCAGCTCCACCGCGCTGCGGATGAGAAAGCGGGCAAATTTCCGGATACGGGGATCTTCCATGGAAAAACTTCCTTTCTTTCAAATGGAATGGAAGCGGGGCAGAAGCCATCTTCTGCCCCGCCGGGAATTACTTGTCCTGATAGAGCGCTTCCAGAGAGTGCTCCGGGCTGCCCTTGCCGGAAATGGCGGTGACCAGCAAAATGGCGATGACGGAAGCGGGGACCGCCACGATGGCGCACTGCACGCCGCCGGGAGTACCCATCAGCGTCCAGGCGATGGTGGCCAGACCGCCCACTACGATACCTGCCATGCCCGCCGCGGGAGTCACCCGCTTGGAGAAGAGGGCGAAGAGGATGGCGGGGGTGATGGCCGCGCCGTACATGGTGTAGGCGGTCATCTGCAGCTGCAGCACGGTGGGGAAGTACAGCGTCAATGCCACGGCCACAGCGCTGAACACCACGATGGTGCCACGCAGTACCAGCATCTTCTGCTTGTCGGTGGCGTCCTTGCGGATGTACTTGACATAGATGTCGTTGGTGAGGTTGGTGGCGGAGGAGAGCAGGTAGCTATCCGCCGTGGTGACGATGAAGGCCATGCAGGCGCACATCACCAGCGCACCGAAGACCATGGGCAGATAATCCACCGCCACCTGGAAGATGACGTTGGAGGGGGTCTCCAGGGTGGGATACAGCTTGGCGGCCTGGGTCACCACGGCGATGATGCTGATGATGACCAGGATCTCGCCGATGAACATGCCGATGTTGGACTTCTTGGCCTCATCGCTGTTCTTGGCGGAGGCGAAGCGCTGCAGCATGTTCTGGTCGCCCAGCATCAGCGCCAGGGAAGGCAGGAAGTAGCCCAGCAGCTCCACGCCGGACATGCCGCCGGTGAGGGTGGTCTTGGCCTCGGGCAGCACCGCGCCCTGGGATGCGGCCACGCCCATCAGGATGGGGATGGCCAGGAAGAAGCCGCCGATCATGATCAGCGCGCTGACGGCGTCGGAGTAGGCCACGGACACCAGACCGCCGCCCACGGTGATCACCGCGATGACGACGGTGCAGATGGTCAGGGCCATGCCGCGGGAGAGGTCGATGCCGCTGGAAGAGCACAGCAGCACCAGAATGTCCGCCGCGGCCTTGAGCTGGGTGGCCAGCACGCCCACATAGGCCAGCATCACGCACAGGGCGGAGATGATGCTGGCGGCGGTGCCGTACCGGGCCTCCATGATCTCAGGCACGGTGACCTTGTTGGACTTGCGCACCTTGCCGGCGATGAAATACAGCAGGATGATGCCGATGGGAGGCGCAGCGAAGGTGATGGCGCCCACCCAGGGGCCGCCGGTGTAGACCACGCCGGCGGAGCCGGTGATGCCGCCGCCGCCGCACCAGGTGGCCAGCAGGCTGCCCACCAGGATGATGAAGGGGATCCGGTGGCCGCCGGTGACCATGTCGTCGGCGGTCTTGACCTTCTTGTGGGCGATGACCAGGCCGTAGATCACCAGCAGAAGCAAATATGCTCCGATCGCTATGATATAACTCATGTTTTTTCTCTCTCCTCTTTTTGCAAGATAATGCAAAAATTTTACCCTATACCCGTCCCATTGTCAAGGAACACCCACTCCGGCTCCTGACTGCCCGGAGCCTCCTGCATGGCTTCTGATGCCGGAGCGGCGGGCTGTTCTCCCGTGCCTGCGCTTGTCTGAAGTTCTGTCTGGGACGGAGCGGCTGCACTGGTTTCGGAGCCCGTGGCTGCAGATGGAGCGGTCTGCGGCTGGGCTGTCTGCGCTGCCGCGGGGGCCCGGTAGGTCCCTGCCAGCTTTCGGGCGATGCGCCCGGCGGCGGTGCTGTCCGCCTCACAGAGGGAGGGGCGGTAGTCGTTGCGGCCCGGGGTGCTGGTGACGGAGCAGGGGATGGCTGTTACCTCCGTCAGTTCAATGCCGGAGTCGGTCCGCTCTACCGTTACCTGCACCACGGCGGTATCCTTGTCCGTGGGGTTCCGGTTGCCGCCGAAGCAGAAATTCCCCATGCTGGAGAGGATCAGGTGCTCCCCGTCAAATTCCATGGGACCCAGCACGTGGGGGTGGCTGTTGTAGACGATGTGGGCGCCGCAGTCCGCCGCGTAGCGGAAGAGGCTCTCCTGAGCGGCGGTGGGTTGATAGGACCCCTCCGTCCCGCTGTGGAAGGCAGCCACGATCACCTCGGCGCCCTGCTGCTGCAGATCCTCGATGCCGGATCGGATCCGTGTGCGGTCTAGGTGGTAGGCGGCATAGATGCCGATGCGCAGTCCGCTGTCGGTGGTCACCAGAAGCGTCTCGCAGTCGCCGCAGGCGGCGATCCCGGCGTCCTCCAAGGCCTGCCGGGTGTCGGCCAAGCCTTGGGTGCCATAATCCAGCGTGTGGTTGTTGGCCAGCGTCACGGCTTCCACGCTGCCCTCTGTGAGGATCTGCGCATATTCCGGAGGCCCCCGGAAGCGATAGGCCTTTTGTGCCGGAACAGGATAGTCCGTCAGGACGCCTTCCAGATTGACGAAAGTGAAATCGTCTGCACCAAAGAGGGACAGTACGCCGGAGAAAGGATAGGCATAGTCCGTCCCCACCACATCGGGGAAATTGCCGCTGCGGTTCCAGGAGTCATGCTCGGCTCCCAGCGTACAGTCTCCTGCAAAGCTCAGGACGAACCGGGTTTGCGGCTCTGCGGTTTCCTGGATATGCTCCGCCGGAGACAGTGTCTGGGCCGGCAGATCTTCCGCCAGCAGAGCATCCGGCCCGCCGGCGGATACCGTGGCCATCATCAGTGCTGCTCCGCAGGCGGCCAGTGCTCCCACACCCCGCCGCAGCCGGCCCCGCGGGGCCGGCTGCAGATGCTTGCCGCCCCGGCGGTGCGGGGAGGACTGGCGGGACAACTGGCGTTTGCCGCCTCCGCTGTACAGCCGCATGTCCGATCCCTCCCTTTTCCATGATTGTTGTTTCAATCAGCAGTGATTTCTTTACTGGTTTTGCAGCCGGTGGATCAGCGGGAGAAGTTCTCCCATGCCGGCGATGCGGGTATCCGCATGGGAGAGGTCCTGCCGATTCCGGCCTCCGTCTGTGAAGCCCACAGCGTACATCCCCGCGCTCCGCAGGGCCTGGCAGCCCGGGGCGCTGTCCTCCACACCCAAAGCTGCCTCGGCGGGGATCCCCGTCAGGGCCTGGACCTTCCGGTAGATATCTGGCGCGGGCTTCAGCACGGCCACCTGATTTTGTGTGACGAAGCAGTCCAGAAGATCTGCCACCCCCAGATAATCCGTCACTGCCCGGACAAAATCCTCATCGGAGGAGGAGACTACCGCCAGAGTGTAGCCTGCCGCGCGAAGGGCGTGGAACGTCTCTGTCAGACCGGTGGATTCCGGTATCCGGGCCTGACGGATGATCTCCAGCGTGATGCGAAAATGGGTCCGGGCGATCTCCTCTATATCTGCGGCTACATCGGCCTGACGGCAGAGTGCCTGCCAGCGAGTGCGGACAGAATAGCCCGTCATGTCTCCCAGGGCAGTGTAGTCGATACCCAGTTTTGCGCCGATCTGCCGGTTGGCCTCGGCGTGGGCCCACTCGTCGTCCAGCATGGTGCCGTCCAGGTCAAATGTCACCAGCCGAAAGCGCCTGTTTTCCTTCATAGCCGCGCCCCCATTTCTTCGTTATATACAAAACTTTCATACCAAATCGGATTCATTATATCTGCTGCAGAGCCTGTGCGTCAAGAAATCCGCTCCATTTTTTGACTGTTTTCGGAAAAAGTGGCCAGATTCTGCAGATGATGCTTTTTCGAATGACAGTTAAATTTTTTTGATTCAGGACTTTACAAATGAAAAAACATCTGCTATACTTAACAAGGATGTGTATGATACATGTCTTGTTGAAATGCGCCCGTAGCTCAGTTGGATAGAGTGACAGACTCCGACTCTGTAGGCCACTGGTTCGAATCCAGCCGGGCGTACCAATGTGTAAAGACGCACTCGAGTATTCGAGTGCGTCTTTTTCTCTTTCTGAAGTTTTTGGAGGTGTGTGATGAAAAAGGCGGTTATCGGCGTAACGCCGCTTTGGGACAGGGACCGGGACTCCTACTGGATGCTGCCGGGCTATCTGGAGGGACTGGAGCTGGCCGGCGCCCTTCCCATTATCCTGCCCCTGACGGAGAGCAATAGCGATATCTCTCGGCTTGTTTCTCTGTGTGATGGCTTTCTCTTTACCGGCGGGCAGGATGTCTCACCGAAGCTATATGGTGAGAAGCCTCGTGTGACTTGCGGGGAGATCTGCGAAAAGCGGGACACTTTTGAGCAGCGCCTGTTTACCCAGTCGCTGGAACAGGACAAGCCGATGCTGGGGATCTGCCGTGGCATCCAGTTCTTCAATGCCTGTCTGGGCGGTACCCTCTATCAGGACCTGCCCACGGAGCATCCCTCGGAGGTGGCACACGTGATGCGGCCGCCCTACGATCAGATTGTCCATTCTGTTGCACTTTTGCCGGGAACGCCCCTGGCTGCATTGCTGGGCAGGGCGGAACTGGGCGTCAACAGCTATCACCACCAGGCGATCAAGGTTCTTGCCCCCGGCCTTGCAGAGATTGCCCGCAGTGAGGACGGATTGGTGGAGGCGGTGTACATTCCGGACAAGTCTTTTGTCTGGGCGGTGCAGTGGCATCCGGAGTTTTCCTTCCGCACCGATGAAAACAGCCGGAAGATCTTCTCTGCATTTGTTGCGGCGGCCTCTGGTTCAAATGGCTGACGAAGTATCATGGCCTGATCAGAATTTCCTGTTTCAAATTTCCAGACTCTCCTGGAGCACCCGGCTGGCTGCCTGTTTGTTCTTATCAAACGCAAGGGTATAAATGTCCGGCGTGGTGGAGGGCTGGCTGTGGCTCGGGAGGCCGGCTACTGTGGCCACGTCCGTGCCGTTTGCGATGAGCAGGCTGGCGTTGGTGTGCCGCAGGGAGTGGACGTTCTGATATTCTAGCTGGCCGTGCTTTTTCAGGGTCAGTTTGAACTGCCAGGTGAAGGTGGATGGCGTCATGGGAAAGCGGCAGCCCTTGCGGCAGAACAGGAAGTCTTCATTCTCCAGCTCTCTGCCGTCATAGGTCTCTGTTTCACATGCGCACTCCTGACGGTATTCTTTCAGCAGGGACTTCATCTCCAGAGAGAGGTAGACGTACCGGTCACCGGAGACGGTCTTTGGAGCCTTAGTGAAGAGCTCCCCGTCCGTCACCTCCATCGCGTTCCGGCGGATGTGGATGGAACGCCGCTCCCAGTTGATGTCACCCCATTGCAGGGCGCAGCACTCGCCTCGGCGCATGCCTGTGGCGATCACCAGCTTGAAGTAGGTCTCATACTTGATGCTCTCGTCCTCCAGGGCGGAGATGATCTTTCCTACAGTCTCTGCATCTGCGATTTTCTTCTCTGTCTTTCGTCCCACATAGCGGTAGGTGCGCCAGGATGCGTCCGTGCGATCCATCCGTCTGCTCACAGTCGTCCGCCAGCAGATTCCAGATGTGGGTCTCGCTGCTGAACTCCAGAGACAGTTCCCGGTAGGCAAAGCTGTCCAGGGACTGTTCTTCGATGATATGGTTCTGGGTGTCGATGATCTGCAGCACCAGGTTCCTCTCTGGTTTCTCCAGCCGCTCGATCAGCTGGCGGTGGCAGGCCTCGACTTCCTGTTCGTATTCGGCCAAGGGCAGAGGGGTGTAGAATCGGTCGTACAGCAATTTCAGGGTCTCGTTCATGTGTCTTGCCTCCTTGCAGCAAGACACCATATCACAGACTATCGTAAATAGCTATCATAATATTGAGACCACTGAAAGAATCTGTTTTTCACTGCTTTGCCGATGCTCCGCCATTTCCTGTCGGAATTTCACGATGCTGCAATACCTGCCGGAACGGAGCGCGGCATGGGCGGTCCATTTGCAGGGCGGATGGCTGAACTCCTGCGCCTGCACGCCCCCAAGGCTCAGGGCGTTGTTCCAGGCTCCACACCAACCGCCATGCCCCCAGCGGGCTTCATCTGCACCGTGTCAGAGGGGAAAAGTGATTCAATCATCAATTCTCCGCCGGAATTGCTCATCCACAGAACGCCGCTGCCCAAAAACGTGCCGTCATACCGGTAGGAGAGGGGCTGGGCAAGAAGGGATTCCAACGTGTTGATAAAGTCCTTGGGGAGGATCTGCTCGTAATGGGCCAGGAAATGGCTGGTTTTTCTCTGGAGCTGCCGGAGCGGAACCCGAACTGGGTGGATCAGACCACGATCCGGGCAATCGACTCCGCATTGATTGAAGTGACATACGAGGGACAGGGCCGGGAACTGACGATCCGAAAGGGTGCCGGCAGCGGGGATATCAGCGGTGATTACAATGCCTACGGCCATGAGGAAACGGTCGTGGTGGACGGCTGCCGGGTCACGGTCAAGGGAACGGAGAGAAAGGTGGCGGTTGCGGTGTGGGCCCGGGACGGCTATACTTATGCCGTGAGCGCGGTGCCGGGCATGGAGCTTGAGGAGCTGACCGCCTTGGCAGCCGCCATCCGGTAAAAGAGCCTGCGAGGCTGCGCGGAAACCCTGCGCAGCCTCATACCCTTGAGAAGAAGGTGAAGAGACCATGGAGCAAGCCTGCAGAGCGTTTCCCGGGATCGCAGATCGCGGGCGGTGTTTTCTTGCCACGGTCATAGCCCGGTGGACGAGCGTCTTTTCCCGGCCGGAGCCGTTGGAGATCGTCCGGCTGTCCGCCGCCGACCGGGAACGAATCAACGCTCAGGCGGAGCGCCTCCTGGAACGGCACGGGAACCATGTGCTGCGGCTGGCCTATTCCTATCTCCACAACATGGCCGACGCGGAGGAAATCTTACAGGAGAGCCTGATCCGGTTTTTGAAAACCATGCCCCGGCTGGAAAACGAGCGCCATGAGAGAGCCTGGCTTTTGCGGGTGGCGGCAAACCTCAGCAAGAACCGAATCGCGTATGACCGGCTGCGGAGAACGGACGAACTGGACGAGACCCTGGCTGCCGAAGAGCGGGAGGACCTGTCCTTCGTGTGGGAAGCGGTGAAGGACCTTCCGGTCCGGGACCGGGAGGTGATCCATCTGTTCTATTACGAGGGCTTATCCGCCGGGGAGATCGCCCGGATCCTGGGGCAGAAAGAGACGACAGTTCGCTCCCGCCTGATGCGGGGACGGGAAAAGCTGAAGCAGGTGCTGAAGGAGGCGTATGACTTTGAGGCGGGCGTATGACGAGATCATGGAGCATGACATCCCCATCTTCCCACTCCTTCAGGTAACCGCGCAGGGCGGTCAGCAGGATGCACTTGTTGTCGTAGCTGTTTGAGCACTTGGCCTGATAGTGGTCCTCAACTGTGCTGAGATCTGCAGACAACGATACAAGCCTCGATACCTCCGGCACATAATGCTTCCGGAGCGTATGAGGCTTGTATCGTTCTGTTTTATCTCGGTTTTAGAATATGCAGCAGCCAGGCTCCGGGAGCTTTCTCTCCCAGCAGGGGAGGTTTCACAGGCTCTCAGACGGGCGTCCGCTGGAACTGCTGCTCCCATAGACGGCCAGGATCCGGCTTGCTGCTTCCCGCTTGCTGATGCGGTGATCCATGGCAAGCTTTTCGATATAGTGGTGGGTCTCATCCTCCGACATGCCCAGGCACTGGATCAAGGCCCATTTGGCTCGGTTCACCAACCGGATCTCCTGGATCTTTTCTTCCACAGAGGCCTGCTTTTCCCCAAGACGCCGCAGCCGCTCCCGGACAGCACAGAGGACCTGCAGGGAATGGGTGACCATCTGGGTGGAGGTGGGCTTGGAGAGCGTGAGGACGCCGTGTTCCGTCACCTTGTCGTAGACGCCCTCCAAAAGCTCGCTGCGGACGAACAGCAGTACGCCTGCGTCGCTGCGCCCGCAGATATCGATGGCCAGCTGTACGCCGAAGTCATCCGGCAGTGGTGCGTTGATAAGGACCATGTCGTACTGCCTGCCGGCCAGCGTTCGGCGCGCCTCTCCGGTGCTTTTGACCACCGTCACCGGCCAATAGAGGGAGGGCGGCAGCAGCGCCATGAGTGTCTGTGCGAACTTCTCCCCGGCGGACACCAGGAGGACACTGTATGTACGTTCTTGGAATACCATGGACTCCCTCCTTCCGGTAAGGGATAAAAGCGCGGTTCAGCTCCCGCTGTAGGCTGCCAGGATGGCAGGGGGCAAATGGTCCCGGACGAAAGCGCTGGAAGCAGCGGCGGCCCGGGCCTCTTCCAGTGAGGCAGGCAGGCGGCGGAAGGCTTTCAGCTGCTCTGCAGACGCCTCATACAGATTGAGGTCCGCGCTGGGCGGAAGGGGCAGGCTCCGGCGGAGACCGTCCAGCCCTGCCTGGATCAGCAGGGCAAAGGCAATATAAGGATTGGCTGCAGGGTCCGGAGAGCGCAGCTCCACACGGCGGTATTCGCCCTGGGCCGCGGGGACCCGAATCAGCTGGGAGCGGTTCTGGGAGGACCAGGTGACATAGCCGGGTGCCTTGCTGCTGCCAAGGCGCAGGTAGGATTCCCGGCAGGGATTGAGGAACGCGGTGATGTCGTAGGTGTGTTCCAGCAGACCCGCGATGACGGCGGGCATGGGATCGTCCCCGGCACCGCTGCGGACGGAGAGGTTGATGTGTAGTCCGCTGCCGGGGGCGTCGCCGAGAGGCTTGGGAGAGAAGTCTGCCCACAGTCCGCTGCGGGCGGCAATGGTCTGCACCACTGCGCGGAACGTCACGGCATTGTCCGCCGCTGTCAGAGGATCGGAGTAGCGGAAGTCGATCTCATTTTGTCCAGGACCCTCCTCATGATGGGAGCTTTCCGGACGGATGCCCATCTGCTCCAGCGTCAGGCAGATCTCCCGGCGCACATTTTCTCCTTTGTCCATGGGCGCGATGTCCATGTAGCCTGCTTGGTCATAGGGCTCAGCGGTGGGAGCGCCGTTCTCGTCGGTTTTGAAGAGATAAAACTCCATCTCCGCGCCGAAGGAAAAAGCGTATCCGGCGGCTCGGGCCTCCTCTGCGGCCATCCGGAGCAGATGCCGGGTGTCGGCCTCGAACGCGGAGCCGTCCGGCTGGGCGATATCACAGAACATACGCACCACCTTGCCGTTTTCCGCCCGCCAGGGCAGTTCGGAGAGGGTGGAGGGGTCCGGACGCAGGAACAGGTCAGAGCGGACCTCGCCGCCGAAGCCGGCGATGGCCGAGGCGTCGAAGGCCATTCCGTCAGTGAAGGCCCGCCGGAGCTCTCCGGGCATGATGGAGATATTTTTCTGCCGTCCGTAGACGTCGCAGAAGGCCAGACGGATGAACTTGACGTTCTCCTCCTCCACATACTGCATGACCTCTTGCGCTGTGTACTTCATGGCGATACCTGCTTTCTGTTTGATCAATTTGCAACGTACATCTGGCGGTAAGGAGTGCTGGAGTCCGGTGTCACCACGGTAAAGGGGGCGTTCAGGAGCTCCGCCGGATTCTCTCCGAACAGGCGCCCGAAAGTCTCCAGCTCCTCACGGATCTCCTCCAGATCCTCCGGCGCGGCCGACCGGGCGGTGACCTGAGCGGGGAAGACCACGTCCGCGCAGGCGGAGCGAAGGAACACTTTTCCGCCGTGCATCCCCGTGCAGGGGAAATTTCCCACAATGGGCCGCGGACCGGGGTGGAGCCCCAGCACCACGATGATGCCGCCGGCCTGATATTCCCCCAGGAAGCTCCCGGCGCGGCCGCCGATGACCATCACAGGCTGCCGGTCTCCATAGGCCTTCATGTGGACGCCGGCGCGGTATCCGGCGTTGTCCCGGATATAAATGGCACCGCCGCGCATGGCGTAGCCCGCCGCGTCTCCCACGCTGCCGTGGACTACGATGGTGCCGGCGTTCATGGTGTCGCCCACGGCGTCCTGGGCATTGCCGTCCACCTGGATGGAAGCGCCGTTGAGGTAGGCGCCCAGGGCGTTTCCGGGGATCCCGCCGATGGAGATGCGGCAGTCCGAGAGGCCTGCGCCGATGAAGCGCTGGCCCAGGCAGTTTTCGATGCGGCATTCACCGCCGGCGCTGCGCACGGCTTCATTGAGGGATTGATAGGAAAGAGAGGATGCATTGATTACCATAGTATCATACCTCCGCGTATTTTCAATGAGGAAATCGCGGCTGCGGCTCATTCTCCAGCGTGGGAAACGCCCAGCACCCGCAGTTCCCGGTCTGTAAGGCCGATGCCCCGCAGCATCAGGCGGTTGCCCCGCAGGGCCTCGATGGAGTTGATGCCCATGCCGCCCATGAACTCCTTGATCTCATGCTTCCAGGCGGTCATCAGGTTGATGAGCCGCTGGCTGCCCTCGTCCGGGTCCAGCCGGGCCACCAGTTCCGGACGCTGGGTGGCAATGCCCCAGTTGCACCTGCCGCTCTGACAGGTGCGGCACAGGCGGCAGCCCAGGGCCAGCAGGGCGGCGGTGGCCACATAGCAGGCATCTGCGCCCAGGGCCACGGCCTTGATGACATCGGCGGAGGAGCGGATGCTGCCTCCGGCGATGATGGAGACCTGGCCCCGGATCCCCTCGTCCCGCAGCCGCTGATCCACGGCGGCCAGCGCCAGTTCCACGGGGATGCCCACGTTGTCCCGGATGCGGGTGGGCGCCGCGCCGGTGCCGCCCCGGAACCCGTCGATGGCGATGATGTCGGCGCCGCTGCGGGCGATGCCGCTGGCGATGGCGGCGATGTTGTGGACGGCGGCCACCTTGACGATGATGGGCTTTTTGTATTCCGTGGCCTCCTTCAGGGAGCACACCAGCTGGCGCAGGTCCTCAATGGAGTAGATGTCGTGATGCGGGGCGGGGGAGATGGCGTCGGAGCCCTCCGGCACCATGCGGGTGCGGGACACGTCCCCCACGATCTTAGCGCCGGGCAGGTGTCCGCCGATGCCGGGCTTGGCGCCCTGGCCCATCTTGATCTCGATGGCGGCACCGGCCTCCAGGTAGTCCTTGTGGACGCCGAAGCGGCCGGAGGCCACCTGTACCACGGTGTTGGCGCCGTAACGGTAGAAGTCCTCGTGGAGGCCGCCTTCACCGGAGTTGTAGCAGATCCCCAGGGCCTCCGCCGCCCGGGCCAGACTGGCGTGGGCGTTGTAGCTGATGGAGCCGTAGCTCATGGCGGAGAACATCACCGGCATGCTCAGCTCTAGCTGGGGCGGCAGGGTGCAGTCCAGACGTCCCCAGACGTCCCGCTTCACGTCCGTGGGCTTCTTTCCCAGGAACACCCGGGTCTCCATGGGCTCCCGCAGGGGGTCGATGGAGGGGTTGGTCACCTGGGAGGCATTGATGAGGAGCCTGTCCCAATAGATGGGGAGGGGCTTGGGGTTTCCCATGGAGGACAGCAGCACGCCGCCGGAGCCTGCCTGCTTGTAGACCTCCCGGATGGTGTCGGCGTCCCAGTTGGCGTTTTCCCGGAATTGACAATCGCTTTTGACGATCTTCAGCGCCCGGGTGGGACAGAGGGCGACGCACCGCTGGCAGTTGACGCATTTGCTCTCATCCGCAAGCATGACGTGATGGGCCTCATCGTAGCGGTGCACGCCGTTGGCGCACTGCTGCGCACAGATGCGGCACCGGGTGCAGCGGCTGTCGCTGCGCACCACCTCGTATTCCGGATAGAAATCTTGGATCTTCATCAGTAAGCGCCCTCCTTTACCCGGATGATCACCGGCTCGCCTCCCATGGGGGAGCGGAGATGCTCCGCATCCGGGGCGATGGCCCGGATGGCAGCCTCTTCACTGGCAATGTACACCAGATCCTCCTTCTCCGCCACCACCATGCTGCGCAGCTTCAGCCGGTCGTTGAGGGCCATGAGCCCGCCGCTGAAGCCCAGGATGATGGAGAAGGGGCCGGTCACCAGCAGACTGGGAAACACGGTGCGCAGATAGGTCAGGACCTCCCGCTCTTCGGGAGGACGGCGGGCGATGGTGCTCCAGAAGGGGGCGGCCGTGACCGCGGCAGCCTCGGTCAGGCTCAGCTTCTGACGCCGCAGCAGATAGTCCAGCATATAGGTGAGGACCTCCGTATCGGTCTGGAGCGTGCACTGGTAACCGAACATCTCGATGAAGCGGCGGTTGGCGTCGTAAGAGGAGATCTCGCCGTTGTGGACCACGGAGTAGTCCAGCAGGGCGAAGGGATGGGCGCCGCCCCACCAGCCGGGGGTGTTGGTGGGATAGCGGCCGTGGGCGGTCCAGCAGTAGCCCCGGTAGGTCTCCAGACGGTAGAACCTGCCGATTTCCTCGGGATAGCCGACGCCCTTGAAGACCCCCATGTTCTTGCCGCAGGAGAAGACATACGCCCCGGGGATCTCCGTATTGAGCCGCATGACGGTGCGGACCACGAATTCCCGCTCGTCCACCTGCATGGCCCGCAGAGCGGAGCGCAGGGGCGCGGCGAAGTACCGCCAGATCAGGGGCTCGTCGGTGATCTGAGGCATTTTTTCTACCGGGATCTCCTCGGCCAGGACGATGTCGAAGCGTTCCTTCAAGAATGCCTCGCAGGTCCGGCGGGTACTATGGTCCCGGAAAAACAGATGAAAGGCAAAGAAGTCCCGGTATTCGGGATAGATGCCGTAGCCGGCAAAGCCGCCGCCCAGGCCGTTGGAACGGTCGTGCATGGGCTTCATGCTGTCGATGACGGCCTGGCCGCTCATGCGGCGGCCCTCACGGGAGATGATGGCGGAGACCGCGCAGCCGGAGGGGATGCGCACTTGTCCTTCCAGTGATTTCATGGGCGATCATCCTTTCGGAAGAATAAAAAAGGATGTTCATCCTGGAAAGGGCAGACCCTTCCCGGGAATGAACATCCTTGTTCTTGGTAAAAAAATACTCCCGGAGCGGTTCTTTGTCAAGAAAACCGCCTTCCAAAAAAACGCGGCTGTTCCGCGTGATTTTTGGAAGATCTGCCATTGACGGGGCGGATATCCGGGGCGTATAGTAAGCGCATCAAACGACGATGGCGTCGCGGAAGGAAACTTCTGCCGACGCCATCGCCGTTTTTTATTTTTGTGTGAGGTGAGCCGTTATGATGATACCGGAGTATTTTGGCAGCATGGTATTTGACGACCGGGTGATGAAAGCCCGTCTGTCCGCGGATGTGTACCGCTCTTTGAGAAAGACCATTGACGACGGTACAAAGTTGGATCTGTCCGTGGCCAACGCCGTGGCCGCCGCCATGAAGGACTGGGCGGTGGAGAAGGGAGCCACTCATTTTACCCATTGGTTCCAGCCTATGACGGGGATCACGGCAGAAAAGCACGACAGCTTCATCACCCCTGCCCCGGATGGCCGGGTGATCCTGGAGTTTTCCGGGAAGGAGCTCATCAAGGGGGAGCCCGACGCATCCTCGTTCCCCTCCGGCGGGCTGCGGGCCACCTTTGAGGCCCGGGGCTATACCGCCTGGGACCCCACGTCCTATGCCTTCGTCAAGGGTAAGACGCTCTGCATCCCCACGGCCTTCTGCTCCTACGGAGGCGAGGCGTTGGACAAGAAAACCCCGCTGCTGCGCTCCATGGAGGCACTGAACCGTCAGGCACTGCGGATCCTGCGGCTGTTCGGCAATGAAGATGTCCGGCGCGTGAGCACCTCTGTGGGTCCGGAGCAGGAGTATTTTCTGGTGGATGCGGAGCTTTACCGGCGCCGTCCCGATCTGATCTATACCGGCCGGACGCTGTTCGGAGCCAGACCGCCCAAGGGGCAAGAGCTGGACGATCACTATTTCGGTACCATCAAGCCCCGGGTGGCGGCCTACATGGAAGATCTCAACCAGGAGCTGTGGAAGCTGGGCATCCTGGCCAAGACCGAGCATAACGAGGTGGCACCCGCCCAGCATGAGCTGGCCCCCATCTACACTACCACCAACCTGGCCACCGACCACAACCAGCTGACCATGGAGATCATGCAGACGGTGGCCGCCCGCCATGGTCTGGTGTGCCTGCTGCATGAAAAGCCCTTTGCCGGCGTCAACGGCTCCGGCAAGCACAACAACTGGTCCATGTCCACGGATACCGGTGTGAATCTGCTCTCCCCCGGTGAGACGCCCCACGAAAACGCCCAATTCCTGCTGTTTTTGTGCGCTGTGATCCAGGCGGTGGACGACTATCAGGACCTCCTGCGCACAGCTGTGGCCACTGCCGGCAACGATCACCGGCTGGGCGCCAACGAGGCGCCGCCTGCCGTGGTGTCCATCTTCCTGGGCGACGAGCTCACCGCGGTGCTCAAGTCCATCGAATCGGACGCTCCCTACCAGGGAGCGGAGCGTATCCGCATGAAGCTGGGCGTTCCGGCGCTGCCCCGGTTCCTCCGGGATACTACCGACCGCAACCGGACCTCGCCGTTCGCCTTTACCGGCAACAAGTTTGAGTTCCGGATGCTGGGTTCCTCCAACTCCATCGCCTGCGCCAACATCATGCTCAACAGCGCCGTGGCGGATACCCTGCGCAAGTTTGCCGACCGCCTGGAGGGGGCCGGGGACCTGGACGCCGCGCTCCACACCTTGATCCAGGATACCATCCGGGATCACAAGCGGATCATCTTCAACGGCAACGGCTACGACGATGCCTGGCTGGAGGAGGCCGCCCGTCGGGGACTTGCCAACCTGCGCACCACGCCGGACTGTGTCCCCTGCCTGCTGGAGAAGAAGAACATGGAGATGCTCACCGGCCTGAAGGTCTACACCCAGGCGGAGCTGGAGTCCCGCTATGAGATCACCATGGAGAACTACTGCAAGAGCGTGAGCATTGAGGCACTGACCATGGTGGATATGGCCCGGCGGGATATCCTGCCCGCCGTGGAGGCATACGCTGCCCGGGTGGCCTCTTCCGCTTCTGTCAAGAAGGCTGCGGATCCGGAGCTGATGTGCCTGTATGAGCGGGATCTGGTGCGCCGGCTCTCCGGACTGACGGACCGCATCGCCGGGCGGACAGAGTCGCTGGAGCGTCTCATGGCGGAGCTGCAGACGGAAAGCGACGTCACCGTCACGGCTGGACGGATCCGGGATGAGGTGCTGCCGTCCATGAGCGCCCTGCGGGCCGCTGCGGACGAGGCGGAGACGCTGACGGCCTCCGACTGCTGGCCCTATCCCACCTACGGCGACCTGCTGTTCAGTGTCCGCTGAGCACGCGGGAAAACCGCGGCGATTCATATAGATTCATATAAGTGTGTGTTTGAGAGAAAAGAGGGTTTACCATGACATATAGTGCGGTCAACACCATTTGGGTGCTGTTGGGAGCGGCCCTGGTGTTCTTCATGCAGGCGGGGTTCTCCATGTGCGAGGCCGGATTCACCAGGGCGAAAAACACCGGCAATATCCTGATGAAAAATCTGATGGACTTCTGCATCGGTACGCCTTGCTTCTGGCTGTTCGGATTCGGGATGATGTTTGGCCTGGGGTCCGGACTCTTCGGGTGGCTGGACCCGCTGGTGACGCAGGATTACAGCCATATCCTCCCGGCGGGCGTTCCCCTGTGGGCCTTCGCCATTTTCCAGACGGTTTTCTGCGCCACCTCCGCCACCATCGTGTCGGGCGCCATGGCCGAGCGCACCAAATTCAGCGCCTACTGCATCTATTCCGCGGCCATCTCTCTGTTTATCTACCCCATCTCCGGACATTGGATCTGGGGCGGCGGCTGGCTGGCAGAGCTGGGCTTCCATGATTTTGCAGGCTCCACCGCAGTCCATATGGTGGGCGGCGTGTGCGCCCTGGTGGGCGCCGCCATCCTGGGGCCCCGCATCGGCAAGTACGGGAAGGACGGCAAGCCCCGGGCCATCCTTGGCCATAACCTGACCTTTGCCGCCCTGGGCGTGTTCATTCTGTGGTTCTGCTGGTTCGGCTTCAATGGTGCATCCACGGTGGGAATGGACACCGACGAGCTCATCGTCCGGGCGGGCCGGGTGTTCTTCAACACGAACCTGGCCGCTGCGGTGGCCTGCTGCGCGACCCTGATCTTCACCTGGCTGCGCTACGGCAAGCCGGATGTATCCATGACCTACAATGCCGCGCTGGCGGGCCTGGTGGGCATCACCGCCGGGTGCGACGCGGTGGACGCGGTGGGCGCCGCCGTCATGGGTCTGGTGTTCGGCATCGTCATCGTGCTGGCAGTGGAGTTTTTCGACAAGGTGGTCCGGATCGACGATCCTGTGGGCGCCATCTCGGTGCACGGCGTGTGCGGCGCTCTGGGCACGATCCTCACCGGTGTGTTTGCCGACGGCGCGTCCACGGAGCGCGGTCTCCTCTACGGCGGCGGCTTCCACTTCCTGGGGGTGCAGGCCCTGGGCGTGGTGACGGTGGCGCTGTATGTGGCGGTGGTGATCACCGTGGTGTTCCAGCTGCTCAAGCACACTGTTGGGCTGCGGGCGGACGCTGCGGATGAGCTGGCGGGCCTGGATCTGTCCGAGCATGGCCTGCTCACCGCCTATGCAGGGTTTGCCATGATGCCCGATACGCTGACGGCTGACGACGGCGAGGAAGCGCCGGTGATCACCGGTGATGTGCCTGCCGCGGAAGCCATCCCTGTCAGGACGGAGCCGGCGGCGGTCTCTGCGGACCGGCCCAAGCTCACCAAGATCCAGATCCTCTGCAAGGAGTCCCGCCTGGAGGCCCTGAAGGCGGCCATGACACGCCTGGGCATCACCGGCATGACCGTCTCCCATGTCCTGGGCTGCGGCGCCCAGAAGGGGCGGCTGGAGTATTACCGCGGCGTGCAGGTGGAAGCGACGCTGCTGCCCAAAGTCCAGGTGGACATCGTGGTCAGCAAGGTGCCAGTCCGGGATGTCATCGAGACGGCCAAAAAGGTGCTTTATACGGGCCACATCGGCGACGGCAAGATCTTCGTCTACGACGTGGAGAATGCAGTGAAAGTCCGCACCGGCGAAGAGGGATACGACGCCCTTCAGGATGTGGAGTGAGATCCACGGCGATTTCAAAAAAGGCCGGCCTCCGAAACGGAGGCCGGCCTTTTTGTCAGGAAAGGCGGGTCTTGAAGTCCTCATACCCGAATCGGCGTACCAGCGTCCGTTCTCCGGCGGCGTCCTGCCAGACGATGTCCGGCAGGGGCATACCGTTGAAGGTGTTGGTCTTGACCATGGTATAGAGGGCCATGTCCTCAAAGCAGAGAAGATCTCCCGGCTGGAGCGGGCGGTCGAAGGAGTAATCCCCGATGATGTCGCCTGCCAGGCAGGTGGGGCCTGCCAGGCGGTAGGTGAAGGGCTTTTCGCCGGGCTCGCCTGCGTCCCGCAGGGGAGGACGGTAGGGCATCTCCAGCACATCCGGCATATGGCAGGCGGCGGAGGTGTCCAGGATGGCGATGTCCAGGCCGTTGCGCAGGGTGTCCAGCACCCGGGTATAGAGAAAGCCTGCGTTGAGCACCACTGCCTCGCCGGGCTCCAGATAGACCTCCACGCCGTATCGGTTTTGCAGCCGGGCGATGAGGCCCAGGAGCCGCTCCGTTTGATAGCCGGGGCGGGTGATGTGGTGCCCGCCCCCCAGATTGATCCATTTCAATCCCGTAAGCCAGGGGCCGAATTTGGATTCAAAGGCGTCCAGAGTCCGCTCCAGGTCGTCGGCGTCCTGCTCGCAGAGAGTGTGGAAGTGGAGACCGTCCAGCAGCGGCAGCTGCTCCGGCCGGAAGTTTTCCAGCGTGGTGCCCAGCCGGGAACCGGGGGCGCAGGGATCGTAGATGGCGTGGTCCTCCTGGGTAGAGCACTCCGGGTTCACCC
>CALWXB010000012.1 GCA_944385405.1 uncultured Oscillospiraceae bacterium | reverse complement strand
GCGTCCGTCTGGTGCTTTCTTTTCGTTACGTTGTTTAATTTACAAGGTACACGCCGTTCCCGGCGGAACATTGCTATCTTAACACGTTTTTTCCTTTTTGTCAACACTTTCTTTCAGATTTTTTTCTGATTTTCAGTGGTGACGTTCGGCTCGTGCCGGACAGCTTAGTTAGAATACCAGAGCCCCCGGGAAAAGTCAACCCCTCTTTTCCCGGTTTGGTGATATTTTCCCGCGTCTGGAAATCTTTGTTATTTTACATGCATTTGTTCAGCGTTTTACTAATTTTACTTATCGCTAACATCTGCTGTACTTATGGATTCTTTTACTCTTTAACGTGTCTCTTCGTCATTTTGCCTGATCCAGCAATCCAAAAGAGGGACCGGGGCATTGTTCCGGTCCCTCTTTTGCCCGTCTATTGCAGTACAGGCTGAAGCTGACGCCCCTGCAGCGCAGCATCCACTGTCTCCGGCAGCAGTTCAAAGTGTGCCACCAGAGAGCTGGGTTTGGCAAGTGCATTGTCCTGTCCAAAGGGCACGAAGTAGTAGTGCCTGCGCACCAACAGTTCTCCGATGTTTTTGGCCCCGGCGGAAAGGCCGTCATTGCTGGCCAGCGCTAACACCACAGGCCGCCCATTGCGCAGGTGTGCCTTTGCCGCCATAGTGACGGTGGTATCCGTGATTCCGGCAGCCAGCTTGGCAATGGTGTTTCCGGTAGCCGGAGCAATGACCAGCACATCCAGCAGGCCCTTTGGCCCGATAGGCTCTGCCTCCGGAATGCTGCGGATGACAGTCTGCCCGGTAAGTGCCTCCAGCCGTTCCAGCAGTTCCTTGGCGGTACCGAACCGGGTATCGGTGACAGCACTCAGATCCGATACGATGGGGATCACCGTATCATATATGTGCGTCAGTTCTTCCAATGCCTGCAGGACCCGCTCATGTGTACAGAAGGACCCGCACATGGCGAATCCAACTCGCTCTGTTCTCACTCTGCATTTCCCCTTTCTTCCAAAATGATCTGCCGGACAGCGCGGTGCAGGATCTCCGCCGCAGTGCGGGGCACCATGCGTCCCGGCAGGGATCTGGCCCAGACACAGGACAGCCCCAGTTCCTCCGCCGCTGTCAAGTCTATCCCCGGCACGGAGGCCAGCTCCACGCACAGGCTCCTTCGAGGCAGCTGCAAAAGCAGTGGACGGTCCAGAATCTGGGCAGGCACAGTGTTGTACACCAGGTGAAACGCCCCAAGCGCCCCGTCCAGACGCGTGATCTCCAGCGGCTGCCACCCATACGCCCGGATCCATGCCAGGTCGGCCGGCTTTCTGGCGGCGGCAGTGACACGGGCTCCCAGGCCGTGGAGGCGGCTGCACAGAAGTTTACCGATACGTCCAAACCCCAGAACCAGACATTCCATCCCCAGAAGGCTCTCCCCGGAATGCTCCATGGCCACCCGCAGCGCGGCTTCTGCCGTGGCAGCGGCATTGGCTACAGTGACCTCCTCCCGGCGGAAATAGTCATGCAGAACCACACCCGATGCCTCCGCCCGCTGAGCCGCCTGGATCTGCCCGCCCAGTACCAGTGCATCCGGACGCAGAAGCCGGAACACTTCCGCAGTGGACACCGTCCGCCCGCAGCAGTTCAATATCCCCGGCTCCCGGCAAAGCGGCAGCGGGAGGATCACCACTTCCGCCGCCGCGGCCTGCTCCAGTGCACAGCCGCTCTCCGGCAGCCATTCCTCCAGACCGTATGTCCGCACAGGGTGTCCGTCCTGTGCCAGCAATCCGGCCAGTTCCGCCTGACGCCGGTCCCCGCCGATGAGGCCGATGGTCTGCTTCATCTTCATCCCCCCTCACCTCATGGTATGGCGGGCAGCCAGGGAGGGTGATTGCGTTTTTTCTCGCTTCCTTATATAATGTAGTATATCTCTTGATAAAGGAGCATCCCCATGCGGTACACCTATCTGCTCTTTGACGCGGACGATACCCTCTTTGACTTTCCGAAGGCCTCCGCCCGGGCCTTTTCCGCCATGTGCCGGAAGCACTGCATCCCCGACACCCAGGAGGTCTATCAGACCTACCACCAGATCAATCTGGAACTTTGGGCCGCCTTTGACCGCGGCGAGGTCTCCAAGGAATTCGTGACCCTGGAACGTTATGTCCGTTTTCTCCAGGCGTTGGGACTAGAGCGGGACGCAGCCGCCTGCAACCGAGACTATCTGGCGTCCCTGGGTCAGGGCGTTTACCCCCTGCCTCATGCCGAGTCCGTCTGCCGCACCCTGGCACAAAGAGGGCACCGCATGTATATCGTCACCAACGCAGTGGCTTCCGTTCAGCAGAGCCGTCTGCGCAACAGCGTGTTTGCCGGGCTGTTCCTGGACGCGTTCATCTCGGAAGAGGCCGGCGCTTCCAAACCGGACCCGGCCTATTATGCCTATGTCCGCAGCCGGGTGCCCGGTATGGACGCATCCAACACACTGGTCATCGGGGACTCCCTGACCACAGATATCCAGGGAGCCAACAACGCCGGTCTTCCCTGCTGCTGGTTCAATCCCCGGGGGAAGAGGCGGCCGGAGCACCTGCGTGTGGACTACGAGATCCGGGACCTCCGGGAACTGCTGGACATCGTATAAACAAACAGCGGAGACGGGAAATCCCCGCCTCCGCTGTTTCTTTCCATCGCCGGGCCGTCCTCCGGTCACAGTCCGGCTGCAAACCGGCGTGCCTGCTCCAGTAAAACGGCACGGTCATTGGGCAGCCGCTGCTCCACCACGCCGTCCAAAAGCATCTCCAGGCAATGCCCCACTGCCGGCCCTTCCAGACCAAGCTCCATGATATCATTTCCCTTTACCGCCAGGTCCCGCAGAGAAACACAGGCCCGCGCTGCCAGCACCCGCTCCAGCACCGCCTCCACCTGCTGCAGTTCCTCCTGCCGGCCATGAAAAGCAGGAGCCTGGGCCAGGTTGTCCGCCCGCTTCACCGCCAGCAGGCGCCGCAGCTGTTCTTCTCCCAGCTGCCGCAGCACCCGGCACACCGCCCGCTCCTCCGGCGGGATCCCCCGGTCATGCCATTCCACCAGCTGCACTACCGTCTCCCGCAGCCGCCCGGGACATTTAAGGCGGCGGAGCATTTGGTCCGCCATCTCCCGCCCGGCTGCCTGATGGCCCCGAAAATGTCCGCAGCCATCGGTCCCCAGCACGAAGACCCGGGGCTTGCCGATATCATGGAGCAGCATGGTGCAGCGCAGCTCTGTCGCCGGCGGCACTGCCTCCAGTGCATGGAGCGTATGCTCCCAGACGTCATAACAGTGGTGGCGGTTGCGCTGGTCAAACCCCACCATGGGCAGGATCTCCGGCCAGAACACCCCCAGCACATCGGGAAACTCCCGCAGCACGGCAGAGGCCCGTCTCCCGGTCAGGATGCCCCACAGCTCCGTCTGGATCCGCTCCGGAGCGATCTCCTGCAGCAGATCCCGGCAGCGGTGGATCGCCGCGGCCGTATCCGGATGGATGGAAAATCCCAGGGCGGAGGCAAAGCGCAGTCCCCGCAGCATCCGCAGCGCGTCCTCTTCGAACCGCCGCTCCGGTTCTCCCACGCACCGCAGCACCGCCCTGTCCAGGTCCGCTCTGCCGCCGAAAGGGTCCCGCAGGGTCCCCCGCAGATCCATCGCCACGGCGTTGACGGTGAAATCCCGGCGGCGCAGATCCTCTTCCAGAGAAGGCGTGAAGGTGACCTTCTCCGGCCGCCGGTGATCCCGATAGGCGCCGTCCACCCGATAGGTGGTGACCTCCACCGCCTCCCGACCGCTCCCCACGGTCACCGTGCCGTGGCGCAGTCCGGTAGGACGGGCTTCCGTGCCGAAGAGGGCCAGGGTCTGCTCCGGAAGCGCGCTGGTGGTGACATCCCAATCCGCCGGACAACGGTCCAGCAGCAGATCCCGCACGCAGCCGCCCACGCACCACGCCTCAAACCCGGCGTTTTCCAGCCGTGTCAGCACGCCGCGCACAAATTCCGGCAGCATTCCCATGGTTTTCCCCTCCTTTCGGTTGCTTTTTTCATCCCTGTGTACTATAATAATGGGCGCAAAATCCAGCGGTGCCCTCCGGTGCGCCATGAAATGCCGGAAGTCCCGGCAGATCGGCCTTGTCCGGCGGCGGTTTCCCGCGCAGCATTGATTGTATAAGATACGACGATTATACACCGCTTTCCCCGTTTCTGCAACGCGGAAAGCCGTCTTGAAAGGAAGTCCGTTTTCATGATGAACAATCCCAACCCCATCCGTGACTACCTGCTGCCAGGCAAGCGGGTCCATCTGGTGGGCATCGGCGGCGTGTCCATGTGTCCTCTTGCAGAAGTCCTGCAGGGCATGGGACTGACGGTGCAGGGCTCCGACATGGCTGAAAGCGCCACGGTGGAGCATCTGCGGTCCAAGGGCATCTCCGTGGCCATCGGCCACAACGCAGAAAACCTGGGGGACTGCGATTTCGTGGTCCGTACCGCCGCCGTCCACGACAGCAATCCCGAGATCGCCGGCGCGGTGGCAAGGGGCATTCCCGTCTATGAGCGCGCCCAAGCCTGGGGCGCCATCATGCAGCATTATCCCAACGCACTGTGCGTCTCCGGCACCCACGGCAAGACCACCACCACCTCCATGTGCACCCATATCTTCATGGCCGCCCAGGCCGACCCCACCGTGATGATCGGCGGCACGCTGCCCCTGCTCCACTCGGGCTACCGGGTGGGACAGGGCGACACCATCATCCTGGAATCCTGCGAATACTGCAACAGTTTCCTCTCCTTTTACCCCACTGTGGCGGTGATCCTGAACGTGGAGGCCGACCACCTGGACTTTTTCAAGGACCTCCAGGATATCGAGCGGTCCTTCCACCGCTTTGCCCAGCTGGTGCCCACCGCAGGGCATGTCATCGTCAACGCCGACAACGCCGGAGCCATGGAGTCCGTCTCCGGCCTGGACCATCCGGTGTTCACCTTCGGGCTGGAGCATCCCGCGGACTGCACGGCGGCCAACCTGGCGGACGCCGAGGGCGCTCCGGACTTCGATGTTCTGGTCCACGGGGAGTTCTATGCCCACGTGACCCTCCACGTCTACGGACGCCATAATATCCTCAACGCCCTGGCTGCCGCCGCGGCCGCCTATGTGCTGGGCGTCCCCGGCAAGGCGGTGGAGGAGGGACTTGCCACCTTCACCGGTGCGGGCCGCCGCTTTGAATATAAGGGCACCTTCAACGGCGCACGGATCTATGACGACTACGCCCATCATCCCGACGAGCTCCACGCCCTGCTGACCACCGCCCGCACTCTGGGCTATCAGCGGGTGATCGTGGCCTTCCAGCCCCACACCTATACCCGCACCGCCAAGCTCTTCGACCGGTTCGTGGAGGAGCTGCGGCAGGCGGATGTGGCGGTGGTGGCAGAGATCTACGCCGCCCGGGAGCAGAACACCCTGGGCATCTCCTCGGCGGACCTGTGCCGCAACATCCCCGGTTCCGTGTACTGCTCCACGCTGGACAAGGTGGCCGCCCGGCTGCGGGAGATCGCCCGGCCCGGCGACCTGATCCTCACCGTGGGCGCCGGCGACATCTACCGCGCCGGTGAAAAGCTGCTGGGCGGGAGGTAAGCTGCGTGGATATCTCTCCTCTGTATCACAATACCCGTCCGGAGGGCCCGCTGCTGCCCCAGGAGGAGGCCGCCTTCGACATGCTGGAGCGCCTGGGCATCGACTACGACCGGGTCTCCAGCGATCCGGCGGACAATATGGAAAAATGCGCTGCCGTGGCGGAGGTGCTGGGCATGCCCATCTGCAAGAACCTCTTTTTGTGCAACCGGCAGAAAACGCAGTTCTACCTGCTGTGCATGGGACCGGACAAGCCCTTCCACACCAAGGACCTCAGCCATCAGATCGGCTCGGCCCGGCTCTCCTTTGCGCCGGAAGAGGCCCTTTGGGAGCTGCTGCACTGCACGCCTGGCTCCGCCACCATCCTGGGGCTGATGCACGACCGCGATCACGCCGTGCGCCTTTTGATGGAACGGGAGGTCTATGAGGCGGAATACCTCTCCTGCCACCCCTGCATCTGCACCAGCAGCCTGAAGCTGAAAACCGCCGACATCCTGGAGCGGTTCCTGCCTGAGACCGGCCACACCGTGACGGTGGTGGATCTGCCGGACTGAAACGCCGCTGCTGAGCAAAAAGATCCCGGTACGCAAACGTACCGGGATCTTTCTCTCGCTTGATTCACGCCTGCACCGTACCGTCGGCGTGGAACACCGGCAGCGGCGCCAGGAAGCGGATGTCCTCCCGCTTCTGGGCATCGCCCTCCGCCAGGACCGCCACCTTGCCGGTGACGATGCCGCCGGCCTTTTCCACCAGGGCCTCCATGGCCCGGAGGGAACCGCCGGTGGAGATCACATCGTCCATCAGCAGCACCCGCTTGCCGCGCAGCAGGTCCGCGTCATCCCGGCCCAGATAGAGCCGCTGGGTACCGGAGGTGGTGATGGAGTGGTCCTCCACATAAATGGGATCGGGCATATAGGCCTTGGGGACCTTCCGCGCCACAAAGTACTTGGCCGCGCCGGACTGCCGGGCCATCTCATGGATCAGGGGGATGCTCTTGGCCTCCGCCGTGAAAAGATAGTCATAGCTGTCCGCCGGCACCAGCTTCAAAAGCTCCCGGGCACAGGCCTCCGTGAGCTCCGCGTCACCAAAGCAGATAAACGCGCCGATATACAGATCGTCCGTGACTTTGCAGATGGGCAGCTCCCGCTTCAGGCCTGCCACAGTGATCGGATAGGTATGCATCAATATGCCCTCCCTCAAAATTTCCACACAGGGAATCTGTGCACTCCTCCTCAATTATACCGGCTGAGACGCAAAAGTCAAGCCGCCCCGCCGGTGCAAAGCAGCGCCCAAGGTCAAAGCATTTCCTCCAGGCTGTACGCATACAGCTTTCCCAGGGGATCTTTTTCCCGGGTGGCCACGCCGGCCGCATATCCCGGAAAGGTGCGTACCTCATAATAGCGCTCCCCAGGCTGCAGCGGCGTCTCTTCCCGCATCATGGTGCTCACGCCCGTGCCGGTGCGCTTGGTCCTGGCCTCCCGGCGGACCCAGCACTGAAAAAACGCCTCCTCCGTATCCACCCCTGCCAGGCGGCGCATGGTCCGCAGGGAGACAGGGCGGATGCGCTCGATGTCCACCCCCAGCGGTGCGTCCCCCACTCCCACCAGCACAGCACCGCCGGTGTGGCTGAGATTGAAGTGGATCTCCGGACGCTCCGGAAAGAAGGGCTTCCCATAAGCGCCCTTCGCCATCTCCGGCAGACGGCGCAGCCCCCAGCGCTGCCGCAGGGCCAGCAGCAGCAGCGTATAGGCACAAAGCGGCTCCCGCCGTTTCTCCTCCGCTTTCATGGCCAGCACCCTGGCCCGCCGCTCCTCGGGGAGCAGGGCCAGCATGGCCGCCGCCTCCCGTTCTGTCAGCGGACGTTCCAGCCGGGCAGCCCACAATTCCACAGCCATCGGCGCTCCCTCCTTCCCATTTTTTCTATTGTATCGGCTCCCACACTGCCTGTAAAGCGTCCGGACCTCCAAAGTTTTTTAAAAAATTTGTGAAAAAAAAGAGGAAATCCGGGATCGGCGGGGTATATTTAATTGCTGACATGTAAAAGCAATCGTTTTTTCGGTATGATTGACAAACGATGCGGCAAAACTGAGCGAAAGGAGGGGCTCCGGCCATGGCCTTCCCCCAGAGCTTCATGGACGAGCTGATCGCCCGCTGCGACATTGTGGACGTAGTCAGCGGGTACGTGCAGCTGACGCGGAAGGGCGCCAATCTCTTCGGCCTGTGCCCCTTCCACAGCGAAAAGACCGGCTCGTTCTCCGTCTCCCCGGATAAGCAGATCTACTACTGCTTCGGCTGCAAGCGGGGCGGCGGCGTGGTGAACTTCATCATGGAGGAGGAGAACCTCTCCTTCCCGGAGGCAGTGCGGTTTCTGGCCAAGCGGGCCGGCATGGAGGTACCGGAGGAGGACGGCGACCGGGAGGCCGGACGCCGTCGCCAGCGCCTGCTGGACCTGAACCGGGACGCCGCCCGGTTCTACTACCAGCTCCTCCAGCAGCCGGAGGGTGAGGCCGTGCGGGCGTATCTGGCCCGCCGGAAAATCACCCGGCAGACGGCGGTGCGCTTCGGTATGGGGGCCTCCGCCGACGCGTGGGACACCCTGCTCACCGCCATGCTCCGCAAGGGCTACACCAAGACGGAGCTGCTGGATGCAGGCCTGGTGGTCCAGAACCGAAACGGCGGACTGTACGACAAGTTCCGCAACCGTCTCATGCTCCCGGTGGTGGATACCCGGGGGGACGTGGTGGCCTTCGGCAGCCGCGTGCTGGACGGCTCGGAACCCAAGTACATGAACTCTCCGGAGACGCCGGTATACAGCAAGCGCCGGGTGCTTTACGGGCTGAATCTGGCCAAAAAGACCAAGCGGCCCAACATCATCCTCTGCGAGGGGAACCTGGACATCGTGACGCTGCACCAGGCGGGCTTCGACAACGCCGTGGCCTCCATGGGCACCGCGCTGACCGTGGAGCAGACCCGGCTCCTCTCCCGGTTCACCAAGGAGCTGGTCCTCTGCTACGACAATGACAACGCCGGAAAGACCGCCACGGAGCGGGCGCTGGAGATCCTGCGCAGCTCGGAGTTTTCCGTAAAAGTCCTGCAGCTGCCCCGGCGGCTGGCGGACGGCGTTTACGTCAAGCAGGACGCCGACGATTTCATCAAGTACCAGGGGGCCGATGCCTTCGAGCGGCTGCTCTCCGGCAGTGAGAACGGCGTGGAGTTCCGCATGGCCCAGGTAGCCGGCAAATATGACCTCGCCAGCGATGAATCCCGGGTACACTACTGCGAGGAGATCAGCGACCTTCTGGCCGGCCTTCCCAGCGCGGTGGAGCGGGAGATCTATACCGCCCGGGCCGCCGAGACCGCCCGGATCACTCCCGAGGCCATGCGCCTGGAGGTAGACCGGGCCTTCAAGCGGCTCTCCGCCAGACAGCGGCGGGCCCAGGCCCGCCGGGATCTGAACCCCGCCGCCCAGATCCAGCCCAAGGAGCGCACCCTGCGCTATACGAATCTGCGCTCCGCCCGGGCGGAAGAAGGCGTGATCCGTCTGCTGCTGCTGGATGAGAGCAGCTTTGGTCCGTCTCCGCCTCTGGAAGAATCCCAGTTTTCCTCCCCTCTGCTGGGCCGTGTATTCACGCTGCTCTGGCAGGCCCGGGAGGAAGGGCGTCCCGTGACCCTCGCGGCCCTGACCGGGGAGCTGTCCCCGGATGAGATGAGCCACATCACCGCCGTTTGCCAGCATCCGGAATCCACCCGGAATGCCGGTCAGGCACTGGCGGACTACATACGCATCATCCGCTCGGAAGCAGACAAACGGACCGGCGGCGGGCAGGTGGACCCGCTGCTGGCGGCAACAGAAAAATACAAAGACAAAAAGTGAGGAAAGCAGCATGGCGAAAGATTTGGAACAGATGACCCCCGCAGAGCTGAAGGCGCAGGCGGACGCCATTTTGAGCGCCGCGGACGCGGCGGAGGCCGCACAAAAACAGGAGACGCCGGCTGCCAGGCCCGCCAAGAAGTCTGCCCGGAAAAAGGCTGCAGACCCTGCGGAGCCCGCTCCCGTCATGACCGACGAGGAAGCCCGCAAGGCCGGGATCCTCCGGCTGGACGACAAGCAGGTGGCCGCGCTGCCTGCCGCCGCCTGGCTCTCCGGCAATGAAAAGCTCCGGGAGCTGCTGGCCAAGGGCAAGAAAAAGGGCAAGCTGGACTCCGGTGAGCTGATGGAGGTCGTGGACGACCTGAACCTGGAAAGCGACCAGATGGACCAGCTCTATGACTCCCTGGAGGCCCTGAACATCGACATCAGCTCCAGCGAGGACCTGCTGCCTGACGATCTGCCCGAGGACGAGCCCGCCGCCGACGAGATCGCCGACGTGGAGGAAGAGGAGCTGGTGGACCCCAATACCCTGGTCAACAACTTCTCCATTGACGATCCCGTCCGCATGTACCTCAAGGAGATCGGCAAGGTGCCGCTGCTCTCCCCCGACGAGGAGACGAATCTGGCCAAGGCCATGGCCGCCGGCAATGAGGCCGAGCGCCGCCTCAGCGAGCTGAAGGCCGCCCGGGCCGCCGGTGAGCCGGACACCATGACCGCCGAGGAAGAGGCCGCCCTGCGCAAGGATTACCGCCGCGGCGAGGCCGCCAAGCAAAAGCTGGCCGAGGCCAACCTCCGTCTGGTGGTGTCCATCGCCAAGCGGTACGTAGGCCGGGGCATGCTGTTCCTGGACCTCATCCAGGAGGGCAACCTGGGCCTCATCAAGGCCGTGGAAAAATTCGACTACACCAAGGGCTACAAGTTCTCCACCTACGCCACCTGGTGGATCCGGCAGGCCATCACCCGGGCCATCGCCGACCAGGCCCGGACCATCCGCATCCCCGTCCACATGGTGGAGACCATCAACAAGGTCATCCGGGTCAGCCGCCAGCTCCTCCAGGAGTTGGGTCACGACCCCACCCCCAATGAGATCTCCGCCGAGATGAACATGCCGGTGGAGAAGGTCCGGGAGATCCTGAAGATCGCCCAGGAGCCGGTGTCCTTGGAGACCCCCATCGGTGAGGAGGAGGACAGCCATCTGGGCGACTTCATCCCCGACGAGGGCGCCTCCGAGCCCAGCGAGGCCGCTTCCTTCACGCTGCTCAAGGAGCAGCTGATGGACGTTCTCTCCACCCTGACGCCCCGGGAGGAAAAGGTGCTGAAGCTGCGCTTCGGCATTGAGGACGGCCGCACCCGCACCCTGGAAGAGGTGGGCAAGGAGTTCAATGTCACCCGGGAGCGCATCCGGCAGATCGAGGCCAAGGCCCTGCGCAAGCTGCGCCACCCCAGCCGCTCCAAGAAGCTCAAGGACTTTTTGAACTGAATCATCAAAAAAGGACCGGGAAATTTCCCGGTCCTTTTCCTGTTCAGATGCCCAGCATCCAGGATGCCAGCCAGAAATAGGTCAAAAGCGACGTGGCGTCCACCACCGTGGTGATCAGGGGGCTGGCCATCACCGCCGGATCGAAGCCCAGCCGCTTGGCGGCGATAGGCAGCGCGCAGCCGATGAGGTCCGACGTGATCACCGTCAGCGCCAGCGTCACGCTCACCGTGGCGGCGATCCCCATCCCTACGCGGCTCATGGCCAGCAGCCGCACAAAATTCACACAGGCCAGGGCGCCGGCGCACAGGGCACTGACCTGGATCTCCTTCCACACCACCCGCAGCCAGTCGGAGAACTGCACCTGACCCAGGGACAATCCCCGGATCACCGTCACAGAGGACTGGCTGCCGCAGTTGCCGCCGGTATCCATCAGCATGGGGATGAAGGCCGTCAGCGCCACCTGGGCCGCCAGAGCATCCTCGAAATGGGCGATGATGCCGCCGGTAAAGGTGGCGGAGAGCATCAGCAGCAGCAGCCAAGGGATCCGGTCCAGGAAGATCCGGAAAGACCGGCTCTCCAGATACGGCTGCTCCGAGGGAGCCATGGCCGCCATGCGCTCCATATCCTCTGTGGCTTCCTCCTGCAGCACGGCCATGGCGTCGTCCGCCGTCACCACGCCCACCAGGCGGTTCTCCGCGTCCACCACCGGCAGCTCCAGCAGGTCGTACTCCTGCATCAGCTGGGCCGCCAGCTCCTGGTCATCTCCCGGCTGGAGAGTCACGAAGGGATGGGCCATCACCGCCTCCACACGGGCACCGCCCCGGGTGAGCAGCAGATCCCGCAGGCTCACCTGGCCCAGCAGTGCACCGTCCTCCTCCACCACATAGCAGTGGTTCATGGCCGGATGGGGCAGTCCCACCTGGCGCAGCCGCTCGATGGCCTCGTTCACACGGAAGCGGGGCGGCAGCAGCACCGGATCGGTCCACATGATCTGCCCCACAGTGTCCTCCACGGGCAACGTGCCCACAGGACGGGTCTCAAACTGCATGGTATTGTTCATCATCATAGCATACCTCCTTGTTTCACAGGAGCCGCAGCTCCGGTCGACAGGGAGGCCGGACAAGATCCGCCTAACCGAAACGGACGCCGCAGCGCCCGCCGGTCAAAATACCGGTCCGGTCAGGTCCTTTTGATTTGTCTGGCCTTCGACTGCCCGCGTCCATTTCGTTCACCTCACTTTTCCCTAATCTGCAATCCGTACAAAAAAATACGCGCCTGCCAAACGGCGGGCGCGTATGCTGCATGCTTCCATCTGCCACCGTTCGAGCTTTAGCTCCGCCGGGCGGTGAAATCGCGTTAGGTCATGCCTTGTTGTTCGACAAAACCTGTTCAAACCCTCTTATGATGTCTCCATCACTTCGCGGCAGCGATCCGTATCCCTGCGGTAGCCTTACCTACCGGACACATATTGGATTGTATGGTCATTGTATCGCGGCGTTCAGATGCTGTCAAGATTTCCAAAAAATTTAACAATTCAGGAAGTCGGTTCCTGCAGCTGAGACAGGATCTGGCGGCCGTAGCGGGCGGCCTTCACCTCGCCCACGCCGCTGACCGCGCGCAGCTCCTCCAGCGTGTCGGGACAGACCCGGGCCAGCTCCCGCAGCGTCTTGTCCGAAAAGATCACATAGGCCGGGACCCCCTGTATCCGGGCGATCCGGGACCGCAGGCTCCGCAGCCGCTGGAACCGCGCCTCCTCCGAGGCGTCCAGGGGACGGTCCCCGTCTGTCGGCGTCAGGGCCTTCTGCGCTGCGGTGCGGACCCGCACCGTGCGGGCCCCACGCGCCACATCCTCGGCTCCTTCTCCCAGCCCCAGCAGCGGATACTGCCCGGAGCTGAGGGTCTGGACCAACACGCCCTCATCCAGCAGCTGCCGGATGCACGCACGCACCTGGCTTTGCGTAAACTCCGACAACGCCCCATAGCTGGGCTCCCGGTCCAGATGATAGCGACGGACCTTGTCCGTGTCGGCGCCGCACAGCGTCTCCGTGACGATCCCCACCCCGAAGGCCTCCCGCAGGTCCCGGACACAGGAGACGATCCACCGGGCCTCCCGGGAGATATCCACCTCCCGGAAATTACCCAGGCAGTTGGCACATCCATTGCACCGTTCCGGCGACTCCTGCCCGAAATACCGCAGGATGTACCGGCGCAGGCACCCCGTGGTACGGCAATAGCCCGTCATCTGCCGCAGCCGCTCCAGTTGGCGCTGCTGCAGCCGCTGCGCCGTCTCCGGGTCCTGCACCTCCTCCTGGCTGTGCTCGATGAGGAATTCCTGTGTGCGGACGTCCTGCTCCCCGAACAGCAGGATACAGCTGGAGGGCAGGCCGTCCCGTCCCGCCCGGCCCGCTTCCTGGTAATAACTCTCCAGGTCCTTTGGCATATTGTAGTGGATCACATACCGCACGTTGGATTTGTCGATGCCCATGCCGAAGGCGTTGGTAGCCACTATAACGTCAGCCCGGTCGAAGAGGAAATCCTCCTGACTGCGCTGCCGTTCCTCCGCTTCCAGACCGGCGTGGTAGCGTACCGCTGCCACCCCCCGCTCCCGCAGGAAATCGCACACCTCCTCCACGCCCTTCCGGGTGGCACAGTAGATGACGCCGCACTTCCCCGGGCGGCTCTTCACCAGCTCCAGCAGCGCCCCCTTTTTGCTCTGGGGATGCTGCACCTCGAAAAAGAGGTTCTTCCGGTCAAAGCCGGTGGAGACATGCAGGGGATCCTGCAGTGCCAGCAGATCCTGGATATCCGCCTTGACCTTGGGCGTGGCGGTGGCGGTGAAGGCTCCTACCACCGGCCGGTGGGAGAGCGTCTCCACAAAGGCGGGGATCTGCAGATAGGAGGGGCGGAAATCCTGCCCCCACTGGGAGATGCAGTGGGCTTCGTCCACCGCCACCAAAGAGATGCGCGCCTTTCGTGCAAAGGCCTGGAAGCCCTCTGTTTCCAGCCGTTCCGGCGCCACATAGATGATCTTGTAGCGCCCCTCCTCTGCCCGGCGGAGCGCCAGCAGGTACTGCCGGTAGGTAAGGCTGCTGTTGAGGAATGCCGCCGGTACCCCCATCTGCACCAGGGTGGTCACCTGGTCCCGCATCAGCGACACCAGCGGCGAGATCACCAGCGTGATGCCAGGCAGCAGCAGCGCCGGGAGCTGATAGCACACGGACTTCCCCGCTCCCGTGGGCATCACCGCCAGCACGTCCCGGCCCGCCAGCAGCGCGTCGATAACGGGCTCCTGGCCCCCCCGGAACGCATCGTAGCCATAATAGGTTTTCAGGGCTTCTTCCTTGGTCATATCCGGTCCTTCTCTCAGAAGGACCGCCCCCGCAGGGGCGGTCCCAAACATTCCGGATTATGATACCACACTTCCCTCCGCCGGGCAAGCCTAGCCCAGATAACTCAGCAGCCGTCCCGCTTCCAGCGCTGCCAGTGCCCGCACCCCGTCGAAGTCCACATAGGGGTTGTAGATGGCCTCCAGGGCGTCGTGGGCCGTCCGGGCCTGCCCCAATGCCTCGATGCCCTCCCGGCGCAGCAGGGAGGCCATGCGGCTCTGGAACCGAAGCCGCGCCCGGCCCTCCGGCTGTGCCATGGCATCCAGGCGGATGCGGCGGAAGGGCTTTCCGCCATAATCCATCCCCGGCCGGGAGGTGACGAAGGCCAGCCCCAGCTCCGGCACCAGCAGATGCTCCATGCGCCCCGGCTCCTCGGGAGCAAGGCAGGCGATCGTGTCCCAGCCGCCCCGCTCTGCCGCCCGGCGCAGCTTCTCCAGACAGCCGCCCGCCAGCTCCCAGCTGTCGGCAAACTCATAGACCTTGGGGCAGAGCGTATCCACGCTGTCAAAGCGCCAGATGTATCCCTTGCTGGTGATGCTGCCCAAAAAGCGCACCGCCGTCTGTCCGCTGCCGCTTCCTCTTCCCCGGAACTCCCGCTGGATGATGCCGTCCACCCGACGCTCCGCCCGCCGACTGTCAAAGGCGGCACGCACCGACGCCACTGCGTCCAGCTCCACCTGCCGGGCAGCTCTCAGACAATGATATGCCCGGACATAAGCTCCCTGATAAGCATGCGTGCAGGCCTTGGCCTCCTCCGCCGCTGCCTTGGCCGTGGGCAGGTGGTAGAACCGTCCCAGATCCACATACCGGTCCACTGCCGCGGGATACTTCGGCTCGATCACATGGGGACTGGTGCCGTCCACCATGCCGCAGCGCAGCTCCGGCAGCAGCACGCCGTCCAGAGAATCGGGGTCCCCAGAGCACCACAGGTACTCCACCGCCGTCCCTGCCTGCTCCATGGTCCGGCCGATCTCCTTCATGAAGGTGCTCTTCCCTACACCGGGCCCACCCTTGAGGATCATGTAATCATAGGTCTTTTCCAGATCCACCAGCCGGGGAAACAGGTTCTGGAACCCCTCTCCGCTGTTGGCGCCGGCAAAAAAATGCGTCACTTGTGCCATAGCCCTTGCCTCCTGATTTGGTTTCATTCTCAGGCTATGCACCTCTCCCCCGTCCCGACCGTCTTTTTTCTGTCCGGAGATCCGCACCAAACTTGGATTTTTTTGTGTTTCCGTAAAAAAGAGGATGGAAATCGCCAGAAATTCTGGTATAATAACTGCAAGCGCCGCGTCTTTCAGACCGACCTGGCGGACCTTCGTCGGTCCGCCGTCATCACGATTTCAGCAGAGTTTCTCTGTTTTTCAGGAGCGTATTATGGACGATCACTATCCCTCTGTCATCAGCGAAGAAGAGCGCCGGGCACGGCGGGCCCAGCGGGCTGCCGCCCGGCGGAAAAAACAGCTGGAGCGCCGGCGCCGGATGCTGCGTCAGTTGGTGCCCGCAGGTGCCCTGGCTCTGGCCGTGGTGGTGCTGCTGTCCGCCTGGGGGCTGCAGAAGAAGCCGGAAGCCGCCGCCATTGAGCCGGAAGAGCCCGTTGCCGCCGTACAGACCGCCTATGAGGCTCCGGAGCCCCAGGGTCCCTACACCGTGGAGGCCAGCAGCACCACAGTGACTCTGGACGACGCCATCGACAGCAGCTATGCTGTGGTGGTCGACGTGGCCAACGGCACGATCCTGGCCCAGAAGGCCGCCGATACCCGGATCAACCCCGCCTCCATGACCAAGGTGCTGACGCTGCTGGTAGCTGCTGAGCATGTGGAGGATCGTTTGGACGACACGGTCACCATGACCATCGACATCACGGATTATTGCTACGTCAATGACTGCAGCGTGGTGGGCCTGGAGGTGGGCGAGCAGGCCACGGTCCGGGAGCTTCTGTACGGCACCATTCTTCCCTCCGGAGCGGACGCCGCCATGGCGCTGGCTACCTACGTAGCCGGCTCCCATGAGGCCTTCGTGGAGCTGATGAATAAAAAGCTGGACGAGCTGGGGCTCTCCGACACCGCCCATTTCACCAACTGCGTAGGGCTCTATGACGAGGCACACATGTGTACCGTTTCCGACATGGCCCTGATCCTCAAGGCCGCCATGGACAATCCTCTCTGCCGGGAGGTCCTGGATGCCCGCACCTACGAGACGGCCCCCACCCCGGAACATCCGGAGGGCCAGGTCCTCTCCAACTGGTTCCTGCGGCGCATCGAGGACCGCTTTACCGACACCTTCCAGATCGTGGGCGGCAAGACCGGCTATGTGGTACAGGCAGGATCCTGTGCCGCCAGCTGCGGTCAGGCGGGAGACGGCAGTCTGTACGTCTGCGTCACCGCAGACGCCTCCAGCTCCTGGCAGGCCATCTACGACCATACGGCCCTCTATCAGACCTACTGCGCATGATAAAAATGAGACCGCCGGGACGGCAATGCCGTCCCGGCGGTCTTTTGCGCTCAAAAGCCCCGGCGCTTCAGGTCCGACACCAGCCGGACATAGAACTCCCGCACATCAAACCCCGGAATATTCTCGCGGTTCAGATCCACCACGTCTCCGTGGGAGATGCCCCGCCTGCCGGTGGGCTCCAGCAGCGTGAACCGGCTGCCCCACTTCGCGGACTCCACCGCCACCAGTCCGTCGTTGCGGCCGTCGAAGTGCCGGACGATGGGCTGGGTCATGTTCAGGGGAAATCTGCCGTGTCCGGCCTTCCTGCACCAGGACATGACGCTCTCATACACCACGCCGGGGTCGTCCGGCGTCACGGCGTTCCGGGCCTCGCAAGCGGACGCGGTGAGATCCGTCACCGCCGCCAGAAAGTCCGGGGCCTCGTCCCCCAGGCGGCGAAGGGCAGCATTATAAGTATCCGCGATCCGCTGCCGCGCCGCCTCCGGGATCTTTCCCAGCAGGTATTCAGCAAAGATGCAGCCCCGGTGGGGCGTGTTGATGGTGGTGAGCGTGGCCACATAAGGTGCACAGCCGCAGTGGGCGATGGCGGCCCGGCTGTCCAGCCCGCCTTTGGAGTGGGCGATGATGTTCACCTTGCCGCAGCCTGTCTCCTCCACGATCTCCCGGATCCGACGCGCCAGCTCTTTTCCGCTGTCCTCCACCGCAGCAGCCGACTGCTGCTGCCCGTAATACACCACGGCACCATTGCGCTGCAGCTCCTTCGGGATGCGTCCCCAGTAGTTAAGATAGCGGAAATCCCGGAAGAACACCCCGTGGACCAGCAGAAGGGGATATCTGGTGCGGCACACCTGGCTCTCCGCCCGGGCCGCGTCCAGCTCCCATTTCTCCGTCTCGAACTCCGCCTCATCCGAGGTAATGCGGATGATCTTCCTGAGGTACCAGATGTTGAGAAACGGGATCCATCCGCAAAGCGCCGCCAGGACGCGGTGCTTGATCCCCAACTGGACGGAGGTGAGGTAGACCCGGATCATGCCGGACCAGAAAACTGCTGCCTCCACTGTCACGATCACCAACAGGTGCACGCCACACACCAGCCACCCCACGCCTGTTTCGTAGCCATCCGCTCCCGCCCAGGGAGCCAGGAGCCGGAAAAACCACACGATGGATACCAGGTTGCCCGTGACCGTGACCAGAAAGAGCCCCAGCAGCTCCGTCCCGCCGGCTAAGGTCCGGATCCGCCGGGTAGGCTGCAGTGGCCTTCTTCCCAGCGGCCGCGCCAAAACCACCGCCAGCAGCGCCGTCAGCAGCAGGACCAGTGGGAACAGCCAGTTCTCCGCAGGACTGAAGCGATCCGGCAGGACGCAGGCTGCCGCAGCCAGATTGGAGACCGCCAGGATCACCAGTGCATAGATTCCCCGGCGCAGCCACCTTCTCATCTCTCTCCCCTCTCTCCCATGTTACAGGAACACCTCATTGGCCTTGGGCTCCGTGAAGTTCTGCTCCAGCATGGCCACATGGCTGAGGAATGCCGGATCGTCAAAGTATTTGGCATGATGCGTGCACTTGCGGACACAGGCGTGGCACTTGATGCACGTGCCGGGGACGGAGGTCACGTCGTTGGGATCGATGGCCCCCATAGGGCACAGCCGGGCACACGCGCCGCAGCTGCAGCACTTGCCCAGGTCCGTTCGGGGCTTGGCCTTGAGGAACTTGGCGGGCTGGCCGTCCGTGCCCTTGGGCACATAATAGGGAGCCTCCGGGTCTCCCGGCACCTGCACCGGCGCCGGAATTCCTGTCAAGTTTTTTACCTTGTCAGCGATCTTTTCCGCGAAGGCAGTCATCTCCCGCTTGTCGTCCCAGTCCGGGCGGCCCTCCGCCAGACGGTCCGTAAATGCGTGGCGGCCCACAAAAGCCCCTGCCGCCACGGTGTGGAAGCCCGCCCCTTCTGCCACAGCACACAGCTCCGCCAGGGAGTTGTCATAGCTGCGGTTGCCGAAGAGCACCACCGGCACTGCCAGGGCGCCGCCGCCCTGGAGCCGGGCCCGGAGATCCGGAGCGATCTTGTTGGGCAGGCGACCCGCATAGGTGGGACTGCCCAAGACCACTAGGTCTTTTTCCGTAAAGGAACATTCCTTTGCACGTTCCGCAGGTTTCGTAAAGGGCACCCGCTCCAGAGGCACTTCCAGTCCCTCCGCCAGAGCCTGGGCAATGGTGTTCACCGCTTTGTCGGTGGTCCCGGTAGCGCTGTAATACAGCGCCCAGACGCGTTCGATCCTCATATCCGCTCCTCCTTTGTCAAACAGGCACCGCAGGATAAACCCGGGTGCCTGTTCTTTTACAGCGAAAAATCCGCTTCGTTCAGTTTTTCCGTGTCCAGCACCGCAGGGCGGGGCGGCACACGCTTGAGGGGATCGTACCGGAAGGAACGGCAGTGCGCCTCCACCGGCATCACGCCCCGCTTCACGCAGGCCACCTCCCGATCATTGATCTGCTGGCCATGCTGGCAGTACGCGCAGCGAGGGTCCATATTTTTGCGGAACAGCTTCATGCCCCTCTCTCCTTCCCGCTTACAGCGTATCCAACCGAACAGCGCCGTTTTCCACGGTGGCGCGCACCTGGCTGACGGGATGCTCGTAGCTGTCGATGATCCGGGTGGCCATGGGGTCCTCCAGCTCCTTTTGGATGGTGCGCCGCAGGTTCCGGGCGCCATAGGTCCGGGAGTAGGACTTCTCCGTCAGGAACGCCACCAGCGCATCGTCATAGGTGAAGGTGATGCCCTTCTCCTTCAGGGAAGTCTGCAGCTCATTGAGCATGATCCGGGCAATGGCGTGGAAATGCTCCTCGGTGAGGCGGTTGAAGGTGATGACGGCATCCACCCGGTTGATGAACTCCGGCCGCAGGAACTGCTGCAGCGCCTTCATGGCCCGGTCGCTGTCCTGCTCCTTCTGGGTCCGGTCAAAGCCCACGGTGCCTTCCTTGGTGGCACTGCCGGCGTTGGAGGTCATGACGATGATGGTGTTTTCAAAGTTCACCTTCCGGCCGTGGGCGTCGGTGATCTCACCGTCGTCCAGGATCTGCAGCAGTACGTTCAGCACATCCGGGTGGGCTTTTTCGATCTCATCGAACAGGATGACGGCGTAGGGCTTGCGGCGGATCTTCTCCGTCAGCTGACCGGCCTCGTCATAGCCCACGTAGCCCGGAGGAGAACCCACGATCCGGGAGACGGAGTGCTTTTCCATGAACTCCGACATATCCAGCCGGATCAGGGCGTCGGGAGTATTGAAGAGATCGGAGGCCAGCTGCTTGACCAGCTCCGTCTTGCCCACACCGGTAGAGCCCACGAAAATGAAGCTCACCGGCTTGTGCTTGGGAGAGATGCCCACCCGGTTGCGCCGCACGGCGGCAGACACAGCGGCAATGGCCTCGTCCTGGCCGATGATGTGCTCCTTGAGACGGGTCTCCAGCTGGCTGAGGCGCTGGAACTCCTGCTCCCGGATGCGGGAGGCGGGGATCTTGGTCCAAAGCTCGATGACGTGGGCCAGATTCTCCATGGTCAGCTGCGGGTCGCCCTTGGCCAGCAGGCCGTCCAGCTCCGTGCGCAGCTGCAGCTCCCGGCTCTTCAGGAAGGCCATGCGCTCGTAGTCCGGCTCCGCGCCGTCCTGAGCGCTCTGCTCTTCCAGCATGGTCCGCTCTTTTTCATAGTCGTCCAGCTCCCGCTGGATCTGCATCCGCCGGGAGATATCCGGGTCCTTCAGGTTCAGGTCGGAGCAGGCTTCGTCGATGAGGTCGATGGCCTTGTCCGGCAGGAAGCGGTCGGTGATATAGCGCTCGCTGAGGAGCACCGCCTGACGCAGGATGCCGTCGGAGAGCTTGACGCCGTGGAAGGCCTCATAGTTGGGGGCCAGGCCCCTGAGGATCTGGATGGAATCCTCGATGGAGGGCTCGTTCACCGTCACCGGCTGGAAACGCCGCTCCAGGGCGCTGTCCTTCTCGATGGACTTGCGGTACTCGTTGAAGGTGGTGGCGCCGATGACCTGGATCTCGCCCCGGGAGAGGGCGGGCTTGAGGATATTGGCGGCGTTCATGCTGCCCTCGGCGTCGCCGGCGCCCACGATGTTGTGGATCTCGTCGATCATCAAAACGATGTTGCCCAGACGCTTGACCTCGTCGATGAGGCCCTTCATCCGGCTTTCAAACTGGCCCCGGAACTGGGTGCCCGCCACCAGCGCCGTCAGATCCAGGAGGTAGACCTCCTTCTCCCGCAGCTTGAAGGGCACGTCGCCGGAGACGATCCGCTGGGCCAGCCCCTCGGCGATGGCGGTCTTGCCAACGCCGGGCTCACCGATGAGGCAGGGGTTGTTTTTCTGGCGGCGGTTCAGGATCTGCACCACCCGCTCGATCTCCTCCGTCCGGCCGATCACCGGGTCCAGCTTGCCGTCCTTGGCCCGCTGGGTCAGGGAGATGCAGTAGCTCTCCAGATACTTGCGCTTGGGCGCTTTGTCCTTGCGCTCGTCCTTGCGCCGCTCCCGGCTGCCGCTCTCCTCATCCTGGGCCTTGGGTGCATCGCTGCCGGAGAAGAGCCGGTTCAGGAAGGGGAAGGTGGCGGTCTTGCCGTCCTCTTCCTCATCGCCCTCCTCGCCGCTGGGCAGGTCCTCGATGTTCTCCACCCCGCTCATGGCCTGGAGCATCTCGCTGTTGAGGGTCTCCAGATCCTCATCGGAGATGCCCATGCGCTTCATCATATCGTCCACCTGGGGCAGTCCCAGGTCCTTGGCGCACTTGAGGCACAGGCCTTCGTTCACCGTTTTGTCCCCCTCCATCTTGGAGATGAACACCACGGCTACATTTTTCTTACATTTGGAACAAAGTGTCGGCTGCATGTATGATATACCTCCAGAAGTTTGACGGCGGATCCGTCATTGCAGAAACGACAACACGCTCAGCGGCGTGTTGGCCGTGAAAATCTTCAGAATGTGGGCCTCTGCCAGAGCCTCCGTATCAAAGGAGATCCCCAGCCGCCGCAGCACCCATACCGCGAAAAACAGCACCAGCGCGCCCTGGATCAGTCCCACGGCAGCGCCGCCCACCGCGTTGAGTCCGTGGAGCCCCGGGAGCTTGAGCACCAGGTCCATGGCGCCCATCAGCACGTGCAGCAGCACGGTGATGCCCGCAAAGGCCAGGATATACAAAAGGCCGTAGACCATGGAGCCGGTGATGCTGGACACCACCGCCGAAGCCACGGATACGCCGGTGTCCCGGACGGCATCCTGGGCCTGCTGTGCCAGGGACTCCCGCACATCTGCATCCAGTCCCACCAGGGCAAGCAGCTCCTCTATGCCGAATTCCCCGTCCGGTTCTGCGGACGCCTCCGGCATCTGACCGCTCTGGCCCATGGCCTGGTCCACCTTCTCCTCCACCCGCTGTTCCAGCAGCGGAGCGACCAGAGCCGTCACCGGCCCGGAAAAGGTAGCCGCCACGATCCCCGCGCCCACCAGCGCCACGATCACCGTCAGCAGTCCGGCCAGTGCCCGGAACAGGCCCCGTTTCCCGCCGAAATAGCAGAAAGCCACCAGAATGATCACGACGATCGCATCTATTATAACAGGTGTTGTCATTTTTGCCTACCTTTCAAATGCAAATGTTTTGTGAACTCAGGCCGCAGGTTTTACCGCTTATGGCAAAAACAGCCCTGCCGACTCCGAGGACAGCAGCAGCGCCGAACCGTCGGCGCGCATCAGTACGGACCGGGCGAAATCCGTTCCCGTAAGCGAGGCATATACCTGGAGATCCCGGTTGTAGACCACCAGACTGTCCAGATACAGCACCGCCAGATACCGCCCGCAGGCGGACACGGCCAGCACCTCCTGATTCACGTCCAAAGACCCCAGCTCCGCGCCGTCGGCGCCCACCGTCACCAGCCGGCCCACGCTGCCGGTCTGATAGCGGCTCAGCAGCAGCACCGTAAAGTCGTCGCCCGCCAGATCGTATTCCCGCAGGTAGCCGCCCTGGTAGCCGTAGGTCGCCGCCACCTCGCCTTTCTCATCGGCAAAGGTCAGACCGGTGTCCGACACGGTGACAATGGCGTCTCCCTGCTGGCCGATGGCGGCCACCAGCCCGTCGGAGACGTCATAGTCCGCCACCGGCACCACCGCCACACCGTCCTCCACCTCCGTCTCCGCCTTGGGGGCCGAGCCGGTGAGATCGTAGAGCACCACGTTGCTGACAAAGACGCTGTTCTCCTGTCCCAGCGTCACCGCCGCCACATGCTCGCCGTCATCCAGGACATAGGCGTCTATCACAAAGCGGCGGGAGGAATCGAAGCTGAATACGACGCTGTCCAGCTCTGTATCATAGACGCTGACGCAGCCCTTATAGTTCCGCTTCTCCGCAGTCACCGCCAGCCAGCCCTTCCGGTTCAGCGTGGCGGCAATAAAGGGCTCCGTCTCCTCGGCATGGAGCTCCAGCAGCAGTCCCTCCTCGTCCAGGACATACAGCTCCGTGCCGCCCACGTCGTAGGCCACGGCCCGGCCGCCGCCGGATTCCAGGGCGGGAGCTTCCATCTTCACCGACGCAGACCACACCGTCCCGCCGTCGGGGTCCAGCAGCTCCAGAGAGGTGGAGGAGAGCACCACCAGATGATCCCCCAGCACCGCAAAACGGTTGGTGGAGGAGGCATCGTAGTCGTACACCGTCTCGCCGCCGGCCTTTTCCACGCTGCCGTAGTTGAAATAGCGGCGCAGCACGTCAAAGCCCGTGCCGTCCCGATAGGCCGCCACCAGCACCACCAGCAGCACCACTGCCAGTGTCGCAAAGAAGATCAGAAATGTCCGCAGGCGGCTGCGGCGGGGCCGGGGCTCTTCCTCACCGTCGTTGTCGTTCCAGATGTCTTTCGTCCTCTCAGCCATTGAGTCGCTCATCCTCATACCATAATCTCGTGAGGTACAGTCCTCCCGGCGGCACTGTGGGGCCGGCGGCGGTGCGGTCCCCGCTCTCCAGGATGGCGGGGATGTCCTCGGGGGTGAATTTCCCCTCCGCCGCGTACAGCACCGTGCCGGTGATGGCCCGTACCATGTTATACAAAAACCCGTTGGCGCAGACCTTCAGTTCCAGCAGGTCTCCGCTGCGGGTGACGTCGCAGTAGTAAATGGTGCGGACGGTGGACTTCGTCTCCGTTCCCACGGAGCGCACCGCCGCAAAATCGTGGGTGCCCACGAACATATGGGCCGCCCGGTTGAGAAAGTCCTCGTCCAGGCGCTTGGGGTAGAAATACGCCCGGTTGACGTAAAACGGATTCTTGAACCGGGAGTTATAGATGCGGTATGTATATTCCTTTTTCAGGCACGAGCCGATGGCGTTGAAATCCTCCGCCACCTCGAAGGCCTCCTTCACGGCGATGTCCTCCGGGGTGTGGGTGTTCACGGCAAAGGGCAGCCGGTCCACGGGGATCCGGCTCTCTGTGCGGAAATTGGCCACATACCGCTCGGCGTGGACGCCGGCGTCGGTGCGGCCGCAGCCGGTGAGATGCACCGGCGCGCCGGTGATCTTCTCCAGGGCGTTTTGCAGCGTCTCACAGACGGTGACGGCATTTTTCTGCACCTGCCAGCCGTGATAGGCGGTGCCGTTGTACATGAGTTTCAGGGCGATGTTGCGCATGGTTTCTCCTCATTCCCAGGTCAGGACCGGGTAGGCATCCGAGTCCTCGTTTATGTGCTCCAGACCATCCTCTGTCACCCGGTAGCGGCGCAGGGTGAACGTATAGGTCAAACCAAAGTCATCCGTGCAGGTGAAGGTCACAGCCAGTTCATCTCCCGGTGCGCAGGGCTGGGGCTGCCACTCGGTACAGCCATGGCGGACTGTCCCATCCTCCCGGATCTGCTGTCCGGGGAGCTCCTGCACCATTTCTCCGTTTTGCAGCAGGCGAAATACCGGAGAGTGCACAGATGCCGCAGCACCGCAACCATCTACCAAAAAAACATCCCAGCCGCCCAGCTCCGCGTTTCCATTCTGCAGTTCCAGGGGGTGGCCGCCGACGCTGCCGCTGCCGCTGTAGCGCACCGGCAGCAGCCAGGTGATGCTCCACCAGCCGCCCAGGCTCTCCGCAGAGCTGACGCCCCCGGTGGTCACCGTGACCACCACAGGGCCAATGCCACCTTCCAGCTCCACCGGCAGCGACACCGGCACGGAAAAGACGCCGCCGCCCTGATGGGTCAGGGTGAGCGTCTGCGTCTCCCCAGCCGCAGGCAGCTCCGCCTGGACGCGGGTATCCGCGCTCCACGCCCGCAGCGTCACGGTCCAGTCCGCCGTGAGGGTGCGGGTCTCCCTATCCAGCCCGGTGGGTACCATGGCATAGTCCGTGATGACCTCCGCTTCTTCCCGCAGGGCCGTCTCCACCCGGCTGGCGGCGTTGTCCGCCTCCGTCCGGGCGACATCCTCCAGCTCATCCAGCCCTGCCCGCAGCTGCTGCTCCAAGGCTTCCAGCTGAGCGCCCTGCCAGAATACCACCACTGCCAGCACGGCGGTGAGAGTCAAAGAGGTGATCTGCATCCAGCTGCGTTTCATGGCGGTCTCCTTTCGTTACAGTCCGAACCGACTCAGCACCACCACGCCCACGGTAATGGCGCCGCCCAGGCACAGTGCAATGATGTCCCGAGGGGCATAGCGCAGCACGTGGAGCCGGGTGCGGCCCTCGCCGCCGTGGTAGCAGCGGCACTCCATGGCCGTGGCCAGCTCGTCCGCCCGGCGGAACGCACTGATGAACAGGGGCACCAGGATGGGGATCATAGCCTTGGCCTTCTGCACCAGGTTCCCGCTTTCAAAGTCCGCACCCCGGGCCTTCTGGGCAGACATGATCTTATCTGTCTCCTCGATGAGCGTGGGGATGAAGCGCAATGCGATGGACATCATCATGGCCAGCTCATGGACCGGCACGCGGAATCGCTTCATCCAGTTCAGCAGCCGCTCCAGCCCGTCAGTGAGGCTGATAGGGCTGGTGGTGTAAGTCATGAGGAAGGTGCCCATGATCAGCAGCATGATCCGCAGCACCATGAACACGGCGTTATAGAGGCCGGTGTCCGAGATCCGCAGAAAGCCCCACTCCACCACGTACCGGGTGCCGGGGGTGAAGAACAGGTTCAAAATACCGGTGAAGATCATGATGAAGAGCACCGGCTTGAGGCCCCGCACCAGCTGCCGCAGCCCCACATGGGAGATGCGCACGCAGATGGCCAAACAGGCCGCCAGCAGAGCGTAGGTGACGATGCCCTTGGCGCAGAACAGCGCCACGATGTAGAGCACCACCAGCAGGATCTTCGTCCGGGGGTCCAGCCGGTGGGCGATGGTATTTCCCGGGAAATACTGTCCCAGGGTGATGTCCTTCAGCATGCCGCGCCCCCTTTCCGCAGCGCCAGCAGCTGCCGCTCCAGCGCCTCCACCGTATAGACGGCGGGGTCGATGGGAAGGCCACGGGCCTTCAGCGCCATGGCAATGCGGGTGATCTGGGGCACGTCCAGTCCCGCCGCCAGCAGCTCCGCGCCCCGGGCGAACACCTCCCCCGGCGCGCCGCTCATGAGGATATGGGAGCCCTTGAGGACCAGGATGCGGTCCGCGTTCCGGGCGATCTCGTCCATGCTGTGGCTCACCAGCAATATGGTCTTTTGCTTGTTGCGGTGGTAGTCCCGGATGTTGGCCATGAGGTTTTCCCGCCCGGCGGGGTCCAGCCCCGCGGTGGGCTCGTCCAGGATCAGCACATCCGGCTCCATGGCCAGCACCCCCGCCAGGGCCACCCGGCGCTTCTGTCCGCCGGAGAGCTCAAAGGGGGACTTGTCCAGCTGGTCATCCCGGATGCCCACCAGACGGGCGGCCTCCCGGACGCAGCGGTCCAGCTCCGCCCCGGTGCGGCCCATGTTGGTAGGGCCGAAGGCGATGTCCTTGTACACCGTCTCCTCGAAAAGCTGATACTCCGGGTACTGGAACACCAGCCCCACCCGGAACCGCACGTCCCGGATCTTTTTTGGCTCGGCCCAGATGTCCTTCCCCGCCAGCAGCACCTGGCCGGAGGTGGGCCGCAGCAGTCCGTTGAGATGCTGGATCAGCGTGGACTTTCCCGAGCCGGTGTGTCCGATGATGCCCAGGAACTCCCCTTCCCGGACATCGAAGCTCACGTCCTCCACCGCGCTGCGCTGGAAGGGCGTGCCTATCCCATAGGTATGGGTGAGATGTTTGATTTGCAGGATCGGTTCCAAAGGCGTCTCTTCCTTCCAGTCAGTTTCGTTGAAATGCCGCAGCGATGGCGTCGGCGCACTCCTCCACATGCAGGGTATCCAGCGGCACGTCCACCCCATGGTGACGCAGCCGGTCCATGAGGTCCACAGTGTCCGGCACCGTCAGTCCCATGGACCGCAGCTCCTCCACCCGGGTGAAGACCGCCTGGGGCGGACCGTCCATGACCACTTTCCCATCATCCATGACGAGAACGCGGTCGGCGTCCTCCGCCTCGTTCATGTGGTGGGTGATGAGGATCACGGTGATCCCCTTTTCCCGGTTGAGCCGGTGCACGGTGGAGAGCACCTCCGCCCTTCCCACAGGGTCCAGCATGGCGGTGGCCTCGTCCAGCACGATGCATTCCGGCTCCATGGCAATGACGCCGGCGATGGCGATGCGCTGCTTTTGTCCCCCGGAGAGCAGATGAGGCGCGTGGGTGACGAATTCGCTCATCCCCACCGCCGCCAGCGCGTCGTCCACCCGGCGGCGGATCTCCTCCGGCGGCACCCCCAGGTTCTCCGGGGCAAAGGCCACGTCCTCTTCCACCACGTTGGCCACGATCTGGTTGTCCGGGTTCTGGAACACCATGCCCACTGTCCGCCGGACGGCCAGCAGCAGATTTTCGTCCAGGGTGTCCATCCCCTCTACATAGACCTTGCCGCCGGCGGGCAGCAGCACCGCGTTGAGGGTCTTGGCAAAGGTGGATTTGCCGGAGCCGTTGTGCCCCAGCACCACCACGAAGCTGCCCTTCTCGATGGCCGTGTCCACGCCCCGCAGGGCATAGAACGGTGCCTCCCCTTCTTCCGCCGGGTAGGCATATTGCAAGTTTTCCGTTCGGATGATCTCCGCCATAGTTGTCCTCATTTCCGCAGTATCATATGGGCCGCGCCTGGGATCCCTCCGCCCGGACCGGAGCCAGCCGGTCCGGCAGGCGTCACAGCCGTCACTCGCTGAACCAGCGGCCCGTGGCCCCACAGGGCAGGGCCAGGCCCGTCTCCGTTACTGGAAGTCCCAGCTCGTCCCAGGTGCATTTGCCGCCGTATTTCTCCGCCACCAGCAGGTGCAGCAGATATCCCAGCACCGAGGGGGCCAGTCCCGTGGTGTAGGAATTGATAATGACGAACAAGGGCTTGTCCGACAGCACCCCCGCGCACAGCTTTACAAAGGGGTACAGATTCTCCTCCAGCTTCCACACCTCGCCGCCGGGCCCCCGGCCATAGCTGGGCGGGTCCATGATGATGGCGTCATAGGTCTTGCCCCGGCGGATCTCCCGCTCCACGAACTTGGCACAGTCGTCCACGATCCAGCGGATGGGGGCCTCCTCCAGTCCGGAAAGGCGGGCGTTCTCCTTGGCCCAGGCCACCATGCCCTTGGCCGCGTCCACATGGCACACGCTGGCCCCCGCCTTGGCGCAGGCCACCGTGGCCCCGCCGGTATAGGCAAAGAGATTCAGCACCCGGATGGGCCGGCCGGCATTGCGGATCTTCTCCATGGCAAAGTCCCAGTTCACCGCCTGCTCCGGGAAGAGGCCCGTATGCTTGAAATTCATGGGCTTTACCTGAAAGGTCAGCTCCCCATAGGCGATCTTCCAGCTCTCCGGCAGGGCCTTTTTCTCCCAGTGGCCGCCGCCGGTCTGAGAGCGCAGATACCGCCCGTCCGCCCGCTTCCAGGCGGGATTCCGGCGGGGCGTCTCCCAGATGGCCTGGGGATCCGGCCGCACCAGCAGCTGCTTGTCCCAGCGCTCCAGCTTTTCTCCGCCGCCGCAGTCCAGCAGCTCATAGTCCCGCCACTTGTCCGCAATCCACATAACGCGCCCTCCGATTCCGATTCACATAAAAATACATGATATTTTACACCGAAACGGCCTGCCGCGTCAATGAAAATTCCGCGAAAAGAAGCGGCGGCCCAAAGGCCGCCGCTTCCTGATCCTGGATCACTCCAGCTCCAGTACCTCCTGGCAGAACCGCTGGAGCAGCACCGCCAGCTCCGCCCGGGACGCTGTGCCGCCGCCGTCCAGCCGTCCGTCGGCGCGTCCCCGCAGCACACCGGCCCCCACCGCCCAGGAAAGGGCCTCCCGGGCGTACGCGGGAACCGTGTCTCCGTCCGGATAGGCAGTGAGATCCGCTCCGGCTGAGAGATCCGCCCCCTGCAGCCGGGCATAGCGGTACAGCATGGCCGCCAGCTGCTGCCGGGTAACGGCGCCGTCGGGACGGAAGGTACCGTCACCGTAGCCGGTCACCACGCCCCGGGCCTGGGCCCACGCTGCGGCGGAAGCATAGTAGGCACCCGCCGGGACATCGTAAAAATCACAAGCGCCTGTCTGGGGACTGCCTGCCAGGCGGCAGAGGAGCGCCGCCCGGATACCGCCGCTGCCAGAGACCGCCGGACGGAAGGCCGTGGCGGTAACGCCCTGCATCAGTCCCCGGCGGCGGACATATTCCACCGCAGAGGCGTACCAGGCATCCGCCGCCACATCCCGGAATCCATCCGCCGCTCCAAAGGCCGCGGCGGCGGCCCGGACCAGTTCCCCATCATCATCCTGAGACAGCTCCCAGAAGCCGATGCCTCCCAGGGACTGCTCCGCCGCCAGCGATGCTTTCACTGCCACGGACTGCGGATCCTCATAGCTGATGAAGGTCCTGTTTCCGAAGAGGAAGGGCACCTGATCCCGACGAAAACCGGAAAGAGACGTATCCTTCAGCGCATTGGCCTTCACCCAGCGCCAGGTAACGGAGGCGGCGGAGTCAAATGTGCCGCCCACGCCCTGGCTCCCGCCGGAGACACCCTGGTAGCGATAGCCGTAAAGCGGGATGCCCAGCACCAGCTTTTCCGCCGGAACGCCGCTGTCCAGGTACGCCTGCACGCTGCTGCTGATGCTGCTCATCGGGGCGTTGAGACCCGTGCGCTGGCTCCAGGGGCCGGCGAAATCGTAGCCCATGATGAAAATGTGGTCCACCATCTCCGCCACAGCCCGGGGTTCGATATTGCGCAGATACCACGTCCCTGCGGCACCGGCCACACTGAGGGTATATTCCCGCCCCTCCTGCCGCTCCAGCCGGTCCAGTGCCCGGCGCACCGCCTGCAGAAGTAGCGTAAAGTTCCCTTTGTCCGCCGGGCGTCCGGCGCTGCCGGAGGCGCCGGAGACAGGATACTCCCAGTCCAGGTCCACACCGTCCAGGTCATGGGTCTTGAGGAACGCCGCACAGGCGGCGGCAAAGGTCTCCCGCCCCGCCGCCGTGGCGGCCACATCGGAAAAATACTGAGAGTCCGACCAGCCGCCCACGGAGATCACCAGATCCAGGTGGGGATGCTCCCGGCGCAGCGCCCGCAGCGCCTCCAGGTTCTTTCGGTCCCGGGTCTCGTACTCCAGCGCCAGACCGCCGGTATCCGGATCGATCTGGGCAAAGGCGTAGTTGATCTGCGTCAGCTCCTCGGCGGGCAGCCGGTCCGGGGTAAACCCGGAGTGAGAGGCCCAGGCGGCGTAATAACCCACCACCTCGCCGGTACCGGCATATGTATCCTCCCGCCCGGCTCTGCCGCCGGGCGCGGTAAGGACCGCCGTCAGCGCCAGGGCGCAGCAGGCGGCAGTCCATCGGTGCCATCGTTTCATGATGCTCTGCTCCTTTCCGTACAATGGAATTTTCGGTCAGGCACCATTGTAGCAAAGCACCAGGGACCCCCTCAAGGCACAAATGCTGCCACTGCCGCCAGCCTCTGACAGCAAAAAAGCGGCGGACTTCTGAGAGTCCGCCGCCTGTGGAAATCTTTATCGGGCTGCCGCCGGAACACGCGCTTCTTCCGGCGCTGCCTGGGCAGCCTGCTCCGCCAGCCGCTCCCGGGCCACCGCCAGCATCAGCTTGATGCGGTTTTCCTGGTTGACGCGGGTGGCGCTGGGGTCGTAGTCGATGGGGGTGATGTTGGCCTGGGGATACAGCTCCCGGATCTTGTTGATCATGCCCTTGCCGCAGATGTGGTTGGGAAGGCACCCGAAGGGCTGGGCACAGACGATGTTCTCATATCCGGCCCGCACCAGCTCGATCATCTCGGCAGTGAGGAGCCAGCCCTCGCCCATTTTGTCGCCGGTGGAGATGATGCCGTCGGTGAGCTTCACCAGCTCCCGGAAGGGCAGCGGCGCATGGTAGCCGTTGTCCTTCAGCACCTTGATGAGCACCTTCTCCATACCCTCGATGTATTTGAGGACCAACTCGGACACGTGCTTTTCCAGGAAGGTGCCGCCGTAGAGCCGGGCGGTCTCGGAGGGGTTGTAGGCGCAGTACTGCACAAAGCCCATGAGGCCCGGCAGGTTCACCTCGCAGTCCTGGGAGGCCAGGAACTTTTCCAGGTCGTTGTTGCCCAGGGGGGAGTATTTCACGTAAATCTCCCCCACTACGCCCACCTTCACCTTGGGGACCCGATGGACGGGAATGGCGGCAAAGTCCCTGGCGATCTTCGGCATGGCGGCCTTGATCTCCCGGCCGGACCAGCCCTTGTTCTGGAGGACCCAGCCGCAGATGGTATCCAGCCACTGATCCTGGAGGGCCTGCGCATCGCCCTTGTGTGTCTCATAGGGCTCCGTCTGGGCCTTCAGGGCCACCAGCAGATCGCCGTAGTAGATGCAGGCCAGGAGCTTGCGCATGAGAGGCACCGTCATGGGGAAGCCGGAATCCTTCTCCAGACCGGAGAAGTTCAGGCTCACCACTGGCACCTGGGGATAGCCGGCCTTCACCAGCGCCTTGCGCAGCAGATGGATGTAGTTGGAGGCCCGGCAGCCGCCGCCGGTCTGGGTGATGATGAGGGCGGTGTGGTCCAGATCATATTTTCCGGAATCCAGCGCGTCCAGGAACTGGCCGATGACCAGCAGCGCCGGGTAGCAGGTGTCGTTATGGACATATTTGAGCCCCAGCTCGCTGACCTGGCTGCCGCAGTTTTCCAGCAGTTCGCAGGTATAGCCCGCCTGCTCCATGACGGCGGCCAGGATGCGGAACTGCACCGGTGCCATGTTGGGGATCAGGATCTTATGGGTCTTTTTCATCTCCGGGGTGAACCGGGGGTAATGCATCAGCGTCTCTTCCATCTTACGCCTCCTTTGCGTGTTCCTGCTGCTCATCCAGGGCGGCGAACAGGCTCCGCAACCGGATGCGCACCGCGCCCAGGTTGGTGATCTCGTCGATCTTCAGCTGGGTATACAGCTTTCCGCCAGCGTGGAGGATCTCCCGGGTCTCATCGGACGTAATGGCGTCCACGCCACAGCCAAAGCTCACCAGGTGCACCAGATCCATATCCGGCTGCTCACAGCAGTACTTGGCGGCGGCGTACAGCCGGGCGTGATAGGTCCACTGGTTGAGCACCGTGGTGGGGAATTTCTCCACCCGGTTGGAAATGGAATCCTCCGTCACCACCGCCGCACCGAAGCGGGTGATGAGGGTGTCGATGCCGTGGTTCACCTCCGGATCCACATGGTAGGGCCGGCCGGCCAGCACGATGATGCGCCGGCCCTCCGCCCTGGCCTGGTCGATGATCCGCGCACCTTCCTTGCGGATGAGGGACATGTGGTGGGCATACTCGGCGTAGGCCGCGTCGGCAGCCTCCCGCACCTCGCTCTTGGAGATATCCGGGAAGTGCTGGCGGAGCATGGCGTAGCTCTTTTTCGTAAAGTCCTTGGGGCGGTGGAGCCCCACGTAGTCGTAGATGAACTTCGTGTCCCGGACCTCCGGACAGTTGCCGGCGATGACCTCGGGATAGTAGGCCACCACGGGGCAGTTGTAGTGGTTGTCCCCCAGACCCTCGTCGATGTTGTAGGTCATGCAGGGGTAGAAGATGGCGTCCAGCCCCAGCTTGCTGAGGAAGTGGATGTGGCCGTGGGCCAGCTTGGCCGGGAAGCAGGCGGTGTCGCTGGGAATGGTGCCCTGTCCCTTCAGGTAGAGATCCCGGCTGGAGAGGGGACTATGGTAGACGGCAAAGCCCAGCTTGGTAAAGAAGGTATGCCAGAAGGGCAGCAGCTCCCACATGTTCAGGCACAGCGGCAGACCGATCTTCCCCCGCTTGCCGGGCACAGGCTTGTAGCCCAGGATCAACTTGCGCTTGTAGGCATAGAGGTTCCGCTCCCCGCTGTCGGCCTTGCCGGTGACAGGCCGGTCGCAGCGGTTGCCGCTGATGAAGGAACTGCCGTCGGCAAAGGTACTGATGGTCAGCTGACAGTTGTTGCCGCACCGGCCGCACACCTCACTGCGGGTCTCCTGATGGAAGGCAGCCAGCTGCTCCCGGTCCAGCAGCGTGCTGGTCTGGCCGGGCACGGCACGGCCCCGGCCATAGAGCGCGGCGCCGTAGGCACCCATGAGGCCCGCGATGTCCGGCCGGATGACCTCAGTGCCCATCTCCTTTTCAAAGGCCCGGAGCACCGCTTCATTGTAGAACGTACCGCCCTGGACCACGATGTTCCGGCCCAGCTCCTCGGGACTGGCGGCCCGGATCACCTTGTAGATGGCGTTTTTCACCACGGAGATGGAGAGGCCCGCGGAGATGTTCTCGATGGTGGCTCCGTCCTTCTGGGCCTGCTTGACGCTGGAGTTCATGAACACCGTGCAGCGGCTGCCCAGATCCACCGGCCGGTCGGCAAAGAGTCCCAGCTTGGCAAACTCCTTGACGTCGTAGCCCAGGGCCTGGGCAAAGGTCTGGAGGAAGCTGCCGCAGCCGGAGGAGCAGGCCTCATTGAGGAAGATGTTGCTGATGGCGCCCTGCTCGATCTTGAAGCACTTCATGTCCTGGCCGCCGATGTCGATAATGAAATCCACGTTGGGCAGGAAGTGCCGGGCAGCGGTGAAGTGGGCCACCGTCTCCACCACGCCGTAGTCAGCGTGGAAGGCGTTTTTCGCCAGGTCCTCGCCGTAACCGGTGGTGGTGACAGACGCCACGTGCAGCGCGGGGTGCTGATCGTAGAGGCTTTGCAGCACCTCCCGGATCAGCGGCACGGGATTGCCCAGGTTGGGCCGGTAGTCCGTGAACAGGATCCGGGCGTCCTGGTCAATGACCGTCATCTTCACCGTGGTGGAACCGGAGTCGATGCCGATGTGCACCGGGGCGGCGTAGTCCGCCGTGAAGGGCACCCGGGGCACCGTGGCTTTGGCATGACGGGCCCGGAAGGCCTCATATTCCTCCTTGCTCTCAAAAAGGGGAGGCTGGGCCCGGTACGTCTCCGTGGCGCCCCGCTCCTGGAGCCGGCGGGCCACCTGGGCAAGGTCAAAGGTCTGGTCGGCGTAGAAGGCCGCGCCCAGCGCCACGTACAGGAGGCTATTTTCAGGACAGGTGCCCTTTACCCCCAGGGTGCGGTCAAAGCTCTCCCGCAGGATCCGGGAGAAGGTCAGCGGTCCGCCCAGATAGAGGACGTTGCCCTTGATGGGCCGCCCCTGGGCAAGACCGGCGATGGTTTGGTTCACCACGGCCTGATAGATGCTGGCAGCGATGTCCTCCGCCTTGGCCCCCTGGTTGATGAGAGGCTGGACGTCGCTCTTGGCAAACACGCCGCAGCGGGAGGCGATGGTGTAGGTCTTTTCCGCCCGCTGCGCCGCCGCGTCCATCTCGTCGGCGCTCATCTTCAGGAGCGTGGCCATCTGATCGATAAAGGCGCCGGTGCCGCCGGCACAGGAGCCGTTCATCCGCACCTCCGTGCCGTTGGTGAGGAAGAGGATCTTGGCGTCCTCTCCACCCAGCTCGATGATGACGTCGGTGCCCGGCGCCAGCCGTCCCGCTGCCACCCGAGTGGCAAAGACCTCCTGCACGAAAGGCACATCCACACTCTCCGCCATACCCATACCGGCGGAGCCGGAGATGGCCAGTTCTGCCTGTCCGCCGGGAATATACCGCTCCGCCACCCGGCGCAGCAGCTCCTCGGACTTTTCCAGAATGTGACTGAAATGCCGCTCGTATGTACTGTATATGATGTTGTCCGCGTCATCCAGCACCACGCATTTAATGGTGGTGGACCCCACGTCAAGGCCCAGTTTCAACGCTGTTTCCTCCTTTGGAAAGACCGAAATGCCCAAATCTGGGCACATGTCCGCAAGTTACCACATTACATGGTATCTTACTCTCTTTCGACAGAATCCGCAACTGGTAAAATCCTGAAAGAATATAAAGAATACGTTAAAAAAGAGGTGCATTTTTCAACTGGACTTTTTCAAAGTTTATGCTATACTTGTCCCATTCAGAACAGAAACGGAGGCCTCCATGAACACTGTCCTGCTGCACTGCTGCTGCGCTCCCTGCTCTTTGAGCTGCATCGACCCTCTCCGAAGCGAGGGGTTGGAACCGGTGGCCTTCTGGTACAATCCCAACATCCACCCCTGGAAGGAATACCAGGCCCGGCGGGACTGCCTGCTGGAGTACGCCCCCACCATCGGCATGGAGGTCCGGGTCCAGGAGGACTACGGTCTGCGGGACTTCGTGGAGCACGTGGCGGACGACATCGACCACCGCTGCACCTACTGCTACGAGCACCGTTTGGAGGGCACCGCCCGCTATGCCGCCGAGCACGGCTTTTCCGCCTTCACCACCACCCTCCTGGCCAGCGTCTACCAGAATCACGACAAGATCGCTCAGGCGGCGGAGCGCTATGCCCGCCAGTACGGCGTTACCTTCCTCTACCGGGACTTCCGCCCCAACTTCCGGGCGGGGAACCAGCGGGCCCGGGAGCTTGGCTTTTACATGCAGAAATACTGCGGCTGCGTCTTTTCCGAGGCGGACCGTTATCAAAAACAGATCCTCCGGGATCAGGCCCGCTTCGCGGAGTGAGGCTCCGCTGAAAATCAGCAAGACCCGGCACGGCGAAAGCCGTGCCGGGTCTTTTTTCATGGATCTGCTCAGTCCCGCTCCACCAGGATCCCGCTGAGATCCAGGGGCTTTCCGTCGCTCCAGAGGCGCTCCAGAGAGTAGAACTCCCGTGCCTCGGCAGAGAACACGTGGACCGTGACACAGCCGTAGTCCAGCAGGACCCAAGTGCCGTCCCGGTAACCCTCCCGGCGCAGGGGAAGCTCCTCCGCTTGCTCCTTCATGGCCTTTTCCACTGCGCCGCACAGTGCGTTGATCTGGGTGTTGGAGGTGCCTGTGGCGATGACGAAGTAGTCGGCCAGGGTGGTGAGATCCGTCACCTCAATGGCGGAGATCTCCTTGCCCTTCTTTTCATCCAGGGCCTTGGCAGCGATGATCGCAAGCTCTTTCGGTGTCATTCCATCCTTCCTTTCCTGGTTTCTATTTTACACCGCCGGAGGCGGTTCGATGATGGAGAAATCCGGTCCGGTGCTCTCCGCGCCGCCGGAGGTACCGCTCTGGCTGTCGCCGGAGGTACCGCTCTGGCTGTCGCCGGAGGTGCCGCTCTGGCTGTCGCCGGAGGTGCCGCTCTGGCTGCCGCCGGAGGTGCCGCCCTGACTGTCTCCGGAGGTGCCGGCATCACCGGTGCCTGCACCGGAGGTCTCGCCGCCGGTGATACCGCCCTCACCGGTAGTACCGTCTGTGACTGTACCGATGATCTCACCGGTCTCCGGATCGATGAGATTACCGTTTTCATCTGTTACAGGGCCAGTGGTCTCCGGTGTCTCTTCTGTAGAGGTAGAAGGCTTTACAGGAGGCTTGGCAGCCTTGCTGTCCTCCACATAGCCGGTGGAGGAACTGACGGAACCATCGGCGTTGACAGACATGATGTCCAGATCGCTGAGAGTGAAGGTCTCCACGAAGGGACTGAGCTCATTGTTTACCAGATCCAGCAGCTCATCCGCGATGGGGACCACGTAGGACTGCATATTCCCAACGCTGCGGCTCCAGCAGGAGACGTTTTTATTGGGCATGGTAACGAAGTTCACGTCCTCGATCTTCAGTCCCCCCAGCACCGCCTGCTGGCCGAACCAGAACATATTCTGGAAGGAGAGGTCCGTCTCCACATTGTTCTGGACCACCTTGATGAAGTCGTTGATCTTGGTGATGTTCTTTACCTGGAGCATCTGCTCCACCATGGCCTGCAGGAAGGCCTGCTGGGTCTTGATGCGGCCCAGGTCGCCATCGGGATATCCCTTCATGACCCCGTTGACCTTGTTGTCGTGGCGGTAGCGCAGCACCTGCATGGCATCGTCTCCGCTCAGGAGCCGGTAACCTGCCGTCTGGTGGATGGACAGGTCCTGATAAGGATCCTCATAGTTCATGTCCCGGGGCACGTCAAACCACACGCCGCCCATGGCATCCACGATCTCGCCCACGGCATCCCACTCCACGATCACCTGGTAATCCGGCTCAAAGCCCACCAGCTGGCTGATCTCCTTGTAGAGGGCCTGGATGCCCTTGTCTCCGCCGCCTCCGTAGTTGTATACGGCGTTGATGCGCTTGATGTCGTAAGGGATGTTCACCATGGTGTCGCGGGGGATGGACATCACCGTGGCCTTCTGGTTGGTGACGTCGTAGCTGGCCAGCAGCATGGTGTCCGTGTTTCCGCCGCCGCCGGTGTCCCGGCCCAGGATCAGGACCGTGTAGTAGTCCTCACTCTTGCGCTCCCCGTCGCTGCGGGGCCGGACGCCGTCGCCGTAGTCGATCTCCTCCGTCTCCTGGCTCTGAGGCTTCTTGTTCTCCAGGTCCGGGCGGACGAAGATGCTCTGGCAGGCAGCCACCACGACCACCACCACCGCCAGCACGATGGCGACGGCCAGCAGCACCTTCTGCTGCCGGGTCAGGCGGCTCTTCTTTTTCTGCTTCTGGGGCTTCTCCACCCGGTTCCCACCGCTTTTGTCTTTGTTCTTTCTCAGCATTGCCTTCTCTTATCCTTTCAATGCGTCCCGCGCCTCCAGTGTGGCGCGGTGTACGGGATTGCCCATGTCCTCCATCTCCCGGACCGTCATCTCCAGGCCCATCAAAAGGCCCTTATCCAGATCCTCGTAACAGGCCCGGCGCAGCTCCTCCACCCCCGGGAAATCCCGGGTGGGCTCGATGTAGTCCGCCAGATACATGATCTTCTCCAGCAGCGTCATGCCCGCGTGGCCGGTGGTGTGCCACCAGATGGCCCGGTAGATCTCATCGTCCACGCCGAACACATCCCGGGCGATGGCTGCGCCGGTCTTGGCGTGGAGGAGCTTGAGGGCTTTCTGCTCCAGCTCGTCCAGGGCGATGCCGTACTGCCGGCACAGCACCAGCTGTTCCTCCATGCTCAGCTTCTTCGTGCAGTCATGCAGCAGTGCCGCCACCCGGGCCTTTTCCACGTCCGCGCCGTATCGCTCCGCCAGACGGATGGCCTCCTGCTCGGTGCCCAGCACATGGGGGATGCGCTTGTGCTTCAGATAGCTCAGCGCCACGGGACGCAGCCGGGAAAGCGGCAGGTGCCGGAGGTCCGCGCCGATGCCGTAGAGCCCCTGGCGCAGGATATAGCCGTACACCGCCGGGGGCAGCAGCGCCCCTCCCTCGCCCCGGGCCAGATGCTCCCGCAGCTCCGTGGAGGACACGTCCACCACGCCGGGGATGGTGAGGGTGAAGAGGCGTGCCTGGGGATAGGTGCGGTAAAGGTAGTCCCGCTGCACGGAGAAAAGCTCCTCCGTGTCCGCCTCCGTGCGTCCGAAGGCGGCGATGCCCGCCAGGGAGAGGACCCGCTCCGGCTCATGCCAGGTCTGAAGGGTCAGGAACATGTCCGTCCCCATCAGCAGCCAGAAGTCGTCGCCGGGATGCTGCTCCCGCAGCGCCGTCAGCGTGTCGGCGGTGAAGCTCTTGCCGTGGCGGTGGATCTCCAGATCCAGCACCTCCACCCGGTCCCCCAGCCCCAGCTGGTCCGCAGCCAGGCGGGTCATCTCCAGCCGCTGCTCCGGTGTGGGGCTGCCGGCGGGCAGATCCTTGTGGGGCGGGAGCCCCGCCGGGATCAGCAGCAGCCGGTCCAGCTTCAGCAATTCGAATACCGCCCGGGCCGCCGCCACGTGGCCCAGGTGAGGCGGGTTGAAGGTCCCGCCGTATACGCCGATCTTCACGCGCTCATCTCCTTCACATTCCTCACTCCAGCATGCCGCTGCTCCGCGCCGCCAAAATCTCATCCAGCAGCGCGCACAGGGGGCCGGTGTCGGTCTGATAGATCCAGTTTCCCCGCATATGCAGTTCCAGAGTATCCGCTCCGCCCCAGACGGTCAAGGCGAAATATCTGCCATCCGGGCACAGGAATCCGATCTCATAGTCCCGGTCCATCGTACTGGGCCGCCGGGCGTCAAAGTCCCGGACGCCCTGTCCCGTCTCGTTGAGGCAGGCCAGCACCCGCTCCACCGCAGAGCGGTCCGTGATGGTATAGATCCCATCGTCCAGCGGCTGGATCCGGTACTCCATATACACCGCGGCGGAAGACGGGATGGGAAAGGGATCCGCCATGCTGTCCGCCGCAACGAGTCCGATCAGGGTGCACAGCACCAGTGCCGCCACCGCCAAAGGCCGGCTGTTCCGCATACGGCTCCCTCCCTTGTCGCATTTTACACCTGGGGCTTTTTCCGGGCGGGCTTCACCAGCTGGATCCGCTTCTCCTTGGGCTTGGAATGGCTCTCCCGGTACAGCACGAACTTCGTGCCGATCACCTGCACCACCTCGGAGCGGGTGGCCTTGGCCAGCTCCTCCGCCGCAATGCGGGCGTCATAGTCGATGTTGTTGTCCAGCACCCGGCCCTTGATGAGCTCCCGGGCCTCCAGAGCGTCGTCGGCCTGCTTGATGAGGTTTTCCCCGATGCCGTCCTTGCCGATCTGCAAAATGGTGTCGATGGTGTTGGCCAGGCCCCGCAGCTGGGCCCGCTGTTTGCTCGTCAGTTCCATATCGTTCTCCTGCATTATTTTAGATAGACGCAGATTCGCCGAAATAAGTTGCAAGCTTTTCCGCAAAATCCGCCAGCGCCCTGCCCCGGTGGGAGATGGCGCTCTTCTCCTCCGCCGTCAGCTGGCCGAAGGTCTTGCCCTTTTCCGGCACCAGAAACACCGGATCGTAGCCGAAGCCTCCCTCGCCCATGGGCGCAAAGGCAATGGCCCCGTCGCAGCGGCCCTCCGCCGTCAGGGTATCCCCGCTGGGGAAGGCGCAGGCGATGGCGCAGGCAAAGTGGGCTTTCCGGGTGGTCTGCCCCCGCATGGCATTCAGCAGCAGCATATACCGTCCCCGGTCGTCCAGCTCCGCCCCACCGTAGCGGGCGGAGTAAACGCCGGGCCCGCCGTTCAGGGCGTCCACACAGAGGCCGGAGTCGTCCGCGATGGCGGGCAGGCCGGAGGCCTCACAAATAGCCTTTGCCTTGAGCATGGCGTTTTCCGCGAAAGTGGTGCCGGTCTCCTCCACGTCCACAGTGACCCCCACGTCGGCGGGGCTCACCACTTGGATGCCAAGATCGGAGAGGATGGCTGCCATCTCTTTCAGCTTGCCCGGATTGTGGGTCGCCAACACGAATTTCCGTTCCATATTCAGCCTCCCAGCGCTTCTTTCTGTATCGCCAGCAGCTCTGCGTTGCCTTTGGCGCAAAGCCGCACCAGCTCCTGCTGCTCCACGGGCGTGAAAGCCCGGCCCTCGCCGGTGCCCTGGAGCTCGATGATCTCGCCGGCCTCGTTCATGACGCAGTTGAGATCCACCTGGGCCCGGCTGTCCTCACTGTACTGGAGGTCCAGCATGGGCGTCTCATCCACGATGCCGGCGCTGACGCCGGCGACGAAATGGCGGATGGGGCTTTCCGGCAGCACGCCATCGGCCACCAGCTTCCGGCAGGCCAGTGCCAGGGCCACGAAGCCGCCGGTGACGGAGGCGGTGCGGGTGCCGCCGTCGCCCTGGAGCACGTCGCAGTCCACGGTGATGGTCCGCTCCCCCAGGGCCGCCATGTCCACCGCCGCCCGGAGGGACCGGCCCACCAGCCGCTGGATCTCGGCGCTGCGGGGGCTGAGCTTGAGCTTGGACACATCTCGCTTGCTGCGCTCCCGGTTGGCCCGGGGCAGCATGGAATACTCCGCCGTCACCCAGCCGGTGCCCTCCGGCACATGGGGCGGCGCCTTGTCCTCCACACTGGCACAGCAGAGCACCATGGTGTCTCCGCAGCGGATCAGGCAGCTGCCCTCGGCAAATTTTACGAAATCCGTGGTGATCTGGACCGGGCGCAGCTGGTCCGCCGCCCGTCCGTCGATTCTGGTCATGGGAATCTTCCTTTCTTTCGCACCTGTTGTTTCAGATGATGGCCTCCACATACTCCCGGGCGTCGAAGGGCTTCAGGTCGCCCAATCCCTCGCCCACGCCGGCCAGCTTCACGGGCACGCCCAGCTCCCGGGCGATGGCCACCACGATGCCGCCCTTGGCAGTGCCGTCCAGCTTGGTCAGGACGATACCGGTGAGGCCCGCTGCCTCCTGGAACTGCTTGGCCTGGATGAGGCCGTTCTGGCCGGTGGTGGCGTCCAGCACCAGCAGCGTCTCCCGGGCGGCACCGGGGCACTCCCGGTCGATGATCTTGGAGAGCTTGGACAGTTCTGCCATGAGGTTTGCCTTGTTGTGGAGCCGCCCGGCGGTGTCGCACAGCACCACGTCCACATTCCGGGCCTTGGCGGCCTGGAGGGCGTCAAAGAGCACCGCCCCGGGGTCCGCCCCCTCGTGCTGGCGGATCAGCTCGCAGCCGGCCCGCTCCGCCCAGATCTGCAGCTGGTCGGCGGCGGCGGCCCGGAAGGTGTCCGCCGCACAGAAGAGCACCCGCTTGCCCTCGGCCTTGAGCTGGCTGCCCAGCTTGCCGATGGATGTGGTCTTGCCCACGCCGTTAACGCCGATGAACAGCACCACAGCAGGCTGGGTGGAGAGATCCAGGGCGGTGTCCCCCACGGAGATCATCTCCGCCAGGATGTCCCGCAGCGCGGCTTTTACCTCCTCCTGGTCCCGGAGCTTCTCCTTCCGGACCCGCTGGCGCAGCTGCTCCACCGCCTCCAGCGCGGTGTTCATGCCCAGATCCGCCAGGATCAGCGTCTCCTCCAGCTCCTCGAAAAAGGCCTCGTCCGCCTCAGTGAAGCCGGAGAACAGATTGGTGGTGATTTTTTTCAGTTTATCAAAAAAGCCCATAATGACCGTCCTTCAGGTTGATGAATTGTCCCCGTCCCAGGGGACTTCGGCGCCGCAGAAAGGACAGCGGGGACCGCTGTCCCACCGCAGCCATCTGCCGCACGCCGGGCAGCGCACCTGCGCGGCGTCCAGGATCAGTCCCGCCAGCAGCGCCAGCAGGCCAAGCCCCGTCCGCCAGGCACTTCCTGCCTGAGTCCCCACCAGGGTCAGCCAGGCTCCCAGCACCGCCAGTACCGCGGCGCTCCGGCGCGTTTCCCGCAGCGTCATGGTGCCCGCCTCCTCACTGGATGTTCAGCTCCTTGGCCATGTCGTTCAAATTGATGGTCAGGATCTTGCTCACGCCCTGCTCCTGCATGGTGACGCCGTAGAGGACGTCGGATTCCTCCATGGTGCCCCGGCGGTGGGTGATGACGATGAACTGCGTCTTGCCCGCCAAAGTGCGCATGTACCGGGCGTAGCGGGTGACATTGGCGTCGTCCAGAGCCGCTTCGATCTCGTCCATGACGCAAAACGGCGTGGGATGGACCTTCAGGATCGAGAAGTACAGCGCGATGGCCACGAAGGCCTTCTCCCCGCCGGAGAGCAGAGAGATGGTCTTGAGGGTCTTGCCCGGGGGCTGGGCCTTGATCTCGATGCCGCAGCCCAGGATGTCCGTCTCATCCTCCAGCTCCAGCGTGGCGGTGCCGCCGCCGAAGAGCTCCTGGAAGGTGGTCTGAAAGCTCTCGGCCAAAAGTTTGAACTGCTGGGAGAAGATCTCCGTCATCTGCCGGGTGATCTCCTGGATGATATCCGTGAGCTCTCCCTTGGCCTTCTCCACGTCGTCCCGCTGCTCCGTGAGGTAGGTATAGCGGCCGTTGACCCGGTCGAATTCCTCGATGGCGCCGATGTTGATGGACCCCAGGGCGGCGATGTTCCGCTTCAGTTCCCCGATGCGCCGGGTGGCCTTGGACATGCTCTCCAGGGGGATGCGGATGGCGCTGGCGTCGGAGTGGCTGAGCTCGTAGTGCTCCCACAGCCGGTCCAGGATCTGCTTTTCCTCCATAGCGGAGGTGGAGAGCCTGGACTCCAGCCGGGATGCCGCCCGCTCCAGATTCAAAAGGTTTTCGTTCATGTCCTGGCTGGCCCGGTTCTGAGCGGTGCGCTCGGCCTCCAGGGCGATCTTCTCCTCGCTGAGGGCCGTCAGCTGCTGCCGGAAGGCCTCGTTCCTGCCGGCCAGGTCCGTCAGCTTCTCCCGCCGGACGGCGATCTCCTGCCCGGCCTCGTGGATATTGCGCTGATAGGCCCGGACCGTCTCCTGCTTCTGGGCCAGGTCCCCGGAGAGATCCTGCGCCACCTGCCGCAGATCTGCTGCCCGGCGAGCGGTGGCCTCCCGCTCGGCAGTCCTGGCCGCCAGCTCCTCCTTCTTCCCGGCGATCTCCTCGGTCAGCGCGCCGGAACGGGCCAGCAGCTCCGACTGTCCGGACAGGGCCTCCTCCGCCGCCGTCCGCAGCTGGGAAGCGCGGGCCTCCCGGTCGGCGATCTCCGCCTCCGTCCCGGCGGCGCGGGCCTGGATATCGGCCAACCGTCCGCCCAGGCTCTCCAGCTCGCCGGTGAGGTTCTCCTCCGTCCCGGCAGCAGCCTGCAGCAGGCTCTCCAGATGGGACACCGCGCCCTCCAGGCGCAGCACCTCGTCCTCCGCCTGCCGGCGCTGGCCCTCCGCCGTCTCCAGCTCGTACTGGGCGGCAGTCAGCTCCCGCTGGGCGTTCTCCTCCTCCCGGCGGGCAGCCTCCAGCTTTTCATGCATGGCACCGGAGCGGCCGCTGAGACGCTCCAGCTCGGCAGCCCGGCTCAGCACACCGGCGCTGCGGCTGACGGAGCCGCCGGTCATGGAGCCGCCCCGGTTAATGACCTGACCGTCCAGCGTCACGATCCGGAAGGCATTGCGGTATTTCCGGGCCATGGCGATGCCGCAGTCCAGATCCTCCACCACTGCGGTGCGGCCCAGAAGATTCCGGAACACGGCGGCGTAGCGGTCCTCGAACCGCACCAGCCGGGAGGCAAGGCCCACAAAGCCAAATTCCCCGGCCAGGTCCGCCGCCCGCAGCTCATCGCCCCGGATGGCGGTCAGGGGCAGGAAGGTGGCCCGGCCCGCGTCCCGCTGCTTGAGGAAATGGATGGCGGACTTGGCGTCCTCCTCCCGGTCCACCACGATGTTCTGCAGCCCGGCACCCAATGCGATCTCGATGGCCAGGGAGTACTGCTGCTCCGTTTTCATCAGGCTGGCCACGGGGCCGTGGATGCCCCGCAGGGTGCTCTTGGCCTGCATCACAGATTTGACGGCCTTGGAAAAGCCCTCGTATTCCTTCTCCATCTCCGTCAAAAGACGGATGCGGTTGTCCAGGGCCCCTACGTCCATGGTGAGTTTCACCCGCTGATCCGACGCGGCGGCGGCCTTCTTCTTCCGCTCCTCCATCCGCAGGCTGTGGCCCGCGATAATGTTGGATACGGCGGTGGCCTCGTCCCGGGCGTCCTCCAGGCTGCGGCGGCCGGCGGTGAGCTGTTCCTTACGCTCCCGGATCTGCTCCCGGGCAGCGGCCAGGTCCGCCTCCACCTGCTCTTTGCGCTGCCGGAGCTGCTCGCTCTGGGCGGCCAGAGCGGCGGACTCCGCCCGCAGGTCCGCACATTCGGCCACGGCGATGGCCTCCTCCGCCCGCAGGGCCTCCGCCTGGGTCTGGGCACCGCCGGCCTGCCGGGCGATCTGCTGCGCCCGCTCCAGCAGCTCCTCCAGAGCCGTCTGGAGCCGCTGGGCCTCCTGATCCATGCGGGCCACATTGGCCTCCTGCTCCTCGGCCTGGCGGATCAAACCGCCGGCACGGCTGTCCGTCTCCTCCAGCTCCGTCTGGGCACGGGCGATGTTTTCTTCATTGTGGGCAATGGTAGTCTCCAGCACGGCCACGGCGGACTCCTGTTCCTTCACCTCCGCCTCCAGGGCCGCGGACTCCGCCCGCAGCCGTTCGGACTCCATGTCCTTTTCCTGCATCCGGCGGCCGTATTCCTCCGCCTGGGCATACAGCGCATCCAGCGCCGCCCGGGCCTCATCCCGCTGGGCCTCCGCCGCGGCGAAGTCCGCCCGCAGCTTCTGGACCCCCGCCTTCAGCGTGTCCAGGTTCTCCAGCCACACGGAGACCTCCAGCAGCCGGAGCTCGTCCCGGTACACCAGGTACTTCTTCGCCGTCTCCGCCTGGGCCCGCAGGGGCTCCACCTGCAGCTCCAGCTCGGCGATCTTGTCGTTGATGCGCACCAGATTCTCCTCCGTGCGCTGGAGCTTGCGCTCCGCCTCCTCCTTGCGGTGGCGGAACTTGGAGATGCCGGCGGCCTCCTCGAAGATCTCCCGCCGCTCCCCGCTTTTGGCCGAGAGGATCTCGTCGATCTTGCCCTGGCCGATGATGGAGTAGCCCTCCTTGCCCATGCCGGTGTCCATGAACAGCTCCATCACGTCCCGCAGCCGGACAGACTGGCGGTTGATGTAGTATTCGCTCTCCCCGCTGCGGTAATAGCGGCGGGTGACGGAGACCTCCGACTCCTCCATGGCGGGGAAGATGTGCTCCGTATTGTCGATAACCAGCGTCACCTGAGCGAAGCCCACCTGACTGCGCCTGGCCGTCCCGCCGAAGATCACATCCTCCATCTTGGCGCCCCGGAGGCCTTTGGCGCTCTGCTCGCCCATGACCCAGCGGATGGCGTCGGAAATATTGGACTTGCCCGAGCCGTTGGGGCCCACGATGGCGGTGATATCCGCGCCGAAGTTCAGGACCGTCTTATCCGGAAAGGATTTGAAGCCCTGGATCTCCAATGCCTTAAGGTACATAAGCACACCTCTTTCTTCTCATAACCTCTTATCCCCTTTATTTCAAGGGGTTCCAGGCTTTTGGTG
>CALWXB010000011.1 GCA_944385405.1 uncultured Oscillospiraceae bacterium | reverse complement strand
ATGTGACAGGGCCGTATAAAGTGAATATCGGATACGGAGCGGTATCGAAGTGGTCGTAACGAGCTTGACTCGAAATCAAGTTGTCCGCAAGGGCACGTGGGTTCGAATCCCACCCGCTCCGCCAGGAAGTCCTTGAAAACACTGGGTTTTCAAGGACTCCTTTTTTTGATTGCACCCATTTGAACAGATAAAAAGAAGAGAATGGCGCCCGTGGTGCCGTACGCGTGGTTCCCGGGCGATGAATGGAACATTCAAAAAAGAACGCTGCTGGTGCCGAAATGGTGCCTAATGGTGCATATAAAAATGTGCGAGGTAATGTTTGTTAGTAACGAAATATTAGAGTTTTTCTTGAGAGAGCAGGTGGTTTTTGATATAATATAAATATTGAAATGGGGGCAAGATAAATGGTGTGCAAAGGGCGATCACTGGCGAATTTAGAATGTGGCAATCTTTCTTCTGAGTATAATCATTCGGCAGAATTGATTCAGATTCAATCTGCTCTTCGAGAAAAACTTGTTTTCTTTACAACAAAATTATTGTCTTGCGATTTTAATACAGATATGGCACGGTCTTTTGCACCCTTTTATGCCAGAAATATTTTAGAAACATCTGCTACCGCATTACTTGGGCGAATTGATTCTTTTCGCCTAATTATTACATATAAAGTTCAAAACGATGTTAGCTATTCTGTAGGCGCTCGCTCCAATATTGCTATAAATTGGAGCAAAGATATTTTCACGGATGAAGCACCGCCGCAAAGGGGGTTGTGGCATTTCGAAAATAAAATGACCGATTTTAATAGGGCGCTGCTAAGTAAATATCAAGGCGAAATTATTTGGAAGCCCGCATTCTTGCAGTTGGCAGATTATATAATGATGCACCCTTGCCAATCTGCTTGGTTAGCTGAGATGTTAGATGATGATGAAAATCAGTTTTTTGAAAGAAATCGGTCAAATGCCCAGCGCCTGTTTTCTTCTTTTTCAAAAGGGGTACATTCGGAATCACTTGTGGATGTTCGCTATCTATATGACGAAATAACACTCAGAACCCTTTCTTTGGATCTTTTAAAATGGTGCTGTACTCAAGGTTTGCTGAGCCATTTTTCACCATATGTTTTGTGCTCTTATTCTCGGAAATTTGCCTTAACGCAATTTGTACAAGCAGAAAGGATGATCGTAAGTGCCCTACAATGAACATGAAGAACATGCCGATTTGATTCTTGCTTGTGAAGATTTTTCTAGTGATGAATTTTTACATTTCCATTGTTTTTATTCTTATGAGGAGGGTATATTAGCTCAACTCATGGCACATGGCCCGGTATTATTAAAGGGGGGGCGCGGAACTGGAAAAAGTGCGCTTCTTCGCGAAGCTGCTCGTCGCCTAAATCAGAATCCAGATTCGCATACTTTTGGAATTTATATGAGTCTGAGGCATCTGCCATTGCTTCGAAGTCAAGGAGGGCAGTATGAAGCAGAATTTTTAAGAATTCTTTATGATCAAATTAAAGAAGTAACTAAAACTTTCGGGTGTGATATTGAGCCCTTCACAGATGTATACGCGACGCATCAAGCACTCAATCATTTATCTGATGCTCTACAAAAAAGAATAATCCTTTTATTTGACGATGCTGCACACATTGGACGAGAATCTGGACTAGAAGAGTTTTTTGATATTTTCCGAACTTTATCAAGTAATAAAGTATCCTGTAAAGCAGCTATTTATCCTGGTGTTACAAAATTTGGAACTCGGTTTGACGTTTATAATGACGCTAAAATTATCGATATTTCACGGCGAAAAGAGCAACCTGAGTTTCAAAAATTCTTTTTAGAGGTAATGGAAAAGCGGTTTTACGCACAAATCCAAAAATGCCATTTTTCTGCATCACTTCCCATTGAAGATGTTGCCACATTTCTTGGAATGTCAGTACTTGGAAATGTTCGCTCTTTTATTCAAGGATGTGCGATGCTTTTTGAAGATACTACTAAAGTAACATTTCCCTTATTAAGCGAAACAATGATAAGGCTTGCGAGCGACTTCTTTTGGCCAATGCTAGAAGAAGTTAAAGTGAAGATAGGAATATATGCTCCGCTTATGGATGGTTCTATGCAGTTAGCAGAGAAAATATATGAAGAATGCGGTAGCAGAAAAGCAACTTCTTTTATTATTCATAGGCAATGGGTTTCGAAATATGCTAAACCTTTAGAAATTCTTGAATATGTTGGATTTATTTCAAAACGAGAAGCTTCCAGAAGTTTAAAATCTGGAGGACGAGGAACTCGATACGCACTTAATTTGTGTAATACACTGGAAAAAATGGCAGGTAGCCGATTGACTCAGGATTTATTTTCCATGTGGATGGGAAATACACAGGAAGACACTCAATTTGCTGCAAACACAAGCGTTTTTGACGACATTGTTTTAGGAAATCCGGACAGGAATCAAGAGATTGGTATTTTGAATTTCCCAATTACGATTCTAAAGAAATCAAAAAGTTTTCCCAATGGATTAACAGACGATAAGATACAACGCCTTGAAGCTAAAGGCTGGAAAACAGTTGGAGAAGTTGCCGAGAAAAGTGACGCGGAGTTACAACAAGTCGAGATGATTGGTCCTAAAACCGTAATGCGCATAAAGAATACAGTTGAACAAGCTATTTGGATGTAGAAAAAGAATCGCAGCGCTGCGGCGCCGCGGCAGCCATCGTGGGCTGGAATTGCTTGCGCAATTCCAGCCCACGATGGCTCTTATTTTGTACCGGGAGCCAATACTGCCTGATGATAGGTATTCAGCACTGTGAACTTTCGCTCCATCCGCACATCCACATACTGCGCCGTCACCGCCTCCAGACTGTTGGAGAGCTGAAGCTGGATGCCGATGCCTTTCAGGCTGTGGCCCAGGATCTGCCCCATGGTATAAAAGTCACCGGTGAGCTGGTGCATATTGGTAGCTGTCGTGTGCCGCAAATCGTGGAAGCGGATATGGGGCATCCCGGCATGGCGCAGCAGCTGACCGAAATTTGCGGAGATCCGCTCCCTCCGTTTGGGAGCGCCGTTGGGCTTTGCAAATACCAGGCCGTTGTCATAATAAGGCGTTCCCGACAGGTCTGCAAAGCGCCGCTGCTCCTGCTGAAGCTCCAGATGCCGCTGAAAGTACGGCTTCACAAGCGGTGTGATGGGAAGCGTCCGTTCACTGGACTTCACGGGAGCCATCTCGGAGATCACGGTGGCGTCGGCCGGCATGCGAAAAGGGAGCTGTTCCACCACGCCGAAGGTATCTTTCGTCAGGTCCACGTTTTGCCACCGCAGCCCGATGATCTCGCCCAGGCGCATCCCATACAGCCCGCCCAGGACCACGATCAGCTCCCATTCCGTTCCCGTGACAGCAGAGAGCAGCTGACGCATCTCATCCACCGTATACGGATCCGGCGTCTTGCCCTGCCTGCCGAATTTCGTCAGGATGTCCCTAGCCGGATTGCTGCTGATATAGTGATACCGGCGGGCGTGCTCCAGGGCAACGCCCAGGATGCGGTGGGCGTATTTCACCGAGGATGGGGAGAGGCCCTTTTCTGAAAGCTGCCGGTACAGATCATCCAGCATGGCCGGCGACAGCTGGCCCAGGAACACATCGCCGATATACGGAAAAATGTGGTTTTTCATGTGGCTCCGGTAGCTGGCCTCTGTGCTGGGACGGAGATTGGCCGAGCCATGCCGGTCGATCCACTCCGTCATGTACTCCCGTACGGTCAGCTTCCGCTGGGCGGCGGTGGGCGGCGTATACGACGGATTCGTCAGCCTGGCCTTCATCTCCGCCTCATGCTGCAAGGCCTCCTTCCTGGTGAGAAACCCCTTGCGGGAGTATGTCCGGGGCTGACCGCCGGATCTGTATTTGACATTGACGTCGTACACGGTCCCGGCTCTCCCGGTGAGTTCTCCTGCGCTGCTGCGTTTGTTCTTCACGGTTCGTTCCATGACTGCCATCCTCATTCCTCCATTCGTTCTTTTGAACGGGCTGCGATTTCCACAACGTGGAAATCGCAGCCCGTTGATTGACGGGCATTTGCGGGTGCGGTAAAATTAAAGTGCAGCAGGGACCTTCGCCCGCTGGTAGTAATCCAGCAGGGCCCGGACGGTGGTCAGACGCCGGTTGCCCACCGGCAGATACTCCAGCCGCCCCTCCTCCATCAGCTGGCGGATGCGGTTGACCCCCAGGCCGCTGATTGCCGCGGCCTGCTCCGGCGTGAGGAAGAGCGGAGATCGGCTTTGCGCCTGGGTTTTATGCGCGCCCATCGGCATCGTCCCCCTCAGTGATGATATATTTTTCAGTTTTCTCGGAACGATCTTCCCCTTGCGGCGCAGGCAGTTGCGCAGTTTGTTCCGATGTTCCGGCCAAATATGCAGCCTTGAGCCCGATTCCCATGTGGCCCTGCCGGTTCTCGCTGCCGATGCGGATCCGTTTGGCGATCACACCCGGTACGCCGGAGAGCAGATCGTACAGCTGGGATCGGGACAGGCGGTCCAGTCCGTTGCGGTCGCAGTAGTCGGAGAACGCACGCCAGAGGTCCACATTGAAGACCCTGGCGTCGGGAGCGCGCACACAGACTTCCTCCAGGAATCCCTGCAGGATGTTGGACCGGTCTGCGAAGGAGCGGAGAAAGGCCTTCGAGTCCGCCGGCAGCGTGAACAGGAAGTTCCGCCCCATCACCTCCCACATCGCCCGAAGCGCAAGGGTCACGATGGCATCCCGCTCCCGCCAGAGCTTGTCCGGCAGCTGCCTGTCCTGCTGCCGGCGCGGAATGCTCCGGTTGAAAAGCAACACCACAAGCCGGTTGACGAAGGCGGCGGTGGTGTCGGCCTCTGTGGCCCGGGGCAGCGTGTTTCCGGAGAAGAGCAGCTTGCAGCGCGGCGTGAAATAAAAGGGGTCTTTGCCTTTGTACTCCCCGGTGATCCGGTCGCCTCCGGTGATGGACTTGAAGATAGAGATGTCCCGCAGGCTCCGGCCGGCGATCTCTCCGGCAATGTTGACCTTCTTCCCGGCCAGTTCCGCCCGGAAAAAGCGGTCGCCCAGCTGATGCAGGGGGATGCTGCTGACCAGGGCGGGGTCGAACAGCCGGGCGATGAACGCCGAGATGACACTTTTCCCGGAGTCGGGTTCTCCCTTCAGGAGAAACGCGCATTTCCCGTCGCTCTGGTCGGAGCAGATGTAGCCGATCAGTTCCAGCAGCAGCCTGCGCTTGTCCGCGGCCCCGCTCAGAGAAGAGGCACAGAAGGCGTCAAACGCCGGACAGGAGGGGACCTCCGGCTCCGCAAGGTAGCTGGCGCGGATCTGATAGGTGAAGCGGAAGCGGGGATCATGGGGCAGCAGCTCCCCGGTCTCCAGATTGAACACGCCGTTTTCCAGGTTCACCAGCTCCCGGGAGCGGTTGAAGCTGTCACGGTCACACCGGATGTCGCTGCGCCAGGTGAGGCGCTGGGCGATTTCCCGGATGTCGTTGGCCAGGAGGCTCCGGGTGGTGAACTCCGGGAAGAAATTGGCCAGCCAGACCGTCAGATTGGGGATGGGGCGGTAGTCGCCCGACTCTTCCTCATAGGCAAAGGCCTGGCCGTCCTCTGTCATGAGGATCTGACCGTTTTTTGCGATCCCGTCCACCAGGTCGGAGAAGAAATTGGCCCGTTTACGGGGACTCTTCGCCGTAGGGGACGGTACTTCGGGTTCTTTTGGATCGGGGATACCCCGTGCCTTGCGCCAGGAGGCGGCTCTCGCATCCTCCCGCATCATCTGGCACAGGTCCAGGTTATCATCAGGGGCGTTCCAGTCATCGTCGAACATCTTCTTTGATCCTCCTTCAGGTTGTTCGGGTCCAGCCGGCTTGACCTGGCACAATCATAGAACCATCGTCCCCTTTTGTGTAGGGGGACCGAATTTCCGCAAACGCCTGTGCGGAAATTCGGCCCTGTTGACAGAATTTTGAGAAAGAAGTTGAGAAAAATGGATCAGGATCTGACTTTTTCGGGAATTGGATCGACGGCTGATGCGGTCCTGAAGGCATATTCTCAAGACCTGTGGAAAAGGCTTCAGGATCATTGGACGGCGCTGGATGACGCTGCCGGTATGGAGGCACAGGAATTTTTTGAAAAATTTGGACCGGGAAAGAAGGGATTCTGGTTCGGAGACGTGATCTTTCATGTTGAGGATCTGAAACGCCATATGCCGGATGCGGAATTCCGGAAGTTTCCGCTCTATATCTCTGATCGGGAACGGCTCATGGCGGGCCTCACAGAGTTCAACTACCTCTTTCCGGAGGATCCGCTGATCAGATCCTTTTTACCGGTACTGCTGACGGGCTACCTGCAAAAGAGGCAGATAAACGATTCCTTTGTTGAAAACCTGTATTCCTACCAACGTGACTCCAGGCGGAACTTTTCCAAAAAGATGCGGATGTATCTGGATATTCCCTCTCTGGAGGATGCATATCCTGGGCTTTATCGCAATCCGCAGGCGCGAAACGTATCGAGCAAAAACACAAAACGCGCATTTGGGATCTACCGTCAAATCATGATTTTCTTCGTGATCCTGCGGGCGGTATCTCACTCCTGTAATGTGCCGCTCTCCTTTTACACCTATGATATTCTGACAGATTCTTTGGTCCTGCTGGGCGGACATGCCGGAAATCTGCTTGACGCTGTGGAGGATCTTGGGCCTACCGACGTACGGGAAGAGCATCGGCAGTTATCTGCAGAAATCCTGAAATATATCGATGACACGCTCTGTTCGTTTTCCGGCATCCGGACCGTCGATTCCGATGAAGGTCATCCGGAGCCGAAGTGGAACATTCCTTTTTTGACCTTTCTCGGGAACCTGCGTTGCCAGCTCTATGTCAGCAAGGGCGAAGATGATTTTAATGATGACTCCGATTTCTTTGCCGGGTTCGATTGGCGGCATCATTGCAACCGTTCGGAAGCGTTGGTGGATGGGATAGATATGCTTGAAGAGACTCCAGATTGATCCGCCAGATCCGTCCGATGCGGATGGCCGGGAGCTGCCCGGAATGGAGCATCCGGTACAACGTGTTTTTCCCCACGCCCAGAATGTCCATGGCCTCGGCGGGGGTCAGCACCACCGGCAGATGTTCCTCCTTATAGGCTTCCAGCCGTTCCTGACAGGCACTGTGTTCCATGCAATGTCCCTCCGTTTCTGAAGATTATCCTCCTGTTTCCCTCCTGACGCCCTGTCTGGTTTTCCTCTCCCTTTCAAAAAAATATCATTCTTACGAAGCTGCGGTGACATTCGGATGTCGAAGACATCCGAATGTCACCGCAGCAATTTTGTTTTGAAGAAAAAAGGAGGAAACCCATGCTGAACACACTGCTTTCCGTGATCCGCGCTATTTTGGCGGAGCTGGCAGACCAGCTGCTCCGCAAGGTCTGCACCCTGGGGTGAAGCCCGCTTTCCGGAAAAATGCCCTGGGCATCATCCTGGCTGCCGCGGCAGCCCTTTTGTGCACCGCCATCGATCAACTGCTGAAGGAGGAATCGTAAGTGCGTGAAAAAACCTTTGTCTGTGAGATCTGTCAACAAACGTGTCCTGCTGCCCAGCGGGAGGAATTCGACGATCATCTGCTTTGTCCCGCCTGTTTTTCGGGCGAGACGGTGGTCTGTCATGTCTGCGGGGAGCGCCTCTGGCGGGATGACAATGCCGGGGACGAGCAAACGCCCCTCTGCCAGAACTGCTATGACCGGTATTACACCAACTGCGTCCGATGCGGGACGCTGCTGCGGGAAGATGAGGCCTGTTATGACCGGGACGATCCCGATGACGAGGAACCGCTGTGCAGTGTCTGCTATAACAGGACTGCCCGTGGCCGGGCCATCCAGGACTACTATTATAAACCGGAGCCCATTTTCTACGGGGACGGTCCCAGATTCTTCGGCGTGGAACTGGAGGTGGATGCAGGCGGGGAAACTGCGTCCAATGCCCGGGAGATCCTGAAACTGGCCAACACGGATCAGGAACGGATCTACTGCAAGCACGACGGTTCCCTGGACGACGGATTCGAGATCGTGACCCACCCCATGTCCCTGCAGTACCACAAAGCGCAGATGCCCTGGGAGGAGATCTGCCGGAAGGCGGTATCCCTGGGGTATTCCAGCCATCTGGCCGGCACCTGCGGACTCCATGTCCATATCAGCCGGACAGCCTTTGGCCCTGGAGAGGAACAGCAGGACGCCGCCGTCGCCCGGGTGCTGTACTTCTTTGAAAAGCACTGGGAGGAACTGCTGAAATTCAGCCGCCGGACGCGCCGCCAGCTGGAACGGTGGGCAGCCCGGTACGGCTATCAGGACCAACCCATGGAGATCCTGGACCACGCCAAAAAGGGCTGCGCCTGCGGGCGATATGCCTGCGTCAATCTCACCAACCGCGACACCGTTGAGTTCCGGATCTTCCGTGGGACCCTGAAATACAACACCCTCATCGCCACGCTGCAGCTCGTTGACCGGATCTGCGACGTGGCGATCCATCTTTCCGACGACGAGCTGAAAGCCATGTCCTGGACCACCTTCGTCTCCGGCTGTCAGGAGCCGGAACTGGTGCAGTACCTGAAGGAGCGGCGGCTGTACATCAACGAGCCTGTGCCTGCAGAGGAGGAGATCTGAAATGTGCTGTCTGTTTGGTCTGATCGACTACCGCCATACCCTGACCGTGGGGCAGCGGAACCAGATCCTGTCGGCGCTGGCCGCCGCCTGCGAGGTCCGGGGCACAGACGCCACCGGCATCGCCTACCGCAGCGGCGGCAGGCTCCGGATCTTCAAGCGCCCTCTTCCCGGCCATCTCATGCATTTCTCCGTTCCCCGGGATGCCCGCGTCATCATGGGCCATACCCGCATGGCTACGCAGGGAAGCGCCAGGAAGAATTACAACAATCACCCGTTCCTCGGCACGGCGGATACCGGTGCCTTTGCCCTGGCGCACAACGGCGTTCTCCGGAATGACCGTACGCTGCGGGCCCGGCTGCGGCTGCCCAAAACAAAGATCGAGACGGACAGCTACATCGCCGTACAGCTGATCCAGCAGGCAGGCACATTGGATCTTGTCAGCCTCCGTGATATGGCGGAGCAGCTGGAGGGCTCCTTTACCATCACCGTACTGGATGCGGAGGACCGGCTGTATATCGTCAAGGGAGACAATCCCTTGTGCCTGTATCATTTCCCGGCAAGCGGCGTGTATCTCTATGCCTCCACATCGCCCATCCTGACGCAGGCGCTGCAGAGGATCCGGACGCGGCTGGGAGAGCCGGAGGAGGTCCGTACCGCGTGCGGGGAGCTCCTGCGCATCGGAAGGAACGGCAAAATCACGAAAGCGTTCTTTGATGACCGGAACCTCTTCGCACCGCATTTCCCGTTCTTTCTGACAGAAAACCGTTTGCCCCCTCGCCCACAGCCGGAGCGGACCCATCTGGAGGAACTGCGCGGTGTGGCTATGGCCTTTGGATATGCTCCGGAAGACGTGGACCGTCTGGCAGCCCAGGGATTTACACCGGATGAGCTGGAGGAGTTCTTTTACTGCGGAGAGCTTTGACCTGTTCCCCTTTTCGGGGAATGGGCGCAAAAAAAGAATCGCCTTAGGGCGATTCTTTTTTTGCGTTCATTGCCATGATAAAGGTTTTCAGCATCTGCTCCGCATAGGCCTGCTCCGACGGCGAGCAGCTGCGCAGCAACTGGACGATGGGGGTGGAACCCCCGGAGTTCTCCTTCCCGAAGAGGATGAAATCCGTGGACAGGCGCAGGATCTCGGAGATCCGGCACAGGGTCTGCACCGACATGCCCTTGACGCCCAGCTCGATGTCCGCGCAGAATTTCGGCGTCACGTCCAGCAGCTCCGCAAACTGCTCCCGGGTATAGCCCAGAAATTCCCGCTGCCTGCGGATCCGCCCGCCGATCGCACCCCAGTCCATAGCATCCCTCCGTTTTTTCCTGGTGTAACCCGGAGAGTTCTACTCATAAATGAACTTGCAGGGTTGAAAGAAAAGAACTGACAGGGTATAATAGCGGTAAACACTTGCCGGATTTTGTAAGTTTTTGGAGAGATGGACAGATCCTGTCCATGTATGGTGCTATACTGCAGGCAGGAGGTGACGGGATGGAGACTGACAAGAACACCCGCCTGCTGTATCTCTATCAGGCCCTGACCCGGGGCGGCGGGATCCAAAAGCAGGAGGCGGCCGCCCGGTTCGGGGTGGATCCCCGGAGCATCCAGCGGGATATCGAAACCCTGCGGACGTTTTTTGCCGGGGAGGTGCCGCCGGCACAGATCCGCTATACCCGGAATACCCGGCGCTATGAGCTGGAATACGGTGCGGAGGACGTCCTCTCCTGCGGGGAGCTGCTGGCGGTTTGCAAGGTCCTGCTGGACAGCCGCTGTCTGCCGAAAGAGGAAATGGACGGCATCCTGCGCAAGCTGCTGGCGCGATGCGCGCCGCCGCAGCAGCGGGCCGCGCTGGAGAAGATCCTGGCCAACGAGCGGCTGTATTACATCCAGCCCCGCCACGGGGTACGCCTGGCGGAGCGCCTGTGGACCCTTGGGCAGGCCGTCCGGAGCCATTCCGTCATCGAAGCGGCGTACCGCACCCAGACGGGGGCCTGTAAGCAGCGGCGGCTCCAGCCGGTGGGGCTGCTGTTTTCCGAATACTATTTCTATCTCACGGCATTCATCGAAGATATCGACCGCGCCGCACATTTTGAAGATCCGGAGGACCTCTCGCCCACCATCTACCGGGTGGACCGGCTGGAGTCCGTCCGGGTGCTGGACGAACACTTCTCCGTCCCGTACAGCCGCCGCTTTTCCGAGGGAGAGTTCCGCAAGCGCGTGCAGTTCATGTACGGCGGGAAGCTGCAGACGGTGCGCTTCCTCTATAAAGGTCCATCGGTGGAGGCGGTCCTGGACCGTCTGCCCACGGCGGAGATCCTCAGCCGGCGCGGTGGATGCTGGGAGATCCGGGCGGAGGTCTTCGGGAAGGGCATCGAGATGTGGCTGCGCAGCCAGGGGGAATATGTGGAAGTCTGCAGATGAGCAGCCGGCAAAAGGGATCCCAAGACTGTGAAAATGGAGAGGAGGCGTGCGGTATGGACCGGGCATCCATACAAGAAAGGCTTCAAGCCATCATCCGGAGTACGGAAACACTGGATTTTCCCCTGTTTGCTTCCTTCCAGCGGAAACGGGAGCTGATCCGGGAAACGCGGGAACGGATCGACGCGCAGGTAGATCAGGTGCTGGCGGATACCGGCCTGATCGACTGTCCGCTGGCGGCGGTCCGCCCGACGCTCTGGTCGGAGGCAGACCGGGCGGCCAGAGATGCGTTTGGAGATCCGGACGGAAAAAAGATACTCCATGGATTCTACCTCCAGGAGGTCATGCACCGCTATGCAGAATCGCAGGCGGCTGCCATACAGAAAGAATGGGAATGTTGAGGGAGGAATGTATGCGTGAATACCCATAACGAAAAGGCTGCGGCATTTGAGAGATACTGTCTCTGCAGCCTGACCATCTCGGGCGCAGTGAAGGCCGGAAACATCACAGACCGGCAGTGGGCAAATGCCACGGAAAAATTTGCCTCCGGCGCCGTGCGGGAAACGGCCATCGGATTTCTGGATACCACCCTTGCAGGGTCCGGGAAAAACGGATATCTGTTCACTGATGAGAAGGTATACTATCTGGCAACGTTGGAGAGCCCCCAAAAACTCTGGTACGATGAGATCGAGGACGTGTTCGTGACAGGCTGGGAAAAGCGCAAGGACGCGGACCGCACCCTGCATTTCCGGATGAAGGACGGAACAGCCGTTGAGTGGAAAAGCCCGCTGCTGCGAAAAACGCCGCTTTGCGAATTCTTCCGTGAGATCCTCCGGCTGGAACATGCGCCGGCAGGCAATGCGCAGGTAGCTGCAGCCCAGCAGAAAAAGGCCCCGGGAGTGGAGGCCGCAGGGTTATCCACCGGGGCTTACGGGACCGTCAACAAGCTCTACGACGAGGAGCGGTTCCATGCAAGCCAGGGACATGGCTTCGCAGCGGAACGGGCCAACGATCTGGTGGACCGGATCACGGGACACGACGCACGGATCGTCGGCGACGACAACGCCAAAAACGGAGCGGACCGGATCGTGGACGGGATCTGCATCCAGTCGAAATACTGCGCCACCGGCACCCGGTGCATCAACGAGTGCTTTGAAGCGGAAGGCAAGGGGACTTTCCGGTATATGCAGGGCGGGAAGCCCATGCAGATCGAGGTCCCGGCAGATCAGGAAATTTATGATACTGCCGTGAAGACCATGGCAAGAAAGATTGAAAACGGCCAGGTGCCGGGCGTCACCGATCCCAATGAGGCAACCAATCTGGTGCGCAGGGGACATTTCACATACCGGCAGGCCCGGAATATCGCCAAAGCCGGCACGGTGGAATCCATCACATACGATGCGGTCAACGGAGCCGTCATTGCCACCTCTGCCTTTGGTGTCACCGCGATGCTCACCTTTGCCACCTCGGTTTGGGATGGGGAGGATTTTCAGATCTCCCTGAAAAACGCAACTTATTCCGGTCTGAAGGTGGGCGGCACCGCCTTTATCACCAGTGTGCTGTCCAGCCAGCTGCTGAAAGCCGGCCTCAACAGCGCCATGGTGGGCGGATCGGAGGCAGTGGTCCGGCTGATGGGATCCAAGGCGTCGGCAGTACTGATCAATGCTTTCCGCGCCGGTGCAAAGCCGATCTATGGCGCAGCGGCTATGAAGAGCGCGGCAAAACTCCTCCGCGGCAATGCGGTGACGGCAGGCGTGACTGTGGTAGTGCTTTCGTCGGCGGATGTGGTGGACATCTTCCGGGGGAGGATCTCCGCAAAGCAGCTGATGAAAAATCTGGCCGGCACCGCCGGGACAGTGGCCGGCGGCACAGGTGGATGGATGGCCGGTGCGGCGGCAGGCAGTCTGGTCGTTCCCGGTGCCGGTACAGCCGTGGGCGGTGTACTGGGCTCTTTGTCCGGTGGGGCTATTCTGGGCGGCATTGCCGGAAAGGCGGCTGATGCCGTGGCAGAGGACGACGCGGAGGAGATGGTCCGGATTCTGCAGAAGGTGTTCCAGGATGTCTCTGACGAGTACCTGCTGAATCACAAGGAGGCGGAAAAATGCGCGGACCGTCTCAGCGAAAAGCTGGACGGCAAGGTACTCAAGGAGATGTTTGCCAGCAGTGACCGGGAGGCCTTTGCCCGCACGATCATTCTTCCCATCGTGGAACACAGAGCAGCCCAGCGGGAGATCGTTCCGCTGCCTGACGATACGGAGATGACGGGCGCGCTCCAGACGGTTCTGGAGGAGATCGCAGATGCAGAGGCTGCGGGCCCCGCCACATGACCCATTCGGGCGCCATGGTGCCCGAATGGTGCCGGAGCTGAACGAACGCGAAATCCTGGGTCAAACGCCCCGGATGGGAAGAAGCGTGAACCTCCCCCGTCCGGGGCGTCATCCCCATCAAACCATAAAGGAAAACGTGCCGATACATACCCTGATTTTATGCACGATTCCCCTCGAAATCAGTTTGGGAGCAATCCCACGAGGGTTCGAATCCCTCCCGCTGCGCCACGCCGGAGCAAGCGACTGCTTGCTCCGGCTTTTTCTGTCCCATGGGCGGGTCCCCTTATCTCCAAAACAGCCGCCGCAAAATTTGCCAAAATCCGCGCCGTCTGGTATAATGGGAAAAAATGACGGTCCCCGGCGGGACGCCGCCTTGTTCCCCGGGGATCCGGATCCGGGAGGGATGCGCATGTCCTACACCACCATCTCCCTGGAGGGCTTCCTCCAGGAATTCCAATCCGTCTCCGGCGGCTCTTACCCCCGGAGATTCTGCTTCGTGCTGGGGGCGGGGGCCTCCAAGGCCTCTGGCATCAAGACCGGCGAGGAGCTGGTGAACCAGTGGGACCGGGAGCTGGAGGTGCGCAACCCGGAGGAGCACGCCCGGTGGAAGCAGGAGACCGGCATCACCCCCGAGAACAAGTACGGCTTTTACAGCCAATACTACGCCCGGCGCTTTGCCCGGGACGACGGGGAGCGGTACCGGGACGGCTACAACTTCCTGGAGCGGATGATGGAGAAGGCGCGGCCCAGCTGCGGCTATGTCCACCTGGCCCTGCTGATGGCCGGCAGCATCCACAACGTGGTGATCACCACCAACTTCGACCACCTCACGGAGGACTGTCTGGTCCAGTACGCCCAGACCATGCCCATGGTCATCGGCCACGAGCGTCTGGCCCCCTACGCCACGCGGCAGATCTCCCGGCCCACCGTCATCAAGATCCACCGGGACCTCCTGCTCAGCCCCATCAGCAGCCCCGAGGAGCTGAGCCACCTGCACGAGAACTGGAACGCCGTGCTGGACAATGTGTTCTCCGCCTACCACCCCCTCTTCCTGGGCTACGCCGGCAACGACCCAAGTGTCATGGACTTTCTCTGCCGGAAAGAGAACATGGAGAAGTTCCGCACCGGCGATTGGGCGTGTCCCTACTGGTTCCTCTACGGGGACAAGGCGCCGGAGGGCCGGGTCCGGGAGTTTCTGGAGGGCACGGACGGCTTCCTGATCCACCACAGAGGCTTCGATCAGGTGATGATCCGGCTGTGCGGTGCGCTGGACATCCAGCTGCCGGAGGAGGAGGCCTTCCTCAGCAAGATCCGGGAGCAGTACAAGACCCTTCTGGACAGCGCGGACCGCTACATCAGCGAGAGCACGCCGCAGGCGGGCAGCGCGCCCATCTCCACGCCCCCGCCCGCGGAGACGCCGGAGTGCGCCGCCCGGGAGAGCACGGAGACGCCGGAGCCCCAGGAGCCCCAGGAGGACAACGCCGGGGCATACTCCCAGTTCCTCACGCTCTTCGCCCAGCAGGACTATCCCGCCGCCCTGACGCTGATCACCGGCCTGACGGAGCGGGTCCCCGATGATCCCCGCTATCACAGCGGCGCGGGCGTCATCCTCCACGCCTTGGGCCGGTACGAAGAGGCGGAGGCGGAGAAGCGGAAGGCCGCGGAGCTGGCCCCGGACAACGCCCAGTACCGCGACAGCCTGGGCGTCACCCTCCACGAGCTGGACCGCTATGAAGAAGCCGCGGCGGAAAAGCGGAAGGCCCTGGAGCTGGCCCCGGACAACGCCCAGTACCGCGACAGCCTGGGCGTCACCCTCCACGAGCTGGGCCGCTATGAAGAGGCCGAGGCGGAAAAGCGGAAGGCCCTGGAGCTGGACCCGGACAACGCGCAGTACCGCAACAGTCTGGGTGTCACTCTCCATGCCATGGGCCGCTATAAGGAGGCCGAGGCGGAAAAACGCCGGGCCGTGGAGCTGGATCCGGGCAACGCCCGCTGCCACGAGAGCCTGGGCGTCACCCTGTATGAGATGCGGAAGCGGGAGGAGGCCCTTGCAGAGACGCGGAAGGCCGTGGAACTGGAACCCGACAACGCCCGCTACCACGACAGTCTGGGCGTCACCCTCCATGCCACAGGCCGCTATGAAGAGGCCGAAGCCGAAAAGCGCCGTGCCGTGGAGCTGGAACCCGACAACGCCCGCTACCGCAGCAGCCTGGGCATCTCCCTCCACGTCATGGAGCGGTACGAGGAGGCCGAGGCCGAAAAGCGCCGTGCCGTGGAGCTGGAGCCGGGCAATGCCCGCTATCATGACAGTCTGGGCGTCACCCTCCACGAGCTGGGCCGCTACGAGGAGGCCGAGGCGGAAAAGAGACAGGCCGCAAAGCTGGAGCCCGGCAATGCCCGTTACCGCAACAACCTGGGCGTCACCCTCCACGAGCTGGGCCGCTATGAAGAGGCCGAGGCGGAAAAGAGACAAGCCGTAGAGCTGGAGCCCGGCAATGCCCTCTACCACAACAACCTGGGCGTCACCCTCCATGCCATGGGCCGCTATGAGGAGGCCGAGGCCGAAAAGCGCCGCGCCGCGGAGCTGGAGCCCAACAACGCCCGCTACCGCAACAGCCTGGGCGTCACCCTCCATGCCATGGGCCGCTATGAAGAGGCCGCGGCGGAAAAGCGCCGCGCCGCGGAGCTGGAGCCCGACGACCCGCAATATCACAAGAGCGTGGTCGTGAGCATCAGCGAGCTGCACCGGTTCCAGGAGGCCGAGCCCGAAAAGCGCCGCGCCGTGGAGCTGGAGCCCGGCAATGCCCGCTACCGCAACAGTCTGGGCATCACCCTCCACACACTGAAGCGGTACCAGGAGGCCGAAGCGGAAATGCGCCGCGCCGTGGAGCTGGCCCCCGACAATGCCCGCTACCACAGCAGTCTGGGCATGACCCTCCACACCATGGAGCGGTACGAGGAGGCCCTGGCGGAAAAGCGGCGGGCCGTGGAGCTGGAGCCGGGCAACGCCCAGTACCACGACAGCCTGGGCATCACCCTCCATGAGCTGGGCCGGTACGAGGAGGCCGCCGGCGAGAAGCAGAAGGCCGTGGATCTGGACCCCGGCAACGCCCAGTACCGCAGCAGCCTGGACGCCACCCTGGAACAGCTCTCGGAGCACACCTGACCCCATACGCGCCAAAAAGCGGGACGCGCCCTTTCGGGCGCGTCCCGCTTTTTCCCTGCCCCGGCGGGCCCCTCAGGCCTCCTCCGGGGAGAGCATCTGGAAGAGGTCCCAGCTGTAGCCCGCCGCCTCCACGGCGTCCCAGGTGCAGCCCAGCTGCTCGCACTCGTCCCAGAGCAGGTAGCGGAAATAGAACTCCACCTCCAGGTGGCAGGGCAGGATGTCCAGGACGATGTCCCGGATCTGTTCAAATTCCGGGGGCTGGCCCCCCACGTCGGGGAAGATCACCCGCAGCCGCCCCTCTCCCCTCTCCAGCGCCCGGGCCCGGATGCCGCAGCCCAGGATGGTCTGGTCGATGGCGGCGGGGGTGAGGCTGTCGCCGTCGATCTGCAGCAGGGCGGCGATGGCCTTGCGCCGCTCCTCCGGCGTCACGGCGGCGGGCCGCCTGGCAAAGAGGGCCTCCCGGCGGTCCAGTCCCTCTCCCTCCGCCGTGGCGGTGAGGCTCTCCCGCTCCACCGTCTCCAGCGCCGCCGACACGCCGTCCAGCCCCGCGGCCAGGCCGCAGAGCTCCGCGCCGCTGACGCTTCCTTCCGTCAGGTCGTAGATCCCCAGGGGCGCCAGCAGCGCCCGCAGATACGCCTCATACATCGCCTCACGCCTCCGCTTCCGTCACCGTCAGCGTGCCCAGCACCGGCAGGCGCGTCACGTCTCCCGCCACGTCCGCCGCCGGGGCCAGGATATGGCAGTTCTCCACGCCGGGCAGGGCGTAGAGGCGGCTGCTCAGCTCCGCCAGGCGCACGGGAAGGCCCAGCAGCCGCCCGTTGAAAAGCCCCGCCACGGTCTCCTCCGCCGCGGCCTTCACCGCCGCGAAATCCGCCCCCGCCTCCACGGCCAGGGCGGCGGCCACGTCCACCGTCACCGGCGTGGGGGCCTTCACCGCCACATCCACCGCGATCTCCCGCTTCTCCGCCAGGTCCGCCCGGACCTCCTCCAAAAGCGCCTCCTCCGGGATGCCCTGCTCCGAGGCGATGTACACGTCCACGGTGCCGGTGCCCCGGGCCCGGCCCACGGCCTTTGCGGCGGCCACGCCGGTGTGGGACAGGGCTGTGGTCTCGTACCAGGCGGCGTTGGCGCCGTTGGGCAGGCGGCGGTAGCTCTCCAGGATCCGCTCCCGCAGGGCCTCGTCGCCTTCTTCGTCGCTGCCGCCGGTAAAGGCGGCGGGATTGGAGCACCCCGTCACCGCCACCGGGCACGCCGTGAGGATGCACACCGCCCCGGCGGGGGCGTTGCCCGCCGCGCCGCCCTCCACCGCCCGGGCGGGGGCGTCGGCGCTGAGGGCGCCGGTCTCCACCACCGCCTCCGCCGTGGTCTCGAACCGCACGCCCGCGGCGGTCATGCACACCGTCCCCGCCGGAACGGCCAGCTCCGCCGTGGCGGCGGTGGACACATAGAACCGCAGCGTCCCCACCGCCTGGCTGGCAGGCAGCCGGGAAAGGCCCCGCATGGCGGCGTGGCGGTCCAGATACGCCCCCTCCGCCGTCTGGGGGAAGCTCTGGTCCAGCACCCACTGGGCCTGGAGGTCCAGCGCCTGGATCTGGGCGGCGGCCGCCCACAGCCGCACCGCCAGATCGCAGCCCTCCCCCGGTTCGAAGCCCGCCCTCTGCGTGAAGGCCGCCTTCATCTCCTGATAGATCTCTTCCGCGCTTTTCACCCGCGTCCTCCTCTCACATCCGCACTTCCAGGTCCGCCTGGAGGGACTGGCCCTGCCAGGTCAGCGTCACATGCACGTCCGCCGTGCCGCCCCGGTCCGTCAGTTCCACCGCCTCCACGGCCAGGTCCATGTCCGCCAGGGCCTCCGCCACATACTGCTTGGCGGCGGTCCCCCGGGCCGCGGGGGACAGGCGGCCCAGCTGCCAGAGGCGGCTGCCCAGGTCCTGGCAAAAGGGGAAGGTCCCCCGCCGGGCGGTGAGGCGGAAGCGCACCTGCTCCAGCACTGCCTCCGCGCCCTCCGCCCGGACCACGCCGCCGATGCCGTCAGGCACATAGTCCCCGCGGCGCAGCGCCAGCTCCGTCATCCCAGCGCGCCCCCTTCCCCGCAGGTACAGGGCTTGTAGGCCTGCCCGTCGATCAGGAGCCTGCCCCAGATCTCCACGGTGTTCCCCCGGATCTCCACGGTGCCGCCGGAGCGCAGGCGGATCTCCGCGCCGCCGGGCCCCTGGATGGCGATCTCTCCGGGAGCCAGGTCCGCCGGGGGATCCTGCATCGCTCCGGCCACGCACTGCTCCCGGCCGCCGGGCCCGCCCTTGATCACCAGCACCGTCTGGCCGCTGGACGGCGCCCAGGCGTAGCCCCCGGGGCCGTACACCGGCAGCGCCCGGACCTCCCCCCGGGTCAGAACGCCCGCGCTGCCCCCGGCAATGGTGGTGACGCCCAGATCGGCGTCGGCGGTGGGGGCGGCGGGGCGGGTCTTTTTGGAAAGCCACATCTCACTCCATCTCCTTCATCGTCAGTGTGGCGGAGGCTCCGGCGTCGGCGGAGAAGACGTTTTCCGCCTCCTCCACCCGGAAGCGGCCGGAAAGGCCCATCCGCCCCAGGTCCAGATCCACCACGTCGTCGGGGAAGGCCCGGAACACGCCGGGCAGCCGCAGCGTCACGGTCTTTTCCTCCGCCCGGGACTGGGCGATCTGGTATTCCCCGGTGTAGCGCATGGCGTCCCAGGTGCTCTGACCGGGGGTGTAGACCACCCGGCGGCACTGGCCGCCCTTTGCGATCATGTCCTCGTTGCAGACGCTGTAGGCGGCGCTGCGGGTCTTGTCGATGACCAGCACCTCCGTCAGCACGCCGTAGTGGTCCTCCCGCAGGGTGCAGGAGAGGACGGCGTCCCCCTCCCCCACCCGCAGATGCGTCCCGGTGCGCCGGGGCGCGGCCAGGAGCTTCCCGTCCCGGGCAAAGCGGGGGGAGAAGCCCCCGTAGGTCCGGCAGAAGCCCTCCAGGGCCTTCCACTGGCTGGACCCCGCCGCCACGGTGTAGACGCTGCTTGCCCGCACGTCCGCCGTCTCGGCGCAGGTGATGCCGTAGGGGGTGACATGGCAGCGGACGATCTCCGCCAGGGTGGCCCCCTGATACGTCACCGGCCGGGACTCGTTGTCCAGCAGCCGGGCGGCGTAGCCCCGGCCCAGCACGGTGGCGGTGAGGCCGCCGCTGCCGAAGTCCACGGTGTACTCGTCCACGATGCCCCGGAGCATGGTCTCCCCGCTGCGGATGACGGCAAAGCCCGCCGCCTTGCGCAGCGTCTCCGCCATGTCGGGCCGGTAGGGCACGGTCATGGAGTAGCTGTCGCAGGGCACCGTGCCGGTGTGGACCACGGTCCAGGCCACCGGCTCGGGCAGGTCGAAGACGCGGTGGTCACAGGTAAAGATCCGTCCGGTCATCATGTGGGTATCCGCACCCTGTCGCCGGGGTAGATCAGGTTGGGGTTCTTGATGCCGGGGTTGGCGGCCAGGATGTCCGCCAGCGCCACGCCGTACCGCTGCCCGATGCCCCACAGGGTATCTCCTTTCTTCACAGTGTAGACCGCCTCCGCCGCCGGGGCGGAGGCGGCGGTGCTCCCGGTCCAGGGGGCGGTGCCGCCGTCGTCGTTTTCCGTGAGGTCGCCCCGGTAGCCGGTCCAGTCCTCCCAGAAGGCGAAGGTGTAGCGCACGTAGTCCGGCAGCGGCTCCTCCGCCGCCTGGAGCTCCACGAAGTAGGCCTGCTCCGCGGGCCACACGGGGTGGATCAGCAGTCCCGGCCCCTCCTGACGGAACACCTCCGCCAGGCGCAGGAACTCGGCATACGCCCCCTCCCCGGCAAACACCCCCTCGCCCCGCATCACCCGGTAGGCGCCGCCCAGCTCCTGCATGACGCAGCCGCCGCCGGGCACCGGCAGCGCGGCCATCCGCCGCCGGTACTCCACGGTGTAGACCTCCGGATTGTGGGGCCAGGTGTAATCCTTGAACCGCATAGGCGCAAGCAGCATGTCCCCGCCTCCTCTCAGTAAAGTTCAAACCCGCCGTCGTAGCGGCGGGCGTCCCGCTGGAACAGCCGGGACAGCGCCCCGGCATCCCCCGGCGCGGCGGCCAGGGGCCGCACCAGCTCCACCACGGACTGCACGGTCCCCGCGCCTCCGCCGTCTCCGGCAAGGGGGACCGCGCCCTCCGGGGCGGAGGGATCCGTCCCCCCGCCCGGCGCCCCGGCGTGCCGGGACGCCTGCGCCGAAAGGGCCCTTTGCGCCCGGCCCGGGGTCTCCCCGGCCGGGGCGATGGACGCGGCGGGGAGGGAAACGGCCTCCCCGCCGGAAAACGGCCTCTGCCGCACCGCCGCCGCAGCCGCGGCGGCGGCCAGGTCCAGCGCCTCCGCCTCCCGGGCCTGCTCCGCCTGCCGCAGGGCGTCCCGGTGCCGCTGGGCCGCCTGGCTCCAGAGCGCCGGCGTCTCCCCGGCCTCCCGGGTCAGCGCCGCCTCTCCATCCTCCGGGGCCGTCTCCTCTCCGGCGCCGCCGGCGGCTCGCCCGCCGGGGAGGCGTCCCTCCGGGGGGAGCTCCTCCCCGGGCCGGGGCGCCCCGCCCAGCAGCAGCTGCGCCAGGGCCGTCTGCTGGCGCAGCAGCTCTTCCCGGACGTAATCCATCAGCATCCCTCCCGCAGCGCGTGAAAGCGCGCTTCATCAAAGCCGGGGTTCTCCGCCCCGGCGGGGGCGGCAGGCTGCCGCCCCTGTGCCAGCTGTCTCAGCAGCGACTCCATCTGCCGCCCCGTCATGGCGGAGAGCACCTCCCTTTCGTCGGAAAAGGCCCGCTCCCCGCCGCGGTAGCAGCACGCCGCCAGCACCCGGGCGTTGCACAAAAGGGCCCGCTCCAGGGGCTCCTGCGCCGCCTCGCCGCTCTCCCGCCACAGCTCCAGCAGCTCCCGGGCCGTCAGGGGCCGCAGCTCGTCCACGGTGCTCATGCGGCGGCCTCGATGCGCCTGGAGGCCACCACGGTGATCTTCTCGGCCACCATGGCGTTGAGCTGGCCCTCCTCGTGGATGGCGCTCCACTCGCAGCCGCTGTAGATGATCTTGCGGTCTGGCTTGCAGATCACCAGGGAGAAGTCCGTGAGGTCGTAGAAGTTGATGCCGTCGGAGATGGCGTCGTCGGTGGCGTAGAGCCGGGTCAGCTCCAGGGTGTACTTGCGCTGGCCCTCGATGGTGGCCACGGGTTCGCTCTCGCCGAATGCCTCCACGCTCTGGGAGGACTTGCTGGCCTTGGCGGTGTAGCTCTGCACCACCGCCACTTTCTTGCCGTCCAGCTCCAGATAGATGTCGGAGCTGGTGGGAAAACCGTTCATGTGCATCCTCCTTCCTTACACGGTGATGTGCACCGTCAGGTACACTTGGTTGAGCCCGTGGGTCACGGCGAAGCCGAACTCCACCAGGCACACGGTGGGATCGTCGGCGGAGGCGGTGACCGTCACCTCGCCGTAGCTGTCGATGATCTCGGCGGCCACCTTCTTGTCCAGCTCCACGATGACCTGGGAGCGGATGGCGCCGCGGCTGCGGGCGTTGTTCTTGGTGCGGGCGAACTTGGCGCGCAGGGCGTCCCGCACGGCGGGGATCACGTCGTCCACGATGAGGATGGTGGTCAGCTCCCGCCAGGTGGCGTCGGCGGCGCCGCCGGTGGTGGTGCGGGTGGTGACGCCCCGGACGGGGGAGATCACGCCCCCCACGCTCTCCAGAGGAGTGACGCCGCCCCGCACCAGCAGGTCGATGTCGCTGTCCGTGTAGTCGGCGGAAAGGCCTCCCAGACCCTTGACCTCCGCGCCGTTCAAGGGCACGGCGGGGTCCTGGGCGGAGGCGATGACGCCCGCCAGCGCGGCGGCGGCAAAGACGCCGGGCAGCGTCTGGCCTGCGCTGTCCAGGGCGTCGGGGCCCACCAGCACCATGCGCTCGCTGTTGAGGGCCTCGGCCCGCTCCACCAGCCCGGCGGGCTCCAAAGCGTCGCCGCCCACCACGGCGATGCGCTCCCGGCGGGCGGCGGAGGCGTCCTCCACGGCGGTGCGCAGAGCCTGCTGCACCGCCTCGTCGGCGCTGTCGCACACCAGCACCTGCACATCCTCCCGGGCCAGGGCGGCGAAGGCCGCCTCGTAGTCCGCCGTCTCACCGGCGTCCGCCACCCGCACCGCCGCCACGGTGGAGGCGCCGTTGGCGAACAGCAGCCGCAGCATGGCCGCCATGCCCGGCTCCGTATCCTCGCCGAAATGGGCAAGGCCCGCGGCGTAGCCGGTGAGGATCACCGCCTTGCCCGCCTCGCCTGCGGCGGCTTTGGCCGCCACGCCGATGGCCCGGCTGGCCCGTCCGGCGGACACCACCGCCGAGGCGTCATAGGCCGAGTATACGCCCGGCCGCTCGTGTTTGATCTCGCTCACGTTGTCATGACCCCTTTCAAAATAAAGTCCAGGAAGGCCCCGTCCTCCTCACCGGAGGACGCCCGGGCCACGAATACCGCCCGGCAGCGCAGCACGCCCCGCCGGAGGAACATCCCCGTGGCCCGCTCCCAGGCAAGGCCCTCCCACCGCAGCTCTCCGGGGCGGATGCCCTGGGGCAGGTCCCCCAGCAGCACCTCCGCCGCCGTCTCGCATCCCGCCTGGCAGGCCTGGGCCCCCACGGCCCGGATGTCCACGGTGATATCCGCCTCCAGCAGCTTTCCGTACCGCTCGCAGTACGTGCCGCGCTGGGCGTCGTACTCCTCTCCCAGATAGCTGCAAAAGCCCACGGCCCCGCTCTCCGCGGCGCCGACGCCCACCGACGCCACGGGAGCGTCGGTGGGACGGGCCTGCCGGGCGGGGAAGGCCTCCCCGGCCTCCAGCCCGCCGGCCTGCAGCGCCGCCACAACGGCGCTGCGGATCTGCGTCAGTTCCTTCATGTCGCCTCCTGTTCCAGGGCGGCCCACCAGAAGAGCACCGCCCCGCCCACGGCGTGGGGGCGGACGCTGCGCACCCGCAGGGAGCGCTCCCCCCACCGCAGGACCTCCCCAACGGCCACCTCCGCCGCGCCCAGGTACATCCACCGCCGTCCGTCCAGCAGCCCCAGGCTCACCGCCTGGTCGGGCACCGTCTCGTCCCGGCCGGACAGGGGCTGCAGGAAGGCCCGGACCTCCTCCGGCTGCTCCCGCTCCACCGTCACCGTCTGGCCGTACCGCGCCAGCAGGCGCTGCAGGACCGCCCTCATCCCCGGACCCTCCGGAAATCGAAGTCCCCCACGGCGGCGTAGGGCGCCATCAGCTCCCCGGCGGCGCGCAGCTGCCCGGCGCCGTCTCCGCCGCACTGGACGGACAGCTCTCCCACGGTGAAGCCGGCAACGCCGCACCGCCCCAGGTCCGCCGCAGCGGTGAGGGCCACGGCGCAGGGGAAGGCCGCGCCGCAGCCGTCCTCCGTGACGCCGGGCAGGAGGCGGCTGCGCCACCAGGCGCTCCGGGCCAGGCACAGCTGCTCCAGCACCAGCCGCTCCGCCTCTCCGGCCCCGGTGATCTCCATGGCCAGGGTCAGGGCGGCTTCCTCAGCGGCGGTCATACCTGCAGCACCTTGGCCGCCTCGGGGAAGAGCTTGGCGAAGCCGGAGATGGAGGTGATGGCGGCCCGCTCCAGCTGGCGGTCGATGAGCTTGTCGTACTCCACGGTGATCTCGCTGCCGGTGATCTGCTCCAGGGCATAGCTGCGGTCCAGGCCGATGAGGGTGCCGGCGGGGACGGCGGAGGTGCGCAGGAGCTTGGCCCCCAGTGGGGTGGTGAGGCTGCCGGTGCCCTGGAAGTTCAGGCCCGTCAGGGGATTCTGGAACTCGGTGAGCTTCAGCATGGACAGCATCACGTCGGAGCTGACCAGCATGGTGTTCATGGTGTAGGGATCGAACTGGCTCCAGAAGTCCAGCAGCGCCTCGTAGGAGAGGGTGCCCTTGGTGCCGGAGATGGGGGTGGTGCCCACGGTGAAGACGGGGGCGGGATTGCCGTTGCCGTCGCCGTCGGTGAGCACCGTCACCGCGTCCTGGAGATGCTGGCGGCCGATGTAGGCGCCGATCTGGCGCAGCGTGACGGAGAAGAGGTCCAGGCGCTGGAAGCGGATGGCCTCATAGCTGGCCACCAGCATCCGTCCCCGCTTGTGCAGGCGCACCAGGTTCTCCTGGGTGCGCACGGTGGTCTGGGGGATCTGGGCGCCCTCCTCCACCCGGCGCAGCTTCTTTTCCTCCTCGGTGGGGACGGAGGCGATGGACCGGTAGTCCATACCGTCGAACCGGGTAACGGTGGCGGTGATGTCGGAGAGGATGGTCTGCTCCTCCAGGCCCTGGCGCACCACCCGGGAGACGAACTCCGGGAACAGCACGGCGGAGTCGGTGGTGTGGAAGAACTTCTCCACCATGTCGCTGCCGCTGCCCTTGACCTTGATGTCAAAGCGCTTGAGCTGGCGCTGGAAGGCGTCCAGTCCCTCCAGGGGGGTGCCCCGGTAGTGCTCGCTGGGGTCCAGCTCCTCCAGCGTCTGGGCGAAGGTGCGGCCGCTGCGGCCGTACATGCCCTTTTCCAGTCGGATATCCTCGAAACGATAAGCCATGTGCCTTCCCTCCTCTTACAGTACGAACGTGACGGTCTGGCCGTCGGTGTCCACGTCCACCACCAGGTATTTGCGCCCGGCGGCGTCGTTTTTCTTCACGCCGCCGCTGCTGTCGGCGGAAAGGCCGCTCCAGCCCAGGGCGGGGGCGTCGCCGGTGTATCCGGCGGTGACCATGCCCCCCAGGGCCACGGTGCAGGCCTCCCCATCCCGGCCCGCGGAGAGCACCATGCCGCAGAAGTCGTCCCCGTCGGCGCACACGCCCACGGTGCCGTTGTCGGTGATCTTCACCAGCGCGCCCTCCGGGGCGTTTTCGCAGGCGAAGGTGGCGGCCCACTGGCCGATGCCTTCAAAAGAATTCATACCTTCCACTCCTCCTTATTGTTTTCCTCGTCCCTCAGACGAGAAACGGGGTCTCATCCTCCGCCGGGACGTCCTCCCGGCGCCGGAGTTGGGGCTGGGCGCCGAAGCGCCGGGACACGGCGGCCTCATAGGCATCCTTGAGCTCCAGCAGCTCCGGTTCCTCCAGACGGGCGGCGGCCTTTTCAAAGAGGCGGCCGTCCAGATGGTCGTCGGCCAGCATGGCCAGCCGCACCACCTCCCGGCGGAGCTGGACCAGATACCGCTCCCCCAGCTCCGCCCTGCGCCGCAGGGCGGCAAGCTGGTCGCTCTCCCGGCCGAAGCGCTTCACCACGCCGGCGCTGCGCTGGGCGGGCACCGCCACGAAGGACCACTCATAGGCGTCCGCCGGGTCCCGCAGTTCGATGAAGCACAGCTTCCCGTCGTAGGTCTTTCCGGGGACGTGGCCGCAGCCGCCGTCGGCGCAGCCGCACACGGAGCACGCCCGCCGGGCCATGCTGCACCCCACGCTGACCTCCTTTTTGATGCCGCCCTCGATCTCGCCGATGAGGTCGACGTTTTTCTCCGTGCGCAGGAGATAGGCCCAGGCCTTGAGCCAGCGGTAGGTGTCCCCGGCGGCGGTGACCCTTCCCGGCTCCTCCACCACCTGGGTGCGGTAGATCCGGGCGGTCTGCCCCTGGGCGGACCACTGGTGGTCGAAAAGGCCGCTGCGGCCCACGAACAGCTCCCCCAGCTTCTCCAGGGAATCGCTGCCGAAGCGCTCAAAGTCCCGGTCCACCTCGTTGTCGCAAAGCCGTACGCTGAATACGTACACCTGCTCCGCCGTCAGCTCCGTCTTGGCGAAGCGGTTGATCTGCGCCAGCTCCTCGTGCATGTCCATTCACATCGCTCCTTCCGCCCTGTCGTTTTCCAGTTTCAGCTTCCGGGCCTGCTCCCGGTAGAGGGCCGCCCGGGCCTCCTCCACCTCATCCTGGAGGTTGATGTCGTCCCAGACCACCTCCAGCGGGCAGGCGTAGCCGTGCATCCTCAGCCACAGCCGGCAGATCCGCTCCACCGCCGGGGTAAGGGAGCGGCGGATGGCGGTGATCTCCGTGGTAAGGAGGTCCGCCTGCTGGGTGCTCATGCGCTCGGTGGAGCTCCAGCTCAGCCCCAGCATGAAGGGGGGGATGCCGGTCTTGGCCACGATCTGCTCCAGGATCTGCCGCACGGGGATCTGGCTGTCCAGGATGGGGACGTCGGCGCCGATGGCCCGGATGTTCACGTCTCCCACCGCCACAAAGTCCCGGACGCTGCCGCTGCGGGTCTCCGCCATGGCACGGGACCACTCCCGGGCCAGCTGGCGGCTGCGCTCGGCGGCCTGGCCGTCCCCGCCGCCGCAGGTGACGGCGTAGCGGATGCTGCCGCACCGCTCCCAGTTGATCCCCACGGTGCGGTAGATCTCCATGAGGATGTCGCTGAGGAAGGGCAGCCCCCGCAGGAGGGAGACGCCGTAGGGGCTGTCGGCCTCCGGGTTCAGGGGGGTGAAGAGCAGCAGCTCCTGACGGGGCAGGGGCCCCACGTGTCCCGTCTCATCGGGACCGCAGAGCACGAAATCCAGGGGGTGGTCCCCCTCCCGGATCTCGATGTCCTCCACCCGGCCGCACAAAAGGGCGGCGATGTCCCGGAACCCCCTGGCGGGGACCATCTCCCCCACGGCCCGGCCGCAGGTGAGAAGGGAGTCCAGGTAGCAGTCCAGAAACGCGTTGATACCGAACTGTCCCCGCCCGGCGGGAACGGTGCGCAGGAATTCCGCCAGCTGATGCTGGGCTTGCCCGTCGCCGCAGACGGCGGTGACGCCGCCGGTCATGCGGATGAGCTTGTACACGGCGGCGTCCACCACCGGCACCGCCTCCCGCACCGCCCGGTAGAGCCGGGTCTCCCCGGCGCGGAGGGGCACGCAGCCCCCCAGCGCGCCGAAGGGACGGCGTCCCGCGTCCCGCAGCTGCACCGTTCCCGCCGCCGGCGCCGGCTGTCGCTTGAACCAATTCATCTTTGTAAACCGCCTCACTTTCCGCGCTTTACGTCCGCCGCTCCACCCAGGTGGCGGCGAACCCGCCGCTGCCGGCGGCGTCCATGGCGAAGTAGCGCATCTCGTCCATGGCGTGGTCGTGTTCCTTGCGGGGGGCGTCCCGGTCCCCCCGGTCCTCCCAGCAGTAGAGGGCCATCTCCCGGAGGCAGTCGCCGCAGGTGCGGCAGAGCACCAGCTGTCCCCGGCGCAGCAGGTCCGCGGTGACGCGGATGCCGTCGGCGACGTCGTTGTTGGCCTTCACCACGGAAAACCCCGCCTGCCGCAGCGCCGTGATGAAGCTGGCGGCGGAGGGGTCCACGATGACCCGGGCGATGCGCCGCTCCCCGGCCAGGCGTTTGAGGTCCTCCACGTACTCGGCGTCGGTCTTCTGCCGTCCGGCCCGGCGGGAGTCGTAGTAATACTCCGCCGTGCGGTACCATACCTCCCCGATGCGGCCCCAGAGGCCGAAGGAGGCGGGATTGGCGGTGCCGTAGTCCACGGAGATCCGCCACTCCCCAAAGGGCCCCTCCGGCACGTCCCGGGCGTGGCGCTCCGGGTCGAAGAAGTCGTAGACCAGCCCCTGGGCGGCGGTCCACTCCCCCAGGACGAACCGGCGGTAAAAGACGCCGGTGTAGGCCCGGCGGTACCGGGCGCGGATCCTGGGGGTGAGGGCGGGGTTGTCGTCCATGGTGAAGTGGAGATGGAGGGTCCGGCGCGCCTCGGCCTTGCACACCCACTCCTGGTAGAGCCAGTGCTGGGGCCCCTCGGGGTTGCAGTTGAGCCACAGGCGGCTGCCCGGCACGCTGCACCGGGCGCAGGCCTGCTCCACGAAGCTCCGGGGCATCAGGGCCGCCTCGTCCAGCAGCACGCCGGCCAGGGTGGCGCCCTGGATCAGGGCGGCGCTGGACTCGTCCCGTCCTCCGAAGAGGAGGAAGGTGTTCTCATGTCCGCCGAAGCGGACGGTGAGGGCGTGCTCGCTGCGCCGCTCCCGGACGGTCATCCCCAGCCGCCGCAGGCAGGGCACCACCTCCGCCAGCATGTTCCGCCGCACGGAGGCGATGGTCTTGCCGCACACGCCGAACTGCCGTCCGTCGAAGCGCCGCTGGGCCCAGAGGAAAAAGGACAGGCCCATGCAGAAGGTCTTGCCGCTGCGCACGGCTCCGTCGCACAAAATGCTCTCCCACCGCTCCGAGGTCCACCAGGTGAGGACCCGCCGCTGCTTGGGGGAAAAATGCATCACCTCATCCGTGGTCCCACTCCCCCTCCCCGCCGGCGCTCTCCGCCAGGGCCTGATAGAGGGCGTCGGCGTCCCGGGACGGTCCCGACTCCAGCAGGGCGCACAGCGTCTCCAGCGCCCGGACCCGGTCGGTGAGCTTCACCTCCACGCCCTTGTCCGTCACCCGCAACTCTGTGACGGCGGCCAGATCCAGAGCCGCCGGGTCCGCCTCCTGGGGGTGGAGGGCCAGATACACCGCGTCCTCCGCCCCGCCGAAGGCCAGCTGGGCCAGACGCCGCAGCGCATCCTCCCGCCGCAGCTGCCCGGCGGCGTTTTCCCGCATCCGCTCCAGCCGCTCCTGGACCCGGGCGCGGCCCAGGGCGGAAAAGCCGTCCGGCCGCCCGGAGGCCCGGGCGGCCCGGCCGGGGTCCATGGTCTGCAGATACGTCCGGCAGAAAACGTCGTCGCTCCGCTTTCTCTCCATCGTCATGCCTCCCTTCCTCATCTCACTCATGCGTCCCCCGCCGGGGAAATTTGCACGCGGGCGTGCGTCCCGAAGAAAATTTTTTTGAAAAAGGCGCAAAAAAACCGCCGGGAAAGGGGTTGACCCTTTCCCGGCGGGGAGTGCGGCGGCATCTGCCGCGGGGGTGTGCGCGGCGGACCGCGCCGAACCGGCGGAGATCAGGCGGCGCGCTTGCAGCCCATCTCCCGCAGCAGCTGGGCGGCGGAGGCGGCGGAGGCGCCGATGTTGTAGAACACCATGCCGTCCACATGGTCCCGGTTCTTCATGGCCTCGGGATCCTCCATGGGATGGCAGGCACGCCAGCGGATGTGCTTCTTGGCGTCGGCGAAGGCGGCGCTGCCCAGCACCAGGGAGTCCTGCTCGGTGAGCTGGCTCTCCACCTCGAAGGCGTCCACATCGGCCAGATCCATGTAATAGAACACCTTGTCCTTGGTCATGTGGATGATGCGCTGGTTGGTGATATAGTAGCGGCTCTTCATGAGGCCGCTGCGCTCCAGCAGCGGCGTGAGCATCAGCACCGCGCCGCACGCCACCGCCAGCAGGGGGAAGCCCATGCCGGGGGAATCCTGGGCGGAGAGATAGGAGAGCGTCAGGGCGCCGACGATGACCACCGTCAGAGCCCACTTGCGCAGGATGAGCATCCTGCTGCCGTTGTCCAGCAGGGGGATGGGCTGGGGCTGGCCCTGCCAGCGGACCTGTTCTCCTTCGCGCAGGTAGGTGTTGATCAAGTTTTCCATAGTTGTTCGTGCACGCTCCTTCATGGCCGGTGTCCGGCATTTTTGATGGATCTATGATAGCACGCTTCCCCGTTCAGCCGCTGACAATGGCCCCCACCGTCCCGCTAACGGTCCGACAAGCCCCCCTGCCCCGGCGTTCACGTTTCTGAACGCCCCCTTCCACCGCCCCTCCCCGCAGGCGTTAAGAGCGTGTGAAGTTTTAGCAGCAATTTAACGGAATATGTGGTATACTGTTGAAAAAGCGTCCTTTCTGCGGGGCGCGGCCCGGAAAGGAGGCCCCGGCATGCAGTCCAGAAAACAGAGATCCCGCCTGGCCAGGTGGTTCCCCATCTCCCTGCGGGACCTGCTGATCACGGGGATCATCCTGCTCTCGGCGGCGGAGATCTGCATCCTGCTGCAGATGGCGGACAGTGTGGACGGCTTCGCCTCGCCGGTGTTCGTGCTGGCGGTGCTGCTGATCTCCCGCCTGACCACCGGCTATCTCTACGGGCTCATCGCGTCGGTGGCGGGGGTGGTATGCGTGAATTTCATCTTCACCTATCCCTATTGGGCGGTGAACTTCACCATTGCCGGCTACCCCATCACGTTTCTGACCTTTCTCATGGTGTCCGTCATCACGTCCACGCTGACTACCCAGGCCCGCCAGCAGGAACGGCTGCGCAGCGAGAACGAGCGGGAGAAGATGCGGGCCAACCTGCTGCGCTCCGTGTCCCACGACATCCGCACCCCATTGACGTCCATCGTGGGCTCCACCTCGGCGGTGCTGGAGAATCCCGGCATCTCCCGGGAGGAGGAGGTGCAGCTGCTGGAGGACGTGCGGGACGAGGCCCAGTGGCTGATCCGGGTGGTGGAGAACCTGCTGTCCGTGACCCGCATCGGGGACAATCAGGCCCACATCACCAAGGAGCCGGAGGCGGCGGAGGAGGTCCTGGCGGAGGCGGTGCGGAAATTCCGCAAGCGGTTCCCCGCCACGTCCGTCACCGTGGCGGTGCCGGACGAGCTGCTGCTGGTGCCCATGGACCCCATCCTCATCGAGCAGGTCCTGGCCAACGTGATGGAAAACGCGGTGTTCCACGGCGGCGCCCATCAGATCCGCCTGGCAGTGCGGACCGAGGGGGACGCGGCGGTGTTCTCCATCTGGAACGACGGCGCCCGCATCGCGGAAAAGGACCTGCCCAACGTTTTTGACGGCACGCTGCGCCATTCCGCCCCGGCGGAGTGCGACGGCAAGCGGAGCATGGGCCTGGGCCTCTCGGTGAGCATGGCCATCGTCCGGGCCCACGGCGGCACCATGGAGGCGCAAAACCAGGAGACCGGCGTGGAATTTTCCTTCCGGCTCCCGCTGAATGACAAGGAGGATTCCGTATGACCATCCGGGAAAAGATCCTGATCGTGGAGGATGAAAAGAGCATCGCCCACTTCATCTCCACGGTGCTCAACAACAACGGCTACGAGGCCATCCTGGCCCGCTCCGGGGCGGAGGCCCAGTCCATGATCTCCTCCCACTGCCCCGACCTCGTCATATTGGACCTGGGTCTGCCGGACATGGACGGGCTGGAGATTTTGCGCCAGCTCAGGGGCTGGTCTAGCCTGCCGGTGGTGGTGGTGTCGGCCCGGTCCCATGAAAAGGACAAGGTGACGGCTCTGGACCTGGGGGCGGACGATTATCTCACCAAGCCCTTCGGCACCGACGAGCTGCTGGCCCGGGTGCGCACGGCCATCCGCCACACCCGGACGGTGTCCGGCAACAGCGAGATCGCCCAGCGGGGCACCTACACCGTGGGGGATCTCACCATCGACTACAACAAGCACCAGGTGCTGCTGCGGGGGGAGAACGTCCACCTGACCCTCAGCGAGTTCCGGATCGTGGCCCTTCTGGGCAAGTACGCCGGCAAGGTGCTGACCTACGACTCCATCATCAAGGAGCTCTGGGGCCCCCGGGCGGGGGGCAACAACCAGATCCTCCGGGTGAACATGGCCAACATCCGCCGCAAGATCGAGGAGAACCCCGCCGAGCCCAAGTACCTCTTCACGGAGGTGGGCGTGGGGTACCGTCTGGCGGAGGGCGAGTGAACCTCCATCCCCGGCGGGGCGGCTGAGCCGCCCCGCCGCTTTGCTGCGCCCCGGACCTTGACGGCGGCGGCGGAAGCATCGTATAATAGAGCCGTCCCCGGAAAGACTGGTTCTCACCGGCGGACTCGCATCCAAACACACTCCGCAGCTCTGCCGGCAAGGTACATCCGAGCCGAAAGGCGTGGGGCGCGCTGCTGCGCGCGGACCGACACGGCGTCCATCCCCTTCGCTCTTTCGGCGGAGGGGATTTTTGCATCAAAGGAGGGATGTCCCATGGGAACAGATACCCGGGTGGCCGTGGTGGCCGTCATCGTCCGGGACACGGAGGCCGCCGCCGGCGTCAATGAATTACTCCATCAGTACGGCGGGTATATCATCGGCCGGATGGGGGTGCCCTACCGGGAGCGGGGCATCCACCTCATCAGCGTGGCCATGGACGCCCCGGCGGCGGTGATCTCCGCCCTTTCCGGGAAGCTGGGGCGGCTCCCGGGCGTCACCGCCAAGACCGTTTACGCGCCGGAGACGGCGCTGGAAGGATGAAAAGGAGGAACCACCCATGAAACTTTGGAAACAGACCCTGGCGCTGTGCCTGACGGCATTGCTGCTGCTCACCGCCTGCGGGAAGCAGGAGGCCCCCGAGACCCCGGAGGCGCCGGAGGAGGAAGCCATCACCATGCAGGTGGGGGCGCTGAAGGGCCCCACGGCCATGGGCCTTGCCATGCTGGAGGGCACGGAGGGGGACGATCCCCGCTACGCCCTGACCATCGGCGCCAGCGCCGACGAGCTCACCCCCGGCCTTCTGAAGGGGGATCTGGACGTGGCCTGCGTCCCGGCCAACCTGGCCGCCGTGCTCTATAATCAGACGGAGGGCGACGTGGTGGTGCTGGGCATCAACACCCTGGGGGTGCTCTATATCGTGGAAAACGGCAACGCGGTGCAGTCCATGGCGGACCTGGAGGGCAAGACCATGGTGGCCTCCGGCAAGGGCAGCACGCCGGAGTATGCCCTGCGGTATCTGCTGGAGCAAAACGGCGTAAACCCCGACGGCGGCGTCATCATCGACTGGAAGAGCGAGCACAGTGAGTGCGTCTCCGCCCTGGCCTCCGGGGCGGCCACCATCGCCATGCTGCCCCAGCCCTTCGTGACGGTGGCCCAGGGGAAGATGGGCGAGCTGCGCACGGCGCTGGACCTGACGGCGGAGTGGGACGCCCTGGACAACGGCTCCGCCCTGCTCACCGGCGTGGTGGTGTCCACCCGGGACTTTGTGGAGGCCCATCCCCAGGCGGTGGCGGACTTCCTCACGGACTACGCCGCCTCGGTGGAGGCGGTGAACGCGGACCCGGCGGCCGCCGCGGTGAAGATCGGGGAGCTTGGCATCGTGGAGGCGGCGGTGGCGGAAAAGGCCCTGCCCGCCTGCAACATCGTGTGCATCACCGGGGCGGACATGCAGGAAAAGCTCTCGGGCTATCTGCAGGTCCTCTTTGACGCCGCGCCGGACAGCGTGGGCGGCGCCATGCCCGGGGACGACTTCTACTACGGTGTCTGACGGGCCCGGCGGCCCCATCCGCCTGTGGGCCGCGGCGGTCTGGCTGACGGCGTGGCAGCTGGGGGCCATGGCCTTCGCGGCGGTGTATCCCCACGGGGCGCTGCTGCTGGCCTCTCCCCTGGCGGTGCTGGCGCGGCTCATGGAGCTGCTCCCCACCGCCGCGTTCTGGGCCGCGGCGGGCCGCTCTGCGGCCCACATCGCCGGGGGCTTCCTGCTCTCCTGCGCCGCCGCGTCGGCGCTGGCGGCGCTGGCGTGGCGGCACCGGCGGGTGCGGGAGCTGCTTTGCCCCCTGGTGGCGGCGATGAAGGCGGTGCCGGTGGTGTGCTTCATCATTTTGATCCTGGTGCTGCTCTCCAGCCGCCTCCTCTCCCCGGTGATCGTGACGCTGATGGTCTTTCCGCCGGTGTATCTCAACGTCCTCACCGGCATCGCCGGGGCGGACCGGCAGCTTTTGGAGATGGCCCGGGTGTTCCGGGTGCCCCGGCGGCGGCAGCTGTGGGGGATCTGGCTGCCGGCGGTGCTGCCGCCCTTCCGGGCGGCGGTGTCCCTGGCGGCGGGCCTGGCCTGGAAATCGGGGGTGGCGGCGGAGGTCATCGGCATCTCCGCCGGCACCATCGGTGAACAGCTCTACGCCGCCAAGGTCTATGTCCGCACGGCGGATCTCTTCGCCTGGACGCTGGTGATCGCGGTGCTGGCGGCGCTGCTGGAGCGTCTGGCGCTGAAGGCGGTGGACGTGCTGGCGGGAAAGGTGGGCGCGGTATGACGGGTGTGACGCTGACGCATGTGTGGAAATCCTACCAGGGCGCGCCGGCGGTGGCAGACGTGACCCTGACCCTGACGCCGGAGCGTCCGGTGTGCCTGATGGCCCCCTCCGGCACCGGCAAGACCACGCTTTTGCGGCTGCTGCTGGGACTGGAGCGGCCCGACCGGGGGGAGATCCGCATCCCGCCGGGCTGGCGGTGGAGCGCGGTGTTCCAGGAGGACCGGCTGCTGGACCATCTGGACGCCTGGGGAAATCTGCGCTTCGTGCTGGGGACGGTGCCGGACGGGGCTCCCGCCCTGCTGGAGGCGCTGGGCCTTTCGGAGGCGGCGGACCGGAAGGCCGCCGCCTATTCCGGCGGCATGCGCCGCCGCCTGGCCCTGGCCCGGGCGCTGCTGGCCCCCTTTGACGGTCTGGTGCTGGACGAACCCTTTACCGGGCTGGACGGCGGGGCCCGGGAGCGGTGCCTGGCGTGCATCCGCCGCGCCGCGGCGGGGCGGGTGCTGGTGCTCTCCAGCCACGATCCCGCCGACGCCGCCGGTCTCTCGGCGGACATCCTGCGCTTGTAATGGAGGCGCGCTTTGTGGTACACTGACTGCAAAGTGCGTTTCCTTTTTTTCACATATGCAGCGCGGACGGGACGCCCCGGCGGCGTCCGGAAGGAGAGCCTTATGAAAAAATTTGTACTGGTGCCGGATTCCTTCAAGGGGACCATGACCTCCATCCAGGTGTGCACCGCCATGGAGGCGGGGATCCGGGCGGTGTTCCCCAACGCCCAGGTGACGTCCCTGCCGGTGGCGGACGGCGGGGAGGGCAGCGCGGACGCCTTCCTCCGGGCACTGGGGGGCCGGCGGGTGACGCTGACGGTCACCGGCCCGGAGGGGACGCCGGTGGAGAGCTTTTACGCCCTGCTGCCCGACGGCACGGCGGTGATCGAGATGGCCGCGGCGGCGGGGCTGCCCCAGGTGCGGGAGCCCAAGGACCCCGAGCGCACCACCACCTTCGGCGTGGGGGAGCTGCTGCGCCACGCCGCCCACCACGGCGCCCGCCGGGCGGTGATGTGCCTTGGCGGCAGCGCCACCAACGACGGCGGCTGCGGCGCGGCGGCGGCCTGCGGCGTGCATTTCCGGGACGCGGCGGGGAGGGAATTCGTCCCCGTGGGCGGCACGCTGGGGAATGCGGCGTCGGTGGACCTTTCCGGCATGGACCCGGTGGTGGCGCTGCTGCCCATCGTCACCATGTGCGACATCGACAACCCCCTCTGCGGCCCCGCCGGGGCGGCGGCGGTGTTCGGTCCCCAGAAGGGGGCCTCGCCGGAGCAGGTGGCGCGGCTGGACGCGGGCCTTGCCTCCCTGGCGCAGGTGCTGCAGCGGGACCTGGGGGCGGACGTTGCGGAGCTGCCCGGCGCCGGGGCTGCCGGCGGCATGGGGGCGGGCATGGCGGCCTTTTTCCGCAGCCGCCTTCAGTCCGGCATCGAGACGGTGCTGGACACCGTCCATTTCTCCGAGGTGATCCGGGGCGCGGACCTGATCCTCACCGGCGAGGGCCGGCTGGACGGCCAGAGCGTCCGGGGCAAGGTGGTCTCCGGGGTGGCCAGGCGGGCCGCCGGCGTGCCGGTGGCGGCGGTGGTGGGCGACGTGGCCCCGGGGGTGGGCCCGCTGTACGCCATGGGCGTCACGGCGGTGTTCTCCATCAACCGCGTGGCGGTGCCCTATGCCGAGGCCCGGCTCCGGGCGGAGGCGGACCTGCGGGAGACGGTGGCGGACATGATGCGGCTGATCCGGGCCTGCGGCAAGCGGCAGAGCTGAAAAAGGGGCTGTTCATCCGGTGCGTTTCGTGGTATAATACATCGAATTTTCCCGAGCGGCCACGGAATGGAAGGAGAAACAGCATGATCAAGATCACCACCGACAGCACCACGGACCTCCCTGCCCAGCTGCTGGCGCAGCACCACATTGCGGTGCTGCCCCTGGGCATCATCATGGGCGGCAAGCTCTATCAGGACGGCGTGAACATCACCACGGCGGACATCTCCGCCCATGTGGACGCCGGCGGAGAGATCACCTCCACCAACGCGGTGAACATCGCCGATTATGAGGCATTGTTCCGCCGGGAAACGGCGGACGGCAGCACCGTCATCCACGTCAGCGTGGGCATGGGCTTTTCCAGCTGCCATCAGAACGCCTGCATCGCGGCGGAGGACATCCCCAACGTCCATGTGGTGGACGGCGCCAACCTCTCCATGGGACACGCCATGGTGGTGCTGGCGGCGGCGGAGGCGGCGGAGGCCGGAGCCTGCGCCGCGGAGATATTGGCGCTGCTGGAGACGCTGATCCCCAAGGTGGAGATGAGCTTCGTGCTGGACCGGCTGGACTACATGAAAAAGGGCGGCCGCTGCTCGTCGGTGGCGGCTCTGGGGGCCAACCTCCTCAAGCTCCACCCCTGCATCGACCTGGTGGACGGCAAGATGGGCGTCACCAAGAAGTTCCGGGGCTCCATCGGGAAGGTGGTGACGGACTACGTCCGCGACCGCCTGGACGGCCGCACGGACATCGACACCAGCCGCTGCGTCCTGGTGGACAGCGCCGCGGACGACGCCCTGGCGGACCGGGTGATCCCGCTGCTGCGGGAATTCGGGTTCGTGGACATCGTCCGCTCCAAGATCGGCTGCACCATCTTCTCCCACTGCGGCAACAACACGCTGGGCATGGCCTTTTTCCGCAAGTGACATAACAAGCAAAGACCCCCGCGCCCCAAAGGGCGCGGGGGTCTTTGCTGGATCGGCTCACTTCAGGGCGATGGCCTCGATCTCACACAGGACGCCCTTGGGCAGGTCCTTCACCGCCACGCAGGAGCGGGCGGGCTTGGTAGTGAAGTAGCGGGCGTAGACCTCGTTGAAGGCGGCGAAGTCCGCCATGTCGGCCAAAAAGCAGGTGGTCTTGAAGACCTGCTCCAGTCCGGAGCCGGCGGCCTCCAGAATGGCACCCACGTTCTTGCAGCTCTGCTCGGCCTGGGCGGCGATGCCCTCGGGCACGGCGCCGGTGGCGGGGTCCACGGGGATCTGGCCGGAGGTGTAGACGAAGTCCCCCACGGTCCAGCCCTGGGAGTAGGGCCCGATGGCGCCGGGGGCGTTGGGGGTGGCGATGACGGTCTTTTCCATGATGCGGCCTCCTGAAAATTTGTTTGGTGGCCTTATCATATCACAGGCAGCGGAAAAGTCAACCTTTCCGCTTGTGGCGAGGGGAAAAACGTGGTATGATACGGGGAAATGAAGATAAAGGAGCATCCCAACGTGCAGGATTTCAAACAGAGACTGATGCCGGACGGCTATTTCCGGCAGGAGGAGCTGAATTTCAATGACTGCGACCGGCACAAGCGGGCCCGGATGTCGGCGCTGCTGACCCGGGTGGCGGCCTATGCCGGGTATGATTACGACGCCCGGGGCCTCACCCACGAAAAGCTCCGGGCCATGCGGGAGGTGTTTCTGGTGTCCCGGGTGGCCGTGCGCATCCACCGCTGCCCCACGGCCGGGGAGCTGCTGGACATCACCACCTGGGAAAACGGCGTCCGGGGGGCCCACATGCAGCGGGTCTTTGAGCTGGCGGACCAGACGGGAGCGCTGTGCGTGAGCATCAAGAGCGACTGGATCCTGGTGGACCCGGAGACGTGGCGCATCCTGCGCCCGTCCACCTTCCACGCAAAGCCCCTGACGCTGTGCCCCAAGACCATCGACTGTCCCGAGCCCATGAAGATCTCCATGCCCCGGGAGGGTCTGGAGGATCTGGGGCAGCGGCCGGTGCGCTGGTCGGACCTGGACGGCAACGGCCACGTGTTCAGCGGCAAGTACGGCGACATCGTCTGGGACTGCCTGCCCGCCGAGTTCCAGGACCGCACGCCCCGGGAGTTTTTCATCCAGTACAGCCGGGAGGCCACGCTGGGCCAGACCCTCCAGCTCACCGGCTGCCGGGACGGAAACGATTACCGCGTGGAGGGCGCGGGCCCGGGCGGCTCGTGCTTCATCGCCCTGTGCCGCTTCTGACCCTTCCCCCGCAGGACCGCTCCGGCGGTCCTTTTTTTGCGCCCTTCCCCAATAATCCAAACGAAATCTTAACACATAATCGAATTCTATTGCAAAATCTGTATTATTTTTACGAAATTCTTAACGCCCATTCCGCCGAAAATCTGCTAGAGTATAGACGGAATCCGGGGCCTCGCCGCATCGGGGGAGAGGGATGGCGCGGCCCTGAGAAGAAAAAGGAGTGTGTGTACATGACAACCTTTATCATTGGCCTTGTCATCCTCTTCGTGGGCGCCGCGCTGTACGGCAAGTTCTGCGAAAAGGTGTTCGGGCCGGACGACCGGGAGACTCCCGCCTACTCCAAGCAGGACGGCGTGGACTACGTCCCCATGAAGGGCTGGAAGAACAGCCTCATCAACCTGCTGAACATCGCCGGCACCGGCCCCATCTTCGGGCCCATCCAGGGCATCCTCTTCGGGCCCATCGCCTTCATCACCATCCCCATCGGCAATGTCATCGGCGGCGCCATGCACGACTATTTCTCCGGCATGATCTGCCTGCGCGACGGCGGCAGCCAGATGTCCTCCATGATCCGCAAGTACTCCAACGGCGGCGTGTACCGGGTGTACAACGTGTTTGTCTGCCTGCTTTTGCTGCTGGTGGGCGCGGTGTTCATCTACACCCCCGGCGACATCGCCGCTACCGGCATCTTCGGCTTTGACGGCAAAGCCACTTCCGTCTCCACCTGGGTGATCTACGGCTGCATCTTCGCCTACTACCTCATCGCCACCGTGTTCCCCATCGACGCCATCATCGGTCGGATCTATCCCATCTTCGGCGCCATCCTGATGTTCTCCGCCATCGGCGTGTTCGTGGGCCTGTTCGTCCACGGCTATCCCCTGCTGAACATCTGGGACGACTGGGCCTCTCCCGCCTTCAGCGCCTTCACCGCTGACGCCGACGGCGTCAAGACCGCCTTCAGCTACGGCGACTACTTCACCGCCCAGCACTTCCTGCCGGTGTTCTTCGTCACCGTGGCCTGCGGCATCCTCTCCGGCTTCCACTCCACCCAGACGGCCATCATCTCCCGCACCATGAAGAGCGAGAAGCAGGGCCGCATGACCTTCTACAACATGATGATCCTGGAAGGCTTCATCGCCATGGTCTGGGCCGCCGCCGCCATGGGCATTTACAACCTGGGGATCCAGGCCACCAACGCCGGCGCCACCAGCACCGTCATCGCGGTGTGCAAGGACATCCTGGGCCCCGTGGGCGGCGTCGTCGCCCTGCTGGGCATCGTGGTCCTGCCCATCACCTCCGGCGACACCGCCCTGCGCGGCCTGCGCCTGACCGTCGCGGACACCCTGCACCTGGACCAGACCTCCAACGCCAAGCGCCTGGGCCTGTCCGCCATCATCTTCGCCCTGGTGGCGGTGATCCTGGTGTACGCCAAGCTGGACGCCAACGGCTTCAACATCCTGTGGCGCTACTTCGCCTGGTCCAACCAGACGCTGTCCCTGTTCGCCTTCCTGGCCATCACCATCTGGATGTTTGAAAACGGCAAGGCCGCCTTCGCCTGGATCCCCCTGCTCCCGGGCGCGTTCTATGCCTTCATCACCGTGACCTACATCACCAACGCCCCCATCGGCTTCGGTCAGTCCTGGCCCGTGGCCTACGGCGTGGGCATCGCCGCCGCCGTGGCCTATGTGGGCATCATCGTGTGGTACGGCAAGCGCCGCGCCTCCCGCCTGAGCGCCAGGGCCTGATGCGCCGTCCCTCCCCCGGGACGCATTTGCATGAAAGACCGCCCCGCAGCTTTCCGCTGCGGGGCGGTCTTTCGTCTGTCCTCATGCCGACACCACCAGGCCCACCGCCACCCCTGCCGCGGCGGCGGCAGCGGCGCCCCGGCTGCTCCAGAGCCGGACGGCCTGGGGCAGCAGCTGGGCGAAGGAGACATACAGCATGGCGCCGGAGGCGGTGCCCACCGCCAGAGCCTGGGCGCCCGGGCTCAGCGCCCCCAGGAGCCACCCCAGCCCCGCTCCCGCCACGGTGGGGAGCCCTGCCGCCGCGGCGGCCGCGGCGGCCCGGAGGCCCCGGGCGCCCCCGGAGAGCAGCGCCGCCCCCACGGCCATCCCCTCGGGAAGATCGTGCAGCCCGATGAGCACCGCCGCCGTCATGCCGAAGCGCAGGTCCCCGGCGCCGATGACCATGCCCTCGGGCACGTTGTGCAGCGCGATGGCCGCCGCCGTCAGCCACCCCGTCCCCCGGTCCCGGCCGCACAGCTCCTCCAGGGCCATGGCCGCCGCGCAGCCCCCCAGAAAGGCGCCCAGCGCCCGCCAGAGGCTCTCCGCCGCCGCCGCGGGCAGCAGATCGAAGCACACCACCGCCACCATCACCCCGGCGGCAAAGGCCAGCATCCGCCCCGTTCCCCGGCGGGACGCACCGCCCAGGAGATAGGCCGCCGCGCCGCCCAGACCGGTGCCCCCCAGCCCGGCAGCGGCGGCCATTGCCAGCGCCGTCCCCAGCTCCATCATACCGCCTCCCTGCAAGCAAGGCGGCGGGCAGCGCACCTGCCCGCCGCCTCGGTCTCCGGCGTTATCCTATGTTCTCTCCGGCGGCGTCAGAACGCCCCGCCTGCCGGGCCACGTAAGATTCCACGTAGCGCATGAAGTTCCGGGTCACCGGGGCGGCGGCCTTCACCTGGGGGACGCCCATGCCCAGGATGCGCTCCTGGGGCGGATCCATGGGCAGCGCCACGGCGCCGTTGGGGTAGTTCTCCAGCAGCAGCTCCGAGAGGATGGACACCCCCAGCCCCTGGGTGACCATGTGGATGATGGCGTAGTCGCTGCACACGGAAAAGAGGATGTGGGGCCAGCGGTCCAGCTTGTTCAGGATGAAGCGCACCTCGCCGTCGTAGTCCGGCATGGGCATGATGAACTCCTCCCCCGCCAGGTCCTCCAGGGCCACGGCGCTGCCACGGGCCAGGGGGTGGTCCGGGGGCACCAGGGCCAGCATCCGGTCCCGGCACAGGGGAATCCACTCGAAATCCTTCCCCTCGCCGCCGGCGTAGATGCAAAGCTCCGCCTGGCGGTTGGCCATGATCTCCTCGATGGCCCCGGAGCCCATCTCCGTGATCTGGATCTCCACGTGGGGATAGTCCTTCTGGAAGTCCCGGATGATCTGGGGCAGCCAGTAGGTGGCCACGCTGGGATAGGCGGCGATGCGGATGCGGCCGGTGTCGGCGCCCTTGATCTTGGCGATATACTGCTCCAGGGACTCCCCGGCGGAAAGCAGCTGGCGGATGACGGGCAGCAGCAGCTCCCCCTCGCTGTTGGGCACGATGCCCGCGGGGGTGCGGACCATCAGGGGGAAGCCCACCTCCTCCTCCAGGGACTGCATCATGTGGCTGATGCCGGACTGGGTGTAGCCCAGCTGCTCGGCGGCCTTGGACAGGCTCCCCAGCTCCACGGCCCGGACGTAGGCCTCGTACTTTCGGATGTTCATGGGATCTCCCTCCGTCATGCGGTTTTGGAATGGCTGGCAATATGGTAGCGCATACCGCCGGAAAAGGCAAGTCCCTTTTGTCGGGCATATCCTCCGCCGCGCGGGCATAGGGGTGGGACAGGAGGTGAGGCATCATGGAGATCCATGTGGTGCGTCTGGGGGAGACGGTGACGGGCATCGCGGCGTACTACGGGGTAGACCCCCGGCGTCTGGCGGCGGACAATGCCGTCCCGGCGGACGGGGCGCTGGCAGTGGGACAGACCCTGGTGGTGCGGTTTCCGGACCAGGTCCACGTGGTGCGGCCGGGGGAGACGCTGACGGGCATCGCCGCCGCGTACCAGACCACGGTGCGGTCGCTGTGGCGGAACAACTGGTCCCTGGGCGGCGGGGACTATCTGGTGCCGGGCCAGGTCCTGGTGCTGTCCCACCTGGGGGAGAAGCTGGGCAGCGCCGTCACCAACGGCTACGCCTACCCCTCCATCGCTCCCCGGCTCCTCAGCGCCCAGCTGCCGTACCTGACGTGTCTGGCCCCCTTCACCTACGGCATCGGGCCGGAGGGCGGGCTCATCGTGCCGGACGACGCCGCGCTGCTCTCCGCCGCCCGGGTCCACGGGACGCGGCCGGTGATGCACCTGTCCACGCTGACGGAGGACGGGACCTTCAGCACGGAGCGGGCGCGGCTGGTGCTGACGGACGAGGCCGCCCGGGACCGGCTCATCGGGGAGGTGTTCCCCATCCTCCGGGACCGGGGATACAGCGGGCTGGACGTGGACTTCGAGTACCTGGGCGCAGAGCTGGCAGAGGCGTACGCCGCCTTTCTGGGGCAGCTGCAGCGGCTGCTCCACGCCTGGGGCCTCTTTCTCTGGACGGCGGCGGCCCCCAAGACGTCGGCGCAGCAGCGGGGGCTTTTGTACGAGGGCCATCCCTACGCCGCCATGGGGCTGGCCAGCGACGGCGTGCTGCTGATGACCTACGAGTGGGGCTACACGGCAGGTCCCCCCATGGCGGTGGCGCCGTTGCCCAACGTGAAAGCGGTGGTGGACTACGCCGTCACGGAGATCTCCCGGGAAAAGCTGCTGCTGGGCATCCCCAACTACGGCTACGACTGGCCGCTGCCCTTCGTCCAGGGGACCACCCGGGCCCGGTCCCTGTCCAACCAGGAGGCCATCGCCCTGGCGGTGCAGCATCGGGCGGACATCTTCTACGACGAGACCGCCCAGGCCCCCTATTTCCACTACACGGACAGCGGCGGCACGATCCACGAGGTGTGGTTCGAGGACGCCCGGAGCCTTTCGGCCAAGCTGCGCCTCATCGCCGCCTACGGCCTCCAGGGCACGGGGATCTGGAACCTGATGCGGCCCTTCTCCCAGCTGTGGCTGGTGCTGGACAGCCTGTACCGGATCCTGTGAGCGCGAAAAAGCGGGCGGCCCTTTGGGCCGCCCGGGACGGAGATTCAGTTGGACAGGAGGCGGGTGTGGGCCAGGGCCCGGAACAGGCAGGCCGTCACCACCCCCGTCACCGCCCCGGTGACCAGGGACACCCCCAGCAGCACCGGCAGGTAATAAAGCGGCGCGCCGTTGCCCAGGGTCAGCACCGCCGCGGCCACCTGGCCGCAGTTGTGGGCGGCGGCGCCGCCCACGGAGACGCCGTAGACGGAAAGCCGCCCGGTGCGGGAGAGCAGGATCATCACCGCCATGGCGGCGGCGCCGCCCATCACGGAGAAGATGAGGGCGCTCATGTTCCCGGCGAACACCGCCCCCAGCAGGCACCGGGCCAGGAGGATCAGCGCCGCCTGGGCAGGGCCCAGGGCGTAGAGGGCGAAGAGGGTGACGATGTTGGCAAGGCCCAGCTTCATGCCGGGGATGGGCACCGTCAGCGCCAGGGGAAAGGCGCTTTCCAGATAGGAAAGGGCCAGGGCCATGGCGGTGAGCACCGCGCACAGCGTCAGCTGTCTGGTGGTGAGCTTCATATCCCCCTCCTCATCCGATGACCACGTCCGGCCCGTCCTGAGCGCCCCCCTCCAGGGTGACGCTGACCCGGGCGGGCAGGCACACGATGCTCTGGCCGCTGCGGGTGATGCGGCCGGTGTGGACGCAGTCCTGGGTGGGACAGTCGGAGGCCGTCATCTCCGCCCCCTCCCGGTCCAGCAGCAGGTGCAGGGTGTAGCCTCCGGCGGTGATGGTCCGCTCCTGGGGCTCGGTGAGGGCGCTGAGGGCCACCCGCTCGTCGGGCTGCCCCTCCGCCCGGATCACCGCCGTCAGCGCGCCGGAGCCGCCGGGCAGCCACAGCCGCAGCCCCAGCGCCACGGCGGCCAGGAGCACCGCCAGGCCCACCAGGCCGTCCCACAGGTTGGGCCGCAGCTCAGGAGACCGTCTCATAGGTATACCCGCTCCCTTCCGCCGGAGCGAAGCGTCCCTCCAGCCCCGCCGTGGTGACCACCCGGCCGTCCTCCGTCACCAGCACCAGCTGGAAGTCCAGCCCGCCGGTGCGCCAGAAATCCAGGGCCTGCTCCTCTCCCATGACGAACAGGGCCGTGGACAGGGCGTCGCACATGGCGCCGCTGCCCTCCTCGGCGTCCGCCACCACGGTGACGGAGAGGAGGCCGCTGTCCGCGGGCGCGCCGGTGGCGGGGTCCAGGATGTGGTGATACCGCCGCCCGTCCTGCTCAAAATACCGCTGGTAGCTGCCGGAGGTGACGGCGCAGGCGTCCTCCAGGTAGAGAAGCCCCGCGTAGGCATTGCCGTCGTCGGGCTGCGCGGGGTCCTGGATGCCGATCTCCCAGGGCTCCCCGTCGGGACGGCAGCCCAGGGCCGCCACATTGCCCCCCAGAGCCGCCCAGCCCCGCTCCAGACCCGCCTGGCGGTAGAGGTCCAGCACCCGGTCGGCGGCGTAGCCCTTGGCGATGGCCCCCAGGTCGATCTGGGTACCGCTGTCCAGCGTCACGGTGTCTCCGCTGACATGGACATGCTCCATGCCCGCGTGGGCCAGCAGGGCATCAAGCTCCGCCTGGGAGGGCACCCGGTAGGAATCCGTGGTGAAGCCCCAGGCGGAGGACACCGGAGCCAGGGTGATGTCGAAGGCCCCGCCGGTCATGCGGCTGTATTCCGCCGCCGTCTCCAGCAGCGCCGAAAGCTCCGCCCCCGCCTCCACCGGCGCGCCGCCGGCGCTGTTGACGCGGGAGACGGCGCTTTCCGGATCGGTGCGGGAGAGGAGGTCCTCCAGCCGCCGCACCTCGGCGCTGGCGGAGACCAGCACGTCCTCCGCCGCCTTTCCGTAGGTCTGGAAGGTCATGACGGTGTCCATGGCGATGACCTGCAGCCGCTCCGGCTCATCTCCGCAGGCGGAGAGCAGCGCCAGGATCAGCAGCAGGGGGAAGCACAACAGTTTCTTTTTCATGGGTCGCCTCGCTGTCTCAATGATAGTCCAGTATAGCACGCTCCGTCAGTGTGCACAACGGGAAATCCGTTTCCCGTTGCGAAAAAGTTGCCGGAAGGCGGTATCTTGCCCTTGCAAAGCGGGAAAAAGTCTGTTATACTACTAGGGTATGTCGGTGGCCGGCGTAGATTTGTGCCGCCCATTTTTCAGAAAACACCCTGGAGGTCTTGATAGATGGCAAAAAATCCGAATAACCGCCCCAGAGCGGCCAAGCAGGACGATCCCATGAATGCGGCCATGAAGTTCTTCCTGGCCGGCTGTGTGGCGGAGCTGTATCTGCTGATCATCCGCCGCTTTTATGTGTACGGCACCCTGGAGCAGGTGGTGGCCTGGGACGACTACCTGAAGTACTTTGCCTGGGCGGGCCTGGCGGTGCTGGTTGTGGGCGCGGTGCTCAGCAGCCTCTGGCGGGCCGACCGGTCCCGGCGACAGATCGGCTGGGCGCTGGCGGGCCTGGGCGCCTTCGTGGGTGCCGTCAGCGCGGTGGTCCGGCTGAACATGTCGGTGCTGACCCTGCTGTACGTGGTGGTGCCCGCGGTGATGCTGCTGGGCATCCTGTGGTCCCTGTATGACCGGGAGTGCGCGCTGTCCCTTACCATCCTGGGCATTTCGCTGCTGGTGCTGTGGGTGTGCCGCCGGGAGATCCCCAATCTCTATATGGGCACCTACTTCAAGGTGGGCGCGGCGGTGTACGTGCTGCTGATGATCGCGGCGGCGGCCGCCACCCGGAAGGCGGAGACCTCCGGCGGCCGGCTGGGCAAGGTCCAGCTGCTGACCCCCAAGGGCGACGCACTGTCCATCTATATGGCCTGCGGCCTCTCCGCCGCGGCGGTGCTGACGGTGCTGGTGAGCCTGACCATCTCCTACTACGCCATGTGGATCCTGGCAGGCGTGGTGTTCGCCCTGGCGGTGTACTACACGGTCAAACAGCTGTAAAAAAGGCGATCCGCCCGGAGACTTCGGTCTCCGGGCGGTTTTTTGCGGGCAACGCCCCCGGCGCACATCGCGCCGGGGGCGTTGTTCACTCACCGGTAATAAATGCCCAGGATCTCCGCGTGGGGGTCCGTGAAAGCCCCCAGGCGGATGTCCATGCCGATCTCAAAGGCCCGGTCCCAGGGGAAGCGGTAGTTCTCCAGGGCCACGCCGCCCCAGCCCAAAAGGCCGTCCTCTCCCAGGGCGGAGCGGAAGTTGCTGCGCTCCAGGTTGGCGATGACGTCCGCCGCCGCGGCGTCCATGCCGGTCTCCAGCCGCGCCAGCACCGCCTCACGGTCGATGTCCGGGGTCCAGAAGTTGTCGCCGCTGCCCCCCAGCTCCCCCTGGACGAAGGCCAGGATGTCTCCGCGCACCACGTTCTTGTAGCAGAAATCCTTGAGGACGCTGTCCGCCAGGGTCCGCAGGAAGGCCCGCTCCGTGGCCTCCGCGGCCTCCCCGCGCTGCAAGAAGGCGTACCGGGCCACGCCGTGGCTCAATGCCGTGCCGGTGACGATGGCCATGTCCAGAAAGCCCGCGTAGCTCAAAAGCCCGCCCAGCTCCGCCTGCTCCGTCAGCGCCTGGTGGAAGGCGGTGCCGTAGGTGCCGTTGCCGGCGTCGATGAGCACCGTGGGGGTGTCCTCCCCGTTCAGCGCCCGGATCAGGTCCTGGATGTAGCCGCTCTTTTGCGTCTCGTCGGCGGGCTGGGTCAGCACCAGCACCCGCAATTCCTCCGCCCCGGCCTCCGCCGCCTCCAGGCCGAAGAACGCGAAGTGCTCCGCCACGATGGCGGTGAGGGGCTGGTAGTCGTAGGCGCAGGCGGGCTGGTCCTCCGTGCCGCCGAAGTAGGTCACGCTGACCTTTGCCCCCTGCCAGCCGCACTCATCCAGATACAGCCGGGCCACCGCCTTGAAGGCCAGGTCGTCCACGCCGGAGAGCAGAGCGTCTCCCGGACGCAGGAGGCTGCGGAGGTAGGCGATCTCGTTTTTCTGGATGCTGTCCTCCTCCGACGAGTCGTCGATGCCCACCAGCACGTGGAACCGCCCCTCCGTGCCCTCCAGAGCGTCGAAGAGGGCGTCGCTGAGCCGGAGCTTCCGCTCCCGGGCGGCCAGGTAGTCCGCCGCGGCCCCCTCCGGCAGCGGCTCCTCCGATTCCACGGCCAGGACCTGCCCGTCGCTGCCCAGGGGGTAGTCCGCCACGATGTTGTCCACCGTCAGCGCGTCTCCCTCCAGGTGGGGCCGGGGCGCCATGCCGTAGGCGCGCAGGGCGTTGTACTCGTTGAGGCCGAAGCCGCCGTATCCGGCGGTGGCCGCCAGGCGCATCACCGTGTCCAGCAGCCACACCTGGTTATCGGGGTCCGCGGCCAGGGTCTCCAGCAGCTCCGCCAGCAGCTCCGATTCCGTCAGCGTCCGGCCGTCGGAGAGGGTCACGGGATTCTCCCCCGTCAGGCTCCGGGAGCTCACCAGTCCCCCGGAGAGCAGCTGGTCCACGGAGAGGATGTAGCGGTCGCAGCCCGCCGCCTCCCGGGCCAGCACCCATTCATAGAGATCCGCCCGGTCGCCGTAGGCGGTGCCGTTTTCATTGCGGGGCTGGCCGTCCAGCCGGGTGCGGTAATCGTCTTTTTCCGGCAGCAGCAGCTCGTAGCCCAGGGAATCCGCCAGATACACCACCCGCTCCTCGTTGTCGGGCCGGTCGTCCAGGGGGGCGTAGGCGATCTCCGGCTCGTCAGCGGGGGCGGACTCCGAGTCCGTGGGTTCCGTGCGCACCGGGCCGCAGCCCGCCAGCAGGGCGCAGGCCAGCGCCGCCGCCAGGATCTTTCGTTTCATGGCTCCTCCTTCCAAAAAAGCGGGGCCGCAGCGGCCCCGCTTTCCCTTGGTGATGCTTACAGGCCGAAGGCCCCCAGGTTCAGTCCCCCGGTGACGCCCTCCAGACCCTTGTCCATGGCCTCGCCGGCCTGGCGCAGGGCCTCGTTGACGGCGGAGACCACCAGGTCCTGGAGCATCTCCACATCCTCCGGGTCCACGGCCTCGGGCTTGATGGTGACGGAGAGGACCTCCTTCTTGCCGTTGACACGGGCCTCCACCACACCGCCGCCCACGCTGGCGGTGAACTCCTGAGCCTCCACCGCCTCCTGGGCGGCGTTCATCTGCTGCTGCATCTCCTGGATCTTCTGCTGCATCTCAGCCTGACGCTGAGCGCCGGACACCTTTCCGTTGGTAAATCCGCGGCGTGCACTGTATCCCATGGTTCATTTCTCCTTTTCGTTACTTGATGGTGATGTTGTCAAACTGGCTGCCAAACTGCAGCAGGTGTTTGAAATTTTCCTCCGGGGACGCCGACGGCGGCTCTCCCACCCGGAAGAGCACCTGCACCGGCTCTCCGCAGGCCTCCTGCAGCACGCCCCGGACCCGGTCGTTGTCCAGCCGGCCCAGGGTGAGCTCGTCGGTGGCATAGACCGTCAGCCGGCCCGCCTCCACCACACCGGTGCACATGTCCAGAAATGCCCGGTACATGGGCGGCAGACGGCCCTTGCAGTGCTCGGCCAGCTCCCGCCAGCCCCCGGCAGGTGCGGCGGCGGGCGCTTTCTTTGCATCGGACGCCGCCTGCGGGGTGGAAATCTCTCCTGCGGCAGGCTGCGCCTGTGCGGGGACCGCAGCCTGCCCCGCCGGGCCGGTCGGTCCCGCCGGCACGTCAAAGACCCGCTCCCCCGGCTCCTCCGGCATGGGCGGCTCCTCCAGGGGGAAGGGCGGCGCGTCGTCCTCCGGCGGGGGAGACGCTTTGGGCGCCTGCGCGGCCCGGGACGGCGATGCGCCCTGCCGCCGGGGAGCGGCGGGGACGGTGCCCTCCTCCAGCCGCTGGATCCGGGCCTCCAGGGCCGTGAGATCCATGCTGAGGGACTCGTCGCAAAGCCGCAGCAGGCAAAGCTCCGCGTCGGTGCGGCGGTTGGCGCTCAGCGGCAGCTGGGCCAGAGCGGCCTGCAGCGTGGTGGCCAGATACAAAAGGCGGCTGCCGGAGACGCCCTTTCCCAGGCGGTCCAAGGCGGCGTCGTCATAGCCGCCGGAGAGCAGGGCGTCGGCGCCCTTGGGGGCGGTGCGCCGCAGCAGCAGGTCCCGGGTGAGGGTGGAAAGCTCCCCCAGCACGGCCCCCACATCCTTGCCGCCCTTGTACAGCTGGTCCAGCTGCAGCAGGGCCGCCTGGGCGTCCCGGCCCAGGACGGACTCCATCAGCCGGGCGGTCTGGAGGTTTCCGGCCAGGCCCAGCACCTCCAGCACGGCGCTGCTGTCCACGGTGCCGCCGGCGGCGGCGCACTGGTCCAGCAGGGAAAGGCCGTCCCGCAGCGCGCCGTCGGCCAGGCGGGACAAAAGCTCCGCGCCGTCGGCCGTCAGGGGGATGCCCTCCTGCCTGGCCACATAGGAGAGCCGGGCGGCCACGTCGGCGGGGGCGATGCGCTTGAAGGAAAACCGCTGGCACCGGGAGAGGATGGTGGCGGGGACCTTGTGCAGCTCCGTGGTGGCCAGGATGAACATCAGATGCTCCGGCGGCTCCTCCAGGATCTTGAGGAGGGCGTTGAAGGCCGGGGTGGAGAGCATGTGGACCTCGTCGACGATGTAGACCCGCTTGCGGACATTGGCGGGAGAGTAGATGGCCTCGTCCCGGAGGGCCCGGACCTGATCCACACCGTTGTTGGAGGCGGCGTCCAGCTCCAGCACATCCAGGAAGCTGCCGCTCTCGATGCCCCGGCAGGCCTCGCAGCAGCCGCAGGGATCGCCGTCTGCGGGGTGTTCACAGTTGACGGCCTTGGCCAGGATCTTGGCGCAGGTGGTCTTGCCAGTGCCCCGGGTGCCGGTGAAGAGGTAGGCGTGGGAGGTGCGGCCCTCGGCCACCTGCCGGCGCAGGGTGTCGGTGATATGGGACTGGCCGATGACGTCGGAGAACGTCTTGGGCCGCCATTTGCGGTACAGGGCCTGATACATGGGCAGCCTCCCCAAAAAGAACGGTAGTCCTCCGTATACAGCTGCGGAACCGGCGCCCTCGCGGCACATGTGACATCCCGCTTAATGCTGCTCGGTTCCCCGCCTGACATGGTTCGCGGGGTCCCATTGCGCGAGACCGGCTCCGCAGCTGTACGCGGAGGACTTTTTCAATAGCCTATATATCTTACTATATTCTCCGGCGATTATCAACTGAAATTTTGCCGTTTCCCAAAATTTCCGCGCCGCCGGGAAAATCAGGGCTTTACAACAGCGGAAAATGTGGTATAATATCTTATGTCGCCGCACAGGGGACACACCATGGGCCTATAGCTCAGCTGGGAGAGCGTACGGTTCGCATCCGTAAGGTCGTCGGTTCGATCCCGATTAGGTCCACCACACTCGGGAGATCTCAAAACGAGATCTCCCGAGTTTTTTTATGCTTTCAGGATGCACGATCGTACACGCTCTTGTCCCCTTCCGGATACAGGAAGTCGAAGAACTGTGTGACACTGATTTTGAATTCCACTTCGATTTCAAAGTTCCTCCCGATATTCACCCGCT
>CALWXB010000010.1 GCA_944385405.1 uncultured Oscillospiraceae bacterium | reverse complement strand
TACTTGTCGGAGTAGAAGGGGGCGATGCCCTGCTTGGTGGAGCCGTACTTCTTGTCCGCCAGGCGGGCCTCCTCCAGCGCGTCCAGATCCCGGTGCCAGGGCAGGAGCAAAGAGGCCCGGTCGCTGATCTTCAGGTTCTCCGGGGTGATGGACACGCCCTTTGCCATGACGTCCTGCATCTCGCTCCAGAGGTTCTCGCAGTCCAGGGCCACGCCGTTGCCCAGGATGTTCACCACGCCGGGGCGGAAGATGCCCGAGGGCAGCAGGTGCAGGGCGAACTTGCCCAGGTCGTTGACGACGGTGTGGCCGGCGTTGCCGCCGCCCTGGTAGCGGACCACCACATCGTAGTCCCCGGTGAGCAGGTCTACCATGCGGCCCTTGCCCTCGTCGCCCCAGTTGATGCCTACAATGGCGCAATTTGACATAATGCAAAAACCTCCCGGTTTTGAATTCGATCCGGCTGGCCATAAAAACCCAGCATAAGATATTATACCGGCCTCCCGGCCAATAGTAAAGCATCAACTTGTGATGGCGGCAATCAGTTTCCCTAATAGGTCGACCTATTCCGGCTCTTCCCAAAGGAGGGGAGTTGTGGTATACTGAAACGCGATTTGAGTTCAACAACAGCAAAGGGGCGTTTCATAAAATGGCAGCCATTGGATTTGACAATCAAAAGTACCTGGTGACCCAGTCCCAGCAGATCAAAAACCGCATCGCCCAGTTCGGCGGGAAGCTGTATCTGGAGTTCGGCGGCAAGCTCTTCGACGATTACCACGCCTCCCGGGTGCTGCCGGGCTTCGAGCCGGACAGCAAGATCCGGATGCTCCAGCAGCTCAAGGAGGACGTGGAGATCCTCATCGCCATCAATGCCTCGGACATCGAGAAGAACAAGATCCGGGGGGACCTGGGCATCACCTACGACGAGGACGTGCTGCGCCTCATCGACATCTTCCGCAGCCTGGACCTGTACGTGGGCAGCGTGGTGGTGACCCAGTACCGCCACCAGAGCGCCGCCGACGCCTTTTTGAAGCGGCTGGGCGCCCTGGGCATCCGGTGCTGCCGGCATTATCCCATCGCGGGCTACCCCTCCGACGTGCCCCACATCGTCAGCGATGAGGGCCTGGGAAAGAACGACTATGTGGAGACCACCCGGTCCCTGGTGGTGGTGACGGCCCCCGGCCCCGGCAGCGGCAAGATGGCCACCTGCCTCAGCCAGCTCTACCACGACTACCGCCGGGGCATCACCGCCGGGTATGCCAAGTATGAGACGTTCCCCGTCTGGAACCTGCCCCTCAAGCACCCGGTGAATCTGGCCTACGAGGCCGCCACCGCGGACCTGGACGACGTGAACATGATCGACCCCTTCCACCTGGAGGCCTACGGCACCACCGCCGTCAACTACAACCGGGACGTGGAGATCTTCCCGGTGCTCAACGCCATTTTCAAGAAGATCCAGGGGGAGTCTCCCTACAAGTCCCCCACGGACATGGGCGTCAACATGGCGGGCAAATGCATCGTGGACGACGAGGCCTGCCGCGCCGCCAGCCGCATGGAGATCCTGCGGCGGTACTACACCGCCTGCGTGGAGCGGGTCCAGGGCAAGTGTGACGAGGAAGTGGTGCGGAAGCTGGAGCTGGTGATGCAGCAGGCGGACGTGACGCCGGAGATCTGCCCGGCGGTGTCCGCGGCCCTTTTGAAGGCGGAGACCACCGGCGGCCCCGCCGGCGCCATGGTGCTGCCGGACGGACGGGTGGTCACCGGCCGGACCTCCGACACCCTGGGCGCGGCCTCGGCCATGCTGCTCAACGCGCTGAAGGCCCTGGGGGGCATCGCCGACCAGTTCGAGCTGATCTCCGCCCAGGTGCTGGAGCCGGTGTGCCGGCTGAAAACGGAGTATCTGGGCCACAAGAACCCCCGGCTCCACACCGACGAGGTGCTGATGGCGCTGACCATCTCCGCCCTGACCAATCCCCTGGCGGAGCTGGCCCAGCAGCAGCTGCCAAAGCTCCGGGGCTGCGACGCCCACTTCACCGTGATCCTCAGCGACGTGGACGAAAAGCTCCTCAAGCGGCTGGGCATCAACGTCAGCTGCGAGCCGCGGTACGAGACGAAGCGGCTCTATCATAAATAAGGACAAGCGGTCCTGCGGGACCGCCGGCAGGACGGGGACCGCGCATCCGGTCCCCGTCCGCTCTGCTTATCAGGATGCAGAAAGGAAGGAAGCATGGACCCGATCATCATCAAACTGGCGCAGGAGCTGGACAAGCGGCCGGAGCACGTGGAAAACGTGGTGCGGCTCTTGGACGAGGGGAACACCATCCCCTTCATCGCCCGCTACCGCAAGGAGCTCCACGGCGCCATGGACGACACCGCCCTGCGCACCCTGGAGGAGCGGCTCCAGTACCTCCGGGGCCTGGAGGAGCGGAGAGAGGCGGTGCGCGCGGCCATCGAGGCCCAGGGAAAGCTCACGGAGGAGCTCTCCGCCGCCCTGACCGCCGCCGCCACGCTGGCGGAGGTGGAGGATCTGTACCGGCCTTACAGGCAAAAGCGCCGCACCCGGGCCACGGTGGCCCGGGAGAAAGGGCTGGAGCCTCTGGCACAGCTGCTCTTCGCCCAGGGGCCGGACTGCCCGGATCCCCTGACTGCCGCCGCGGACTATGTGGACCCGGAAAAGGGCGTGGAGACGGCGGAGGATGCCCTGGCCGGGGCGTCGGACATCGTGGCCGAGACCCTCAGCGACGACGCCCAGCTCCGGGGCCGGCTGCGGGGGCTGCTGGAGAAGGAGGGGCGGCTGGTGAGCACCGCCGCCACGGAGGAGGACACGGTCTACCGCCTCTACTATGACTTCTCCCAGCCCCTCTCCCGGCTCCAGGGCCACCAGATCCTGGCCATCAACCGGGGCGAGCGGGAGGAGAAGCTGAAGGTCCGGGTGGAAACGGACCGGGAGACCGCCCTGCGGACGGTGCGGCGGCACGCGGTGGTGCCGGGCAGCGCCGCCATGGAATTCGTGAAGGCGGCTGCGGAGGACGCCTGGGACCGGCTGCTCTTCCCCTCCCTGGAGCGGGAGATCCGCTCGGCCCTGACGGAGAAGGCCGGGGAGGGGGCCATCGGCCAGTTCGCGCTGAACCTCAAGCCCCTTTTGATGCAGCCGCCGGTGAAGGGAAAGGTGACCATGGGCCTGGACCCGGGATACCGCATGGGCTGCAAGGTGGCGGTGGTAGACGGCACCGGCAAGGTGCTGGACACCGCCGTGGTGTACCCCACCTACGGCCAGCGGCAGAAGGAGGAGGCCATCGCCGCCCTGGAGAAGCTGGTGCGCCGCCACGGGGTGGCCCACATCGCCATCGGCAACGGCACCGCCAGCCGGGAGACGGAGCAGATGGCCGTGGAGCTGATCCGCCGCCTGCGGGAGGCGGGGATCACCGTCAGCTATATGATCGTCTCGGAGGCGGGGGCCTCCGTGTACTCCGCCAGCGCCCTGGCAGCGGCGGAGTTCCCCCAGTTCGACGTGAACCTGCGGTCCGCCGTGTCCATCGCCCGGCGGCTCCAGGACCCCCTGGCGGAGCTGGTGAAGATCGACCCCAAGGCCATCGGCGTGGGCCAGTACCAGCACGACTGTCCCCAGAAGCGGCTGGACGAGGCCCTGGACGGCGTGGTGGAGGACTGCGTCAACGCCGTGGGCGTGGATGTGAACACCGCGTCGGCGTCCCTTTTGCAGCATGTGGCGGGCCTCACCGCCGCCACCGCCAAAAACGTGGTGGCCTACCGGGAGGAGCACGGCCCCTTCACCTCCCGCCGCCAGCTTCTGAAGGTGCCCAAGCTGGGCCCCAAGGCCTTCCAGCAGTGCGCGGGCTTTTTGCGGGTGCCGGAGAGCAAAAGCGTGCTGGACAACACGGCAGTGCATCCGGAAAGCTATGACGCGGCGGAGAAACTCCTCTCCCTCACCGGCCACACCCTGGCGGACGTGACGGCGGGCCGCCTGGGGGACCTCACCGCCCAGGTCCGCGCCTACGGCGAGGAGCGGGCGGCGCAGGAGGCCGGCGTGGGCGTGCCCACATTGTGGGACGTGGCCGCCGAGCTGATGAAGCCCGGCCGGGACATCCGGGAGGACCTGCCCCGTCCCATCCTCCGCACCGATGTGCTGGAGATCAAGGACTTAAAGCCCGGCATGACCCTCACCGGCACGGTGCGCAACGTCATCGACTTCGGCGTGTTCGTGGACATCGGCGTCCACCAGGACGGCCTGGTCCACATCTCCCAGGTGGCGGACCGCTTCCTCCGCCACCCCTCCGAGGTGGTGTCCGTGGGGGACGTGGTGCAGGTGCGGGTGCTGGAGGTGGACGAGAAGAAAAAGCGCATCTCTCTGTCCATGCGCCAGGCAAAGCAGTGAACAGAAAAAGCAGTCCCCCGGCTCCTGAAGAGCCGGGGGACTGCTTCTTTTTACCAATAGAGATACCAGTCCGGGACGTGCAGCAGCATCCAGGCCGCCGCGTACAGGCACAGCGCCCCGCCGGTGAGCAGGAAGCACAGCACCATGGCCGCCCAGTCGTATTTCACCCGGGCGCCGCCCCGGGCGGCCAGCAGCACCTCCGCGCCCAGGGAGATGAGGATCAGCGGGGAGGCCTTCAGCGCCCAGCGGAGATCCAGCTCCGGGAAGAAGAGGGACAGGGCCATCAGTGTGCCGGCGGCGATCAGCACGATGCCCAGGGTAAAGGTGCCCGCCCGGCGCCGGGGCGGCGTCTGCGGGGCCCGGGTTTCCTCAAAGCTGGTCATGGCGGTCCTCCTCTCCGGCAGGCGGGGTGAAGGGCGGGATGTCGTCGGGGGCGGATGCGCGGGGGCCCCGGATGAACCACACGCCCAGGGCGATGATGAGCACCGTCACCGCCAGCCGGGGCAGGTCGTAGACCAGCAGGGAATAGAGCCAGTCCAGGCCCTCGATCCGCCACAGCAGCTGGGACAGCACCCGTCCGGCCAGGCGCTCATACAGGGCGTAGACGCCGATGGCCACCAGGGCCCAGCCGATGAGGCTGTGGCGTTTGCGGCAGAGCGCCGCCAGCTTCCGGGAGTCCATGTCCGAAAGGCCGAAGAGGTAGGCGTCCGGCTCGGCGGTGCCGTCCAGCATCCGGGCGCGGAGGTTGTAGCTGTCAAAAAAGGAATAGAGCCACACCGGCAGCATCAGCACCGCCACCGCGCCGATCTCCAGAAACACCGCCAGGGCGAACAGGATGCAGAAGGCGGTGAGGATGGAGACGCCCCGCTTCATGTAGCCCTGGTGCATCTGGCCGCAGCCGGGGACGCAGGAAGAGAGAAAAAACAGCAGTCCGTGTTTGGGTCTCATGAGTGGATTCCTCCTTGTGTGGATTCAGAGAGCCGGCCGCCCACGGCGTCCAGCAGATCGGCCAGGCCGGATACCGCCCGGTCCAGGGAGTCGTTCCACCACGCCAGGTGGGACTGGATGCGGTGGGAGACGGCGGGCGGGTCGGGGGAGAGGTCCGTGGGGCGTCCGATATCGCTCCAGACCAGTGTCAGCGCCAGGAGCACCGCCGCCGCGGCGGTGGCGTAGCGGCTGGTGACAAGGCGGATGGCCCGGGCCCGGACCCGGCGCCACAGCCCCTCCCGGCAGGAGGCGGGTGGCGCCGCCAGCTCCGTGCCCGCCAGGGCGTCGGTGTAGCGCTGGAGGCACAGGTCGCAGAAGGCCAGATGCTCCGCCATCTCCAGGCGGGCCAGCTCCTCCAGGGGCCGTCCCTCCGTCAGAGCGGACAGGGCCTCATCCGTCAGATGACCGTCCGCGCGGAAGATCTCCATGGTATCCCCTCCTTTCCAATTGCTGCCGCAGCAGCTTCTTGCCGCGGCTGAGCTGGGTATGGATCGTTTTGACCGGTCTGCCCAGGGCCAGGGCCGCTTCCTCCGGCGTGCGCTCCTCCAGCAGGCACAGCCGACACACCGGGCGGTACGGCTCCCGCAGCGATGCCACGGCTCCGGCGATGTCCGCCGCGCCGGACCGGGCCAGGGCCACCTCCTCCGTGGGCGGGGAGAGCCCGGGGGGCATCCCCTCGTCTCCGGGCAGCACCGTGTGCCGGTTCCAGGCGCTTTGCAGAAAGTCCTTGGCCTTGTTGGCGGCGATGCGGCACAGCCACTGGCGCTCATAGCCCGCCGGGCAGCTGTCCCGGTGCAGGTAGGCGGCCAGGAAGGTCTCCTGGGTCAGATCCTCCGCCGCCCCGGCGTCCCGCGCCAGCTGAAAGCAGACGGTGTACACCAGACGCTCATATTGGGCCACCAGCCGGGAAAACTGTTCCTTGCTCGTCAAGCCGTCCACCGCCTCCTCTCTTGTTCCGTCACCCATCATACGATGCAGGCGGCGGGATTTCTTCACCCGGCCGTAAATTTTTTCACGTTCCGCCCCGGCTCTTCCATCTGGCGGAAGGATATGATACAATATCCCCGATCACGGGCGGACAGGCTCCGCCGGAAAACGGGAGAACACACATGAACGAGAACAACCGCCCCCGGGACGCGTTCCGGTCCAAATGGGGCTTCAAGCTGGCATGCATCGGGTCCGCCGTGGGCATGGGGAACATCTGGCTCTTCCCGTCCCGGATGTCCCAGTACGGCGGCGCCACCTTCCTGATCCCTTATCTGCTGTTCGTGGCCCTCATCGCCGCCACCGGCGTCATCGGGGAGATGGCCTTCGGCCGGGCCACCGGCGGCGGGCCCATCGTGGCCTTCGGCGCGGCGGCGCAGCAGCGCACCGGGAGCCGGACCTGGGGCCAGGTGCTGGGACTGGTGCCGGTGCTGGGCTCCCTGGCCATGGCCATCGGCTATTCCGTGGTGGTGGGCTGGCTTTTGAAGTACGCCGCCGGCAGCTTCACCGGCGCGGTGCTGGCGCACGAGGGGGTGGAGGGCTTCACCGCCTTTTTCAACGCCACCGCCTCCGCCTGGGGCAACACCCTCTGGCAGACCGCCGCCATGGCCGTCACGCTGGTCATCATGGCCCTGGGCATCGCCGGGGGGATCGAGCGGGCCAACAAGGTGCTCATGCCCCTCTTTTTCCTGCTGTTCGCGGGGCTTGCGGTGTACATCTGCACCCTGCCCGGGGCGGCGGAGGGCTACCGCTACCTCTTCGTCCTCCGGCCGGAGGGGCTGCTGGATCCCTTCGTGTGGGTCTATGCCCTGGGGCAGGCGTTCTTCTCGCTGTCCATCGCCGGCAACGGCACCTTGATCTACGGGTCCTACCTGCCTGCCACGGAGGATGTGCCCGCCGCCGCCCGGACGGTGGCGGTGTTCGACTCCGCGGCGGCGCTGCTGGCGTCCATGGTCATCATCCCGGCCATGGCCACGGCGGGGCAGCAGCTGGACCAGAGCGGGCCGGGACTGATGTTCATCTTCCTGCCCAACCTCTTCCAGACCATGCCCGGCGGGCGGCTCATCATGCCGGTGTTCTTCACCGCGGCCCTCTTCGCCGGTCTCACCTCCCTCATCAACCTCTTCGAGGCCCCCACCGCCACGCTGCAGGAGAAGTTCCGTCTCCGCCGGGGCACGGCGGTGTGCCTGGTGGGCGCGGCGGGCCTGGGGGTGGGCCTGGCCATCCAGGGCATCGTCTCGGACTGGATGAACGTGTGCTCCATCTACGCCTGTCCCATCGGCGCGCTGCTGGCGGGGGTGTGCTTCTTCTGGATCTGCCGGAGGGAGTGGTGCCTGGAGCAGGTGAACCTGGCCCGGCGGCGGCCCCTGGGGCCGTGGTTCTATCCCTTGGCCCGGTACGGCTTCTGCGGCGTCACCGTGGTGGTGCTGGTGGTGGGCGCCGTCCTGGGCGGCATTGGCTGAGCCGTTTGGCTGGACAAGGCCCGCCGGCCCATGCTACAATGCAGAAAAACCGGAAGATCTGGAGGAGGACCCTATGGACCGCATCAGTAAAGAGAATTACTATCTGGACATCGCGGAGACCGTGCTGGAGCGGGCCACCTGTCTGCGGCGGGTGTACGGCGCCATCATCGTGAAAAACGACGAGATCATCTCCACCGGCTACAACGGCGCGCCCCGGGGCCGGGCCAACTGCTCGGACATGGGGTACTGCTCCCGGGAGGCCATGCGGGTGCCCCGGGGGGAGCGGTACGAGCTGTGCCGCAGCGTCCACGCCGAGGCCAACGCCATCATCTCCGCCTCCCGGCGGGACATGGTGGGGGGCACGCTGTATCTGGTGGGGCGGGACGCCCGCACCGGCGCGCTGCTGCCCGACGCCACCTCCTGCTCCATGTGCCGGCGGCTGGTGATCAACGCGGGGCTGGAGAAGGTGGTGATCCGCCGCACCGAGACGGAGTTCCAGGTGGTGCCCGTGGAGGAGTGGGTCCAGGAGGACGATCTGCTCGCCCCCCTGGGGGAACAGCCTTAAGGAAAGGATGACACCGGATTGAAAGCGGGACTTGTGACCTTTTACCATATCCATCACTACGGGGCCCTGCTCCAGGCCGCCGCCACGGAGCGGGCGGTGGAGCAGCTGGGCGCGGAGTGCGAGATCATCGACTACTACGTCAACCAGAACAACGCCCTCTTCCGCCGGCCCACCGGCGTGGGCAGCGCCGCGGCGGACGTCCACACGGCGCTGCACTATCAGGCCCTCAGCCGCCGCTACCAGCGCTTTGAGGCCTTTGCCCGGGAGCACCTGCGCATCAGCGGCCACCGGTTCGAGAGCCTGGAGGAGCTGAAGTCGGCGGAGCTGCCCTACGACGTGATCCTCTCGGGCAGCGACCAGATCTGGAACCCGGGCATCTTCCCCGACGGGCGGTTCGACCCGGTGTTTTTCGGGGCCTTCTCCCCCCGGCGGAAGATCGCCTACGCCCCCTCCTTCGGCACGCCCCACATCCCGGAGCGGATGGAGGCGGAGCTGCGGGGGTATCTGGAGCAGTTTTCCCACCTCTCCGTCCGGGAGCGCCAGGGCCAGGCCATCGTCCGGGCCGCGGCGGGACGGGAGGCCCCGGTGGTGCTGGACCCCACGCTGCTTTTGACGGCGGAGCAATGGAGCGCCATGGCCCGGGCACCGGAAAACGCCCCGGCGGGGGGCTACATCCTCTGCTACTGCATCAGCGCCCCCGGCGCGGTGGCCCCCTATGTCCGGGCGCTGTCGGAGCGGACGGGGCTGCCGGTGGTGCAGCTTTGCGGCATCCGCCGCAAGGTGGTGCCCACGGCCCGGTGCGTGCTGGACGCGGGTCCGGCGGAGTTTCTGGGCTGGTTCCGGGGCGCCGCCGCGGTGTGCACCAACTCCTTCCACGGCACGGTGTTCTCCGTGCAGTTCCAAAAGCCCTTCTTCACCGCCGTGGCCCCCAAGGAGCTGACGGAGCCGGAGAGCTCCCGCACCTTCAGCCTCCTGGCCGGCCTGGGCCTGACGGACCGGATCGTGGGCAAGGGCGACACGGCGGGGCTGGACGACGGCGTGGACTGGGCGGCGGTGGACGTGGCCTTGACAAAAGCCCGCCGCAGCTCGCAGGCGTATCTCCGCTGTGCCCTGGAAGACCGTCCCTATGCGCCGGAGGCGGAGGAGGGGGAGAAGCCCATGCTGGCCTCCCGCATCCGCTGCACCGGCTGCAGCGCCTGCATGAGCATCTGCCCCAGGGACGCCATCGTCATGGAGCGGGACCGGGAGGGCTTTTCCTACCCGGCGGTGCGGGAGGAGCTGTGCGTCCGGTGCGGCCGGTGCACCTCCGTGTGTCCGGTGCTCCACGGCCGGCTGACGGGGCCGCTGCCCGCCGTGTATGCCGCCTGGAACCGGGACGAGGACATCCGGAAGGACTCCACCTCCGGCGGCGCGTTCACGGCCATCGCCGAGTACGTGCTGGAGGGCGGCGGCGTGGTGTACGGCGCGGCCCTGGACGGGCGGCAGCACCTGCGCCATGTGGCCTGCTTCCGCCGGGAGGACCTGTGGCGGCTCCGGGGCGCCAAATATGTGCAAAGCGACCTGGGGGACACCTTCCGGGAGATCCGCACCGCCCTGAAGACCCGGCCGGTGCTGTTTTCCGGCACCCCCTGCCAGGTGGACGGCCTGTACCACTTCCTGGGCGGCCGGCCGGACAATCTCATCACCTGCGACCTGGTGTGCCACGGCGTGCCCTCCCCCGGCGTGTGGGAGGACATGGTCCGCTCCATCGAGACCCGGCGCCGCAAAGGGGTGCAGGCGGTGCGCTTCCGCAACAAGGTCACCGGCTGGAAGGACAGCCACTTTACAACGGTTTATGACGACGGCACGGTGGACTCCGCGCCGCTGATGGCCACGGAGTACGGCCGGGCCTTCGGCCGGGCGCTGTTCCTGCGGCCCAGCTGCCACCGCTGTCCCTACACCTCCATGACCCGCCCCGGGGACTTCACCCTGGGGGACTTCTGGGGATTGAAGCCCGACGAGCTGGCGGAGCAGCAGACCCGGGGCATCAGCCTGCTGATGGTGAACACCCCCCACGCCAGCCATATCTTCGACCAGCTGCCCCTTGCCCGCAAGGCGTTCCCGCCGGAGCGGGCCATCGCGGGCAATCCCCGGCTGGCCTCGCCCATCTCCCCCTCTCCGGACCGCTCCGCCTTCTTCGCCGCCTACGCGGTGGAGCCCTTCCAGCAGGTGCGCCGGCGCTTTTTCACGCTGCCGTCCCTGCCGGTGCGGGCGGCGTCCCGGCTGCTGTCTCCGGAGGTGAAGGCAAAACTTCGCAAAAAAATGGGGAAATAGTTGTAGATACAACAGACACCCCGGGGAGATCGGGGTATACTACGAAGCAGGAAACGACCCCGTACCCACGGGGATCTCAAAAAAATCAACAGGAGGATTTTTTGATATGAAGCAGTACGAGTGCAAGCCCTGCGGCTATATTTACGACGAGGCCGCCGGCGATCCCGACAACGGCGTGGCCCCCGGTACCAAGTGGGAGGATCTCCCCGCGGATTGGGTGTGCCCCCTGTGCGGCGCCGGCAAGGAAGAGTTCGAGGCCCAGTGATGAAAAAAGCCCCCGCTCCAGATGGAGCGGGGGCTTTTTTTCATCAGGAGCGGCGCAGGGCCGGGGTGGCGGACACCCAGTGCAGCAGCGGCAGTCCCAGCACGAAGCAGGCCACGGCCTCTCCCGCGCCCACCGTCAGGGCGTTGAGGGCGAAGGCGGGCAGGAAGGCGGAGCCCTCCGGCATGAAGAACAGGGCGATCTCCGCGCCCACGATGACGGCGTTGCAGATCACCGGCGGCAGGGGGGCCAGATACCGGTTGTGGAGCCGGGAGGTCCAGATGGCGGCCAGCAGCGTGGCGGCGGTGCCGAAGATCCAGTCCACCGGCATGGGAGAGCCCAGCAGGTTGGCCAGAAAGCAGCCCAGGGTCAGGCCGGGGATGGCCTCGGGGAGCAGGAAGGGCAGCACCGTCATGGCCTCCGCCACCCGCAGCTGGATGCCGCCGTACTGGGGGACGGGCAGCAGCAGCGTGAGACCGGCGTAAATGGCGGCGATGATGGCGGCGGTGGCCATCTGGCGGGAAGTGAAGCGGGAATTGGACATGAAAAAAGACCTCCTTGACGTGGTGTGGAGGCCATGAAACGCACATGCGCAGCAAAAAACGCAGGCAAAAGGCCCTGCGCAGCCCCCATTTTTTTGTTTAGAGAACGGCGGGAGACCCGCCGAACGAACGCCCGGAAGCGGGCGCTTGGACAGGGAGATGGCACCTGTCAGGAGGTACTATACCACACCGCGCCGTCCGGCGCAAGAAAAATCTGCGGCCGGACGGGGAAAATCTCCGGAGGACGAAACGGGACCCCGGCCGAAAGGCCGGGGTCCCGCGGTCCTGCCGGATATCTGTCAGGGCGTCACCGCCACCAGGAAGGTCTCCGCCGTGTCCGGCGCAGGACCGGTCCAGGCGATGCCCGCGTCGTCCAGCGCTGCCAGCAGCGCGGCGTACTCCGGGGCGGTGAGCTGATAGAGGAGCTGGGCATCCGTCTCCGACACCAGCACATATCCCTCCAGCAGCGTGCCCGCCTCCCGGGCGGTGAGGGTCAGGTCCGCCGGTGCGGCGGCTGCGGTGAAGAGCTGGGGGCCTGCCGCACCGTCTTGCGCAGCAGGTGCTTCCGAGGCCTCCGCTTCCTCCGGGGCTTTTTCTGCGGTCACCTCCGGTACCTCTGCCGGCGCGGTCTCCTCCGGCGCGGCGCCGTCGGCGTCGTTGGACAGCCGGGGCAGCGGGGCGCTCTCCTCTGCGGCGGCGCCGTCCGACGTGTCCGCGGCGCCGTTGGTATCTGCCGCGGCGCTGCTTTCCGTCATGGCCGTGCCGGCGGAGGGGGCGGCGTCGCTGCCGCTGCCGGCCCCGGCGGGGATCAGGCGCTGCAGCGTGCCGCTTTGCAGCAGGATGGCCACGGCCAGGCACGCCGCCAGGGGCAGCGCCGCCCGGAGCCAGGGCGTCCGCTTTTTGGGGGCGGTGCGGGGATGGGCCGCCACCGCCTCCATGACGCGCCGGGAGAAGTCCTCCGGCACGGGGGTGTCCTCCACGTCGGGGAAGGCGGCCCGGATGGCCAGGATATCGTCCACGTAGGCGGCGCAGCCGGGGCAGCGGGTCAGATGGTCGGCCACCCGGGCCGTCTCCTCCGCCGTCAGCTCGCCGTCCGCATACAGATCCAGCAGGGCCGCGTATTCAGGGCAGGGATTCATGTGCAGCCCTCCTTTCCTGTATCTTTGGACGCAGCCACGGCGGAAAAGTTCCCGCTTTCCACCAGGATTTTTCGCAGCTGCCGCCGGCCCCGGCTGATGCGGGACTTCACCGTCCCCACGTCCAGGGACAGCACCTGGGCGATCTCGTCGTAGGAGAGCTGGTGGATCTCCCGGAGCACCAGCACCTGCCGGTGCTCCGGCGTCAGCTGCTCCAGGCCTGCCGCCACCTGCTCCCGCAGCTCCCGGCGCTCCGCCGCCTCCTGGGGGGAGGGGGCGGGGTCCGGCGCGTCCAGCCGGGCGTCCGCATCGTCCAGGGAGGGACCCGCCGCGCTCCGGTGGCGGCCCTCCCGCCGCAGAAGGTCCACGCAGGCATTGGAGGCCAGGCGGTACAGCCACGTGGAGAACTGGGCCTCGCCCCGGAAAAAGGGCAGCCCCTGCCAGGCGGCCAGAAAGGCCTCCTGGGCCGCCTCGGCGGCGTCCTCGCGGTCCCGGCACATCCGTATGGTCAGCGCCAGCACCCGCTTTTCATACAGCTGCACCAGGTGGGCGAAGGCCTCCTGGTCGCCCTGCCGCGCTTTGTCGATCCATTGTGCTTCCTGTATCATGTCAAATCCCTTTTGATCCCCTTCGTCACCCGGTAGACGTCCTCCAGGGTGTTCATCTGCACGATCTGTTCCTTGTAATAGCCGGAGTGGGGCACGCCCTTGAGATACCAGCAGTAGTGCCGCCGGGCCTCCAGCACGGCCACCCGCTCCCCCTTGGCCTTGGCCGCCAGCTCGAACTGCCGCACGGCGGTGTCGCACCGCTGGGCCAGAGGCGGCAGCGGCGGGACGGGACGGCCCTCCAGGGCCGCGGCGGCCTGCTGGAACAGCCAGGGGTTCCCGAAGCAGCCCCGGCCGATCATGGCCATGTCCGCTTTCGTGTGCTGCAGGATCCGGGGGGCGTCCTCCGGCTTCCAGATGTCGCCGTTGGCGATCACCGGGATGGACACCGCCTCCTTCACCGCCCGGATGCAGGTCCAGTCCGCCTGGCCGCCGTAGACCTGGGCCCGGGTGCGGCCGTGGACCGCCACCGCCGCCGCGCCCGCCTGCTCCAGCACCCGGGCGAACTCGACGCAGTTGCAGCTGCCCATGTCCCAGCCCCGGCGGAATTTGGCCGTCACCGGGACGGATACCGCCTTCACCACCGCTTCCACCACGCGCCCGGCCAGCTCCGGGTCCTTCATCAGCGCAGCGCCGTCGCCGTTGTTCACGATCTTTCCCATGGGGCAGCCCATGTTGATGTCCAGGATGTCGGCACCGGTGTGCTCGATGGCGATCTGGGCCGCCTCCGCCATGCACACCGGGTCGTGGCCGAAGATCTGCACGGCGGCGGGATGCTCTCCCGGGAACTGCTGGAGCAGGGAGAAGGTCTTTTTGTCCCGGTAGCACAGGGCCTTGGAGGAGATCAGCTCCGTGCAGGTCAGCCCCGCTCCCAGCTCGGAGCAGATCTGGCGGAAGGCCACGTCCGTCACCCCGGCCATAGGGGCCAGGGCCAGGCGGGAGGGGATGGCAACGGTTCCGATTTGCATAGGCTTCATCCTTTCGTGGGGGGACAGATTGGCTCCATCATACCATGACGCCTGGGAAAAGTCCACCTCCACGGGGAAAGGCGCCGCTGCTTTTCCCGACGTTCTTTTCGTGCCGGGAGGAATAAGATGGGAGAAAACACGGGATTTGGAGGGACAGGCTGTGGGACACGGTCAGATCATGTTGGGACGGGAGCAGTCGGCGCGGCTGCTGGGCTGGGGCATCCGCTTTTTCCTGGCGGCGGCGCTGACGGCCAGCCGGACGCCGGGGGGCTATGCCCCCTTTGCCCTGGGAGCGGTGGCCGCCGCGGGCCCGGGACGGGACGGCGGCGCCGCTTTGGCGGGGGCCTTCGTGGGGACGCTGCTGTTCCTGCCCTTTGCCGACGCGCTGCCCTTTCTGGCCTCCGCCATTTTGATCCTCACCGCCTCCACCGCCTTCCAGGGCCTGCGGCCCCTGACGGAGCGGTGGGTGGCGCCCGCCGCCGCGGCGGGCTTCTCCATGGCGGTGGGAGGCATCTACGTGGCGCAGTCCCTCTCCCCCCTGGAAGGGCTGACGCCCTGCGTGGCCGCGGCGGCCCTGGCGGGGGCGGCGGCGTGGTTCTTCCGGCCGCTGCTCCAGCCCGGAGAGGGGGAGTCCCCGGCGGACGGGCTGCTGTTTCTGGCGGCGTCGTGCCTGCTGGCGGTGCAGGACGTGGCGCTTTTGGGACTGTCTCTGGGCCGGGTGCTGCTTTGCACCCTCCTGGCCTACACGGCCTACGACCGGGGGGCCGTGGCCGGGGCCTCCGCCGGACTGGGCCTGGGATTGACGGCGGACCTGTGCGCCGGCACGGGCAGCGGGATCTTCACCGCGGGCTTCGGCCTGGCGGGTCTGGCGGCAGGCAGCCGGTCAGGACGGCGGCGGGGGGAGGCGGCGGTTGCCTTTGCGGCGGCGGCCCTGGCGGCGCTGCTGCCGGTGCGGGAGCCCCTGGCCCAGCCGCTGGTGCTGGAGAGCCTGGCGGGAGCGGGCCTTTTCCTGCTGCTGCCGGGGCGGCTCTTCGGAGGCAAGCGGGTGCGCCGGCCACCGCCGCCGGAGCAGCCGTCCCAGATGGGGGCGCGGCTGCGGGAGCAGCTCACCCGGGCCGCGGGCGCGCTGCGGGATCTCTACGAGTGCATGAACCGGGGACCGGTGTACTCCACGGAGGAGAACCCCGCCATCGTCTTTGACCGGGCGGCGGAGAAGGTGTGCCGGGGCTGCGCGCTGTGCGACCTTTGCTGGCAGCGGGAGTACACCGGCACCTTCAACGCCCTCAATGACGCCACGCCGCTGCTGCTGGAGCGGGGACGGGCCATGGCCAAGGATTTCCCCGGCTACTTCGCCGACCGCTGCATCCATCTTCAGGACTTCATCGCGGCGGTGAACGGGGAGCTGTCTGCGTTCCTGCTGCGGCGGCAGTACCGCCGCCAGCTGGAGGAGACCCGGCGCAGCGCCCGGGGCCAGTATGCCCAGCTCTCGGAGCTCCTCACCGCCACCGCCGCCGGACTGGGAGAGGCGGTCCCCGCCGCCTTCCAGGGGACCTTTGCCTGCCGGGTGGGGGCGGCGCTGCGGCCCAAGGAGGGGGAGACGGTGTGCGGGGACACGGTGACGTCCTTCCAGACTCCCGACGGGCTGTGGTGCCTGCTGCTGGCCGACGGCATGGGCAGCGGGGAGGCGGCCCGGAAGGAGTCCGCCCTCACCTGCCGGCTGCTGCGCCAGTTCCTGGAGGCCGGGATCGAGCCGGAGGCCGCCCTCAAGACCCTCAACTCCGCCATGGCGCTGCGGGGGGCGGACACCGGCAGCTTCACCACCATCGACCTTTGCACCTGCCGGGCCGAGACGGGGGAGATCGCCTTCTATAAATTCGGCGCCGCCCCCAGCTATCTGAAAAAGGGGGGCACGGTGCGGCGGGTCAGCGGCGGGAGCCTGCCTGCGGGGCTGCGGGGGGGTCCGGCGGCGCCGGACGTGACCCGGGCCGCCCTGGAGCCGGGGAGCTTCGCGGTGATGATCAGCGACGGCGTGGCGGACCCGGGCCGGGACGAGTGGCTGGAAAACCTTCTGGCGGGCTGGGACGGGGAGGATCCCCAGGCCCTGGCCGGTCTGATCCTCTCGGAGAGCATCCGGCGGGAGCACCTGCAGGACGACTGCGGCATCCAGGTGCTCTACCGGGAGCGCACGGAAAAAAACGGGCCGACGGCGGTATAATTTTCCCGGCGGCGCGGCACAATGGGGATATGGACAAGGAGGCGCAAGACGGATGGTGAAAGGTATTTCCAGAAGAGTGGTAGTGGTGGACTCCCCGGACCGGCGGCTGTTTGAACAGGCGATCTTCATCGTGCGCAACGATGCCGCCGGGGAGGGCGTCACTGCCCGGCAGCTGGTGGCGGAGGCCCGCCGGGTGGCCCGCAGCTGCGCGGGGGTCCGGCGGGGCCCGGTGGGCCGGATGTGGCGGGCGCTGTATCCGGCGGCGTACACCCTGCTGGGAGCCGGCGGCATCGGCCTCATTTGGCTGGCGGTGACGCTGGTATAGCGGACGGGGGAAGCGCGGCCCAGAGCGGCCGCGCTTCCCCATTTACAGCAAAGGTGATAAAATCTTTCCAGGCGCTTGCACATGGGCGGGCACCGTGATAAAATAGCATGAATTTGCGTGGCCCACATTTTGTGTGAGGGAGAGGATCGGTTTATGAGGAACACCATCGCGCCGGAGAGCTGGAAGCAGGACCTGCCCGCGTTCCGGGAAAAGACCGCGGCGTTTTACGCCGGAGAGCTGGACAAGGCGGCCTACAAGGGCTTTTCCGGCCTGTACGGCAGCTATGCCCAGAAGGGCGGCAAGGCCAGCATGCTGCGCCTGCGGATGACCGCGGGGCGGCTCACCCGGGAGAAGCTGGCCTTCGTGGCCAAGGCCATCCGCACCTACCCGGTGCCCCGGGCCCACTTCACCACCTGCCAGACCGTCCAGTTCCACGATCTGGACCAGGAGACGGTGTGTGCTGTCATGGAGCAGGCCCTGGATGCGGGCATCGTCACCATGGGCGGCGGCGGAGACTTCCCCCGCAACATCATGTGCCCGCCGCTGTCCGGCGTGGAGGAGGGCGAGTATTTCGACGTGATGCCCTGGGCGGAGGCCGCGGGCGAGTACCTGATGCACTTCATCAAGGCCGAGAAAATGCCCCGGAAGCTGAAGGTGTGCTTCTCCAACTCCCCCGCCAACGTCACCCACGCCACCTACCGGGACCTGGGCTTCGTGGCCCGGCCCGACGGCACCTTCGACGTGTACAGCGCCGGCGGCCTGGGCAATAACCCCCGCTTCGGCGTAAAGGTGGCCGAGGGCGTGGAGCCGTCCCGGATCCTGTACTACATCAAGGCCATGTGGCTGACCTTCCGCGCCTACGGCAACTATGAAAACCGGGGCAGGGCCCGCACCCGCTACATGCAGGAGGCCTGCGGCGGGCCGGAGGGCTACGCCCGGGCCTACAACGAAAAGCTGGCGGAGGTGCTGGCCTCCGGCGAGGACCTGGACCTCACCGTGGAGCCCCGGACGGTGGACAAGCCCGGTGACGGCACCAGGGTGGAGGATCCCCGGGTGGTGCATCAGAAGCAGCCGGGGCTGCACGCCGTGCTGTGGCATCCCATCGGCGGCCAGCCGGATCTGCAGACCCTCTGCGCTCTCAGCGATGCCATCGCCGACATGCCGGCAGCGGAGCTGCGGCTCACCCCCGACGAGGCGGTCTATGTCATCAACCTCACCGGCGCCGAGGCCCGGAAGATCCTGGAGCTGACGGCGGACGGCGCCCGGACCCTGTTCGAGACCTCCGTCAGCTGCATCGGCGGCGCCACCTGCCAGGTGGGCATGCGGGATTCCCAGGGCCTGCTGCGGGCCTGCGTGACGGCGGTGCGGGAGGCCGGCGTGCCCGACGGCGCTCTGCCTCAGATCCACATCTCCGGCTGCCCCTCCTCCTGCGGCACCCACCAGACCGGTGCCATGGGCTTCCGGGGCACCACCAGAGTGGTGGACGGCAAGCCCCGGGCGGCCTTCGCCCTGTTCCTGGACGGCGAGAGCCGTCAGGGCTGCGAGGTCATGGGCCGGGAAGTGGGGGCCATGCTGGAAGAGAAGATCCCCTCCTTCCTGGTGGACCTGGGCCGCACCGTGGCGGCCGGCGGCGGGGACTTTGCCGCCTGGAACCGGGCCAATCCCGGCGCCCTGGAGGCGCTGGCGCTGCGGTATATGTAAGGGACAAAAAAATGTCCGGCCTTTTGGCCGGACATTTTTTTATGCCTGCTGGGAGGCGGAGAAATAGCGGCGGGTGGCCTCCGCGTCGGCGGCGATCTGGGCCTTCAGGGCGTCCAGAGAGTCGAAGCGGACCTCGTCCCGGAGATGATCGAAAAACTCCAGACGCAGCTGCCTGCCGTACAGGTCCCCCTGGAAGTCCAGGAGGCAGGCTTCCACCGTCACGTCGGCGCCGTTGTTCACCGTGGGCCGGGTGCCCACGTTGGTGACGGCGGCGTAGGACGCGCCGTCCTCCAATGTCACCCGGGTGGCGTAGACGCCGTGACTGGGCACCAGCACGTGGGGCGGGATCACCAGGTTGGCGGTGGGGAACAGGCGGGAAGAGCCGATGCCCCGGCCGTGGCGGACGGTGCCCGTCAGCATGTGGGGGTGGCCCAGGAAGCGGTTGGCCCGGTCGATCTGCCCCAGCTCCACCAGGCGGCGGATGTAGGTGGAGCTGACGGTGATGCCGCCTACCTCCACCTTGGGGATGATGTCGCAGCCCAGCCCCAGCTCCCGGCACTTTTCCATCAGCCGCTCCGGAGAGCCCTGGTTCTTGTGGCCGAAGTGATGGTCGTGGCCCGCCACCAGGTGTACGGCCCGGTAGCGGCCCACCAGGATGCGGGTGACGAACTCGTCCCAGGCGGTGGTCATCATCTCGTGGTCGAAGGGGACCATGATGACCTCCCGGATGCCGTAGAGCCGCCGCACCAGCTCCCTCCGGTCCTCGGGGGAGTTGATGAGGGGGCAGGGCTGGCCGGTGATGACCTCCTTGGGCGGGCGGTCAAAGGTGAATACCGCGGGGGTGACGCCCCGGGCGGCGGCCTCCTCCGCCGTGCGGCGCAGCAGCGCGGCGTGGCCCAGGTGGACGCCGTCGAAGAAGCCCAGGGCGATGACTTTTTCCTTGATGGACATGGTACATTACGCTCCAAAGAAATTCTTGATGGATGTCAGCGTGCCCCCCGCGGCGCGGGAGAGGCACAGAAACGTCCGGTCCTGACTGTAGATGCGGTAGACGCCGTCGGGGATCTCCGGCATGGTGACGGGATTGCCGCAGCGCACCCGCTTTTCCGCCTTGTCCGACTTCAAAAGCAGGATGGGGGCGTCTGCGAAGAGACTGTCCGTGGGCAGCAGCAGTTCTGCGCCCCGGGACTGCACCTCCTCCAGCGTCACCGCCTGGCTTTCGGTGAACCCGGCGGCCATGGTGCGCCGCAGGCTGTACATGGCGCCGCCGCAGCCCAGGGCCTGCCCGATGTCGTGGCAGAGGGTCCGGATGTAGGTGCCCTTGGAGCAGCGGCAGCGCAGGAGGAAGTCGGTTTCGCTGACCTGCTCCAGAAGCTCCAGGGCGTGGATCGTGACGGGACGGGGCCTGCGCTCCACCTCCCGGCCCTTCCGGGCCAGCTCGTAGAGCTTCTGGCCCTGGATCTTGATGGCGGAATACATGGGCGGGATCTGCTCCAGGGGGCCGGTGAACCGGGGCAGCAGGGCCTCCAGGGATCCCCGGGAGACGGTCACCGGATGAGCCTCCAGCACGCGGCCGGTGGTGTCCTGGGTGTCCGTCACCTGGCCCAGCCGCAGCCCGGCCACATACTCCTTTTCCCCGTTCTCCGCGAATTCCACCGCCCGGGTTGCCTGTCCCACGAACACCGGCAGCACGCCGGTGGCCATGGGATCCAATGTGCCGCCGTGGCCGATGCGCCGCTCCCCCAGGATGCCCCGGAGCTTGGCGCACACGTCCATGCTGGTCCAGCCGGCGGGCTTGTCGATGATGAGGATTCCGTTGGGCATGGCGTCTCCTTACAGCCGGCAGTCCGGCACGATGCGGCCGATGGCCTCCAGGATCTGGGCCCGGGCGGCCTCCCGGCTGCCCAGCACGGTGCACCCGGCGGCGGCGGCATGCCCGCCGCCGCCCAGAAGGCGGCAGACCTCCGTGGCGTTGACCCGCGCGCCGGTGCGCAAAGACAGCTTCCAGACCCCGCTTTGCAGCTCCCGCATGGTGACGGCGCAGTCCACGCCCTGGATCTGGGGGCCCAGGGAGGAGAGGTCCTCGGCGTCGCTCTCCGTGGCCTGGAACCGCTCCATCAGGGACTGGGGCACGGACAGCACCGCGATGCGGCCGCCGTCGTAAAACTCCGCCTGGTCCATCATGGCGCCCTCCAGCTGCATCCGCTTGCGGCTCTTGGTGCGGAAGAACACCTTGTTGACGGACTGGTAGTCGATGCCGGTGCGCATCAGCGCCGCCGCCACGGCGTGGGTGTGGGGAGTGGTGTTGGCGTAGGCGAAGCACCCGGTGTCCGTGGATACCGCCACGTAGAGGGGCAGCGCCGTCTCCGCGGTGATGGGGCCCAGCCGGGCCAGGATGTCGTAGATCAGCTCGCCGCAGGCAGCGGCCTCCGGCCGGACGATGTTGGCCTTGCCGAAGTGCTCGAAGGAGGGGTGGTGGTCGATGGCCAGGTCCACCCGGTCCTGGTAGGGCAGGGCGTTTTCCGGGAACAGGGAGGTGGTGGCGATGTCGGTGGACACCACCGCCTCCGGCCGGAAGTCCTCCGGCGCGGCATAGGGGGCGGCGTAGGGCGCGGTGGTCTCCGTGAGGCCGGGGTTGGGCAGGAGGTACGCCGTCTTGCCCAGGGCCCGCAGCCCCGCGCACAGCGCCGCCGCGCAGCCCACGGTGTCCCCGTCGGGCCGGATATGGGTCAGGATCAGCACGTTGTCAAAGGTCCGCAGCAGGGCGGCAGTCTCTCCCACCGTCAGCATGCGCCGTCCTCCTCCGTGCCGCCCCGGGCCTCGTCGGCCCGCTCCACCTGCCGCAGCACCTCCAGGATGTGGGCGCCGTGCTGGATGGAGTCGTCGGGCAGGAACTGCAGCTCCGGGGTGTAGCGCAGCTGCAGGGCCTGTCCCAGCTCCCGGCGCAGAAAGCCGGCGGCGGATTTCAGTCCCTTCAGCGCGTCCTTTTCCCGGGTCTTGTCCAGAACGCTGACATAGACCCGGGCATAGCGCAGGTCGCCGGTGGTATCCACCCGGGTGATGGAGACCATGCCCACCTGAGAGACCCGGGGGTCCTTCAGGCGGCGGAGCTGATCGCTGAGCTCCCGCTGGATTTCCTCGTTGATGCGGCCGATTCGATTGCTGGGCATGAATGGGCCTCCTTTCTAGGGAGTGAGATGGGGACGCCGGAAAACGGCGTCCAAGCAGACAGGGGCGGGCGAATTGCCCGCCCCTGGTGTCGTTGTGTCTTGCAGAAGGACTTCCCTTACCGGGGGATCTCCTCCATGGTGTAGCCCTGGATGATGTCGCCTGCCCCGGAAAGCGGTGCTTTCCGGAGGACCCCGGCGGCCACGATCCTCGGCAGGCGGAGCCTGCCTGCGGCAAGGGTCAGACAAGTCTGACCGCTTGGAGCGCTGCCGCGCGGCGCCGCATGTACGGCGCAGGAAGGCGGCGGAGGCGGGATCAAACGGGAAGGCCCTTCCCGTTAGCGGGGGATCTCCTCCATGGTGTAGCCCTCGATGATGTCGCCTTCCTTGATGTCGTTGAACTTCTCCACGGTCATGCCGCACTCGTAGTTCTCCGCCACCTCCTTGGCGTCGTCCTTGAAGCGCTTCAGGGACGCCAGCTGGCCCTCGTGGATGACGATGCCGTCCCGGACCACCCGGACGGAGCAGGCCCGGACGATCTTGCCGTCCTGGACGTAGCAGCCGGCCACGGTGCCCACGCCGGAGACCTTGTAGGTCTGGCGGACCTCCGCATGGCCCAGCACCACTTCCCGGAACTTGGGAGCCAGCATGCCCTTCATGGCGGCTTCGATCTCGTCGATGCAGTCGTAGATCACGCGGTACATCCGCATATCCACGTTCTGCCGGATGGCGCCGTCCCGGGCGGCGGCGTCGGGGCGGACGTTGAAGCCCACGATGATGGCGTTGGAGGAGGCGGCCAGCATGACGTCGGACTCGTTGATGGCGCCCACGCCGCCGTGGATCACCCGGACGTTGACCTCGTCGTTGGAGAGCTTCTCCAAAGAGGCCTTCACGGCCTCCACGCTGCCCTGGACGTCGGCCTTGACGATCAGGGCCAGCTCCTTGCGCTCGCCGGCCTGGATCTGGTCGAACAGGTTCTCCAAAGACACCTTCTGCACCGGCGCGGCCGCCTTGGCCTTCTCCTCGGCCTTGCGCTGCTCCACCAGCTCCCGGGCCATGCGCTCGTCGGCCACGGCGAAGAAGGGGCTGCCGGCGGAGGGGGCCTCGCTGAGGCCCGCGATCTCCACGGGGACAGAGGGGCCGGCCTGGGTCAGGCGGGCGCCCTTGTAGTCGGTCATGGTGCGCACGCGGCCCACGGCGGTGCCGGCAATGATGATGTCGCCCTGCTTCAGGGTGCCGTTTTGCACCAGGAGGGTGGCCACGGGGCCCCGGCCCTTGTCCAGCCGGGCCTCGATGACGGTGCCCTGGCCGGCGCGGTTGGGATTGGCCTTGAGCTCCTCCATCTCGGCGGTGAGGGTGACCATCTCCAAGAGGTTCTCGATGCCGATGTGCTTCTTGGCGGAGATCTTGCAGCAGATGGTCTCGCCGCCCCACTCCTCGGGCACCAGGCCGTATTCGGTGAGCTGCTGCATCACCCGGTCGGGGTTGGCGTTTTCCTTGTCGATCTTGTTGACGGCCACGATGATGGGGATGCCCGCCGCCTTGGCGTGGTTGATGGACTCCACGGTCTGGGGCATGATGCCGTCGTCCGCCGCCACCATGAGGATGGCGATGTCCGTGATCATGGCGCCCCGGGCGCGCATGGAGGTGAAGGCCTCGTGGCCGGGGGTGTCCAGGAAGGTGATGGGCTTGCCGTTCACCTGGACCTGGTAGGCGCCGATGTGCTGGGTGATGCCGCCGGCCTCGCCGGCCGCCACGGAGGTATTGCGGATGGTGTCCAGCAGGGAGGTCTTGCCGTGGTCCACGTGGCCCATGACCACCACCACGGGGGCCCGGGGCACCAGGTCCTCCGGCTTATCCTCATGGACGTCGATGAGCTTTTCCTCGATGGTCACAACGACTTCCTTTTCCACCTTGCAGCCCATCTCCTCGGCGATGATGGCGGCGGTGTCGAAGTCGATGAGCTGGCTCAAAGAGGCCATGACGCCGTTTTTCATCAGGCACTTGACCACCTCGGCGCCGGTCTTTTTCATCCGGCTGGCCAGCTCGCCCACGGAGATCTCGTCGGGGATCTGGACCTTGACGGGGGCCTTCTTGGCGATCTCCAGCTGGAGGCGGCGCATCCGCTCGGCCTCGTCCTGCTTGCGCTTGTTGGAGAAGGTGGGGGCGCCCCGGCGCTGGTTGTTGCTGCGGAACTTTTCCTTGCCGCCCTTTTGCTGCATCCGGGCCGCCCGCTCGCCGCCCAGGGTCTCCAGGCGCTCGTCGTACTTGGCAAGGTTCACGTCGCCGCCCTTGCGGGTGTCCACGATCTTTTTCTGGGGCACCCGGGTGGCGGGCTGGGCGGGCTTGGACGCGCCGGCCTGCTGCTGGGACTGCTGGGCCGCCGGCTTGGCGCCGCCCTGGGCGGCGGGCTGCTGGGCGGGCTTGCCGTCCGCCTTGGCGGGAGCGGGCTTGGCCTCCGCCTTGGCCTGGGCGGCCTCGGCGTAGATGGCCTGGATGCCGGAGACCTGGTTGTGCTGCGTCAGATAGTCGAAGATGACGGACAGCTCGTGGTCGCTGAGGACCTGCATGTGGTTCTTCGGCGCGGCCACATACTTGGTGAGAATTTCCGTGATGGTCTTGGTGGGAAGGCCGAAGTCCTTGGCCACCTCATGGACCCTGTATTTTTCAATACCCAATCAAAACACCTCTTATGCTCCAACCCGGAGGCTGGGGAAAATTTTTATGCATCCGCCGGACCCGTCCGCTTCTTCCGGAAGGAGCCCTTGCCCTTTTTCACAGGGCGGCTGCGGGCGTATGGCGAAGCCTTTTTGGGGGCTGCGCGGTCTGTCCGGGGCGGGCGGGGCCCCTGGGAGGATTTCCGGGGCTGTTTCCGGGGTTCCTCCGGCTGGGGAGGGGGGGAGGCGGGCTTGCGTTTGCCGCGGCGGACGTTCTTTTCATGGGCCAGCTGCTCCTGCCGGCGCTCCGCCGCGCGGCGGGCCTTGAGCTCCAGGCGCCGGGCGCTTTCCGCATACGTATCCGGGTCCGCCTCCGCCAGGCGCTGTACCAGGGCGGCGGCCAGCCCCACGTCGGTGACGGCGGCCACGGCCACGGAGGTCCGGCCCACCGCCCGGCCCAGCACGTCCTTGGAGTAGGGCACGCGGATCCACAGGCACTGGCCTGCGTCCGCAAAGTGCGCTACCCGCCGGCGGGTGTTGTCCGAGGCGTCGGCGGCCAGCAGCAGCACCCGGGCGTCCCGGGCGCGGGCCACCGCCTCCACCGGCTCCTCGCCCACCGCCAGGCGGCCGCCCCGCAGGCAAAGGCCGATGAGGGAGAGGATGCGGTCGTCAGACATGGTCCTCACCCCGCAGCTCTGCCTCCATGGCGTCGTACACCTCCGCCGGGATGGCGGTCTCAAAGGCCCGTTCCAGGGCCCGGGACTTCCGGGCCTTCTGGAGGCAGGCCACGTCGTGGCACACATAGGCGCCCCGGCCGGGCTTCTTCCCGCCGAAATCCAGGCTGACCGTCCCCTCCGGGGACTTCACCACCCGCAAAAGCGCCTTTTTGTCCTTCATTTCCCGGCAGCCCACGCACTGCCGCTGGGGGATCTTCTTCACTTTCGGCATGTCACAGGCCGCCTTTCCAAAGTTATTCCCCGTCCGCGGAAGGGGCGTCCTTCGTCACTTCCGCCTCGCCCTCCGGGAGGGCGTCGTCCGCCTCCTGGTAGCTCTGGGGCTTGATGTCGATCTTGTAGCCGGTGAGCCGGGCCGCCAGGCGGGCGTTCTGGCCCTCCTTGCCGATGGCCAGGGACAGCTGATCGTCCGGCACCAGCACGCGGCAGGCCTTGCCCTCGTCGGCCATCCACACGTCCGTCACGTCCGCGGGAGCCAGGGCGGCGGCGATGAACTGCGCGGGGTCCTCGCTGTACTTGATGATGTCGATCTTCTCGCCCCGGAGCTCATCCACGATGGCGGCCACACGGGCGCCCTTGGGGCCCACGCACGCGCCGATGGGGTCCACGTTCTCGTCGTTGGACCACACGGCCATCTTGGTGCGGCTGCCGGCCTCCCGGGCGATGGACTTGACCTCCACGGTGCCGTCGTAGATCTCGGGGACCTCCAGCTCGAAAAGCCGCTTCACAAGGCCCGGGTGGGTCCGGGAGATCAGCACCTGGGGGCCCCGGGTCAGGCGGCGGACATCCACCACGTAGACCTTGATGTGCATGCCCTCTTCCAGCACCTCGCCGGGGACCTGCTCGCCGGCCATCAGCAGCGCCTCGGTGGACTCGGTGCCGGTGCCGATGCGCAGGGAGACGTTTCCGTTGCGGGGGTCGATGCGGGTGACCACGCCGGTGAGGATCTCGTGCTGCTTGGAGTTGAACTCGTCGTAGACCATGCCCCGCTCGGCCTCCCGCAGGCCCTGGATGATGACCTGCTTGCCGTTGCCGGCGGCGATGCGGCCGAACTCCACGTTGTCCACGGGGATGTTGACGATGTCGCCGATCTCATACTTGGCGGAGAGGGCCTTGGCCTCGGCCAATGTCATCTCGTTGCCGGGGTCCACATAGTCCTCCTCGTCCACCACGGTTTTCTGGACGAACATCTTCAGCGTCTGATGCTCCTCGTCGGCCTCCACGATGACGTTCTCCACGCCCTCGTGGTCCCGCTTGTAGGCGGTGGTCACCGCCTGGATGATTTTGCCCATCATGAAGGACTGGGGGATGCCCCGCTCCTTTTCCAGCATTGCCACGGCGGCGAAGATCTCCGCAGGATTCATGCCCGCGGGCTCCTTCTGCTTTTTGCCTTTCATCAGTGATTCTCCTTATTATAAAATACAGCTTGCCCGCAGGCGCCCCGCAGGGCGGCGGGCTTTCAGAATTCCACGCGCAGGCGCACCAGCGCCACGTCTTTTTTCTCAAAGGTCAGCTCCCGGCTGCCCACCGTGACGGTGACGGCGCCGGTGGCCTCGTCGTACCCCTTCAGGTGGCCGGCAAACTCCTTGCGGCCGTCCAGGTTGCGGTAGAGCTTCACCAGCACGGGGCTGCCCAGGTAGCGGGCAAAGTCGCCGGGACGCTTCAGCGCCCGCTCCGCCCCGGCAGAGCCCACCTCCAGGGTGTAGCTGCCCTCGATGGGGTCCGCCTCGTCCAGCAGGTCGCTGAGCTTGCGGGAGACGGCCTCGCAGTCCAGGATGTCCACGCCGCCCTCCTTGTCCAGCAGCACCCGCAGATACCAGGTGCCCGCCTCCTTGACGTATTCCACGTCCCAGAGGGTGCATCCGGCCTCCGCGATGGCGGGAGCGGCCAGCTCGGCAGTGAGTTCCGTGATCTTTTTCATGGAAATTCCCTCCCTTCCGTTGCGGTGTTTACAGGTTTGACCTATGGAAAAAGGCCAATAAAAAGAGCGGACCATGGGTCCACTCCACTGCTTACACGTTCTAACATATGCAAATATACCACAGAATATGAGAGAGCGCAAGGCTTTTGCTCCATAAAAATGAAGAATTTTCCGACTTTTTCCCAGTGATCCTGCACGAAAAGGGGAAAAGGGGGGCCGTCCGGCCCCCTTTTCACCGCCGGCGCAGCGCCCGCAGCAGGCACGCGCACAAAAACAGCGCCAGATTGGCCGCCACCACGGACGCCCCCACCGGCGTGGACCACACCCAGGAGGCGGTGAGCCCCGCGCAGAAGCACACCACCGCCGTCACCGCCGCGCACACCACCACGCCCCGGAAGCTCTTGAACAGCCGCATGGCCGTCAGGGCGGGGAAGATCACCAGAGAGGAGATCAGCATGGCGCCCATCATCCGCATGCCCAGCACGATGGTCAGCGCAGTCAGCACAGCCAGCAGCGTGTTGTACCGGTCCACCCGCAGCCCTGTGGCCCGGGAGAAGCTCTCGTCGAAGGTGACGGCGAAGAGCTTGTGGTAAAAGAGGATGAACAGCACCAGCACCGCCGCGCACACCCCGGCGGAGAGGTACACGTCCGCGTCCGTCATGGCCAGCACGCTGCCGAACATGTAGTTGTCCACGTCGGTGGTCATGCCGGTGGTGCGGGAGATCACCAGGATGCCCAGGGCCAGGGCGGAGGCGCTGGTGGCGGCGATGGCGGCGTCGCTGTTCCAGTGGGGGTGACTGGCCATGCGCAGCAGCAAAAAGGCCGCCAGGATCACCACGGGGATGGAGAAGTACAGCGGCGCCGCCCCCAGGGCCACCGCCACCGCCAGGGCCCCGAAGGACACGTGGGACAGTCCGTCGCCGATCATGGAGTAGCGCTTGAGCACCAGGGACACCCCCAGAAGCGCCGCGCACAGGCTCACCAGCACGCCGGCGATGAGGGCCCGCTGCATGAAGGGCCAGGACAACATCTCGAGAATGCTCATGCTTCCTCCTCCCGGAACCGCCGCCCCTGGGGGGAGGCGAGATATTCCGCCGCAGTGCCCAGAAACACGCTGCTGCGGCCGATGTGCAGCACCGTGCGGGCGCCCCGCAGGGCGGCTTTGAGATCGTGGGTGACCATCACCACCGCCATGCCCTCCTTTTCATTGAGGTAGGCGAGGATCTTGTAGAGGTCCTGGGCGGCGGCGGGGTCCAGGCCGGTGATGGGCTCATCCAGGATCAGCAGGGAGCTGGCGGCGCACAGCGCCCGGGCCAGCAGCACCCGCTGCTGCTGGCCGCCGGACAGGTCCCGGTAGCACTGGTCCTTCAGCTCCAGGATCCCCAGCTTGCCCATGTTCATCAGCGCCCGGGACCGCTGGGCGCCGGAGTAGAAAAAGCGCATCCCCCTGCCGTTGAGGCAGCCGGAGAGCACCACCTCGAACACCGTGGCGGGGAAATCCCGCTGGGCCCGGGTCTGCTGGGGCAGATACCCCACCGCGCCCCGGCGCAGCTCCCCGGCCCGCCAGATCTCCCCCTGCTGGGGAGCCAGCAGGCCCAGCAGGCCCCGCAGCAGCGTGGACTTGCCGGAGCCGTTGTCCCCCACGATGCAAAGGTAGTCCCCCGCCCGGACGGTGAGGTCCAGGTGGGTGAGGACGCTCTGGCCCTCGTAGCCCAGGGACACGTCCCGGCAGACGATGAGTTCACGTGGCTTCATGGCGTTCCTCCTGTTCCGCGCAGGCGCTGCACACGCCGGTGAGCACCGTGCGCCGGGGGTCGATGCGGAAGCGGTGCTCCGACTCCAGATGGTCGCACAGGCCCCGCAGATGGCCGCAGTCCAGATGGACCATCCGGCCGCAGCGCTCGCACCGCAGCAAAAAGCAGTCCCGGTGCTCACCGGATTGCAGGGGGCAGTACTGGTAGAACGCCCCCTCCTCCGTGTGGACCTTGTGCACCAGCCCCGCCTGCTCCAGCTTCTCCAGCTGGCGGTACACCGTGGCCAGCCCCACCGGGCTGCCGCTTTGCCGCAGCTGCGCCGTCAGCGCGGCGGCGGTGAGGCACTCCCCGCCGCGCTCCGCCAGGCACTGCAGCACCGCCTGCTGCTGTTTCGTACTGTATGACATGGCGATGCCTCCCATGTGAATTTGAAAATCGTTTTCATATTATATGCGATCCGTAAAAAATGTCAAGACCGGTTGCAAAAAACCGGGGAATGGGGTATGGTAAGAACAAGGCTTGCGTAATCATGCGCAAAAAAAGAAGGAGAGAGACATGAAGGCTTCATTGGTGATCATGGCCGCGGGACTGGGCTCCCGGTACGGCGGCAGCAAGCAGGTGGACGGGATCGGCCCCAACGGGGAGATCCTGATGGAATACTCCATCCACGACGCCCTGCGGGCGGGCTTCAATAAAGTGGTGTTCATCATCAAACCGGAGATGGAGGAGATGATGCGCCGGCTGTGCGGGGACTATCTGGCCAAAAAGACCGCCCTGGACGGCAGCCCCGTGGAGGTGGCGTATGTGTTCCAGGACTTCTCCTCCGTGCCGGACTTCTACAAGATCCCGGCGGAGCGGACCAAGCCCTTCGGCACGGTCCACGCCCTGCTGTGCGCGGCGGAGGCGGTGCACGAGCCCTGCTGCGTCATCAACGCGGACGACTACTACGGCATCGACGCCTACCGCACCATGTACGAGGCGCTGACGAAGCTCCCGGAGAAGGGGCAGGCGCTGATGGTGGGGTATCTGCTCAAGAACACCGCCAGCCTCCACGGCACCGTGTCCCGGGGCGTGTGCACCGTGGACGGCGGCAGGCTGCAGCGGGTGCGGGAGGCGCTGAAGATCCAGCTCTATCCCGACGGCACCCTGCGGGATCTGGCGGAGGACCAGCCCCTGGACCCGGACACCGTGGTGTCCATGAACTTTTGGGGCTTCGCCCCCAGCATCTTCCCGGCGCTGAAGGCGTATTTCGAGGCGTTTTTGCGCAATGAGGCCGGGGACAACATCAAGGCCGAGTGCCTGCTGCCGGTGATGGTGGACCACCAGATGCGCGCCGGCGAGCTGGAGGTGGAGGTGCTCCACTCCGAGGACAAGTGGTTCGGCATGACCTACCGGGAGGAGCGGGAGATCGTGCAGCAGGCGGTGCGCCGCCGCCACGACCAGGGGGTCTATCCCGCCAGCCTCCGGGCGTGAGCCGGGGAGCTGTGCCAAATTGATACTCTTTTTTAACTGTTTTGTTTCGACTTTTTCCGCCGGAGACCGTCTATAATAGTAGAAGAAAAGAAACCCACGGCCAAGAGGTAGAGACACATGAGCGGAAAACGGGAAAACAAACGAAGAAGGAGCCGCCTGCCGGGGCTGGCGGCGCTGGTGTGCGTGCTGGCGGTGCTGATGTCGCCGGGGCCCGCCGACGCGGCCAACTCCCCGGTGGAGCAGCCCGCCGCGGTGCGCACCGCAGAGCACGCGGTGCCGTCTCCTGCGCCGGCGCAGACGCCGGCCCGGACGGCGCAGCCGGTCCGGGCGCCGGAGGCCAGGATGCCGGAGGCCAGGATGCCGGAGGTGCCCGTGGCGGAGCCGGAGCCGGAATGGGCGCCGGTGCCGGAGGGCGAGGCGCAGGAGGATACATATTTCGCCGACGCGGTGTTCCTGGGAGATTCCCGGACGGAGGGCTTCCATCTGTACAGCGGCCTCAGGGAGGGCACGTACTTCTACGCCGTGGGCGCCACGGTGGAGTCGGTGTTCACCAAGGCCGTGTGGGAGCAGGAGGGGGGCAAGGTGCCGCTGCTGGACGCGGCGGCCGATGTCTCCTGCGGGAAGATCTACGTGATGCTGGGCGTCAACGAGCTGGGCTGGAACAAGGTGGAGACCTTCACGAACCAGTATGCCAAGGTCATCGACCGCCTCCGGGAGGACCACCCGGACGCGGAGGTGGTGATCCAGTCCATCCTGCCGGTGAGCGCGGCGCAGGACGCCAAGGGGACGTATGTCAACAACCAGCGCATCCGCACCTTCAATGAGGCCATCCTGGCCCTGGCGGAGGAAAAGGACTGCGCGTACGTGAACGTGGCGGAGGCCGTCACCGGTGAGGACGGCTGCCTGCGGCCGGAGCTGACCTCCGACGGCGTCCACCTCAATACCGCCGGCTGCAGGATCTGGCTGGACTGCCTGCGGACACATCCCGTCTGAGGACAAACGCCCGCGCCCGGTGCCGGAAGGCACCGGGCGTGTTTCGTTTCGGGCAAGGACGCACGGAAGGCCTTGACATCCGGGGCGGCGGCCCGTAAACTAGAGGTTGAGGACCGGCACCGCAGATGCGCGGGACGGAGGGCCCGGGGCCGGCCGGGCGCCCGCGAAGGGAGGAATCATATGGAAACCATCACGGACCTTATCAAAGATGTACCCATCCCCAGAATGGTCAGGATCCGCCAGAATTTCGACAAAAGCCACATCCCCGCAGAGGACCTGGCCGCCACGGTGACCCGGGAGCTGGACCGCCCGGAGATCGGCGGCAAGATCCTGCCGGGACAGAAGATCGCCATCACCTGCGGCAGCCGCGGCATCAACCACTATGCCGTCATGGCCAAAGCCATGGTGGATTTCGTCAAGTCCAAGGGGGCCGAGCCCTACATCGTGGCCGCCATGGGCAGCCACGGCGGCGCCACCGCCGAAGGCCAGAGCCAGATCCTCCGGGATTACGGCATCACCGAGGAGGCCATGGGCTGCCCCATCAAAAGCTCCATGGAGACCGTGGAGATCGGCCTTTCCGGTGTGCGCCATCAGCCGGTGCGCATCGACAAGTATGCCTCCGAGGCCGACGGCATCCTCCTTTTCAACCGGGTCAAGCCCCACACCTCCTTCCGGGGCCGGTATGAAAGCGGCCTCATGAAGATGATGGCCATCGGCCTGGGCAAGCAGCACGGCGCCGAGAACATCCACCACCAGAGCCCCGGCATCATGCACGAGCTGGTGGAGGAGTACGGCCGGGCCATCATGGACAACTGCCCCATCCTGGGCGGCATCGCCATCATCGAAAACGCCTACGACGAGACGTACCTCATCCAGGGCCTGAGCCCGGAGGAGATCATCACCGAGGAGCCCAAGCTCCGGGACAAGTCCTATGAGACCATCGCCCACCTGCTCTTCGACAAGTGCGACGTGCTGGTGGTGGACAAGATCGGCAAGAACTTCTCCGGCGACGGCATGGACCCCAACATCTCCGGCCGCTTCGTCCAGCCCAAGTACTGCTCCGGCGGCATCGACGCCGAGAAGGTGGTGATCCTGGACCTCAGCGACGAGACCCACGGCAACGCCCAGGGCATCGGCCTGGCGGAGGTCACCACCCGGCGGCTGTTCAACAAGATGAAGCTGGAGATGACCTATCCCACCGGCGTCACCAATACCTTCCTGCACCTGATGAAGATCCCCATGATCATGGACAACGACCGTGAGGCGCTGCAGCTGGCCCTGTGCTGCTGCCCGGATGCCGAGGATCACGACAACATGAAGATGATCCGCATCCCCAACACCGCCCACATCGACGTCATCGAGATCTCCGAGGGCATGCTGCCCCTGGCCAAGGCCAACCCCAACATCGAGATCCTCTCCGACCCCTATCCGCTGGCTTTCGATGAAAACGGCAACCTCTTCTGAGAGGCCCCGGCTTTCACCGATTCCAAATTACTGAAAAAGGAGCGTACATCATCATGCGCAACGCCATGATCATCGACGGCAAGGACAACGTGGCCGTCGCCATCGAGCCCATCGCCAAGGGCGATGCCGTCACCTATGCCGTGGACGGCAAGGATGTCACCATCACCGCCGTCCAGGATGTCATCATCTACCACAAGATCGCCATCCGGGACATTGCCAAGGGCGAGCCTGTGGTCAAGTACGGCGAGCACATCGGCATCGCCTCCCAGGACATCAAGACCGGCGAGCACGTCCACACCCACAATGTGGAAGGCCACCGGGAAAATCTGGAAGAAAAAGTCTGAAAGAGAGGGAACGATATGGAATTCTACGGTTATCGCCGCCCGGACGGGCGCGTGGGCATTCGCAACAAGGTCCTGATCCTGCCCGCCAGCATCTGCGCCTCTGACACCACCCGCATCATCTCCCAGCAGGTGGTGGGCTCCGTCACCTTCAACAACCAGCAGGGCTGCGCCCAGGTGGCGCCGGACCAGCAGCTGACCATGGACGTCATGGCAGGCTATGCCGCCAACCCCAACATCTACGGCACCGTGGTGGTGTCCCTGGGCTGTGAGAACTGCCAGATGGATCTGGTGGTGAAGGCCATCCAGGAGCGCACCAACAAGCCCCTCAAGCAGGTCATCATCCAGGAGGCCGGCGGCACCCTGAAGGCCATCGACATGGCCGTGCGCTATGCCAAGGAGATGGTGGAGGAGGCCTCCATGCTCCAGAAGGAGAAGTTCCCCCTGTCCGAGCTGATCCTGGGCACCGAGTGCGGCGGCTCCGATCCCACCAGCGGCCTGGCCGCCAACGTCCTCATCGGCCAGCTGTCCGACATGCTGGTGGAGGCGGGCGCCACCTCCATCCTCTCCGAGACCACCGAGTTCATCGGCGCCGAGCACATCCTGGCCCGCCGCGCCGCCACCCCCGAGGTGCGGGACCGCATCTTCGACATCGTGCACCGCTATGAAAAGGCCCTGGCCATGGTGGGCGAGGAGGTCCGCAAGGGCAATCCCTCTCCCGGCAACAAGGCCGGCGGCATCACCACCCTGGAGGAGAAGTCCCTGGGCTGCATCCACAAGGGCGGCCACTCCCCCGTCATGGAGGTCTACGACTACGCCAAGCAGGTGGAGCCCAACAAGGGCCTGGTGATCATGGACACGCCGGGCCACGATCCCTCCTCCGTGGCGGCCATGGTGGCCGGCGGCGCCCAGATCGTGGTGTTCTCCAGCGGCCGGGGCACCCCCACCGGCAACCCCATCGCGCCGGTCATCAAGATCACCGGCAACCGCATCACCTACGCCAACATGATCGACAACATGGACGTGGACGCCTCTCCCCTGATCTACGGCGGCGACCTCCAGGAGATGGGCGAGGAACTGCTGAAGCTGGTGGTGGACGTGGCCAGCGGCAAGCAGACCAAGGCCGAGTCCCTGGGCTATACCGAAATGGCCATCGCCCGGGTCTGCAACTACGTGTAAAACATCCAAAGCGCCTCCGGACCTTTCCGTCCGGAGGCGCTTGCCTGCAAGGACCGGAAAGATCTGAGAAATGTTGCGGATGCAACTGATTTTTCCCGCCGCCGGGGATAGAATGACAGCAGTGAACGGGGCTTCTCCGATGCGGGGGAGCCGCCCGCATCTGCATGAAAGGGAGGATCATCCATGAAGATCTATATTTGCGAGACCTGCGGAAACATTGCGGTGAAGCTGACGGACAGCGGCGTGCCCATGGTGTGCTGCGGCAAGCCCATGCAGCTGCTGGAGGCCGGCGTGAAGGACGCCGCCGTGGAAAAGCACGTCCCCGCCGTGACGGCGGAGGGCAGCGTGATCCGTGCGGCGGTGGGTTCCGTGGCCCATCCCATGACGGAGGAGCACCACATCGCCTGGGTGCTGCTGGAGACGGAAAACGGCTTCCAGGTGCGCCATCTCAAGCCCGGCCAGGCGCCGGAGGCGGCCTTCGTCCTGGCGGAGGGCGAGAAGGCAGCGGCGGTGTACGCCTACTGCAACCTCCACGGCCTGTGGAAGACCGAGCTGTGACACCAAAAGCAAAGCGGGAAGGACGGCTGTCCTTCCCGCTTTTTTGCATGGGTTCAGAATCCGAAGAGCATGGAGCGCCGGATCTCCGCCAGGGAGTGGGCGCCGCACATGGCCATGGTGTCGGCCAGCTCCGCCTTGAGCTTCGCGACCAGCACCGCCACGCCCTGGGCGCCGCCGCCGTAGACCATGTTCACGAAGGGACGGCCGATGAGCACCGCGTCGGCGCCCAGGGCCAGGGCCTTGAACACGTCCATGCCGGTGCGGATGCCGCCGTCCACCAGGATGGTCATCTTGCCGCCCACGGCGTCGGCGATGGCAGGCAGCACTTCGGCGGTGGCGGGGCACTGGTCCAGCACCCGGCCGCCATGGTTGGACACCACGATGCCGCTGGCGCCGGCCTCCAGGGCCTTTCTGGCGCCCTCCACCGTCATGATGCCCTTGAGGATGAAGGGCTTTTCCGCCCAGGATACGATCTGCCGCAGCTCCTCCACGGTCTTGCTGCCGGCAGGCGGCGTCATGTTCTTCAGGAAGGGCAGGCCTGCGGCGTCGATGTCCATGGCGATGGCGAAGGGATCGGCCGCCTTCACCAGCTCCAGCTTTTCCCGGACGGTGTCCATGTTCCAGGGCTTGATGGTGGGCACGCCCCGGCCGCCGGCCTTCTTCAGCGCCGCCGCCGCGCCCTCCATCACGGCGGGGTTGGTGCCGTCGCCGGTGAAGGCGGCGATGCCGGCCTGGGCGCAGGCGGGCACCAGAATGTCGTTGTAGGCCAGGTCGTCATACTTGTCGCCGTAGTGCAGCGTCATGGCGCCCACGGGAGCGGCGAACACCGGCAGGTCCACCTGCTGGCCGAAGAGCGTGAAGGACGTGTCCGCGGGCTTGTTCTCGCAGATGGTGTCCATGTTGACGCACAGCTCCTGCCACTTCTGATAGTTGCGGATGAAGCCGGTGCCCAGCCCCTTGGCGCCGGGGCCGGGGATGGTGTTGCGGCAGGCCAGGCCGTTGCACACCGGGCAGGACTTGCAGTACGGTCCCATGCAGGTCCTGGCCTGGGCCAGCACTTCCTCATAGGTCATGATACGGTTCCCCCTCGATTCTCATATGTAAGCGGCTTCCAGCAAAAGCCAGAACCCATTGTACCGCGCCCGGGCGCAAAAGGCAAGGGAGGGCGGAAAAACTCCCCTGGCCGGGCGGGAAAAGCAGGGAACTTTTTCTCCGCTGTCGCGTCTAAACGGACAAATGACCTCCCCCGGAGGCACAAAAAGGAGGAAGGACGATGAACGGAAGGAAGCTTTTTGCCATGGTATTGGCCCTGGTGCTGCTGCTGGCCCTGGCGGGCTGCGGCGCCGCCGGAGGGACGTCGGAGAGCGCCGCGGCCAACGACGCGGTGATGGACGCCGCGCCGGAGGAGGCCCTCAGCAGCAGCGGCGGCACCGACGCGGGGACGGCGCTGCGGGAGCAGAAGCTGATCCTGACGGCCCGGATGGAGCTGGAGACCACCGCCTTCGACGAGACGGCGCAGCGCCTGGCGTCGCTGACGGAGGAGCTGGGGGGCTACTTCGAGTCCAGCAGCGTGGACAACCGCAGCGGGGACTACCGCTGGGCGGAGTACACCGTCCGGGTGCCCGCGGAACAGTACCAGACCTTCCTGGACCAGACCGGGGAACTGTGCAGCGTCCTGTGGAGCAACAGCGCCAAGGAGGACGTCTCCGAGGCCTACTACGACACGGAGGGACGGCTCAGGACCCAGCAGATCAAGCTGGAGCGGCTCCAGAGCCTTTTGCAGCAGGCGGAGAACATGGAGGACATCATCACCATCGAGTCCGCCATCTCCGAGACGGAGCAGCAGATCGACGACCTCTCCGGCACGCTGCAGCACTACGACGCCCTGGTGGATTACGCCACGGTGTACCTCACCCTCTCCGAGGTCTACCAGCTCTCCGGCGAGAAGCAGGCCCCCGGCGGCTTCGGCCAGCGGCTGGGCGCGGCCTTCTCCGGCGGACTGCGGAGCTTCGGGGACGTGCTGGAGGGATTGGCCCTGGCGGTGGCCTACGGCTGGATCTGGCTGGTGCTGCTGGCGGTGATCGCCGCAGTGGCGGTGCGCCAGGTGCGGCGCAGGGCGCGCCGGGATGCGCAGGACAGGCATGACAATCCGCCCAAAGTCTGATATACTGTGAGAAACGGGGCATGGGCCCCGGAATCTCACGGTCAGGAGGAATGGCGATGAAGATCACTTGGCTGGGCCACGCCTGTTTCATGCTGGAGGAGGACGGATACCGGATCGTGCTGGACCCCTACACCGGGGTGGAGGGCTATCCGGAGCTGGATGCGGAGGCCCATGCGGTGCTGTGCAGCCACGGGCATTTCGACCACGCCGCCGCGGACCGGGTGCGCCTGCTGCCCGGGCGGGAGAGTCCCTTTACCGTCCGCACGGTGCCGTGCTTCCACGACGACGCCGGCGGCGCCCTGCGGGGGCCCAACACCATCCACGTGCTCACCGCCGGGGGCGCCACCGTGGCCCACCTGGGGGATCTGGGCCATCCGCTCTCCCCGGAGCAGCTGGCGGACATCGGCGCGGTGGACGGCGTACTGGTGCCGGTGGGCGGCGTGTACACCGTGGACGCCGCCGGGGCCAAGGCGGCGTGCGATGCCCTTGCCCCCCGGTTCGCGGTGCCCATGCATTACCGCCACGCCCCCTATGGACTGCCCAACGTAGGCGGCGTGGAGCCGTTTCTGGCCCTTTGGCCGGCGGAGGCGGTGCACCGTTTGAAGGGCAGCGGCTTTACCGCGGCGGCGGACACCGCCGGCGTGCTGGTGCCGCGCTTTGCATGAGGAACGAAAAAGCCTTGTCCCCATTCCGTGGGGACAAGGCTTTTTTCTTTACAGCTTTTGGAAGATGTGGACGCGGAAGGAGATGCGGCACGAGAGCGTCTCCAGCGCCGCCAGCCGTTCCGCCCCGGCCCGGGGCGTTTTCCAGTAGTAGGGGGTCATCTGGAACAGGGCGTGGATGTCGGCCTGGGAGGTCAGGGCAACGGTGTCCTCCACCGCCGCGATCTCCCGGTAGGCAAAGCCCTCGTAGGGCGTCTCCTGCTCCTCGTTGGGGTAGGGATGGTCGTAGAGCACCTCCTTGAGCTGCCACAGGTGCTCCGGTCCGGGCACCACGTAGAGGAAGTGGCCGCCGGGCCGCAGCACCCGCCGGAATTCCTCCAGCGCCAGGGGGGAAAAGCAGTCCAGCAGCAGGTCCAGGCAGCCGTCCGCCAGGGGCAGGTGATAGGACGAGGCCACGGCGAACTCCGCCGCCTTTTCCCGCCGGGCGGCGTAGCGGAGGATGGACTTGGAGATGTCGGTGCCCGCCATGCGGGGGGACCGGCCCGCCGCCAGCAGCGCCTGACAGATGCCGCTGGTGTAGTAGCCCTCCCCGCAGCCGGCGTCCAGGATCGCCGGGGCTTCGCCGGTAAGCGCCAAAACTCGACTACAAAGGGTATTCAAAAGCGGGGCGTAATACCCTTTGGAGAGGAATTCCCGCCGGGCGGCGGCCATGCCCTTGTCGTCGCCGGGGGCGGCGGAGTGCTTCTGGTTGGGGGGCAGCAGGTAGGTGTAGCCCTCCCGGGCGATGTCGAAGCTGTGCCGGGCGGGGCAGCGGTAGGCGGCGGCCTCCCGGGTCAGGGGCGCGCCGCAGACGGGGCAGCGGAAGAGGCTCATGACGCGCCTCCCGTGACGTCGTTGATCCACTTGCGGCTGCGCAGGCGGCATACGCCCCAGGGCATCTTGCACAGGTTCTCCGAGTAGATGCCGATGCACACCAGGGGCAGCGGTGCCTCCAGCACCAGGGCGCACAGCGCCGTCAGAGGCACCGCCACGCCCCACAGCGGCACCAGGTCGATGATGGTGGCCATCCGCACGTCGCCGCCGGAGCGCAGCACGCCGGTGATGTTGGAGATGTCGAAGGACTTCAGGGGCAGCAGCACCAGATACACCACGCACAGCGTGGCGGCGGCCTCCGTGGCCAGGGGGGAGAGGCTGAAGAGGGGATAGAGGTAGGGGATGAACAGCGTGGGCAGCGCCGCGGCCAGCACCGCCGCCAGTCCCACGCCCAGCAGGAAGGACACCAGCAGCAAACACCAGCTCAGATCGTAGATCCGCTGCTTGGGCAGGCCCTCCCCGATGGATTTGCCCAGGATCACGGCGGTGGCCCCCGCCAGGCCGAAGCAGGAGACGGTGGTGAATTTGTCGATGTTGCCCATGATGGTGTAGGCCGCCAGCATGTCGGCGCTGTCGGCCATATGGCCCAGGATGGCGGTCATCACCGTGGTGCCCAGGCCCCAGAGGGATTCGTTCACCAGCACCGGCGTGGCGTAGCGGATGAAGCTGCGGGCGGTGGCGGTGCCGGGGCGCAGCAGCAGCCCCGGCATCAGGGGCACCCGGCGGCTGAAGGCGGCGTACAGCGCCACCAGCGCGAACTCCGCGATGCGGGCGGTGAGGGTGGCAATGGCGGCGCCGGTGATGCCCAGGGCCGGGGCGCCGAACTTGCCGAAGATCAGGCAGTAGTTCAAAAAGGTGTTGAGGAGCATGGAGCAGGCGAAGATCTTCATGCCCAGGGAGGGATTCTCCGCGCTGCGCTGCATGCTCACATACACGCTGCTCACCGCGTTGAACACGTAGGAGATGCCCACGATCTTCAGGTACGGCGCGCCCATCTCCACCAGCACGGCGTTGTTGGTCACCAGGGAGAGGACCTGATGGGGGAACACATAGAGCACCAGGGCAGTGAGGACGGTGATCAGCAGCCCCACGTACATGGCAAAGCCCATGCAGCGGTTGATGGCGGCCATGTCCTGTTTGCCCCAGTACTGGCTCACCAGGATGGTCAGCCCGCTCATGAGGCCGAAGATGATGACCTGGATCAAAAAGATGGGGGCGTTGGCGGCGGTGACGGCGGAGAGCTCGTAGTCGCCCAGCAGGCCCACCATGAAGGTGTCCACAAAGCCCAGGGAGGTGGTGATGAGGTTCTGCAGCACCAGCGGCAGTGCCAGCATGGTCAGCCGCTTGTAAAAGCCGGGTTCCCGGCGCAGATAGTACAGCATGACGGTTTCAAAGCTCCTTGAGTGGGAAAGTTACAGCATGGGCATCCGGGTGTCGTGGTGGCGCCGCAGGGCGTCGGCGCAGGCGTCGATGTCCGCCCGGGTGGTCTCCGGGCCGAAGCTCAGGCGGATGGTGCCGCCGGAGACCCGCTTGGAAAGCTTCAGCGCCGCCACCACGTGGCTGGGCTTGCCCTGGTGGCAGGCGGACCCGGCGGAGATGCAGATGCCCTGGCTGCCCAGGTCGTTGACGATGTTCTGGCTGGGCCAGCCCGCCAGGGACAGCGCCAGGATGTGGGGCGCGCCGCCCCCCAGGATCTGCACGTCCGGGATCCGGGACAGCTGCTCTGCGGCATAGGCCCGGAGGGCCGCCATTGCCTCCAGCGCGGCGGGGAGGTCCTGCGTCCGCAGCTCCACGGCCCTGGCGAAGCCTGCGATCTGGGCGGTGGCCTCCGTGCCGGGCCGCAGGCCCTGCTCCTGGCCGCCGCCGGGCAGCAGGGGCCGGGGATTGCGGACCCGGGGGCCGATGCACAGCGCGCCGATGCCCTTGGGGCCGCCGATCTTGTGGGCGGAGAGGGTGACGAAGTCCGCCCCCAGGGTGCGGAAGGCGAAGGGCACCTTCAAAAAGCCCTGGACGGCGTCGGTGTGGAGCAGCGTCTTGGGGTTGCGCTGGGCCAGGCCCCGGGCGATGTCCGGGATGGGGTAGACGTTGCCCAGCTCGTTGTTCACCATCATGACGCTGACCACCGCCGTGTCCGGCCGCACCGCCTCCAGCACCTGCTGGGCGGTGATGTTCCCCTGCCCGTCGGGCTGGAGGTACGTCACCTCGCAGCCCTGGCGCTCCATCCACCGGCAGCACTCCAGCACGGCGCTGTGCTCCACGGCGGTGGTGACGATGTGGCGGCCCAGGCGGCGGTTCTGCCACAGGGCCGCCTGGATGGCCCAGTTGTCCCCCTCGGTGCCGCAGGAGGTGAAAAACAGCTCCCGCTCCCCGCAGCCCGCGGCCTCCGCCACGGTCCTGCGCCAGGCGGACACCTGATGCTTCATCTCCAGGCCCAGGGGATACTGGGCGCTGGGATTGCCGAATTGCTCCGTCAGCACGGCGTACATGGCGTCCGCCACCGCCCGGGGCACCGGGGTGGTGGCGGCGTGGTCCAGATAGATCATGTCCATAACTCCTTTTCTTGGGGCTTGCTCATTGGAGAAAATCCAAGTATAATCAGGAAAGCCTAACTATTATATAGAGAATTTGCGAAAAGCGCAAGGAGAAACCATGAAAGTTGCGATTTACACCCTGGGCTGCAAGGTCAACCAGTACGAGACCCAGGCCATGGAGCAGGCGCTGCGGGCCCGGGGACATGAGGTGGTGCCCTTTTCCCAGGCGGCGGACGCCTATGTGGTGAACACCTGCTCCGTCACCGCCGTCAGCGACCAGAAGTCCCGGCAGGTGATCCACCGGGCCCGGCGGACCCATCCGGGAGCGGTGGTGGCGGTGTGCGGCTGCTACTCCCAGACCCACGCCGACGAGGCACGGCGGCTGGACGCGGACCTCATCGCCGGCACCGGGGACCGCATGGCCTTCCTGGATCTGCTGGAGGAGACGGTGCGGGAGCGGCGCCGTCTGGAGTCCATCGGGGACTCCCTGCGCCGCCGGGACTTCGAGGTGCTGCCCCCCGGCGGCATGGGGGAGCGGACGCGGGCCATGCTGAAGGTGGAGGACGGCTGCGTCAATTTCTGCTCCTACTGCATCATCCCCTACGCCAGGGGACCGGTGCGCTCGGCGCCGCTGGAGACGGCGGCGGACCAGGCCCGGCAGCTGGCGGGGGCGGGATACCGGGAGATCGTCCTCACCGGCATCGAGATCTCCTCCTGGGGCCGGGACTTCAGGGACGGCCGGACCCTCATCGACCTCATGGAGGCGGTGTGCGCCGCCGTGCCGGACCTGCGGATCCGCCTGGGGAGCCTGGAGCCCCGGACCATCACGGAGGACTTCTGCCGCCGGGCGTCGGCGCTGCCGAACCTCTGCCCCCAGTTCCACCTGTCCCTGCAAAGCGGGTGCGACGAGACCCTCCAGCGGATGAACCGCAAGTACGACACCGCCCGGTATGCGCACTCTGTTGCGCTTTTGAACCAATATTTTGACCGTCCCGCCATCACCACGGACCTCATCACCGGCTTTCCTGGGGAGACGGAGGCGGAGTTTGCCCAGACGCTCCGCTTCCTGGAGCAGTGCGGCTTTGCCCAGATGCACATCTTCCCCTACTCCGTCCGCCCCGGCACTCCGGCGGCAGACATGGAGCAGGTCCCCAAGGCGGTGAAGGAGGAGCGGGCCGCCCGGGCCTCGGAGACGGCCGCCCGGCTGCGGCGGAAGTATCTGGAGGGGTGCGTGGGACAGGTGTACCCGGTGCTCTTCGAGCAGCCCCGGGACGGCGCCTTCTTCGGCCACGCTCCCAACTACATGGAGGTGCTGGCTCCCGGGGAGGGGCTGCACAATGCCATCCGCTCCGTGCGCATCACCGGCACCGACGGCCAGGCGCTGCACGGGGAGATCCTGGAGGAGACGGTATGAGAAGTCACTTTTTCGCCTACATTTCCCGGATGCGCTTCATCCAGCGCTGGGCGCTGATGCGCAACACCGCCCAGGAAAACGTCCAGGAGCACAGCCATCAGGTGGCGGTGCTGGCCCACGCCCTGGCGGTGATCCGCAACCAGCGCTTCGGCGGCCACACAGACCCCGGGGCGGTGGCGGTGGCGGCGCTGTACCACGACGCCGGGGAGATCCTCACCGGCGACATGCCCACCCCCATCAAGTACCACAACCCCGCCATCCGGGAGGCGTACAAGGATGTGGAGGCGGTGGCGGAGCAGAAGCTCCTGGCCATGCTGCCGGAGGACCTGCAGCCGGTGTACGCCCCCATCCTCACCATCCGGGACGAAGAGACCGCCCGGCTGGTGAAGGCGGCGGACAAGCTCTCGGCGTATATCAAGTGCGTGGAGGAGCTGAAGGCCGGGAACATGGAGTTCCGGGAGGCGGCGGCCCAGACCCGGGCGGCCCTGGAGGGGTACGGACTGCCGGAGGTCTCCTATTTCCTGGAGACGTTCCTGGAGAGCTTCTCCCTGACCCTGGACGAGCTGAAATAAAAACGCGGCAGCCGGAAAGGCTGCCGCGTGATTTTTTGTCACAGGGACCGTCTCCCGAAGGGGACGAAGAGGAAGGGGGCCAGGCACGCCAGGAACGCCGAGACCTCCAGATGACCGGTGAGACGGAACAGGGCAGAGGTGGCAATGGCGGTCCAGCTCTGGAGCAGGGTGACCGGAAAGGAGAGCGGGAGGAGCAGCTGCGGCGCCAAGATCTGCAGCAGGCACACCGCCGCGTCCGCGGCGGCGAAGATGGCGGCGCCGGCGGCGATCTCCCGGCGGGTCATGGACCGGAAGGCCCACAGCGTGCCTGCCAGCAGCACCAGAATAAAGAATACGCCATTCAGGATCGCGGAGCGCAGGGGATCGGCGGAGACCGTTGTGGTCCCGTCGGCCCCGGTGGTCTCCACGATCACGAAGAATCTGCCCAGGTACACCGTGAGGTAAAAGACGGCGGCGCCGGCCGCGGCGCAGAACACCGGCACGCGCCAGAGCGTGTTGGGACGGATGCGCATAGAGGACCCCTCCTTCGTGGGGGACGCGCAGCGCGCCCTTTTTTTCAGGATAGCATACGGGGGCCTCATTGACAAGGGCGCGCCCTCAGTTCATGGCGTCGGCGTTCTGGCGAACAGCGCCGCCACCCGCTCTGCCGCGGCGGGACAGGTGGCAAGGTCCGGGTCCCGGGCCAGCAGGTCCTCCGCCGCCGCCTGGGCCTCCTTCAAAAGCAGGGTGTCGCAGCCGATGTCCGCCACCCGCAGGCCCGGCAATCCGTGCTGGCGCTGACCGAAAAAGTCCCCCGGCCCCCGGAGGCGCAGATCCTCCTCGGCGATGCGGAAGCCGTCGGTGGTGCGGGTCATCACCTCCAGCCGCTGCCGGGTCTCCTCGCTGCGGTTGTCGGAGATCAGGATGCAGTAGGACTGGTGGCTCCCCCGGCCCACCCGGCCCCGGAGCTGGTGGAGCTGGCTGAGGCCGAAGCGCTCGGCGTTCTCGATGACCATCACGGAGGCGTTGGGCACGTCCACCCCCACCTCGATGACGGTGGTGGACACCAGGATGTCCGTCTCCCCGGCGGCAAAGGCTGCCATGACGGCGTCCTTCTCCCGGGGCTTCATCCGGCCGTGGACGAAGGATACCTTCAGGTCCGGAAATACCTCCCGCTGCAGCATCCCGGCGTACTCCGTCACCGCCTTGCGCTCGCCCGCGGCCTCGTCCTCGCTCTCTTCCACCATGGGGCAGACGATGTACGTCTGCCGTCCCTCCAGGCGCTGCCTGCGGATAAAGTCGTAGATCCGGGGGCGGTAGCTGCCGGGGACGGCGTAGGTCTTGACGCTGCGGCGGCCGGGGGGCAGCTGGTCGATGACGGACACGTCCAGATCGCCGTAAAGGATCAGGGCCAGCGTCCGGGGGATGGGGGTGGCGGACATCACCAGGGTGTGGGGATGGGACCCCTTGGCCGCCAGGGCCGCCCGCTGGGCCACGCCGAAGCGGTGCTGCTCGTCCGTCACCACCAGGCCCAGGTCCGCCCAGGCCACGGCGCCGGTGAGCAGGGCGTGGGTGCCGATGACGAAGGAGATCTCCCCGGAGGCAAGGCCCGCCGAGATCGTCCGCTTCTCCCCGGCGGGGGTGGAGCCGGTGAGCAGGGCGCAGCGCACCCCCAGCGGCTCCAGCAGGGCGGAGAGCCCGGCATAGTGCTGCCGGGCCAGGATCTCCGTGGGGGCCATCAGCGCCGCCTGGCGGCGATTGCGCACGCAGAAGTAGGCGCAGGCGGCGGCCACCATGGTCTTGCCGGAGCCCACGTCCCCCTGGCACAGGCGGTTCATGGGCACGCCGGAGCGCATATCGGTGAGGGCCTCGTCGATGCACCGCCGCTGGGCCTGGGTCAGGGCGAAGGGCAGGGCGCGGTAAAAGACCTCCATGTCCGCATCGGCCATGGGGGCCGTATGGACCACCTCCCGGCGGCGGCGCAGCCGCCCCAGGCCGATGGTGAAGAGGAACAGCTCCTCGAAGGCCAGCCGCCGCCGGGCCAGGTCCAGCGCCTCGGGACTCTCGGGGAAGTGGATGTTCTCATAGGCGTACTGGATGCGGCAGAGCTGGTGGGCCTGCCGCACCTCGTCCGGCAGCACGTCGGGCAGGATGCCGGTGCAGGCGTCCAGCCCCTGGCGGACGGACCGGGACAGCAGCAGCTGGCTCACCCCGGCGGTGAGGGGATAGATGGGCACGATGCGGCAGGTGGCCTCCCGGCGGCCCAGGGGCTCCACGATGGGGGAGGCCATCCGCCGGTGCAGGAGGCTGCCCTCCGCCCGGCCGCAGAACACATAGGTCTCCCCCTGGCGCAGCTGGTTTTTCAGCCACGTCTGGTTGAAGAAGGTCACCTCCAGCACGCCGGTTTCATCCACCGCCCGGAGCTTCACCAGATCCAGCCCCCGGCGGATGTGAGAGAGGGCGGGCGGCGCGGCCACCATGGCGGCCACGCAGGCGGTCTCCCCGGGCTGGAGCTGGGCGATGGTCCGCAGCGCCGTGCGGTCCTCGTAGCGCCGGGGGAACCAGGAGATGAGGTCCTGCAGCGTGGCGATGCCCAGCTTTCCCAGGGCCTTGGCCCGCTGGGGACCGATGCCTTTGATGTACTGGATGTCGGTGGACAGATCCGCCATGGCGCGCCTCCTCTCATGTGGTACGTTTGTTCCATTATACACGGTCCCGGCGGAAATTACAATGCGGCATTTCCGCCCCGGGACACGGGAAAAGGCCCGCCGGTTATCCGGCGGGCCTTTTTTGTGCGTCAGACGGCGGTGTTGATGTAGTCCACGAAGCGGTAGGTGAGGTCGTTTTCCTCCACCGGCTCGCTGACGGACGCCACCTCCCAGCCCGGGAGCTTGTCCAGGTTGGGGAAGAAGGTGTCGGCGTCCGGAGCGGCGGCGTCCACCTTGGTGACATAGGCCCGTTTGCACTGGCGCAGCAGCGCGGTATAGATGCTGCCGCCGCCGATGACCCAGAGCTTGTCGCCGTCCTCGCCTGCGGCGGCCTCCAGGGCGGCCTGGGTGCTGGGGAACACCTCCGCCCCCTCCCGGGCAAACTCCGGGTTCCGGGTCACCACCAGGTTCCGCCGCCGGGGCAGGGGCCTGCCGCCGGGGAAGGTGTCCAGGGTCTTGCGGCCCAGGATCACCGTGCCGTCCAGTGTCAGGGCGCGGAAGCGCTTCATGTCGCCGGGCAGGGAGAAAAGGAGCCCTCCCTCCCGGCCGATGGCCCAGTTCTTGTCCACGATCACGATGGCATTCATACGATTCTCACCTCAAATGGCAATGGGGATCTTGTCGTCAAAGGGGGCGGGGGCATAGCCCTCCAGGGAGAAGCTGTCCCGGGTGAAGGCGTAAAAGTCTGTGACGGCGGGATCCATTTTGAATGTGGGGGCCGGGGCGGGGGTCTGGGCGAGCATCTTCTCCACGATGGGCACGTGGCGGTCGTAGATGTGGGCGTCGGCGATGACGTGGACCAGCTCCCCCGCCACCAGGCCGCTGACCTGGGCGAACATGTGCACCAGTACGGCGTACTGCACCACGTTCCAGTTGTTGGCGGCCAGCATGTCCTGGCTGCGCTGGTTCAAAATGGCGTTGAGGACGTTCCCGGAGACGTTGAAGGTCATGGAGTAGGCGCAGGGGTAGAGGTGCATCTCGTGGAGGTCCCGGAAGTTGTAGAGGTTCGTCATGATCCGGCGGGAGGCGGGGTTGTGCTTGAGATCGTAGAGCACCCGGTCCACCTGGTCCATCTCGCCTTCCGGATAGATGTGCTTGATGCCCAGCTGGTAGCCGTAGGCCTTGCCGATGGAGCCGGTCTCGTCGGCCCACTGGTCCCAGATGTGGGCGTTTAAGTCGCGGATGTTGTTGGACTTCTTCTGCCAGATCCACAAAAGCTCGTCCACGGCGGTCTTCCAGTAGGTCCGGCGCAGGGTGAGGATGGGGAATTCCTGCCGCAGGTCGTAGCGGTTGACGATGCCGAATTTCTTGATGGTGTGGGCGGGGGCGCCGTCGTCCCACCGGGGGCGGACGGCCTGGTCGGTGTCCCAGACACCGTTTTCCAGGATGTCCCGGCAGTTCTGCAGGAACAGCGTGTCGGCGTAGCTCATAGATGGCCTCCTTTGCCATGGTCTTTCAACCTCACAGTATAGCAAGGCGGCGGGAAAAAAACAAGACGCTCCCCGCCTTTTTCCGCCGGCGGGACGCACCTTGCGCCGGGGGGAAAAGTGCGGTAAGATGGACGGGAGAAAGGGGGCGGACGGCATGAGCGAAGGCGGCGCGGACCGGCGTGGCTATCTGAAGGAGGGGTTCCGGCTGTTCCATCTCAAGGACAGCCGGGCCCAGCGGCTGGAGTTCCACTATCACGACTTCCACAAGCTGATTTTGCTGCTGGGGGGCAGGGTCACCTACGTCGTGGAGGGCGTGACGTATTTCCTCCGGCCCTGGGACCTGCTGCTGGTGCCCCGGAGCCTGATCCACAGGCCCGTCATCGACCCGGCGGAGCCCTATGAGCGCATCGTGGTGTGGCTGGACCGGCAGTGGCTGGCGGAGCGCAGCGACCCCGGGGAGCCGCTGGACACCTGCTTCCGCTCGGCGGGGCAGCGGGGGTTCCACCTGCTGCGCACCGACGGGGAGGCCCGGCTTGCGTATATGCAGGTCTTTCAGCAGATGGAGCAGGCCCTGCGCTCGTCGGAGTTCGGGGCGGCGCGGATGGCGGACACCCTGTGCCAGCAGCTGCTCATCACCGTCAACCGGGATCTGCTGCGCTCCCGCACCGCCCAGGAGGAGCGGGACAGCTACCGGGTGGACCCCAAGCTGGAGGAGATGCTGCGCTACATCGCCTCCCACCTTACGGCGGACCTCTCGGTGGACGCCCTGGCGGGGCGGTTCTACCTCAGCCGCTACTACCTCATGCACCGGTTCAAGGCCGTCACCGGCTACACCGTCCACCAGTACGTCACCCAGAAGCGGCTGCTGCGGGCGGGGGAGCTGATCCGGGAGGGGGTGCCGGTGATGAAGGCGGCGGAGCAGGCGGGCTTCCGGGAGTACTCCACCTTCCTTCGGGCCTTCCAGGCCACCTTCCGCATGCGGCCCGGGGAGTTCCGCTGAGGCACAAGGCGCGGCTTGCGCAAAAAGACCCGCCGGAGAGCAGCTCTCCGGCGGGCGTTTTTATTCCGGGGCTCAGGCCTTGGCGCACAGGCGCAAAATGGCCTCCATCTCCTCCGGACCGATCTTGACGAAGCCGCCGTAGGGGAAGCCCGCGGGCTTTTCCGCCCGGTGGGCCACCATGGCGGGGATGTCCTCTTCCTTGGCGCCGATCTCGGAGAGGGTCACGGGCAGGCCCAGGGAGCGGAAGAATTCCCGCAGCCGGGCGATGCCGGCCCTGGCGGTGTTCTCGGGGTGGGCGAAGTCCATCTCGCAGCCGAACACCTCCACGGCGAATTTGGCAAAGCGCATCACGTCGTGGTCCATGACGAACTCCATCCACGCGGGCATCACCACCGCCAGTCCCGCGCCGTGGGCGCAGTCATAGAAGGCGGAGAGCTCGTGCTCGATCTGGTGGCTGGCCCAGTCCTGGACCCGGCCGATGCCGCAGCTGTTGTTGTGGGCCAGCATGCCCGCCCACATGAGGTCCGCCCGGGCGGCGTAGTCGTTGGGGTCGGCGATGGCCTTGGGGGCGGCTTCCAGGATGGTTTTCAGCAGGGCGTGGCACAGACGGTCCGTCAGGTTCACGTCGGGGGTGTTGGTGAAGTACCGCTCGCAGATGTGGGCGATCATGTCCGCCGCGCCGCTGGCGGTCTGGTAGGCGGGCAGGGAGCAGGTGTAGCGGGGGTTCAGGACGGAGAACTTGGGGCGGATCACGTCGGTCTTGGGGCAGCCCCACTTCAGGTTCCCCTCCTCCAGCGTGATGACGCAGCTGTCGCTGCCCTCGCTGCCGGCGGCGGAGATGGTCAGCACGGTGCCCACGGGCAGCGTGGTCTCGATCCTGGCCTTGCCGGTGAAGAAGTCCCAGAAGTCCCCGTCGTAGGGCACGCCGAAGGCGATGGCCTTGGCGGTGTCGATGACGGAGCCGCCGCCCACCGCCAGCAGGAAGTCCACGCCCTCCCGGCGGCAGAGCTCGATGCCCTCGTACACCTTGCCGCTGCGGGGGTTGGCCTGGACGCCGGAGAGCTCCAGGTAGGGGATGCCGGACGCCGTCAGGGAGGCGGTGACGGCGTCATAGGCGCCGTTGCGCTTGATGGAGCCGCCGCCGTACACCAGCAGGACCTTGCTGCCGCCGAACCGGCGCACCAGGGCGCCGGTGTTTTCCTCCTCGCCGTCACCGAAGGCGAAGAGCGTGGGGGAGTAGAACACGAAACGATCCATAAATCAATACCCTTCTTTCTGAAAATTTGGTACGGATGTATCAGTAGCCCCGGGTGCGGTCCACCAGATGGGCCAGCTTCCGGCCCGCGGCGTAGTTGGCCAGATCCTCGCAGAACATGTCCACGTTGGCCTGGCAGGTGTGGCCCAGGGTGAGGTTGCCGGAGATGTGGGGCGTCAGCACCACGTTTTTGGCGCTCCAGAGGGGATCGTCCGCCGGCAGGGGCTCCGGCATCATCACGTCCAGGGCCGCGCCGGCGATGCGCCCGGCGTTGAGGGCCTCCACCAGGGCGGGCTGGTCGATGGCGGTGCCCCGGCCCACGTTCACCACGATGGCGTCCCGGGGCAGCAGGGCGATGCGCTCCCGGCTGAGGATGCCGGCGGTCTCCGCCGTGCCGGGCAGGGCCATCACCAGGATCTGCACCTTGGGCAGCAGATCGTCCAGGGCGCTGATGGGGTGCATCTCGTCGTACACGTCCTCCCGGGCCCTGCCGCTGCGGCTGATGCCGATGATCTTCCCGGCGCCCATGCCCCGCATCCGCTGGGCCACGTTGCTGCCGATGTTGCCGGCGCCCAGGATGGTGATCTCGCTGTCCCGGATGGACCGGATGGGCATGGGAGCGGGCCACTGGCGGGCCATCAGGGGAGCGGCGTACTCCGGCATCCGGCGCAGCAGCAGCAGCGTCACCATCACCACGTACTCGGCGATGGTGACGCCGTAGCCGTTGGAGTTGGAGAGCAGGCAGTCGGGATTGGCGAAGATGCCGTCGTTCTGGCAGTAGACGTCCACGCCGGCGGAGGAGGCGCAGTACCACTTCAGCGTCTCGGGGGCGGTGCGCAGCAGGGCGGGGGACTGGGCGTAGAGCACCTCGCAGTGCTGCAGGCACGCCTTGGCCTCCTCGAACTGGCTCTCCGTGAAGAAGTGGGGCACGAAGCCCGCCTCCCGGGCGGCGCGCTGGATCTGGGCGCGGTAGTCGTCGGTGAGGAAATCCTGGAAGATGCAGATGTCGCGGCTCATGGATGATTGACCTCCTTGGAGATGGATTCACAGATGTGTTCGGCGGCGCGCATGCCGTCGGCGGCGGCGGAGAGGATGCCCCCGGCGTAGCCGGCCCCCTCGCCGCAGGGATACAGGCCCCGGACGGCGGACTGGCCGCTCTCGTCCCGGGGGATGCGCACGGGGGAGGAGCTGCGGCTCTCCACCGCGGTGAGCACGGCGTCGGGCTGGTCGTAGCCCCTGAGCTTCCCGCCCAGGATGGGCAGGGCCTGGGCCAGGGTCTCGCAGACAAACGGCGGCAGGCACCGGTGCAGATCCGTCCAGGTGACGCCGGGACGGTAGCTGGGACGGATGCGGCCGGGGCCCGCGGAGGGGCGGCCGGCCAGGAAATCCTCCACCCGCTGGGCGGGGGCCCGGTAGCCGCCGCCCCCCAGGGCGTAGGCGGACCGCTCCAGCTGCCGCTGGAATTCCACGCCCGCCAGGGGGGAATCCCCGCCGAAGTCCTCCGGCGTGACGTTCACCAGCAAAGCGCCGTTGATGTTCTCCTTGTCCCGGGCGAATTCGCTCATGCCGTTGGTGACCACCTGGCCCTCCTCGGACGCGGCGGCCACCACCTCCCCGCCGGGGCAGACGCAGAAGGAGAAGGCGGAGCGGCCGGAGGGCAGGTGGCAGGATAATTGATAGGTGGAGGCGGGGAGCCCCGGGTGTCCGGCGCAGTGCCGGTACTGGGCGGCGTCGCAGTCCGCCTGGCGCTGCTCGATGCGCACGCCCACGGCGAAGGGCTTGGGCTCCATGGGCACGCCCCGGCGGTGGAGCATTTCAAAGGTGTCCCGGGCGGAGTGGCCGGGGCAGAGCACCAGGCGGCGGCAGGGCAGGACGTAGGTCCCCTCCGGCCCGGCCACGGTGACGCTTTGGAGGCGGCCGTCCGCGATCTCCGCGTCGGTGAGGCGGCTTTCAAAGCGGATGTCCGCCCCCAGCTCCAGGAGCTTGTTCCGCAGGCCCTGGAGGGTGCGGAAGAGGTAGTCCGTGCCGATGTGGGGCTTGGCGTCCACCAGGATGTCCTCCGGCGCGCCGCAGGCGACGAAGGTCTCCAGGATGAAGCGGTGGCGGATGTCCCGGGTGCCGGTGTTGAGCTTGCCGTCGGAGAAGGCCCCGGCGCCGCCCTCCCCGAACTGGACGTTGGAGGCGGGGTCCAGAGCGCCGCTTTCCCAGAAGCGCGCCACGTCCGCCCGGCGCTGCTCCACGGGGCGGCCCCGCTCCAGCAAAATGGGCCGCAGGCCCGCCTTTGCCAGCACCAGGGCGGCGAAGAGGCCCGCGGGGCCCGCCCCCGCCACCACCGGCGGCTGTGCCGGGGCGGGCAGGGGCAGCGGCAGCAGATAGCCCGGCCGGCGGATCAGCCGGGAGACCTTCTTGCTGCGGCAGCGCTTCAAAACGGCGGCCTCGTCCTTGACGGCGGCCTCCACGGTGTACACCGCCCGGACATCTTCCCGGGCGTCGATGCTGCGGCGCAGTACCCGCAGCGAGGTGATCTCCTTTTCCCGGACGCGGAGCAGCCGTGCGGTTTCCGCGGCCAGCTCCGCCATGCCGGCGCCGGGGGGGAGCTTGATGGATTCGATCTTGAGCAAAGCATTCGTCCTTTCCCAGGGGAGTCGTCCCCTTCATCATAGCACACAAAGCCGTCCCTGCAAACGGATTTCAAAAATTTTCAACACCGGGTTCACAAATGCTTTAAAACTCTTTCAGACAAATTTAAGTTACCCCGGCTATACTGACACCAGAGTCAGGGAGGAACGGACAGAGTTCAGAAAACCCTTGCAGTTTCTTCACGGATTCGTCATAATCAGTTGTTACGATTTGGTTTGAAAACGGAAGACCGTGCATAAGATAGGAGGAACCCGTTATGTATCGCGACGAAGAGAATCTGTATCATTACACATACCGCAAGGACGGCAGCGAGACCGCCGGCAATGCCGGCGCGTACGCCTCCGGCGGCTATCAGCCCGGCCCTCAGGAGCCGGTCCAGGAGATGAAGCCTGTGAAGAAGAGCAGAGCGGGCGTCCGCACCGCGGCGCTGATGCTGTGCGCGGCCCTGCTGGGCGGCGCCGTGGGCGGCGGCGTGGTGTACGGCCTGAACGGCTCCGGCAGCGGGACCGGCATCCAGGTCAGCTCCCGTCCCGTGGCGGAGGTCACCCTCCAGAGCGTGGACGGCAAGACGCTGATGACCGACGCCGAGGTCTACGCCGCCAACGTCAACAGCGTGGTGTCCATCAACGTCACCGGCAGCAGCGGCACCAACTTCTTCGGCCAGACGGTGGAGACCGCCTCCTCCGGCTCCGGCTTCATCCTCACCACCGACGGCTATATCGTCACCAACTACCACGTGGTCAAGGACGCCAACACCGTCAAGGTCACCCTCTACAACGGCGACACCTACGACGCCAGGTATATCGGCGGCGACGAGGACTACGACATCGCCGTCATCAAGATCGACGCCGCCGATCTCCAGGCCGTCACCCTGGGCGACAGCGACAAGCTCAACGTGGGCGACCACGTGCTGGCCATCGGCAACCCCCTGGGCGAGCTGACCTTCTCCATGAGCGAGGGCATCGCCTCCTCCGTCAACCGGGCCATCAACGTGGACGGCACCCCCTTCAACATGATCCAGGTCACCGCCTCCATCAACCCCGGCAACTCCGGCGGCCCCCTGCTCAACAGCTACGGCGAGGTGGTGGGCATCGTCTCCGCCAAGTACTCCAGCTACTCCAGCGAGTCCGTGGAGGGCCTGGGCTTCGCCATCCCCATCAACGACGTGGTGGCCATGATCGAGGACATCATGACCAACGGCTATGTCACCAACAAGCCCTATCTGGCCGTCACCGCCGGCACCATGACCGAGCAGATGGCCGCCCAGTACCGCTATGACGTCACCGAGGGCGTGTTCATCTACTCCGTGGAGGAGGGCGGCGCCGCCGAAAAGGCGGGGCTGCAGATGGGCGACGTCATCGTCAAGGTGGGCGACACCGACATCACCAGCATGGAGGACCTGACGGCGGCCAAGAAGCAGTACTCCGCCGGGGACACCGCCGCCTTCACTGTCTACCGCGGCGGCGAGGAGATCACCGTGGAGGTCACCTGGGACGCCGTGCCCGCCGACCAGCAGAGCGCCCAGGAGGACGCCCAGACCGATTCCTCCCAGGACGGCCAGTACTACGGCGGCTACAACCCCTTTGAGGACTTTTTCCGCTACTTCTACGGATACAGCGGCTCCAGCGCCCAGAGCGCTGCCTGACCCCCTTTCCCCGTGTCCGACGGCGGCTCGCGGCAGAAGCTGCGGAAAGGCACCCCCGCCATGCGGCGGACACCCATGATAGCAGGAAACACAAAACGAGAGAGCGCACCGCGGGAGACCCGCGGTGCGCTTTTGTGCGGTCGGATATAAAAAAGCGCGCCCCCGGGGCGCGCTTTTTTTCGGTGCGTTACTTGTTCTCGCTGTCGTTGCCCTTCTTCCGGCTGGCAACAGACGCGATGACCATGATGACGATGAACGCGACGATGACGATACCACCAGTGCTCATAGGGGAACCTCCTTCTTTGATTAACGCATCTTTATCGGCGTTGTTTATTTTCTTAACTGATTCTTTACATCTAGAGTATAGCGAACAATTTCCCAAAAAGCAAGGGGGTTTGGAAAAAAATTTTGTGGACTCCCACCATGCTCCCGGAGGGGGCCGCCGGAGCGCTTCGCCCTTGCACTTTGCGTCCGGGGATGATACAATACATTGCTGAAAATACGGCAAAGGAGTTTTGCTTTTATGAAATTGGGTATCGTAAGACAGCGGCCTGATTTCATAAGTCTTCAAACATCAACACTGTTCCATAAAAACCTACGGGCGCAGGCGATTACGAAAATCGGAGCTCATAGAGCTCCATATAGGCTTCTGGATCTCCCCGCCAAAATGGTACAGTAATGGTACAGTAAAAACGATGCACAACGGGCAAAAGAGCGCCATGCAGCAGAGCACGGACCACAAATAGACCGATAGATAATCGGCCCGCCGGTTCCGAAAGGAACCGGCGGGCTGATTACATTTTTTTACATCCAATTCAATCAGGCTGTACATCATTGATTTCATCCAACGTCATCTTTGTAGCCTCGTTTTCCTCTTCTCGCCTCCCTTGCTCCAGTCGGAGCTTATAGGCACTCCATCAAGATCTCATACACCTCGTCATGAGTGAGCTGCTTGTAGCCGTTGGGCAACAGGTTCGTGCTGTCAGCCACTTGGCGCAGCAGCTCAGGGGTGATCTCCGCCTTGGAGCGCAGTTGGGTCAGCTTGGTGGGTAGGCCGCACTCCTGGATAAAGGCCTCCAGAGCCAGGATGCCCTTCTTGGCCGCCTGGGCGTCATCGGTGTCCTCCACGCCCCACACCGTCCGGGCGAACTTGGCAAACTTGGGTACGGCGCTCCCCACAAGGCGCCGGTAGTAGGCCGGATGGATCACCGCCAGGCCCTGGCCGTGGTTGCAGTCGGTGTAGGCCCCCAGCTGGTGCTCGATCTGGTGGGCCTCGAAATCGGTGAGGCGGCCCACTTTCAGGATGCCGTTCTCCGCCATGGCGGAGGTCCACATCAGATTGCTCCGGGTGGTGTAGTCATGGATGTCCTTCAGGAGCGTCCGCATATTGGTGACAGTGCTGACCATGACGGCCAGGGCCACCTCGTCGGAGACATTGTCACGGTCGGAGCGGCCGAAGTAGGTCTCCATGGCGTGGCTCAAGGTATCGAAGGCCCCGGACAGCACCTGGCTGTCCGGCAGGCTCATGGTGTACTCCGGGTCCAGAATGGCGAACCGGGGCGCGGCGGCGAACATCCCGCCCTTTATCTTG
>CALWXB010000009.1 GCA_944385405.1 uncultured Oscillospiraceae bacterium | reverse complement strand
ATTTTTATGGAGCGGCTGATGGGAGTCGAACCCACCTATGCAGCTTGGGAAGCTGCCGTTCTACCGATGAACTACAGCCGCATCAGCGGTCTGGAACGCATTATAACAGACTCCTTTGGAAAATGCAACACGAAAAATGGCGTGTCCGCATATTTCCCCCGCCGGAGGCATAGGATGTAGCACTGCTGCAAGGAGGGACCATCATGAAAAAGCTAATTGTGCTGGTGTGCGCGGTGCTGACGCTGGGCACCAGCGCCCGGGCCGTGGAGGTGGCGGCACCGTCGGCCCTGCTGATGGAGAAGGAGACGGGCACCGTCCTCTTCGCCAAGGGGGAGCACCAGCAGCTGGAACCGGCCAGCGTCACCAAGGTCATGACCATCCTGCTGACCATGGAGGCCATCGACAGCGGCCAGCTGACCTACGACACCGTGGTCACCGCCTCCGCCCACGCCGCTTCCATGGGCGGCAGCCAGATCTGGCTGAAGGAGGGGGAGCAGATGACGGTGGAGGAGATGCTCAAGGCGGTGTGCGTGGTGTCGGCCAACGACTGCGCCGTGGCGCTGGCGGAGCAGATCGCCGGCAGCGAGGCGGCCTTTGTGGAGCGGATGAACGCCCGGGCGGCGGAGCTGGGCATGGCGGACACCGTGTTCCGCAACGCCACGGGCCTCCCCGCCGAAGGCCACGTCACCTCCGCCTACGACATCGCCCTGATGAGCCGGGAGCTGATCCTGCATCATCCGGACATCCGCCGCTACACCACCATCTGGATGGACTCCCTCCGAAACGGCGCGTCCCAGCTGGTGAACACCAACAAGCTGGTGCGCTTCTATGAGGGCACCACGGGCCTCAAGACCGGCTCCACGGATTCCGCCCTCTACTGTCTCTCCGCCACAGCGGAGCGGGACGGCATGGAGCTCATCGCCGTCATCATGAAGGGCGCCACCTCGGACGCCCGCTTCGAAGACGCCAAGGCCCTTCTCAACGAGGGCTTTGCCGGGTACACTCTCTGCCGCGTGACGCCGGAGGCGGCGCTGCCGCCCATCCCCGTGAACCTGGGGACCCAGGCCACCGTGCAGCCGGTGCTGGCGGAGGGAGCCGGGACGCTGCTGCTGGAAAAGGCTCAGGCCGGGACCCTCTCCCAGTCCGTGGCCCTGGCGGAGTCCGCAGAGGCACCGGTGTCCGCCGGGGACCATCTGGGGACGCTGACCGTAACCGCCGGGGAGACGGTGGTGGCGGAGCTGGATCTGGTAGCCGGAGAGAGCGTGCCCCGCGTCACCTACGGCCAGCTGCTGCTGCGGCTGCTGCGGACCGCCTTTTTGTCAGATTAATCCAAAGACGGCGCCTGCTTTTCGGCGGCCCGGCGCCGGTTTCCCCTTGCCGTTTCCATGCAAAACTGCTATAATTCTACCAGTGTACTCGGACCATGTTTCGTGCATTGTGTCCATACGCGGATGAAGCTTCCGGCCCCGCCGGGAGAGAAAAGGAAAGGACGATTCAGATCATGTTGGATGTCAAGTTGTTTGAAATGCAGAGCTTCCTGCCCACTCCCTATGAGGACGCCCTGGCCCCCCGGCTGAAGGACGCCCACGACAAGCTGCAAAACGGCACCGGCGCCGGCGCCGAGTTCACCGGCTGGGTGCACCTGCCCCGTGACTATGACAAGGAGGAGTTCGCCCGCATCCAGGCCGCCGCCAAGCGCATCCAGGCCAATTCCCAGGCCCTGGTGGTCATCGGCATCGGCGGGTCCTACCTGGGCGCCCGGGGCGTCATCGACTGCCTGTGCTCCCCCAACTACAACCTGAAGAAGAAGTCCACCCCCAACGTCTACTTCGTGGGCAACGGCCTTTCCGCCGACTCCATGCAGGAGGTCCTGGATCTCATCGCCGACGTGGACTTCTCCGTCAACGTCATCTCCAAGTCCGGCACCACCACCGAGCCCGCCGTGGCCTTCCGCTTCTTCCGGGAGGCTCTGGAGAAGAAGTACGGCCATGAGGAGGCCGGCAAGCGGATCTACGCCACCACCGACAAGGCCCGGGGCGCGCTGAAGTCCCTGGCCGACGCCCAGGGCTGGGAGACCTTCGTGGTGCCCGACGAGGTGGGCGGCCGGTACTCCGTGCTCACCGCCGTGGGCCTGCTGCCCATCGCCGTGGCAGGCGTGGACATCGAGGCGCTGATGCGCGGCGCCGCCCAGATGATGGACGTGTGCGCCAATCCCTCCTATGACTGCCCCGCCTGGCGCTATGCCGCCGTGCGCTACGCGCTTTACGAGGCCGGCCGTCCCATCGAGCTGCTGGCCTGCTACGACCCCGCCTTCCGCTTCATGAGCGAGTGGTGGAAGCAGCTCTACGGCGAGAGCGAGGGCAAGGAGGGCAAGGGCCTCTTCCCCGCCAGCGTGGAGTTCACCGCCGATCTGCACTCCATGGGCCAGTACATCCAGCAGGGCCAGCGGGTGATGTTCGAGACCGTGGTGCGCCTGGGCGCGTCCGACTGCCAGCTCTATGTCCCCCGGGACGAGGACGACGGCGACGGGCTGAACTTCCTGGCCGGCAAGTCCATGGACTTCATCCGGGACCGCGCCATGGAGGGCACTCTTCTGGCCCACACCGAGGGCGGCGTGCCCAACGTGATCGTGGAGGCCGGCGGCAAGTCCGCCGAGGACCTGGGCCAGCTCATCTACTTCTTTGAGTATGCCTGCGGCCTGTCCGGTTACCTGCTGGAGGTGAACCCCTTCGACCAGCCCGGCGTGGAGGCCTACAAGAAGAACATGTTCGCGCTGCTGGGCAAGCCCGGCTACGAGGACCGCAAGGCTGCGCTGGAGGCCAAGCTGAACAAATAATTTTCCACCTGTTCCCAGTCAGAAAAGCCGGGCGGCACATGGCGCCGCCCGGCTTTTTCCCACTTTTTCAGCCTCCGGCTGTCAAGCTGCATTATAAACAAACTTTGAATTTGCTTTTTTGCATTGTTTTTTCCCCGCGCTTATGATATCCTTAGCACAACAGCACCACCCCTTTTATTCCTTTCGGCAATTCTAACAGACAGGAGTGATTCACTATGGTCAGACTGATTATGGGCGTCAAGGGTTCCGGAAAGACCAAGCAGCTCATCGAACTGATCAACAATGCGGCGAAGGACGAGCCCGGCAACGTGGTTTGCATCGAGGCCAACCGCAACATGACGTACGATATCCACTATCACATCCGCCTCATCGACGCCCAGGAGTATAAGCTCAGCAGCTACGATCTCTTCCGCGGCTTCATCAGCGGCCTGTACGCAGGCAACTACGACATCTCCCACGTGTTCATCGACAACCTCTGCAAGACGGTGGGCCAGGAAGTCAACAAGGACACCGAGGCCTTCCTGGACTGGCTGGATTCCTTCGGCGAGAAGAACGGCATCAAGTTCACCGTCACCATCAGCGCCGACATCTCCCTTGCCACCGAGGGCATGCAGAGATACCTCTGAGGCACATCACTTTAGAACATTCAAGCCCCCATCCCGACTGGGATGGGGGCTTTTTTCCGCCTTGATGCAGGTCACGCAAGACCTTCCTCCACACCGGGCCACAGGCCGTTGAGACTGCTCAGGCACACCTGGTCCACGCCGAAAAAGGCCGCCATCTGTACCCGCTCCGCCACAGCCTCCGCGCCCAGATACCAGACCACGGTGTCCTTTTTGTCCACGGTGCCGGTGAGATAGTCGCAGGCGTAGCGGCTGGAGAAGTAGCTCTCCAGGCCGGACTGCTTCTGGAGCCTGGCCGCCTGGGCGCCGGAAATGTCCGCGTCCCGGCTGCCGGCGGTCCACACGCCGGCGGTGGTGGTGATCAGCAGAGACACCTTGTCAGCCTGCTCCCGCAAACTTGCCAGCGCGTAGTAGACCTCCTCCAGGGGATCCAGCGGCGCGGCCCGGAAAGAGCCCAGCTTCTCATCGTGATCCGCCACCCGCAGCACCAGCCGGTCCGCCGCCTCTGCCAGGGCCGCGCAGTCGTAGCCGTCGTACGCCGTCCCGCTCCAGGCCGGAGCCTCCGCCATCAGGTAGAAGAGGCGGTCCCCCATGGCCTGGGACACCGCCGCAGCCAGGGCGGTCATGGCCTTGCGGTTGGCGGAGGTGGTCACCTGCGCCACATCCAGGAACACCCCGTCCCAGCCCTGGCTCTCCACGGCCTGGGTCAGCTGGGCCGCCGTCTCCGAGGCCGTGCCCCGCAGGACGTTCTCCGAGGCGCTGACATACAGCAGCACCTGGGCCCCGGCGGCCTCCGCCGCCCCGGCCACGGTCGCCCGGGCCTCCTCGTCCAGGGTCCACACCAGCTGCGCCGCACCGTTTTGATAGATCAGCCGGCCCGCGGCCACCGCCACGGCCTCATAGCCCGCAAGGTCCGTCAGCTCGTCGGCGGAGGCGGCGATGCCCACCCGCCCGGGACTTGGGGCATGGAGGCTGTCGTACAGCCGCATCAGCATCACCGCGGCCTGCTCCCGGGTGGCGGTGCCCTCCGGGGAGAAGGTGGTGGCGGAGGTGCCGCTGACCAGCCCCAGCTCATAGGCCACGGCAATATAGCCGGCGTTGCTGCTGACATCCCGGAAGGGCATGTCCAGATCCTGGGCCAGGCCCGCGATGGTGCCGTAGCCTAGGGCCCGCACCAGCATCACCGCCACTTCCTCCCGGGTGATGGGATCGGCAGGCCGGAATTCGCTGCTTTGCAGGGTCAGCGCGCCGGCGGCGTAGGCCGCCGCCACGGCGGAGGCGTACCAGGCGCCGGCGGGGACATCGTCATAGACGCTCTGGGCGCCGGCGGGTGCCTCCCAGCCGAAAAAGCGGCTCAATGCCACGGTAAAGGCGGCCCGGGTCATCTGGTGCCCCACGCCGAAGCGGGTGGCCGTCTCCCCCTTGAGGAATCCCAGCTGGGCGCAGCGGCGGATGGAGTCCGCCGCCCAGTGGGAGTCAGGCACATCGGAAAAGCCGGAGACAGCAGCGGCGGGCGCCGCCGTCCAGGAAAGCAGAGAGGCGCACAGCAGCAGGCAGCAGAGCATGCGCCGCAGAGATCGTTTCATCATGGTTTTCCCTCCTTTTGGGCGCTTCTTGTCCGGCTATTGTACCAAAATCTCCCCTGTCCGTCAAATCCTTCCTGTCGAAAACCGCCGGGAGGCCTGAAATACGGCGATTTTCAGGCACTTTCTTCTTTACCTCCGCCGCCGCTTCTGCTATAATTGGATAGTTATCATGGATTGGTATGCGTATCGCGCAGGAAAGGAGGCGGCGTCCCGTGAAATTTCAAAAATGGAACATCGGCACTCCCCGGGAGCAGGACGTGGCCCTTCTCCAGAGCGCCGGATATCCCTATCTGCTCTCCACGGTGCTCTCCGCCCGGGGGATCTCCACGCCGGAGGCCGCCGCGGAGTTCCTGGACCGGGAGCGGACGCTGACACTGTCCCCCATGCTCATGCGGGACATGGACAAGGCGGTGGTCCGGATCCAGCGGGCCATCGCGGACGGGGAAACCATCGCCGTGTTCGGCGACTACGATGTGGACGGCATCACCTCCACGGTGCTGCTGATGGACTATCTGAAAAGCTGCGGGGCCCGGTGCCTGCGCTACATCCCCCGGCGCATCGAGGACGGCTACGGCCTCAGCCGGGACGCCATCCGCGCCCTGCGGGACCAGGGGGCCACGCTGATGGTCACCGTGGACTGCGGCATCACCGGCAACGAGGAGGTGGCTTACGCCGCCTCCTTGGGCATGGATGTGGTGGTGACGGACCACCACGAGTGCAAGGAGCAGCTCCCCGCCGCCGCAGCGGTGGTGGACCCTCACCGGCCGGACTGCCCGTATCCCTTCAAGCACCTGGCAGGCGTGGGCGTGGCACTGAAGCTGGTGCTGGCCCTGGGAGGCCAGAGCCGGGAGGACGCCCTGTTCGCCCGGTACTGCACCCTGGCCGCCATCGGCACCATCGCCGACGTGATGCGCATGGAGGGCGAGAACCGCACCATCGTCTCCTGCGGCCTGGAGGCCCTGCCCCACACGGATTTTGTGGGCATCCACGCCCTTTTGAAGGAGGCGGGCCTTCTGGGCAAGCCCATCACCTCCATCCAGATCGGCTTCGTCCTCTCTCCCCGGATCAACGCCGCCGGGCGCATGGGCGCGGCGGACCTGGCCGCAGACCTGCTGGAGACCGACGATCCCCTGCGGGCGGAGGCCCTGGCCCGGGAGCTGTGCGACCTGAACCGGGAGCGTCAGGCGGTGGAGCAGGCCATCTGCGCCGACGCCTCGGAGAAGATCTCCCACCTGCGCAGCGAGGAGCGCAGCGCGCTGGTGCTCTCCAGTGAGCACTGGCATCAGGGCGTGGTGGGCATCGTGGCCTCCCGCCTGAGCGAAAAATATTCCTGTCCCAGCTTCATGATCCACCTCAAGGACGGCGTGGGCAAGGGCTCCTGCCGGTCCTACGGCGGGTTCAACCTCTTTGCCGCCCTGGAGTCCTGCAAGAGCCTGCTCACCGGCTTCGGCGGCCACGAGCTGGCCGCGGGCTTCACCATCCCCGAGGAGAACATCGACGCCTTCCGCGCCCGGATGAACCGCTATGTGCGGGAGACCTGCGGCGGGCAGCTGCCGGTGCCCTCCCTGGAGGTAGACACCTCCATCGCCTGTCCCGGCGCGGTGACCCTCTCCGAGGTGGAGGAGCTGAGCCGCCTGGAGCCCTATGGCGCCGGGAATCCCCGGCCCGTGTTCGCCCTGCTGGGGGCCATGGTGGACTCCGTCCAGCCCGTGGGCCAGGGGCGGCATCTGAAGCTCCACCTCAGCAAGGGACCCTGCCGCTTTGACGCCATCTTCTTCTCCGTGACGGAGGCGGAGTGCGGCGTCCGGGCCGGTGCCCGGGTGGACGCGGCGTTCTATCTGCAGACCAATACCTTCCGGGGCAGCACCACGCTGCAGCTCCAGCTCATCGACGTGCGCCCCTCCCTCACCCCCAGCCGCCACCAGGCGGAGGACCTGCTGCTTTTGGAGCGGCTGCTGGGCGGCGGCGCCCTCACCGCCCAGGAGGCGGTGCGCCTCCAGGCCACCCGGGAACAGCTGGTGCCCTACTGGCGGGTGCTGGAGCGGCTGCTGCGGTGCGGGAAGCTGGAGACGGACCGCCTGCCCTTCCTTCGGCGCCTGGCGGCGGAGGCCGCCGCCGAGTCCGGCGGCAGCGAGAACTTCCTGCGGGCGGCGCTGGCTCTGGAGGTCTTCCATGAGCGCGGCCTCCTCACCATGACGGTGCGTGACGGCCGCCTGACGCTGCATCTCAACCCCCTGCAGGGCAAAGTGGATCTCACCGCCTGCCCGTACCTAGTCCGGCTCCACGGGGGAGCCGTCAATCGGAACCGAGGTGATCGCACATGACGATTCAGGAACAATACGAGCTGCTGGAAAAGACCGTGCGGGGCTACAACCCCTCCGCGGACTTCACCCGCATCCGCGCCGCCTTCGACTTCGCGCAAAAATCCCATGAGGGACAAAAGCGCAAAAGCGGCGAGCCGTATATCATCCATCCCCTGGCGGTGGCCCAGATCGTGGCGGAGGAGCTGAAGCTGGACAGCGAGTCCATCGAGGCCGCCCTGCTCCACGACGTCATCGAGGACACTCCCGCCACCCACGCGGAGGTGGCCAAGCTCTTCTCTCCCACCATCGCCGACCTGGTGGAGGGCGTCAGCAAGCTGACCCGGATCCAGTACGCCACCAAGGAAGACGAGCAGATGGAGAACCTCAGGAAGATGCTCATCGCCATGAGCAAGGACATCCGGGTCATCCTCATCAAGATCGCCGACCGGCTCCACAACATGCGCACCATGGAGTACCAGTCCCCCGCCAAGCAGAAGCAGAAATCCCTGGAGACCATGGAGATCTACGCTCCCATCTCCCACCGCCTGGGCATGCAGCGCATCAAGTGGGAGCTGGAGGACCTCTCCCTGAAATACCTGGACCCGGTGGGCTATGAGGAGATCGTGACGAACCTGGACTCCAAGCGCCAGGAGTACGACGCCTTCATGAGCCGCACCCAGGCCCAGATCGACCAGCGCCTGACCCAGCTGGGCATCTCCCACGTGGTGTACGGACGGGTGAAGCACCCCTATTCCATCTACCGCAAGATGTTCAATCAGAACAAGTCCCTCAACGAGATCTTCGATCTCTTCGCCTTCCGGGTCATCGTGGACACCGTGGGAGACTGCTACAACGTCCTGGGCGTGGTCCACGACATCTACAAGCCCATCCTGGGCCGCTTCAAGGACTATATCGGCACGCCCAAGCCCAACGGCTATCAGTCCCTGCACACCACCGTCATGGGCGGCGACGGCATCCCCTTCGAGGTGCAGATCCGCACCCGGGAGATGCATGAGATCGCCGAATACGGCGTGGCCGCCCACTGGAAGTACAAGCAAAACGGCCAGGGCGCCGGCACCGAGGGCCGCTACGAGTGGGTCCGGCGATTGTTGGAGAACCAGGAGGGCGCCGACGCCGAGGATTTCATCCACTCTTTGAAGGTGGATATGTTCTCCGACGAGGTGTTCGTGTTCACCCCCAACGGCGACGTGCAGAACCTGCCCGCCGGCGCCACCCCCATCGACTTTGCCTATGCCATCCACTCCGCCGTAGGCAACCGGATGGTGGGGGCCAAGGTCAACGGCCGCATCGTCACCTTCGACCACACCCTGAAAAACGGCGACATCGTGGAGATCCTCACCTCCAAGAACGCCAAGGGCCCCGGCCGGGACTGGATGAAGATCGCCAAGTCCAGCGAGGCCCGCAGCAAGATCCGCCAGTGGTTCAAGAAAGAGAAGAAGGAAGAGAACATCGCCAACGGCCGGGCGGCCTTTGAGGCTGAGCTCAAGCACTGCGGCATCCCCATGCGGGACGTCATTTCCGCCGAGAACCTGCCCGGGCTTTTGAAGAAGGTGTCCTACGCCTCCCTGGACGAGATGTACGCCGCCATCGGCTACGGCGGCTTCACCGCCCAGAAGGCCGTCAGCCGGATGCAGGGCGAACTGCAGCGCATCGCCAAGCATCAGCAGGCCGAGCGTCAGGCCGCCGCCGAGGCCGCCGAGGCCCGCACCGCCGAGGAGGCCCCCAAGGCTCCCGCGCCCAAGCGGGTGCGCAGCGAGCAGGGCATCATCGTGGAGGGCCTGGACAACTGCCTGGTGAAATTCTCCAAGTGCTGCACCCCGGTGCCGGGAGACGAGATCGTGGGCTTCATCACCCGGGGCTACGGTGTCTCCGTCCACCGGGCGGACTGCCCCAACGCCTCCCCGGAAAAGCAAAACGCCCCCGGCCAACAGGGCCGGTGGATCAAGGTCTCCTGGGGCAGCGATACCAACGACAGCTATCCCACCACCCTGGAGGTGGTGTGCAAGGACCGCCAGGGCCTGCTGCTGGACATCTCCGCGGCCCTCTCCACCACCAACACCTTCGTGCTGGGCATCCACTCCCGCAGCACTGCCGACGAGTTCGCCATCTTCCGCCTGGAGGTGCGCATGCGGGACAGTCAGCAGCTCACCACGCTGATGAACCGCCTGCACCAGATCTCCGGCGTGCTGAAGGTCACCCGTCCGGCAGGCTGACCGCATCCCCATCCCGCCCCTCCGGGGCCATCCCGAAAGGAGACATCCATGCGCGCAGTCGTCACCCGCGTTTCCCATGCCAGCGTCACCATCCAAGGCCGGGTCAACGGACACATCGGCCGGGGCTACCTGGTGCTGCTGGGCGTCGGCCCCGGCGACACGGAGGATACCGCCCTCCGCCTGGCCGACAAGATCTGCAACCTCCGGGTATTCGAGGACGAAAACGGCAAGATGAACCGCAGCCTGGAGCAGGTGGGCGGCAGCTTGCTGGTGGTGTCCCAGTTCACCCTGTACGCCGACACCTCCTCCCGCCGTCCCGGCTTCTCCGGGGCCGCCAAACCGGAGGTGGCCATCCCCCTCTATGAGCGGTTCATGGACCGCTGCCGGGAGCGGGGCTTTCCCGTGGAGCACGGGGAGTTCGGCGCCGACATGGCGGTGGACTCCTGCAACGACGGGCCGGTGACCATCCTGCTGGACACGGACCGTCCCTGATCCCCATCTTCATCATCTGAGAGGTATCCCCATGGAAGTGAAAACGTTACAGGTCGGTCCCATCGGGACCAACTGCTATCTGCTCTGCGATCCGGCGGAGAAGCGCTGCGCCGTCATCGATCCCGGCGGGGACGCCGGCGCCGTGGCCGCGGCGGTGGAACGCAGCGGCTGCACGCCCTGCGCCATCCTCCTCACCCACGGCCACTACGACCACACCGGCGGCGTGGCGGGCCTCTCCGCCCGCTGGCCGGAGATCCCGGTGTACCTCAACCGCCGGGACCAGTGCGCCGCGGACATGTATCTGGCCCAGCTGTTCCCCCCGGTGGACGGCGCGCAGAACTACGATGAGGGAGACGTCCTCACCGTGGGCAGTCTCGCCGTGACGGTGCTGGCCACTCCCGGCCACTCCGAGGGCAGTGTGACGCTGCGCTGCGGCGACGCCCTCTTCTGCGGAGACACGCTCTTTGCCGGCTCCTGCGGCCGCACGGACTTCCCCGGCGGCAGCATCAAAAAGATCATGGCCTCCCTGCGCCGCCTGGGCCAGCTGGAGGGAGACCTTACCGTCTATCCCGGCCACATGGAGCCCTCCCGGCTGGACCGGGAGCGCCGGGACAATCCCTTTTTGCTCCAGGCCATGCGGACGGTGGAACGCGGCGTATGAAGCTGATCTTTCACGGCCACGACGAACGGTACGTGGTGGAGCAGAGCCTGATGGCCCTCTTCCCCGGCGAGCTGCCGGTCTACGAGCCGGTACTCCCCGGGGACGACGCCCGGGCGGAGATCACCTGCGATGAAGCGTCGGACTACCTGGTGGTGACCTGCGACCTCTTTTACCACGGCGCCAGCGGCGTCTACACCTACGGCGCGCCGCTGAGCGGCTCGGAGTTTGACCGGGAGGGCCAGCGGCGGCATGCCATCGGCGCCTGCTTCTACCTGGCCCGCCGGGAGATGGGCCTGCCCGACCTGCCCTGGGGCATGCTCACCGGCGTCCGGCCGGACAAACCGGTGACCCAGGCTCTGACCGCCGGCAAATCACCGGATGAGGTCCGCACCATGCTGGAGGCGGAATATTTCGTCACCCCCTCCCGGGCCGCCCTGGCCCTGGAGACCGGCACGGCGGCCCTGGAGGCCGCCCGGGACCTCTCGCCCCGGGACATCGCCGTATATGTGGGCATTCCCTTTTGTCCCACCCGCTGCGCCTACTGCTCCTTTGTGAGCCAGTCGGTGGAACGGAGCTTTTCCCTGGTGGAGCCCTATGTGGACGCCCTGGTGGAGGAGATCCGTGCCGGCGGGGAGGTGGTGCGCCGGTGCGGCCTGCGGGTCCGGGCCTTCTATATGGGCGGCGGCACCCCCACCACCCTCACCGCCCCCCAGATGGACCGGGTGCTCACCGCCTTCTGCACATCCTTTGACCTCTCCCACTGCCGGGAGCTCACCGTGGAGGCCGGCCGGCCGGACACCATCACCGCCGAGAAGCTGGCGGTGCTGCGCCGCCACGGCGTCACCCGGGTCTCGGTGAATCCCCAGACCATGGAGGATCACGTCCTTCAGGCCATCGGCCGCCGCCACACCGCCGGAGACATCGAAAAAGCCATGGAGCTGGTAAACCGCTGCGGATTTGACCATGTGAACATGGACCTCATCGCGGGCCTCCCGGAGGACACGCCGGAGGGCTTCCGCCGCTCCCTGGACTGGTGCCTGGCCTTCGGCACGGACAACGTCACCGTCCACACCCTGGCGCTGAAAAAGGGCAGCCGGATCCTGCTGGAGGGGCTGTCCGTCCCCGGGCCGGAGGACGTGGCGGCCATGCTGGACTACGCGAATCCCGCCCTGCGGAGCGCGGGCTACGCCCCCTACTACCTCTACCGGCAAAAATACATGTCCGGCAGCTTTGAGAATATCGGCTGGAGCCGCAGCGGGGGGACCTGCTGGTACAACATCTATATCATGTCGGAGCTTTGCTCCATTCTCTCCTTCGGCGCCGGCGGCTCCACCAAGATGGTGGACGGAAGCCGCATCCAGCGCGCCTTCAACCCCAAATATCCCAAGGAGTACACGGAACGCCCGGAGAAATGGCGGGACAACCAGGCGGCCTTCGCCGCGTTTTACGGATCATAACGTCTTGAAAGGAGCCAGACCATGCCCTATTCTCTCAAGCAGCTCAACGACGCCGTCCGCAGCGACCCGGAGGCCTACGCATCGGAGTGCGACGCGGCCTTCACCCGGAAGGTGGAGAACGCCGCCCGACAGATCGCCGAACACCGGGGCGAGTCCCGGATCATCCTGCTCTCCGGTCCCTCCGGCTCCGGAAAGACCACCACGGCGCTGAAGATCGAGGAGGTCCTGGACCGCATGGGCATCGAGACCCACACGGTGTCCATGGACAACTACTTCAACACCATCGACCCCGAGACCGCTCCCCGGAACCGGGACGGCGCCATCGACTACGAGTCCCCCTTCTGCCTGGACGTGGACCTTCTGAACCGGCACTTCGCCATGCTGGACCGGGGGGAGACCATCCATGTGCCCAAGTATGAATTCGCCCGGCAGATGCGCTCGGACATCTTGTCCCAGCCCCTGCACCTGGGCCCCGACGAGCTGGCCATCTTCGAGGGCATTCATGCCCTCAACGACATCATCGTGGGTAAGAACCCCCACGCCTTCAAGCTCTACATCTCCGCCCGCAGCGACCTGGTGGACGGGGACGGCACCGTGATCTTTGAGCACGCATGGCTGCGGCTGTGCCGCCGCATCGTCCGGGACTTCAAGTTCCGGGGCAGCGACGCCAGCTTCACTCTGAAAATGTGGAACAATGTCCGGCGGGGAGAAAAGCTCTACATCTCTCCCTACCGGGAAAACGCCCACCTGCTCTTTGACTCCTCTCTGGCCTTCGAGTTCTCCGTGCTCAAGCCCTTCGTGGTGCCGCTGCTGGAGGCGGTGCCTGCCGGCAAATACGAGGTGGTGGACCAGATGCTCCGGGGCTTTGAGAAGATCGAGGCCATGGACGAGCGCTTTGTGGCACCGGAGTCCCTGGCCCGGGAGTTCATCGGCGGCAGCACCTACGACAATCACTGAGCGCATTCTCCCGCAAGGGTTCATCTGAAATCAAGGAGGTCCTATCCATGAACGAGAGACTTTCCGAGCTGCTGGACCGGGTGCAGACCACCGCGGTCCAGGCCGGCGACATCGCGGCCGACGCCGCCTACGGCGTGGGCCGCAAGGCCGGGGAACTGCTGTCGGTGGCCAAGCTGAACATCCAGGTGGCCAATCTGAAGGCGGACGTGAACCTGGCCTTCCGGGAGGTGGGCGAGCTGCTCTACGCCACCCACACCGGCTCTCCCACCGACTCCGAGGTGCTGCTGGCCAAGCTCCAGTCCATCGACGAGCTGAAGGCCCGCATCCAGGCCCTGGAGGAGCAGATCGGCCGGGAGCGGGAGGCCCACACCTGCGCCACCTGCGGCGCTCCCACCCGGGAGGGCGATCAGTTCTGCCGGGAGTGCGGCGGGAAGCTGTGATCCATGCCGCCCCGCCCTTCACGCGGGGCGGCCGCCTTTGAGGCATAATCTCCCTCCGGGCATCATAAGCTGAGACAGGCCCTGTTATTTTCAAAAGGTTCGAGGTAATCGCTCCATGTCTAACAACGCAAAAAAGCCGTCCTTCCTCAACGGCGCCGCCATTCTGGCGGCGGCGGTGGCCATCGTGAAGCTCATCGGCGCCGTCTACAAGATCCCTCTGGGCAACATCATCGGCGACGAGGGCAAGGCGCACTTCACCGTGGCCTACAACATCTACAATCTGCTTTTGACCATCTCCACCGCGGGCCTTCCCCTGGCCATTTCCAAGCTCACCAGTGAGGCCCACGCCCTGGGACGGGAGAACCAGAAGCGCAAGCTCTTCCGCACCGCCATCTGGCTGTTTTTCGGTCTTGGCCTGGTGTTCTCCCTGCTGATGTTCTTCGGCTCTGCCCAGCTGGCCCACTTCATGACCGACGATCTGGCCCGCTGGTCCATCCAGGCCCTGGCACCGGCGGTGTTCTGCGTGTGCCTGCTGGCCTGCATGCGGGGCTATACCCAGGGCCAGGGGAACATGGTGCCCACCGCTGTCTCCCAGATCCTGGAGGCCCTGTGCAAGCTGGGCTTCGGCCTCTCTCTTGCGTGGTACTTCCTGCAGCTGGGCTATGGCGTGGAGATCAGCGCCGCCGGCGCCATCCTGGGCGTCACCATCGGCACGGTGATGTCCATGTGCTTTTTGATCTTCTACCTGCTGACCCACCGGGACACCGCCCCCTCCCTGGACCGGCCGGACAGCGCCGGCGTCTTGATGAAGCAGGTGCTGCTCATCGGCGTGCCCATCACCCTGAGCAACTCCGCCATGAGCATCATCACCCTCATCGACTCCAAGATCATCCTGGGGCGGCTCACCGCCATCTCCTCCCTGCTGCCGGAAACCCCCACCGCCCTCTACGGCCAGTACACCTTCGGCATGGACCTCATCAACCTGCCGCCCTCCTTCGTCTACCCCGTCACCATGAGCCTGATCCCCTTTGCGGCGGCGGCCATGGCCCGGCGGGACAGCGCGGAAGCCAACCGGATCATCTCCTCCGCCTTCCGGCTCATCGCCATCCTGGCCATCCCCGCCGGCGTGGGCCTCAGTGTGCTCTCCGGTCCCATCCTGCGGATGCTCTATCCCGCCCAGCCCTATGCCGCCCAAGCGGCGGCCCCTCATCTGCGGGTACTGGGCATCGCCTGTATCTTCATCTGCGTCATGACGCTGACCAACGCCATTTTGCAGTCCTACGGCCATGAGCGCATCCCCATCTGCACCATGATCGCCGGCGGCATCACCAAGATCGTCATGAATTACGTACTGGTGGGCAACCCTGCCATCAACATCCACGGCGCGCCCATCTCCACGCTGTGCTGCTACGCCGTGATCGTGGGGCTGAACCTGCTGTTCGTGTGGAAGTACTCGCCGGAAAAGCCCCGGTACCTTCAGCTCTTCACCAAGCCCGTGCTGGCCTCCGCCCTGATGGGCGGCGCGGTGTGGGCGGTCCACGGCCTGACGCTGCGGGCGCTCACCGGCGGGGAATACGCCTACGGTGCCAATGCCCTGGCCACCGCCGTGGGCATCGGTGCAGGCGTCGTGGTATACGGCATCCTGGTGGTGGCGCTGCGGATCCTGCGGGCGGAGGACCTGCGGTCCGTGCCCCGGGGCGCGGCCCTTATTAAACTTCTGCACTTGAAGTGAAAAAAAGGCTTGATTTTCAAGGAATTCACCGATAAATTTTCTTGCAAAGGCGGACAATGTATGGTAGATTTTCAATGTAAGTCCCGCTATGACTGGGCGGATTTCCTTCAGGTCATGGCATTGCTGCGGGCGCCGGGCGGCTGCCCCTGGGACGCCCAGCAGACCCACGACTCCATCCGCCGGAATTTTCTGGAGGAGACATACGAGGCGCTGGACGCTCTGGACCGGGACGACCCCCAGGCCATGTGCGAGGAGCTGGGAGACGTTTTGATGCAGGCGGCGTTCCACGCCCAGATCGAGGCCGAGCGGGGCCGCTTCACCATGGACGACGTGGTGGACGGCGTCACCAAAAAGCTCATCTACCGCCATCCCCATGTGTTCGGCACCGTACAGGCCGACACCAGCGAGGAGGTCCTGGTGAACTGGGAGATCCTCAAGCGCAGGGAAAAGGGCCAGCGCTCCACCGCCGACGCCGTGGAGTCCGTCCCCCACACCCTGCCGGCGCTGTGGCGGGCGGAAAAGATCCTCAGCAAGACCGCCAAGGCGGGCTTTGACTGGAACAGCACCGCCGGCGCGCTGCGCAAGCTGGAAGAGGAGGTCCGGGAGCTGAGAGAGGCCGTGGAATCCGGCCGGGCATCCGACGCCCCCCACGGCATCCGGGAGGAAGTGGGCGACGTGCTGTTCATCGCGGACAAGATCGCCCAGATGTCCGGTGTGGATCCGGAGGACGCCCTCCACCGGGCCTGCGACAAGTTCGACCGGCGCTTCCGCCTGGTGGAGACTGCCGCGGACAAGCCCCTGAACGAGTGCTCCCAGGAGGAGCTGGCGGCGCTTTGGGCGTCCGCCAAGCAGCAGGAGTCTTAACACGCACTTTCGCGTTAAGAATAAACATTACAAATGACAAACTAGGAGGATAATACCCATGAACAAAGCCGAACTCATCAACGCCGTCGCCGCTTCCGCCGACGTGTCCAAGAAGGACGCCGAGGCCGTCATCACCGCCACTCTGGACGCCATCACCGGTGCGCTGCAGGAGGGCGACAAGGTCCAGCTGGTCGGCTTCGGCTCCTTTGAGGTGAAAAAGCGTGCCGCCCGCATCGGCCGCAACCCCAAGACCAAGGAGTCCATTGAGATCCCCGCCTCCGTGGTGCCCGTGTTCAAGGCCGGCAAGGCCCTGAAGGACAGCGTTTCCAAGTAAGCAGCCCACCCGATTCCCCTCTTCCGCGGTCCGCCGCCGGAAGAGGGGGCTCTTGATTTTGGAGGAATGGCCATGCGCCTGGACAAATATCTCAAGGTCTCCCGCCTCATCAAGCGGCGGACCGTGGCCAATGAGGCCTGCGACAACGGCCTTATCAGCGTCAACGGCAAGCCTGCCCGGGCCTCCTATGAGGTCCGCCCGGGTGACCGGATCTCCCTGCGCTTCGGAGCGCGCACCGTGACGGTGGAGGTGCTCTCCGTCCAGGAGACGGTGCGCCAGTCCGACGCCGGGACCCTCTACCGGGAAGTGGCGGAGTAAGCCTCTTCTATCCGCCGCTCCCTCCGCATATCCATGGGATTGGGGAGGGACGAGAAGATGAAGGACTATTCCACCACCATGCCGCAGGAGACCCACCGTCTGGAGCTCACCGGCCGGGAACGGCTCACCGTTTCCGGCGTGGAGGACGTGGAGCGCTTTGACGAGACGGGCATCATCATGTCCACATCCGCCGGGACGCTGGTCATCACCGGCGAGGACCTGCACATCGGCAAGCTGTCTCTGGACGGCGGCGAGCTGCATGTAGACGGGCGGATCGACTCGGTGTCCTATGAGGACGGCGGCGGCAGCCGGGGCGGACTGCTCAGCCGCCTGTTCGGATAACGGATGGAGATCCAGATCTCCACACAGCTGCAGGTATTCGCCCAGTCCATCCTGCTGGGCCTCTGCACCGGACTGGCTTACGACCTGCTGCGCCCCTTCCGCCGCCGGCGTCCGCGGCTGACGGGGCTCTTGGATCTCATCTACGTCCTGGCCGTGGGCGCCGCGGCGTTCCGCTTTCTGCTCACCCGGGCCCAGGGCGAGCTGCGGGGCTTCGTGGTGCTGGGCATCCTGGGCGGCGCCGTGGTGTTTTTCTGCCTGTTCTCAGCGCCTTTGCGTCCGGTGTGGGAATTCTGGGCGGATACCCTGTCCGCCCTGGCCGCTCTTTTGTCTCTCCCGCTGCGCTGGGCAAAAATTTTTTGCAAAAAAGCCCTGCTCCGGGCAAAAAATCTCTTTTATTTTTCGCGCAAATGCTATACAATAAGGAAAACTGGATGCAGATGCGTATTTTCCAAAGGAGGCCGCCATGGCAAAGCAAGCAAAAACGGCAAAACGGCAGCGCATCGGCGGCGGCCTGGGGACACGGCTGCTGCTGCTGGTGCTGCTGGCCGCCATCGGCTGGCAGCTGTACAGTCTGCGGGATCAGGTGGCGCAGGCCCGGGAGGACCGGGACCGTCTGGCCACACAGGTGGCGCAGCAGCAGCAGGAGAACGACGCTCTGGCGGCAGACATCGCCCAGGGCGGCACCCAGGAAAAGATGGAGGAGATCGCCCGGGATGAGTTGGGCCTGGTAGCCCCGGGAGAGTATGTGTTCTATGACGTGAGCAACTGATCGGTGTCGGGCGACGAGGGGAGCAGCCATGCTCCCCCGCTGGTGCCGGCACCGGTCTTTTTCTCGCAGGGCCCCGCGTCCCGGGAAGGCGCGTTGAAAATGATTGGAAGGAGAAACAAAAAGCTGTATGGAGCTGCAGGTTGGGAGCATTTTGGAAGGCAAGGTGACCAGCATCACCAAATTCGGCGCGTTCGTCGCCCTGGAGGGCGGACGCTCCGGTCTGGTACATATCTCGGAGATTGCCAATACCTTTGTCAACGACGTACATGATTTTCTGCAGGAGGGCCAGACGGTGAAGGTGCTGGTGCTCTCCGCCGAAAATGGAAAGATCAATCTTTCCATCAAGAAGGCCCTGCCTCAGCAGGAGCGCCCCGCGTCCCGCGGCCCCCGCCCCGGCGGCTTCCGGCCCGCAGGCGCGTCGGCCCCCCGGCCCGCACAGCCCCGTTCCTTCGCCCGGGCGCAGCAGCCGCTGCCTCCCTCCGGCGATCAGTCCTTTGAGGACAAACTCAAGCAGTTCCTCTCCTCTTCCGAGGGGAAGATGGCCGACCTGACCCGCAGCAGCGACGGCAAGCGGGGCGGCCGCAGAAGAAGATGACCAACGGGCCATTCCCCTTTTGGGAATGGCCCGTTTTTTCAAAAAAGGAGCCGCACGGCAATGCGCGCCGCGCGGCCCAAGCGGGTGGGATATTGGAAAGCTTCCCGGAACCTATGATACCACGCCTCCCCCGCTCTTGTAAACGGGAGGTTTTGTCGGATCCCCGCTCCTTGTGCCGCATCCCGCCGCAGCAGAGGATTTTGAAGTTTTTGTGAAAGTTGACAGCTTCCCTCTATGCAAGTTACGGAAAAGGTGCTATACTGAACAAAAGAGAGGGCCGCCTCTCTTCCACACGAAAGGAGCGATCTCGATGAAGTACACGTACGCCTGCAAGAAAGTGTCCTTGAACGATTCCATCAAGGAGTACGCCGAGAAGAAGATCTCCAAGCTGGAGCGCTATTTCCGGGAGGCTGACACCACCGCATTTGTCACCTTCTCCGTGGAGAAGAACCACCTGTGCACGGTGGAGATCACCATCCGGGGCGGCGCCACGCTGCTGCGTGCCCAGACGGAGGCTCCCGACGGCGACATGCGCGGCGCCATCGACGCCGCGGTAGGCTATATCGAGCGCCAGATCCTCAAGAACAAGACCCGCCTCGCCAAGCGCCTCCGCACGGAGGGCTTCCCGCCTCCCGCTCCCGCCGACGATTTCGAGGTGGCCGAGGAGAAGGAATTCGACATCGTCCGCACCAAGCGCTTCGCCATCAAGCCCATGAGCCCCGAGGAGGCCATCCTGCAGATGAACCTGCTGGACCACGACTTCTTCGTCTTCCGCAACAGTGATGACGACAGCCTCTCTATCGTCTATCAGCGCAAGGCCGGCGGCTACGGCCTCATCGTCACCGACGAGGAGGAATGAGCCTTTCACCGGGGGACTGCGGTCCCCCGGTTTTTTTGCGCCCTTGTATTTTCTTCCGGGATTTGGTATACTATTTTTAATATGCTCCGCTTTGCGGGGAAATTGAAACAAAAAGGGATCGACTCATGAAAATGATTTTTTTAGTAGACGGAGACAATAACATCGGCACCGGCCTCAAGGGCATCGACCTGCTCTCCGAGCAGGACAGCGTGCTGATCTTCTATCAGAAAACAGGGCTGGCCCTGTCACGGATCCAGAAGCTGTGCGCGGGCACCCGGGCGGACGTGCAGTATGTGGAGAGCATCCGGGGCGGCAAGAATTCCATCGACTTCCAGATCATCACGGAGCTGGGGGTGCTGGTGGGCCGGCGGGAGGCGGACTTCGCCTACGTCATCAGCCAGGACAAGGGCTACGCCGCCTCCATCGACGCGCTCCGGGCCCGGTATGCCAACGCCTTTCAGGAGGTGGCCCTGCGCCCCTCCATTGAATCCTGCTTCCACCTGCCCTTCATCCTCCAGGCCACGGACCGTCAGTCCCTGTGCAACGCCCTGGTGAAGGAATACGGCTCCGCCCAGGGCTGCGCCCTCTATAACCGCCTCAAGGCCATTTTTCAGGCGCCGGAGCCCGCTGCCGCGCCGGAGGAAAAACCTGCTCCCCGGCCCCGCCGGAGCATCCGCAGGAAGAAGACCGCGGAAAAGTCCCAGGAGACATGAAAAACGCCCGGACAGCCGTCCGGGCGTTTTTTTATGCCGCCGCACCGCGCCGGGCGGTGAGCAGCAGGCCGCTGGTGAGGGCGGTGAGGGGAGCCACCGTCACCAATCCGAAGGAGCCCACGATGGTGTGGACGATCTCCGCCGCCACATATTTGTAGTTCAGCAGGAATTCCACCGGCGTGCCCTGTGCCATGAACACCATCAGCAGCGCGATGTAGCTGCCGGAGTAGGCCAGCAGCAGCGTGGTGGTGGTAGACCCGCAGGCCGCCCGGCCCACCGCCATGCCGGAAGCAATGGCCTCCCGGGCGGAGATGTCCGGGCGCTTCTGCACCACCTCGTATACCGCCGAGCAGATGTCCACCGAGAGGTCCATCACCGCCCCGGAAGACCCCAGGAAGATGGAGGCCATGAAGATGCGGGTGAGATCCAGGGTCTGGTATCCGGCGTAGAGCAGGCTCTCGCTGGACTCCATCACCGCCCCGTGGATCCGCAGGAGATCTGTAAACAGCACCCCCAGCACCGCCGTCACCGCGATGGCCAGCGCCGCGCCGGACACGGCGGCCAGGCACCGGCGGTCAAAGCCGTAGATCAGACTGAGGATCACCCCGGTGAGCACCAGCACCAGCGCCATGGCCACCAGCACCGGGTTCCATCCCCGCAGCAGACAGGGCACCAGCACCTTCCACATCATCAGCACCGTCACGGCGAAGGACAAGATGGCCCGAACGCCGGTAGCTCCGGCGAACAGCACCAGCAGCGCCAGGAACAGCCCCGCCAGCAGCGCCTCCATGTCCAGGCGGTAGTGGTCCGTCATGGTGACGGTGGAGATCTCCTCTCCGCTGTGGCTCACCACCACAAAGGCGACGTCCCCCGGGGCGAAGAGCTTGTCCTGGGCCAGGGAGCCGGTGAGCCGGTTGACAGCGGTGACCTCCCGGCCCTCAAACAGTCCTCCCAGCAGGCGCACCGTGCACCGCTGCTCGCCGGTGCGGATCAGGCCCGTGTCCACGATGCTGCTCTCGTCGGTGGCCAGCACCTCCGCCCGTACCCGGTCCGCATTCTGATACGCCAGCGCCCCCTCGTAGCCGGTGGGCAGCGCCAGCAGGATCGCCAGCAGCACCGCCGCCGCCAGCACCGGCCCCCAGGCCCGGCGTCTTTGTTCCGAAAACATGGCTTTCTTCCTTTCCAAACAGCGGCGAGGGGGCGGCGGACCGCCCCCTCGCTGCTTCCTGTCACATGGAGATTTACTTGACTTTCAGCATGGTCGCCAGCTTGTCATAGATCTGGGTGTTGTCGTAGTAGCCGCCGAAGGCATCGGCGCCCACGCCGTCGGCAAACACCGCCACGGGAAGGCCCGTGTGGGAGTAGCTGGTGAAGTCCACACCGGACTTGTTGTTGAGGATGTGGGTGATGGTGACGGAGAAGGGGTTGTAGGTGCCGTAGAGCACGTACTGCTCCTGGGTGTAATCGTCGGAGTCGTAGTCCGTCATGGCCAGCTGATAGGCATCCTTCAGCCGCTGGATCTCATAGCTGGTCAGCGTCAGCCGGTTTCCGGCGCCGCCGGTGGGGAGATTCAGGCCGAACAGCTCCTCCACGTCCTTCATGGCCGTCTCGAAGGGAGTCTTGTTGGCCTTGTAGGCGGCCACGTACTCCTCGTCGAACTTGGCGTAGGAGATCTTCTGGCTGGTGAGGTTGGTGAGGTAAGTATCGTAGTCGGTGCCGGCAAAGCCGATGGAGAGGCCGCCGGTCTCGTGGTCGCCGGTGACCAGGATCAGCGTGTCATTGGGGTGCTTCTTGGCGAAGTCCACCGCCACCTGGACGGCATCCGCCAGGGCCACGGTGTCCGCCACGGTGGAACCGGCATCATTGGCATGGCAGGCCCAGTCGATCTTGCCGCCCTCGCACATCATGAAGAAGCCCTTGCTGTTGTCCAGGACCTCAATGCCCTTTTCCACATAGTCCGCCAGGGCCCACTGGCTGTCGGGACGGTCCAGCTCATAGTCCATGGAGTCGGAGTCCGCCAGGTGCTCGTCGATGAGGATCACCTTACCGTCCTGGGCGGTGACCTGCTCCGCCTCGGCCTGGGTGTCGGTCACCAGATAGCCGGCCTGCTCCGCCAGCTCATAGAGGCTGGTCTGGTTGCCGTCCGCGCCGTTGGGCTTGAGGAGCGCGCCGCCGGCAAAGTACTCGAAGCCGGACTCCACCAGCTCGGTGCCGATCTCGTAGTAGTTGTTCCGGCTGGCCTGGTGGGCATAGAAGGCAGCGGGAGTGGCATGGTTCAGGTTCACGGAGGAGATCACGCCGATCTTCCAGCCCTTCTGTTCATGGAGCTGCTCGGCGATGGTCTCATATTCCTTGGTGCCCGTCTCATCCACATTGATCATGCCGGAGTAGGTCTTGTGTCCGGTGGCGATGGAGGTGGCGGTGGACGCGGAATCCGGGGCGAAGCTGCAGGAATCGTAGGTCACGGCGGAGCCGGCCATGTCAAACTCCATGAAGTTCAGCGCCTTGGGACCGTTCAGCACGGCGCCTTCCCGGTCCTCCCGGGAGATGCTGGGCTCGGCCTTGACATAGTCCGGGTCTGCCACAGCGCCCAGATAGTCCGCCGCAGCCTGGAACTGGGGATAGCTCATGCCGTCGCCGATGAACAAGAACACATACTTGGGGGTCTTGCCCGCCGCATAGACGGCGCTGTCCTGCATCACCGCGGCAGTCTTTTCCGCCTCCGCCGCGGGAGCTGCGGGAGCGGAGGCACAACCGGCCAGGCTCAGCGCGGTAATGCCCGCCAGCAGGCCCGCCGTCAGTCTCGTTTTCCAATTCATTCCATTCATTCCTCTTTTCTCGATCATGATGACGCCTCGTTGGAAGCCGCGCTCAGTATACCGCCTCCGCCCCCTCCCGGAACACCACGGTATGGGAAAAGTTTTGTAAAATGCACGTGAAACGCCCCCGGCGCCGCAATGCGGCGCCGGGGGCGTTTCTGCGGGGGCGAACGGTCAGCAGTCGGCGTGGTCCACCTCATACATATGGGTCATGAGATCCAGGAGCTTGTTGGTGTAGCCCCACTCGTTGTCGTACCAGGCGATGAGCTTGACGAAGTCGTCATCCAGCATGATGCCCGCGGTCTCGTCGAAGATGCAAGTCTCGGTAAAGCCCGTCAGGTCCGAGGAGACCACCTGGTCGCTGGTACAGGTGATGATGCCCTTCATGCTGTTGCGGGCGGCGTTCTGCATGGCCACGCATACATCGTGGTAGCTGGCGGGATGGATCAGCCGGGCGGTGAGGTCCACCACGGAGACGTCGTTGGTGGGCACCCGGAAGCTCATGCCGGTCATGCGGCCCTTCAGCTCCGGGATCACCTGACCCACGGCCTTGGCCGCGCCGGTGGAGGAGGGGATGATGTTGCCCAGGACGCTGCGGCCGGTGCGCCAGTCCCGGCCCGCCCGGGAGTCCACCGCCTTCTGCTTGGCGGTGGCGGAGTGGATGGTGGACATCAGGGCCTGACGGATGCCGAAGGTGTCGTTGATGACCTTGGTCATGGGGGCCAGGCAGTTGGTGGTGCAGGAGGCGTTGGACACCACGTTCATATCCGGTGTGTAGGTCTTATGGTTGACGCCCATGACGAAGGTGGGCGTGCAGTCATCCTTGGCAGGCGCAGAGAGGATGACCTTCTTGGCGCCGTTTTGCAGGTGGACGGAGGCCTTTTCCGTGGAGTTGTAGGCGCCGGTGGATTCGATGATGTACTCGGCCTCACAGTCGTCCCAGGGGATCAGGGAGGCATCGCTCTCGCTGTACACCCGGATCTTCTTGCCGTTGATGATGAGGTGGCGCTCGTCATGCTCCACCATGCCCCGGAAGGTACGGAACACAGAGTCGTACTTCACCTGGTAGACCATGTAGTCCAGATCCGCGTTGCGCAGGTTGATGCCGCAGATCTGATAGCTGCTGCTCCCCCGCTCCACCATGCTGCGCAGCGCCACTCTGCCGATACGGCCGAAGCCGTTGATGCCCACTTTAATCGCCATGCTCGTGTTCCCTTTCCTGTTCCATAAATTTACCTGCATGTTTTTCCGCAGGTTTTCTTTATTGTACCACTTGTTTCCATTGATGTAAATAAAGATTGCGCAACGTTGCGCACAGTTTTCCCATTTTGACATGCCGCGCCGGATGCATTCGACAAAATTCGACAAATTTCAACAATTTTCTTGTTTTCTCCCGGGGAGTTTGCTATGCTGTTGGTGCTGCAGCCAGTCATTCCCACGGTTTTCGCCGTGCCTGCTGCAAATGCTATTCCCGGCGCGTTTCGCGCCGGAAAGGAGGGGCACATGGAGCCGGAGAACCACAATCTCGCCGCACCGTTTCCCAGTGTGGCCGCACAGCTGCGCATCGCACTGAGCAACCTGCACCTGGCCGCCGCGCAGTTGGCCCCCGCCGACGCCCGCGAGAAGGATCCCCAGTTGGATGCCCGGGCCGCCATTCTGGACCAAAGCTATTATCAGCTGCTGCGGCTGGTGAACAGTCTTTCGGCCGCGGCGTATCTGCAAAATGACGATCCCCTGCCCCTTCAGGACCGGGACATCGTGGCCCTGGTGGGCGATATCTGCGCCCGCACCGCCGGTCTGGCCCCGCTGCTGGGACTGGAGGTGCGGTTCGTATGCGCCATGGAGCGCCATATCTGCGCACTGCATCCCGACGCCCTGGAGCAGCTGGTGTATCACCTGCTCTCCAACGCGCTGAAATTCACCCCCGCCGGCGGCACCGTCACTGTGGAGCTGCGGCGGAGCCAGGGGCGCCTGCTGCTGTCGGTGACGGATACCGGCTGCGGCATCCCGCCGGAGCGTCTGCCCACGCTTTTTGACCGCTATCTCAATCCCCTGGAACAAGATCCCCTGCCCCATGGGCTGGGCCTGGGCCTGCCGCTGTGCCGCCGCATCGCCCAGGGCCACGGCGGTACCCTCATGGCCGAGTCCCACCCCGGCAAGGGCAGCCGCTTTACCCTCTCCCTGCCGGACCGGCAGGTGGGAACGGCGGTACAGGACGTGGCCTTCGACTATGCCGGCGGCTTCAACCGGACGCTGCTGGCGCTGGCGGACGCGCTGCCGTCCCGGGCCTTTCTGGTCCGGAGCCAGGACTGACCGTCTCGACAAAATTCCCGCTTTTTCGCCCCGCCCCGGGGTGTAATCTGGCACAAAGACGTGAAAGGAGGATGCCTGTGACTGCCGTGTGCGTAGCCATGAGCGGCGGTGTGGACAGTGCCGGCGCGGCGCTTTTGCTGCGTCAGGCGGGCTATGCCGTCTCCGGCGTCACCCTGCGCCTTCATGCCTGCAAGGACCGGCCAGGCCTGTGCGGCTCCTCCGAGGACATCGACGCCGCCCGGGAGGCGGCCGCCGCCATGGGCATCCCGCATACGGTGCTGGACCTTCAGGACCTCTTTGCCCGGGAGGTGATGGACCGCTTCGTGTCGGAATATGTCCGGGGCCGGACCCCCAACCCCTGCATCGACTGCAACCGCACCATCAAATTCGGTGCCCTGCTGGACTGGGCCCTGGACCACGGCGCGGATTTTCTCGCCACCGGCCACTATGCCCGGATCGGATACGACGAGGCCGCCGGCCGCCATCTGCTGCTGCGGGGACGGGACCCCCGGAAGGATCAGAGCTATGTGCTCTACCAGCTGACCCAGGGCCAGCTGGGCCATCTGCTGCTGCCGGTGGGGACCTATGAAAAGCCGGAGCTGCGGCGGCTGGCGGAGGAGGCGGGTTTGTCCAACGCCGGCAAAGCCGACAGCCAGGACATCTGCTTCATCCCCGACGGAGACTATCCCGCCTTCCTCCGCCGCTACGGCGGGGTGGAACCGGTGCCCGGTGATTTTGTGGATCTCACCGGCCGGGTGCTGGGCCGCCACCGGGGGCTGGAGTGCTACACCACCGGACAGCGCAAGGGCCTGGGCGTCAGCGCCGGCGAACCGGTATATGTGGTGCGCAAGGAGCTGGACACCCGCCGCATCGTCCTGGGGCCGGACAGCGCCCTCTATACCCGGGAGCTCATCGCAGAAGCGGTGAATCTCATCTCCGTTCCCCAGCTCACCGGTCCCATGGCGGTCACCGCCAAGACCCGATACAGCCAGCGGGAAGCCGCCGCCACGGTGGAACCCCTGCCGGACGGACGCATCCGGGTGGTGTTTGAGGAGCCCCAGCGGGCCGTCACCGCCGGCCAGGCGGTGGTGCTGTACGACGGCGAAAAAGTAGTGGGCGGCGGGACGATCTGCGATTGATACGCAAAAGGACGCCGCTTCCGCGGCGTCCCACACGTGTCAGCGCTGGCTGATGAACCAGCCGTCCTCGAAGATCAAATCATCCACGTCTCCGGTGTATGTGCAGCTTCTCACTGGCGTATCCTCCTTTGCATCCGGGTTCCTCTCAGTATATGCGCCCCAGCGGGGAAAATTGCACGAAACCATGCTCCAACCCCGAAATTTTTTCTTGTCGAAAAACTTTTTTGCAGAAAGTCTTGACAATTCCATGCCAGAGTGGTATTCTAATCATTGCCGAACAGCTGCCGGTGTGGTGGAATTGGTAGACACAGGGGACTTAAAATCCCCCGGTAGCGATACTGTACCGGTTCGAGCCCGGTCACCGGCACCAAGTTCATATCGCGGAGTAGAGCAGTTGGTAGCTCGTCGGGCTCATAACCCGGAGGTCGCAGGTTCAAGTCCTGTCTCCGCAACCAGACAAAGCACCGCAATCCAATGGATTGCGGTGCTTTTTTCCGCAAGCTGCTCTCTGTCCTCCATATGTGGCGGAGCCTTCCCGGGAGGCGGGAAGTTCTCCCTGCAGCCGCTTTTTTCCGGAACGGCGTCGGGCTGCCCCCGGCGGTCCCATCCCGCCATTTGACAAGCACACGCCCTTGCGATATGCTGAACAGAGAGGGCTGCTCCGCCGCAGATATCCCTGGCGGAGCACACTGTTTCACACCGCCGGTCTTGTAAAGGAGGGATCTTCATGCGCATCCGCCGCTTTCCTGCGGCGCCGGCCGCGCTGCTGGCGTCGCTGCTGTGCCTGAGTGCCTGTCAAAGTCCCGCCCCTGCGGAACCTCCGCCCCCGGAGGAGGTCTTTACCTTTACCCGGGAGAACTTCCCCCGGCTGGACGGCTCCACCTCCACCGCTCCTCTGGCGGAGGCGGTCTGCTCTGTGCTGCTGGGGGAGAGCCGGGAGGACACAGCCGATCTGGTGCAGTTTTCCAAGACCACCAGCGCCTACTATAACCTCCTGCAGGGGAACGCAGACCTTCTGATCGTGGGAGAGCCCAACGAGGAGGTCCTGGAGGAAAAGGAGCGGTCCGGCTTCCAGTGGGAGCAGACTCCTTTCGCCACCGACGCCTTCGTCTTTGTGGTCAACGAGGACAACCCCGTGGACTCCATCACCGTAGCGGAGGCCAGGGGCATTTACACCGGCGAGATCACCAACTGGAAAGAGCTGGGCGGGGCAGACCAGCCCATCGTCCCCTTCCAGCGCAACAGTGAGGCCGGGAGCCAGGCTCTGATGGAAAAGCTGGTGATGCAGGGCACGCCCATGATGGAGGCTCCCAAGGACTACATCGTGGCCACCATGGGGCAGCTGATGGAGGCGGTGAAGAGCTATGACGGTTCCCCCGGCGCCATCGGATACAGCGTATATTACTACGCCGAGGAAATGAAAATGGCCCAGGGCCTGAAGCTCCTGGAGCTGGAGGGCGTCGCGCCCACACCGGAGACCATCCGGCAGGAGGAATATCCCCTCATCAATCCCAAGTATGTGGTGATCCCCGCCGACGCGGCGGAGGACGCCCCCAACCGCATCCTCTACGACTGGCTTTTGAGCGAAGAGGGACAGCAGCTGGTGGCCCACGAGGGCTATGTATCCATCCTGGAGGTCCCGTCATGAGGCGGCAGCTTCCGGTCCTTCTGCTGGCCCTCCTCCTCACCGCCTGTGCCGGAACGCAGGTCCCGGAGGAGATGCCGGAGCCCGGCGTCCAGGTCCACACGGACTGGTCCCATCTGGGGGAGCGGGCGGAGCCCCTCCCAACGGTGGGCGGACGCTGGTATGCGGATTATACGGACCGCCTCATTCCCCGGAAGGACTACGGGATGCTGATCCCCTACGCCGGGCTGCGCCTTCAGGACCACTGGCCCGCCATGGACGGCTGCCTCTACGGCCTCATGACCCGGGATGGCCGGGTGGTCACCGACCCTGTGTACAGCCGGGCGAGCCGCCCCGGCGGCATGGACGCGGCGGGACAGCGTCAGCTCCACCCCCTGCTGGTGCTGACCCGGGGCGAAGCCGCTGACCAGCAGGAAACCGTCCAGGCACAGTACGCCGTGGCTGCCGCCGACGGCAGCTGGTGCACGCCCTTTTCCTACATTGAGGTGTCCTCCGACCTCCAGGGGCTGATCCTCTACCGGGAGGATGCCTTCACCCTCATGGCACCGGACGGCACGGAAGGACGGACATGGACCCTGACGGAGGCCGGGATCTCCCCGGAGACGTATCAGTCCATGCTGACGGATCTCTATTGGGGTGAAGGGATCGGCGGCCAGCGCAGCGGGGACTATCTGGCATTGGAATGGGTGCCGGATTCGGATGCCTCGAAGATCCGCTGTTTCCATCTGGTCACCGGCGCTGCGGAGACGCTGACGTGGGAGGCCTGGGAGGGCCTGTGGGGGAACATCTCCTATCCGGAGCCGGAGGAACCGGCGGTCCCCGGCGCCCAGCGCCTCACGGACTCTTTGCTGGGGGAGGACGCGCCGGGCCTGCTGGAGCTGTGGGAATTTCCCGAGAACGGCGCCGCCGTGCGCACTTACTACCGCCAGGACGGCACGCCCCTGCCCCAATTCACCCTGTACGGCAGCAGAGAGTATCAAAGCGTTTCCGTGGTGGGCGGTCTCATCCAGGTACTGGACTGGAACACCGCCTCCTATTACGATCTGGACACCCTGGAATGCTGCTTCCGCACGTACCTGGGCTACGAGGGAGACTGACGGTCTCTGCCCGCCCTTCAAAACGGCCTGCCCGCAATGGGCAGGCCGTTTTTGATGTCCCGCCGGTCTCAGGCCCCGGGGGAGCCTCGTCACTTGTTCCAAAATCATTTAAAAAAACTGCACATTTTGCAAGAATCACAGCTTCTTCCATTTTTACGGTTGACAAATGCCATTGGGTGGCGTAGATTGTAATCACAGTTTGCGTACTAGCATACAAGTACGCAAGAATGCAAAATTGAGATGAGAAGAAAGAGAGTGATGAAATGAAAAAGGCAATGCGCATCGCGACGGCACTTCTGATGGTGACCGCCCTGGCCGCCGGCTGCGGGGGAAACCCCGCCTCCGAGAGTCCGGACGGCTCGGCCTCCGCAGAGAAAACCGTGACCATCAAGCTGGCCAATATCTACGGCGACGAGATGACGGAAACCAAGTCCATGTACGAATTTGAGAAGGCCGTGGAGGAGCAGTCCGGCGGCACGATCCAGATCGAGGTCTATCCCAACTGCCAGCTGGGCAGCGAGGAGGCTCTGGGCGACGGGATCCGCCAGGGCACCGTGGAAATGGCCATTCTGGGCGGCGCCCTGCAGACTCACATGCCGTATGTGGGCCTGGCGGAATTCCCGTTCCTGTTCCGGGACTGGGATCACGCCAAGAAGGCCCTGCATGACGAGGAGATCATGGCCGCTTTGTGCACCGGCGCCGAGGACATCGGCATCACTCCCCTGGGCATCTGTCCCAGCGGCTTCCGCGCCATTTCCTCCAATACGCCGTTCCACAGCCTCAGTGACATGAAGGGCATGCGCCTGCGGGTTCCCAACATCCCGCTGTATGTGACCATGGCGGAAAATCTGGGCGTCAACGTGGTGGCCCTGCCCATGACGGAGCTGTTCACCGCTCTGGAGCAAAAGGTCTGCGACGGCCAGGAGGTCTCCCCCTCCATCTGCCGGGCCAACAAGTACTATGAGGTGCAGAGCGCGTATCTGGTCTCCAGACACATGTTCACCGTGCATACGTGGTACATCAACTCCCAGTTCTTCTCCACCCTCACCGCTGAGCAGCAGGAGATCATCCGTCAGTGCGCTGCGGATGCCATCGCTTACGACTGGGGCATCGCCGAGCAGGAGGAAAACGACAACCTGAAGTACTTTGAGGAGTACGGCCTGGAAGTCGTCTACCCGGATGAGGCCTTCGTCCAGGAGATGCGGGACTCTCAGATCCCCACCCGGGCCTGGGCTGAAGAGCAGTGGCCCGGCTGCCTGGAGATCATCGAGAAGATCGAGGCCGTCCAGTAAGCCGTCCCCGCGTCCGCTTCGCCGGAACGACGCCGGTGAAGCGGATCTCCTCCGCCGAATCTGTCAAGGGAGGTAATTCCGTGTATCATCCAAAAGGGATTCTGACAAAGCTCGTCAACATTCTCATGTGCGGCGCGCTGATCTGTATGGTGGTCCTCACATTCTACAACGCCATCCTCCGCTACGTGTTCAATTCCAGCATGGTCAGCTCGGAGGAGCTGTCCCGCTTCTGCTTCATCTGGATCAGCTATCTGGGCATCCTGATGGCCTACCGCTCCGGAGAGCATGTGTCCGTCACGATCCTGACCGATCATCTCACTGGCGTCTGGAAGCTGATCGTCCAGATCCTGTGCGACATCTGCGTGTTCCTCATCATGGTGCTGATCTTCATCGGCGGGATCCAGAACATGATCAATTCCAATTACCCCTCCGTGGCCACCGGCATCAATTTCGCCCTGATCGTGGTGGTCCTTCCCATCTCCGCCGGCGGTATCCTGGTGTGCTGGGCCATTGACGTGGTCCGCCGCTACTTCAAAAAGGAGGCTTGACAATGGGCTTACTGGTATTTCTGGTCACGTTGTCCGCGCTCCTTTTGATCGGCGTCCCCATCGCCATTGCTCTGGGCGGCTGCGCCATCGTCCTGATGCTGTTTCTGGATCAGTTCCAGCCCCTGCTGCTGGCCCAGCAAATGATCGTGGGCGTCAACAGCTTCCCCCTGATGGCCATTCCCTTTTTCATGCTGGCGGGAGAGATCATGTCCAAGGGCGGGCTTTCCAAACGGATCGTGGATTTCGCCAATGTGCTGATGGGGCGGATCCGCGGCGGCCTGGGCTACACCGCCATCGTCGCCAGCATCATCTTCGCCGGTCTGTCCGGCAGCGCGGTGGCCGACGCCGCGGCGCTGGGCGGCATCCTGCTGCCCCTGATGGCGGTGCAGGGCTATAAAACGGAGCGGGCCGCCGGATTCATCTGCGCAGGCGCCATCATCGCGCCCATCATCCCTCCCAGCATTCCCATGATCGTGCTGGGCACCAGTGTGGGCCTGTCCATTTCCCGGATGTTCATGTCCGGCATCGTGCCGGGCCTGATCATCGGCATCGCTTTGATGGTGGTGTGGTACTTCGTCGTCCGCATCGACGACTACCACGATGTGGTGCACTTCACCCGGGAAGAGGGATTGAAAATGGTCATCTCCTCCCTTCCCGCCCTCTTTATGCCCATCCTCATCGTAGGCGGCATCCGGCTGGGTATCTTCACGCCCACCGAGGCCGGCGCCTTCGCGGTGGTCTATGCCGTGTTCGTCTGCTTCTTCATTTATCGGGAGCTGACGTGGAAGAAGCTGGTGGAGTGCCTCATCGCGGCCTGCAAGAGCACTGCCACGGTGATGTTCATCTGCGCCACTGCTTCCGCCGTGGCCTGGCTCATCACCATCGCGCAGATCCCCGCCATGGCCGTGCAGCTTTTCGGCGGCCTCATCGCTCATCCCGTGCTCTTGATGATCGTCATCAACATCTTCCTCTTCCTCATGGGCATGGTGATGGACCTTACCCCCAATATCCTGATCTTCGCCCCGGTGCTCTTCCCCGTGATAACCGCTGCGGGCATTGACCCGTACTACTTCGCACTGATCATGACCCTGAATCTGTGCATTGGCATGATCACACCTCCCGTGGGGACCGTGCTCTATGTGGGCTGCGGCGTTGCGAAGATCAACTTCACCCAGATCGTCCGAGGGGTGCTTCCCTTCCTGCTGGTAGAGATCGCGGTGCTGGTCATCCTGACGGCGTTCCCGTCGCTGGTGACAGTCCCTCTGCAGCTGATCATGGGATGATAAAAAAACAATCAGGCGGTGATGAAATTGAAATCTTTTGATGTGATCGTGATCGGTGCGGGCGTTGCCGGAGCCGCGGTAGCCCGCGAAATGACAAAATACGCCCTGTCCGTGGCAGTGCTGGAAAAAAATGCAGAGGTCGCCTGCGAGGTGACCAAGGGCACCCACGCCATCGTACATGCCGGACTGTCCGTCAATCCCCTGACCCCGCTGAAAAACCGGGGCGAGCTGATGGGCGCCGCCATGATGGGACAGCTGTGCGCCGACCTGGATGTCAAATACCAGCGCATCGGAAAGCTGCTGGTGGCCTTCGATGAGACACAGGTCGCCCAGCTGAAGGCCCTCATGCAGTCCGCCAAGCGTCTGGGACTCATGGACATCGAGCTCATCGAGGACCGCAGCCGGCTCCTGGAGATGGAACCCAATCTGAATCCGGACGTGATCGCCGCGCTTCACACGCCCAACACAGGCATCGTCTCCCCCTGGGGACTGGTCTACGGACTTCTGGAAAACGCCCAGGACAACGGAGCCAGCGTATTTGTGGAATGCGCGGTGACAGGGATCCGCTGGGATGCGGAGGCACAGCGCTTCCTGCTGGACACCCGGCAGGGACCCTTCAGCGCAAAATATGTGGTCAACGCCGCCGGCCCCTTCTCCGACAAGGTGGCCGCCATGGTGGGGGACACCTCCTTCCAGATCTCCCTGACCCGGCAGGAGAAGGTGATCTTCGACAAAAACTATCAGGGCGCGGTGCGGCACGTGGTGCGCATGCTCAACAACATGGGCGCTCCGGGAGATTTCATCTGCCCCACCGTATACGGCGACCTGATGGCCGGCGTGGAGGTCAAGCCCACGGATGATTTCGACGCCTGCCACACTACCCAGCCCGGCATCGAGGAGCATGTGCTCCGCAGCAGCGCCCGGCTGATCCCCACGATTCCCGCCTCCGCCGTTATCCGTCCCTTCAGCGGCGTGCTGAACCAGTGCGCGGGCACCGGTGAATTCGTCATCCGGTCCGCCCCGCAGCTGCCCCGCTTCCTGAACTTCGTGCTGGGCGGCTCCGGCCTCACCGCCTGCTACGCCATGGCGCAGTACCTCTCTTTGGAGGTGTTCCCCACCGTGGCCGACGCCGCCGATCTTAAAACGCGGGGAGATTTCAATCCCTGCCGCAAGGACATGCCCCACGTCCACGATCTGGAGCCGGAGGAGCTGGCGGAGCTCATTGCCCGCGATCCCCGCTACGGCCACGTGATCTGCCGCTGCGAGACCGTCACGGAGGGCGAGATCGTGGAGGCCATCCGCCGGGGCGCCCGCTCCGTGGACGGCGTGAAATTCCGTACGAGAGCCGGCATGGGACGCTGCCAGGGCGGCTTCTGCGGTCCCCGTGTCATTGCCATTTTGTCAAGAGAACTGCAGATCCCTCCTGAGGCGGTCACCAAAAAGGGCCCCGGGTCCTACATGGTCACAGCGCTGCGGGACGATCACAGTGTGAAGGGAGAGGCGGAGCATGTCTAAGATCATCACTCATGAGACCGACCTGGCCATTATCGGCGGCGGTCCCGCCGGCCTTGGCGCCGCCATTCGGGCAAAAGCCTCCGGCGTGAAGAACGTCTTGCTCATCGAGCGGTCAGAGGAGCTGGGCGGCGTGCTGCCTCAGTGCATCCACAACGGCTTCGGCCTGCATTACTTCAAGGAATCCCTCACCGGGCCCGCGTATACCTACAAAATGCTCCAGGACGCCCAGCGGGCAGGTGTGGATTTCATGACCAAGACCATGGCCATCCGGGTGGACGGGGAGAACCGGATCACCGCCCTGAACCGGGACCGCCTGCTGGAGATCCGCCCCAAGGCCACCATCTTGTGCATGGGGTGCCGCGAGCGCTCCTTCGGCGCGCTGCGGATCCCCGGAACACGCCCCGCCGGCATCTATACTGCCGGTACGGCCCAGCGCCTCATCAACATCGAGGGCAAGATGCCCGGCAAACGGGTGGTCATCCTGGGCTCCGGCGACATCGGCATGATCATGGCCCGGCGGCTGACCCTGGAGGGCGCCAAGGTCCTTGCGGTGGTGGAGATCATGCCCTTCATCGGCGGACTGATCCGCAATGAGGTGCAGTGCCTGCGGGACTTCCACATCCCGGTGTATGTCAGCCATACCATCAAGGAGGTCCGGGGCACGGACCGCATCGAAAAGATCGTGGTGACCCGGGTGGATCAGAACCGCCAGTACATTCCCGGCACCGAGATCGAGTTTGACGCGGATACCCTGCTGATCTCCGCAGGCCTGATCCCGGAAAATGAGCTCTCCCGTATGGCGGGCATCTCCATGAACGCTATCACCGGCGGCCCCGTGGTGGACAATCTGTGGCAGACCAGCACCCCCGGCTTCTTCGCCGGCGGAAACGTGGTGCATGTGCACGACCTGGCCGACTATGCCTCCGAATCCGCCGGGATGGCGGCTGCCAACGCAGCCCGCTACATCGACGGCGACCGCAGTCAGGATCTGGACATCGAAGTGGCTGCCGGGGCCAACATCCGCTATGTGGTGCCCAACCGGATCAGCAAGCTGCAGGAGACGGTGAGCTTCTACATGCGGGTGACCTGGCCCCTGGCGGACGCCACCGTCCGCATCGGCGACATTTATGAAAAGCATTTCCAGTTCGCACGGCCAAGTGAGCAGATCCGGATCGACCTTCCCACAAAGGAACTGGCCCATGTGCACGGACAACTCATCGTCAGCTGTGAAGGAGAGAGGGCGGTATGATGAAAAGCAAGGAAGTTATCTGCGTGCAGTGCCCGCTGGCCTGCAGGATCCAGGTGGAAATGGCGGAGGACGGCACCATATCCGGCATCTCCAACAACCGCTGCAAGCGCGGCGCCGAATATGCCGCTCAGGAGGTGACCAACCCGGTGCGGATCCTGACCAGCACCGTGTCCATCGTCACCGATGATCCGGAGCATCCCATGCTGCCGGTGCAGACCAGTGCCGCCATCCCGCAAAAGCTGCTTTTGGAGGCCATGAAGGTCATTGCAAACACCACGGTCCAGGCGCCGGTCCACTACGATCAGGTCCTGATCCCCAACATTTTGGGGACCGGCGTGGATGTTGTCAGCACCACGGAAGTCCTGCACTGAAACGAAAGGAGCTGCCTTATGTATTACATTGATGCGCATACCCATTTGCTGGACCTGTCCATCGCCAGCTTGAAGGAGATGTCCCTTCACAACATCCGGGGCGTCATCTCGCCGGTCCACCTGGGGGCATTCAAGCCCGTCAGCAAGGACACCATCATCGACGTCTGGGACGTCCAGCTGGAAAAGCAGCTGGGCCGTGCCAAGCAGAACTTCATTGATGCCTGGGCCATGATCGGGATCAGCATGGTCTCCACGCCCCGCGACGGTGTGGAGGAGCTGCTGGCGCTGCTGCCGTCCTACCTGGCCCGCCCCGAAGTGGTGGCCGTGGGTGAGGTTGGATTTGAGCCCGGTTCCCGCACCAATGCAGACCCCGCTTATCAGCAGATGCTGCTGGAGCGCCAGGTGGACATCGTCCGGGATGCCGGCGTGACCATCGATATCCATGTCCCCAATCCCATGGACCGCAAGGTGGAAGCCACCAAACGCTCCCTGGAGATCTGCCGGGAGCGGGGGCTGGACATGTCGAAGGTGGTGATCGACCACTGCACGGAGGCAAACATCGACCTAGTCCTGGAGGCAGGCGCCTACGCCGCCATCTCCGTACAGCCCTGGCGGGTGATGAATCCCGAAAACACTGCCGACCTGCTCCTGAAGAAGAAGTCGGACCGTGTATTCGTAGACAGTGACAGCTCCGACCTCATCTCCGACCCTCTGGCTGTGGCCAAGGTCGCCTTCGCCCTGAAGGCCCGGGGCGCGGACGACGCCTTCATCGACGCCTGCTGCTGCACCAACTGCATGGCGGCGTACGGGATCCGCCAGTTCCCCGCCATGGGATGACCGGTCCGCCGCCCCCTCGCGGCAGCCCCGTCTCCCATCCTCCGCAGCAGGTCCAAATACCTTTATTTTCCTATTATGGCTATTTTTTCTTGTGTTTCCTAAATTGTATGTTAAAATAGGGGGAAATACGGCTTGCTGCCTTTTAGAGAGGAAACTCTATGGGAAAATATGAAATATCGCGCTACTCGTCAGAGGAGATCTATCAGCTTTTGAAAGAGGAGATCCTGTCGCTGCATCTGCTTCCCGGCCAGAAAGTCAGCGAAAATGAATTGGCCCACCGCTTCAACATCTCCCGCACGCCTGTGCACAGTGCCTTCATGCGGCTGAAAAGCGATGGCCTGATCAATATCTTTCCCCAGCGGGGCACCTTTGTCTCGCTGATCGACGTGGAGGCCATCCAGCAGGTCATTTTCCTGCGGATCCATCTGGAGCGCGCCATCTACACCGAGGCCGCCGAAAAATGGACGCCTGAATTTCTGGCAGAGCTGGACGAAAATCTCCAGCAGCAGCAGGCAGAGGTGGACAAAGGGCCGTCTGCCAACGCCTTTTTTGCAGTCAGCAATCAATACCACAAGCTCTTTTATGAGTTCACGAAAAAGCAGAAGCTGTGGACCACCATGGAGACCATGCAGTTCGACTATATCCGCTACCGGAAGCTCAGCTATTCCCTTCCCAGCACCTGCATCCGGAAGCTGCAGGAACACCGTCAGCTGCGGGAGCTGGTCCAAGCACGGGACTACGACGGGATCTATCGCTTCGTTCCCGCCCACATCAGCGGGGAGATCGAATCCCTTCCCCAGGAGTCCGGTGCATTCCACGATTTCTTCTGTGAATGACCCCCGGCCCGGGACGTGCCTTCTCCGCACGTCCCGGGCTTTTTTGCCGCTTCAAAAAAAATCCTGCAAAAATCCCTGCCGCCGGTTGCAATCTGCGGCAGAGGGTAGTAGAATGATTCTCGGTTTTGAGAAGCAATGAAAGGGGGAGCGCCCTGGCATTGCGCTAGCTATCCTGCATAACTATGGACTGAAACCAGATTGCGAGGGAGCCCGTGTTCCGGGCTGAGAGGGTGCCAGAGAGCACCGACCGCCCCATCGGCCGCACATGCGCGCGGTCAGACAGCACTCTGCTTGAAGGCCCGTTTTGGCATGTGCTGTGGCACATGCCTTTTTTGCGTCTTCGGCGGAAATTCGAAAGGAGTCCTTTTCATGAAACACCTCTTCCCCCTGGCATTGGCCCTGGCCCTGCTCACCGGCTGCGGCGCGCAGCAGGCCGCGCCCCAGACGGCAGACCCCGACGCTCCCGTGGCCGTGGAGCGGCTGACCATCGCCTTCTCCCCCTATGCCGATTCCGACACCATCCTCACCGCCACGGAGCCTCTGGAACAGCTCCTGCAGGAAAAGCTCCTGGAAAAGGGATATGACGTATCCGACGTGGAGATGAGCGTGGGCACCAGCTACACCGCCGTGGGCGAGGCCCTCAGCGCCGGCAGCGCCGACATCGGCTTCATCTCCGGCGGCAACTATGTCCTCTTCTCCGACGAGTGCGACGTGCTGCTCACCGCCCTGCGCTACGCCATCAGCAAGGATTCCGACGATCCCGCGGACTGGAACGACGGCACCGTGGAGGAAAACACCGATGAGATGAGCACCTACTACCGCTCCATCCTCCTGGCAGGCCCCAGCGACACCGGCCGGAGCCTGGCGGACAAGGTGATGAGCGGTCAGGAGCTGACGTGGGAGGACCTCAACGGCGCCACCTGGGCCGTCATGGGCCCCACCTCCGCCTCCGGCTACATCTATCCCAGCCTGTGGCTCCAGGAGCGGTACGGCAAGACCATCGCCGACCTGGACTCCGTGGTCCAGTCCGACTCCTATACCACCTCCCTGGCCCGGCTGGCCTCCAGTCAGGTGGACATCATGGTGGGCTACGCCCACATGCGCACCAAGTACGCCGACCAGTGGCAGACGGGCTTCGGCGGCACCGCACCCATGGTGGACCAGACTGCCGTCATCGGCGTCACGGAGGGCATCTACAACGACATGATCGCATACAGCCGCATCTCTCCCCTGATGGAGGACGAGGCGTTCCGCACCGCCCTGGGCGAGGCCTTCATCGAGATCGGCCAGAGCGAGGAGGGCCGGGAGATCATCAGCGTATTCAGCCAGGTGGGCTATCAGTGGGGCCAGGACTCCGATTACGACGGCGAGCGCGATGCCCAGGCTCTTTTGAAGGAGCTGGAGGCATAAGACTGGAAAGCGAGGGATCTGACATGGCGCAGCTGGAACTGCGGGGGGTGGGCAAGACCTACCCCTCCGGCACCCGTGCCCTGCGGGACGTGAGCTTCTCTCTGGAGCAGGGGACCTTCCTCTCTGTCATCGGCCCCTCCGGCGCGGGAAAGACCACCCTCTTCCGCATCCTCAACGGCATGGAGCGCTGCTCCGCCGGGGAGGTGCTCTATCAGGGCATCCCCTTCGGCTCCGCCAGGGGACGGCGGAAGCGGGCGGTACAAAAGGGCATCGGCACCATCTATCAGGACTTCTGCCTGGTGGAGCAGGCGGACTGCCTGCAAAACGTCCTCAACGCGGCGCTGCCGGACATGCATCCCCTGACCGGCGCCCTGGGGATCTTTTCCCGACAGCAGCGCCTGGAGGCGGAGGCCCTTTTGGAACGTGTGGGCCTTGGGGACAAGCGGGATGCCTGCGTCCGGGAGCTCTCCGGGGGACAGAAGCAGCGGGTGGCCATCGCCCGGGCGCTGATGCGCCGCCCTGCCCTGCTGCTGGCGGACGAGCCGGTGGCGTCCCTGGACCCGGTGACCGGGCGGCAGATCCTGGAGCTGCTGCGGGACATTCAGGGAGAGGCCGGCGTCACCATTTTGATGAACAGCCACAACCTGGAGCTGGCCCGGGCTTTTTCCCAGCGCCTCCTGGGGCTCCACGGCGGCGCGGTGGTCTTTGACGGTCCCCCTGAAGCCCTGGATGACACCGCCCTCCGGGCCGTCTATGGAGAGGAGGGCGCCTGTGGCAGCGTCTGAGCGCCGGCGGCGCCTTCTCCCCGCGCTGGTCCTGGCGGCGCTGTTCCTGCTGGCCTGCCGCATGACAGGGGTCTCTCTTCCTCTGCTGGTCCGGCGGGGCGGACACCTGACGGACATCGTCTCCCGGCTCTTCCCGCCGGACGCCGCCTTTTTCCCCACGGCGCTGCCGCTGCTGGGCACCACCATTCAGATGTCCGTCACCGGCACGGCCCTGGGGGCTCTGCTGGCCCTGCTGGCGGCGCCGCTGTGCGCCCGGAGCGTGCCCGGTCCCCGGCTCTTGAAAAAGCTGGCCCGGGGCTGCATCCAGGTGCTGCGCTCCTTTCCGGCGCTGATCCTGGCCCTGCCCGCCACATTCCTCTTCGGCCTCACCAGCTTCTCCGGTGCCGCCGCCATCACGGTCTATACCTTTGCCATCATGACCCGATTGACCTATGAGGATCTGGAGTCGGCCCCCGCCGCCCCCTTCCGCGCCCTGCTGGCCATGGGGAGCCCGGTGCCGTCGGCCTGTTTCCGCGCTCTGATGCCGGCGGTGCGGCCCGCTTTTTTGACCAACGTTTTGTACCTGCTGGAGGCCAACGTCCGCCACAGCGCCATCTTGGGCTATGTGGGAGCCGGCGGCATCGGCCTGCTGCTCAACGAGAAGGTCTCCTGGCGGGAGTACGACAAGGTGGGGGCCATCCTGGTGCTGCTGTTTGCCGCGGTATTCCTCATGGAGCGGCTGGGCGCTTTTCTCTCCGCCGTGGTGCGGGGGGAGCGCCTTCTGTCTCCCGGTGCCCGGCGGCTCCTCACAGCCGCCCTGGCCGGGGCCGTGCTTTTGTGCACCGTGACCCTCCAGCCGCCGGACCTCTCCCACACCAGCCCCGCCCTGCTGCGGAGCATGGTCTCCGGCCTCCTCCACCCGGACTGGAGCCTGTTTGCCACCCTGGGCGGCGACGGCGTGTGGTATCTCCTGCTGGAGACAGTAGCCATCGCCTTTGCCGGGACCTGTGCCGGCGCAGCGGTATCCCTGGCCATGGTGTTCTTCGCCGCGCCCCGGCTGGTGCCCCGGCCTCTGGCCGCCGCGGTGAATCTGGCTGTGCTGGCCATCCGCACCGTGCCCTTTTTGATCTATGGGCTCATCTTCATCCGGGTGACCGGCCCCGGCTCCTTTGCCGGGGTGCTGACGCTGGCCATGTGCTCCGTGGGGCTTTTGTGCAAGCGCTTTGCCCAGGCCATCGACGCCGCGGACCCCCGGCCGCGGCAGGCCCTGGAGGCCATGGGCACATCCTGGCTGCCCCGGCTGGCCCGGGGCCTGCTCCCCCAGCTCCGGGCGCCCTTCGCCTCCGCCGTGCTCTACCGCTTCGATGTGAACATCCGGGAGGCCTCCGTACTGGGACTGGTGGGGGCGGGCGGCATCGGCGCGCCGCTGGTGTTCGCCATGAATCAGTACGCCTGGGACAAGGCCTCCGCCCTGGCCCTGGGGCTGGTGCTGCTGGCGTGGCTGGTGGACGCTGTCTCCGCCCGGATGCGGGCCCGTCTGGGCTAAGGCGCGCAGGCTGCAAAAAGAGGACCGGAAAGGAACTATCCTTTCCGGTCCTCTTGTCATAATCCGGTCTTGGGTTCACTCCGCCTGCCACAGGCACCGCCCGCCGGCAAACACCTGCACCGGCCGCAGATCCCGGTCGGTCAGCAGCACGTCCCCATCTCCGCCGGGGGCCAGCCGTCCCTTGCCGGCAAGGCCCAGCCCTTCCGCCGGAGCGGTGGTGATGAGCCCCAGCGCAGTCTCCAACGGCATGCCGTGGCTCTGGGAAAGGGCCCGGACCACCTTCAGCAAGGTATCCGGCCGTCCCACGCCCATGCCGATCATCTCCCGGCGTTCGTTCCACACGGGGATGCTGCCGCCGGCGTCGGAGCTCATGGTGATCTGCTCCCAGGGGGCGCCTGCCTCCCGGGCGCGCAGCAGCTGTCCGGCGGTGAGCTCGGGGTCGTCATCGGCAGTGAAGTCGATGCGTCCGCCCAGCCGGGCAAACCGCACCGCGTCCTCCGGCACGTTCTCCACATGGGTGGGACGGAACTGCAGCACCGGCAGATCGCTGTGGGCCAGGATGTCGAACACCATCCCCAGGCCCCGCTTCCCCGCGCCGGTGTGGATGTGGACCACGCCGGGCTTTCCGGCGGTGAGCCCGCCCAGCCGGGCATGGGCCGCCAGCCGGGTCAGCTCCTCCTCCGTGGGCTGGGCGCAGCGGTGGTCGGAAAGGGCCACCTTCACCCCCAGCACCTCCGCGATGAAGGCGATGTCGTCTTTCACGGAGCCGGTGACGGTGGGACTGGGCAGATCATAGGCGCCGGTGAGGCAGTAGGCGGTGAGCCCCTCCTCCTTCAGCGACTTGGTCTTGGCCACCAGGGACTGCACGGAGCGGGTGATGCTGTCCGTCCCCAGAAGGCCCACCACCGTGGTGACGCCGCAGCTGAGGAGGTCTGCCGCCGCCAGCTCCGGCACGCGGCTGGAAAAGCCCCGCTCTCCGCCGCCGCCGGTGATGTGGACGTGCTGGTCCACCAGCCCCGGCAGGGCCAGCCGTCCGGAGGCGTCGATCTCCCGCACGTCCGGCAGTCCCGGCTCCAGCCCGGGCCCCATGGCCAGCACATGGCCGCCGCCCAGCAGGATGTCCACCCGGCCCAGCGGCTCCGGCGCGTACACCTCCGCGTTCCGCAGCAGGGTAAAGGATGCGTCCATCACACCCCGCCTCCTTCCAGCGGATGGTGGCAGGCGCAGAAGCGGCCGGGGCACACCTCCCGCAGCTCCGGCTCCGTCTGGCGGCACAGGTCCGTGGCGTAGGGGCAGCGGGGGTGGAAGCGGCAGCCGGTGGGCAGATGGATGGGGCTGGGCAGATCGCCGTGGATGGCGGCGGTCTTTTTCTGCCGGGCCTCCGCCGTCATCCGGGGCGCCGCCTTCAGCAGGATATCGGTATAGGGGTGGAGGGGATGGGCGAAGAGGGGATCTGTCTCCCCCAGCTCCATGGTGCGGCCCAGGTACATCACCGCCACGCGGTTGCTGATGTAGCGGACCACCTGCAGATCGTGGGAGATGAACAGCACCGTCAGCCCCAGCTTCTGCTGCAGCTCGATGAGCAGGTTGATGACCTGGGCCTGGATGGACACGTCCAGGGCGCTGACGGGCTCGTCGGCGATGATGATCTTGGGGTTCAGCGCCAGGGCACGGGCGATGCCGATGCGCTGGCGCTGGCCGCCGGAGAAGGCGCTGGGCAGGCGGTCCGCCTGCTGCTCCGTCAGTCCCACCATCTCCAAAAGCTCCACGATGCGCCGGTCCATCTCCTCCGGCGGGCACATATCATGCACCCGCAGCTCCTCCTGCAGCACCTGCCGGACGGTCATCCGGGGGTTCAGAGAGGAGTAGGGGTCCTGAAAGACCATCTGGATGTCGCCGCTGCGCGCCCGGCGCTGCTGCCGGGTCATGGCGGCCAGGTCCTCCCCCTGGAAGAGGATGCGCCCGGAGGTGGGCTGATAAAGTCCGATAACGGTCTTGGCCAGGGTGGACTTGCCGCAGCCGGACTCCCCCACCAGGCCCAGCGTGTCGCCACTCTCCACGTCCAGCGTCACCTGGTCCACGGCGGTGAGGTACTGCTTGGGCTTTTTCCGGACGGCGTCCAGGATCCCCTGGGGGATGGCAAAGCGGGTGGAGACATTCTCCAGCCGCAGCAGGGGCGTGTTGCTCATACGGACACCTCCAAATCATCGTGCACACAGGCGGACAGATGACCGGGCCGCACCTCCCGCAGGGGCGGCAGCGCCTCCCGGCAGGCGGGCGTGCACCGGGCGCACCGGTCCGCAAAGGGGCAGCCCGGGATCTCCGCGGCCAGGTTGGGCGGCGCGCCGGGGATGGGCTCCAGCTTCTCCCGGCCCTCCGCCCGGGGCAGGGAGCGGATCAGGCCCTGGGTATAGGGGTGCATGGGGTGGTCGAACAGCTCCCGGGTCTCCGCCTGCTCCACGATGTGGCCGGCGTACATCACCACCACACGGTCGCACATCTCGTTCACCACGCCCAGATCGTGGGTGATGATGATGACGCTCATGCCCAGCTCCTCCTTGAGCCGGCCGATGAGGCGGATGATCTGGTCCTGGATGGTAACGTCCAGGGCGGTGGTGGGCTCGTCGGCGATGAGCAGCTTGGGATTGGCCGCCAGGGTGATGGCGATCATCACCCGCTGACGCATGCCGCCGCTGAACTGATGGACGTATTCCTCCATCCGCTTCTCCGGCTCGGGGATGTCCACCAGGCGCAAAAGCTCCACGCCCCGGGCGTACATCTCCTTCTTGCTCAGCTTCTGGCGGCGCAGGGACTCGTAGATCTGGTCCTTGATCTTCATCACAGGGTTCAGCGCGGTCATGGGGTCCTGGAAGATCATGCCGATCTCCCCGCCCCGGACGGCGCGCATCTGCCCTTCGGAAAGGGTGGTGAGCTCCCGGCCGTTGTAGCGGACGCTGCCGTCCACGATCCGGCCCGGCGGGGGCATCATCTTCACCAGGGACTTGCACACCGTGGACTTGCCGCAGCCGGATTCGCCCACGATGCCGAAGGTCTCCCCCCGCTCCACATGGAAAGAGACGTCGTCCACGGCCCGGACCGTCTCGACCTTGCCGCAGTAGTACATCTTCAGATGTTCGACTTCCAGAATGTTGTCCATATCGGCCCTCCTCAGTGGGTATCCGCCCGCAGCAGGTCGGACAGTCCGTCGCCCAGCATGCTGAAGCCCCAGCCCACCACGGCCAGGACCGCGCCGGGAATGACGGTGATCCACCAGGCGCTGTTGATGAAGCTCTTGCCGCCGTTGATGATGGCGCCCCACTCCGGCGTGGTGGGCTCCACGCCGATGCCCAGATAGCTCAGGGAGGCGGCGGTGCCCATGCACATGACGATGTCGGAGGCGGCATAGACGATGGCGGAGCTGATGACGTTGGGCAGGATGTGGCGCAGCATGATCCGCAGGTCCGAATAGCCCATGGTCCGGGCGGACTGGACGTACTCAGACTGCTTGGCCACCAGCACCTCGCTGCGGATCAGCCGGGTGTACTCCTTCCATCCCACGATCCACATGGCGATGAGCAGGTTCCGGGTGCCCGGCCCCAGAATGGCCACGATGGCGATGACCATGATCAAAAACGGGAAGGCCATGAACACATCCAGCACCCGCATGATGATGGCGTCCACCTTGCCGCCGTAGTAGCCGGCGATGAGCCCCAGGAGGGAGCCGAACACGAAGGGCACCGCCACGCAGCCCAAGCCGATGAGCAGGTCGATGCGGGTGCCGTACACCACACGGGAAAAGAGGTCCCGGCCGTAGTTGTCGGTGCCGAACCAGTGCTGGGCCGAGGGGCCCAGCAGCATGGCGGCCTGATCGGAGGCATAGGGGTCCGCGGAGGTGAGCAGCTGGGGGAACACAGCCACGAACACTGCCACGGCCACGATCACCAGGCCCATCACCAGGGAGGGGCTGCGCTGCCACAGGCTCAGGCGGCGGACGCCGCCCCGGGCGGTCACTTTCACTTTCATATCCCTTCCCCCCTTACTTCAGCGCGATCCGGGGATCCAGCACAGAGTACAGGATATCCGTCAGCAGATTGATGGCCAGCACCACCAGGATGAACGCCAGCACGGCGCCCTGCACCACGGCATAGTCACGGCTGCTCACAGCGCCCACCAGCAGCGCGCCCATGCCCTGGAGGGAGTAGATGTTCTCCACGATCACCGTGCCGCCCAGCATGGAGATGATCCGGATGGACAGCAGCGTGGCGGTGGGGATCATGGCGTTGCGCAGCACGTGCATGCAGCCCACCCGGAAGCCGCCCAGGCCCTTGCACCTGGCAAAGTCCACGTAGTCCTGGCCCCGGACGTCCACCACGTTGTTGCGGACGTTGCGGATGATGACGGAGGCGGCAAAGATGGCCTCCGTCAGCGCCGGGAGGAACAGTCCCTTGACGTGGTCGATCCACGTCTCGCCCCAGCCGGAGATGGAGAACCAGCGCAGCTGCACGCCGAAGATCAGCATCAGCATCAGTCCCACCCAGAACGTGGGCAGGGACAGTCCCAGCAGGGCGAAGGAGCGGATGCCCTGGTCCGTGAGGCGGTCCTTCCGGATGCCGGAGAGGTAGCCCAGGGGCAATCCGATGACCACCGTCATGGCCGTAGCCATCAGCGTCAGCAGCACCGTGACCTTCATGCGGCTGGCCAGCAGCGTGGCCACCGGCATGTTGTACTGGGTGGAATCCCCCAGATCCAGCCGCACAAGGCTCTGGCAGTAGACAATAAACTGCTTGAAGATGGAGTCATTGAGGCCCATCTTCTCCCGGTAGGCCGCCAGCACCTCCGGCCGGGCCTTGTCGCCCAGGATGGCGGTGGCGGTGTCGCCGGGCAGGAAGCGGACCAAGGCGAACACCAGCAGGATCCCGATGATCAGCACGGGGATCATCTGCAGGATGCGCTTGAGAATGTAGTTGAGCTTTTCCATAAGCCTCTCCTTTGGCGGAAATGGACGGCAGCCGCGGCGCATCAATACACGCAAAGCCACGGGGGCGTTCACCCCGTGGCCTTGCGGATCTCATGCGCTTTCCGGAATCAGCCGGCGGTCTTGGTCATGGTAGCCAGACGCAGGTTGCCCAGCGGAGTCTGAACGAAGTTGGAGATGTTCACAGACTCAGCGTTGGCATAGGGAATCGTGCAGATGGGAATGTAGATGTAGGCGTCGGCGATGCGCTGCTGGATCTCATAGTAGAGCTCCTTGCGGGCGGTCTCATCCAGCTCACGGCTGGCCTGGTCGTTGAGTTCCTCGATGCCCTCCACCTTGTAATTGGTGTCGAAGCCGCTGCAAAGGTCGAAGTCGCACAGGTACTCCATGAACTCGGAGGGATCGCAGATGTCGTCGGTCCAGTAGTCCACCACCACGTCGAAGTTCAGGCCGTAGAGGTTGTCGGTGTAAGTGACCTTCTCATAGGAGCAGATCCGCACGTCCACGCCGATCTGGGCCCACTGCTCCTTGACCAGGGTGGCGATGGACTCCTCCACGGTCTTGCCGGAGCAGATCATCAGATCCAGGGAGAAGCCGTCGGGATAGCCGGCCTCGGCCAGCAGCTTCTTGGCGCCCTCCAGGTCCTGCTGGTTGACAGGGATGGAGGGATCGATGTAGGCGCTGACGGTGGGCAGCACCGTGGAGGCCACCTCACCGTAGCCGTAGGTGGCCACGCTGGTGATGGTGGTGGGATCGGTGGCCATGGACAGAGCCTGACGCACCTTGGGATTGCTGAGATACTCGTTGGAGGTGTTCAGCGCCAGGAAGCGGGTCTCGCAGCTGGTGGAGGGGTCCACCACCACGCGGTCGTCGCTCTCCAGCTGATAGAGGCTGTCCATGGACAGGTTGATGGCCACGTCGATGTCGCCGGACTGCAGCTGCATCACGCGGGAGTTGTCATCGGCGATGACCCGCATGAGGATGTTCTTGGTAACAGGCTGGCCCTCGATGTGATAGTAGGGGTTGGCCTCGAAGGTCATGGACTCACCCTTGCTCCAGTCGGTGAGCATGTAGGGGCCGGTGCCGATGAAGCCGTTGACGTAGCCCTCGTCTCCCACCTGCTCGTAGTAGGCCTTGGACTGAACGCCGCAGGTCCACATGCTCAGGTTGGGCAGCGTGGCGGCGGAGACCTCCTTGAGGTGGACGATGAAGGTGGTGTCGTCCGGTGCCTCCACAGAGGCGATGTTCTCCACGGTGAAGTACCAGCTCTCGTCCGGCATGCTCATGGCCCGCTCAAAGGAGAACACCCAGTCCTCGCCGGTGACGGGGGTACCGTCGGAGAAGCACAGGCCCTCCTTGAGGTTGAAGGTATAGGTCAGGCCGTCGTCGCTGACGGTCCAGTCAGTGGCCAGGCAGGGCTCCACCGCGGAGCCGTCGTCGGTGCACTGCACCAGGCCCTCCAGCATCAGATCCAGGATCCAGATGTTGTAGTTGCCCACCTGCACCACGGGGTCCAGGTTGTCGGAGTCGTAGGCCCGGCCGATGACGATGGTGTCGGCAGGGGCGGCGTCAGCGGCCCCGCCGTCTGCGGGCTGCTGGGCTTCCTCAGTCTCAGAGCCGCCGCAGGCGGTCAGACTCAGCGCCGTCACCAGCGCCAAAGCCAGACAGACAAGCTTTTTGAAATTCATTTCAACAATCTCCCTCTTTGCAAAATATGGCTCCTCTTGCAAGGAACACCAAATAACTTTTAACATATTACTTGATTCCATCGGAAAAAGTCAATATGAAATACAGGGAAAACAGGATATTTTTACAGTCATTTTTGATAAAAACCACGAAAGAACCGTCATTTTGGAATTGCGCTTTCCCGCATGGCGGCGTATAATTTAAAAACAATCAGGGTTTTTTTGTCCCTCAAGGGCGGACCTTGCATAAAAGCAAAAATATACACCCAAATATGCATTTTACAGGAGGCACATCCATGAGACTGCAGCACATGACCTGGCCCCAGGCCCAGGACTATTTTGCCCGGAACGATCTGGTGCTGCTGGGCGTTGGCAGCAACGAATGCCACGGCCGGCACATCGCGCTGGGCACCGACACCCTGGTGCCGGAAAAGCTTTTGGAGATGATCGAGGCCCGGGCGCCGGAATACCTCATCGCCCCGATGGTGCCCTATGGCAACTGCGACGATCTGATGGGCTTTCCCGGCAGCATCTCCCTGGGCCCCGACGTGCTGCGGGCGGTGATGACCCGCATCACCGACGCGCTGTACGACTGCGGCGTGCGGCGCTTTGCCATCGTCAACGGCCACGGCGGCAACATCCGCACCCTGGAGGAGGTGGGCTGCGCCCTTCACCGCCGGGGCGCCTGGTGCGCCCTTCTGAACTGGTGGAAGATGGCCGGGGAGCTGAACCCCGCCTGGGCCGGCGGCCACGGCGGCGGCCAGGAGACGGCGGCGGTGATGGCGGTGAATCCCGCCTTTGTGGACCGCTCCGCCATTGATGAGCAGATGCAGTACAATGACGCCGGGGACACCCTGCCCACCAACGGCTTCGACTTCGTGCGCTACAAGGGCGTGAACGTGGAGCTGCCCCGGGACGTGCACCAGTACGCCCATAACGGCTGGATCGGCCCGGATCATCCGAAGGACGCCACGGAGGAGTGGGGCCGGGAGATGCTCAGCGCCACGGCGGATTATATCGTGGACTTCCTGGCGGAATTCTCCCGCATCCCTCTGCCCGTCCCCACCCGCTTTATCTGAACTTCTGCAAAAACTGCGCCCCCGCTTCATCAGCGGGGGCGCAGTTTTGATTTGCGTACAGGCGCTCAGTCGTCAAAGACCTTCAGGGCGTTGGTGAAGTCCGCGATGAGGTCCTCGGGATCCTCCAGGCCCACGGACACCCGGATCAGTCCGAAGGTGATGCCCATCTTCCGCCGCTCCTCCTCGGGCACGTCGTAGTGGGAGGAGGTGACGGGGTGGGCGATGGTGGTACGGGGACCGCCCAGCGTCATGGCATAGCGCACATAGCGCAGTGCGTGCATGAAGGCGTTGATCTTCTCCCGGTCCTCGGGGACGAAGAAGCTGAGCATACCGCCGTAGCCGTGCTCAAAGACGCGGCCGGCCAGCTCGTGCTGGGGATGGCTCTCCAGGCCGGGATACAGCACCCGGGTCACATGGGGGTCCTTCTCCAGGGCCGCCGCCAGACGGGCAGCGTTGTCCATGTGGCGGGGCATCCGCAGGTCCAGGGTCCGGATGGAGCGGGACACCGTCCAGCAGGAGAAGGGGTCCGCCACGGAGCCGGTGAACTGCTGGATCTCGTAGGCCTCCTTGATGAACTCCCGGGAACCGGTGATGGATCCGCAGAGGGTGTCGCCGTGGCCGTTGACGAACTTGGTGAGGCTGCTGACCACCACGTCCGCCCCCTGCTCCAGGGGCCGGATCATGTAGGAGGTGGTGAAGGTGTTGTCCACCACCAGCTTGCAGCCGTGGGCGTGGGCGATCTCCGCCACGGCGGCGATGTCCACGATGCCCATCATGGGGTTGGACTCCGTCTCCGTGTAGAGCACCCGGGTGTTGGGCCGGATGCCCGCGCGGACCTGATCCAGGTCGGCAAAGTCGATGTAGGTGACCTCCACGCCGAATTTGCCCAGCACCCGGCTGATGACGTCGATGGTCTCACCGTAGAGGGTCCGGTCGGAGAGGATGTGGTCCCCGGCCTTCACCAGGGTCTGCAGGGCCGTGGTGATGGCGGACATGCCGCAGTTGCAGATGAGGGTGTCCTCGCCGCCTTCCAGATAGGTCATGGACTCGGCCAGCAGCGTGCGGTTGGGATTGCAGGTGCGGTTGTAGGCGTAGCCGCCGCCGTCATAGACGAAATCCAGTTCATCCAGGTCGGAGACGTTGAAGGCGTTGGTGAGGTAGATGGGCTCGCACTCCGGCGTGTCGTGCTTGCCGGTGATGCGGCTGCCCTTGTACAGAATCTCGGTTCCTCTGGACATGTCGTTCCTCCTTCAGTGCACCATATCCAGCAGGAAGCCGTCCTTTTCCACGGCGATGCTGGAGGTGAGATACAAAATGCGTCCGTCGGCGGGCACGTGGACCTGGGCCACGGGGTTGCCGAAGTAATCCCAGATCTCTCCGATCTTCTGCCCGGCCTTGACATCGGTGCCGGCCTCCACGCAGCGCACGAAGATGCCCTGAACGGGGGCGTACACCGTCTCATAAGTGGTGAACCAGGCAGGATCGGCGGTGGGCACCGCCTCGCCGGCCAGGTTGCCCATGCGGCGCAGCACGTTGCGGATGCAGAACAGCTGCCCATCCACATATTCCCGGTCGGTGCGGCCCATCTGACCGATCTCTACGATGGCACCGGCAACGCCGTGCTGGACGGAGTTGAGGTAGTTCAGGCCCTGGGGCAAATCGCCGGGGTCTGCGTTGAGGTTGGACTCCACCAAGCTGGGCATGCCGCTGTAGAGGGCGATGTCCCGGCTCATGGCGTCCACCTTTTCGCTGTATCCGGTGCCGAACTCGCAGAAGGGCGCCAGGGTCTCGGTCATGTCGCCGCAGTGGAGGTCGATGTGGTAATCCGCCCCGGCGATGATGTCGTGGAAGAGATGATAGGTCAGCTGCTGGGTATAAGTGCCGTTGAGATCACCGGGGAAGAATCGGTTGGGGTTCTTGCCGTCCACCGGGCAGACGAAGGGCGTCCGGGTGCGGAAGGACTCCAGGGTGCTGATGGTCACCACTGTGACGGTGCCCCGGATATCCCGGAGATCACAGGTGCGGCAAAACTCCGCCGCTGCCAGGATGGGAGGATATTCGCAGCCGTGGATGCCGGCAGTGATGACGGCATGGGGACCGGGGGCGTCACCCTCCAGGGTCACCACGGGGATCTGGATCTCCCGGCCCTCGCCGGCGGGATAGCAAAGCATTTTCTCTGTCTTTTTCATGGGATTCTCCTTTGACCGTGCGAAAATTCATGGGCGCGAAGTATTATTTTTTTACTATATACTACCGGAAAAACCATGTCAAGCCTCCCTCCCGCCGGACCGTTTCCGCCGTCACTCTCTGTCCGCCGCATGCATACCCTGGTGGCGAAAGGATGTGATTTTTTCATGGCACTCATCAACCGCCTGGACAATACCGCCAGCGTCACCTACAACGGCACCACCGTCAGCAGCAATCCCGTCTCCACCCTGCTGCTCCTGCCCCCCACCGTGGTCAAATCCGTGGACCGGCCCACCGCCTCCATCGGAGATACCCTGACCTATACCGTCACCGTCACCAACGTATCTCTGAGCCCCATCAGCAGCCTGCCCTTCTCGGACACCATCCCGGAGGGCGCGGTGTACCTCACGGACTCCTTCACGCTCAACGGCAGCCCCGTCACCCCCACGATCTCCGGCAGCACCCTCAGCTATACGATCCCCAGCATTCCCGCCGCCGGCATCGCCATCCTGACGTTTCAGGTGCTGGTTGAAGGCTCCGCCGGTTAACTGCGTCAACCGCCGGGCACCCTGCAGCCCCGGCCGGAGCATAGAGGCGGAGCTGACGCTGTTTCTCCACAGCACCGCCCGCCTCCGCTTCGGCGGCAGGAACATCTTCAGCAATCCCGTTTTGGTGGAGACCCGTGTCCCTGTCCGCTTTTTCCTGCGATAGGGGCAGCGGAAAGGAGGCCTTCATATGTCCAAACACGCCGCGGCGCGCCTGCGCGCCCTGCTCAACGCCCTGCGGACGGCACTGGCCGGCATCCACCCCGTGGACCGGAGCCTGCTTTTGTGCATGGCCGTGCTGCTGGGCCAGTCCGCCTACTCTCTCTTCGTTCCCGGCCCCGGCGGCCCTCTGGCCGACGAGATCGACATCATCGTCCGCACGGCCGCCGCGTCCATTTTCGGCTATTTCCTCAGCGGCAGCTTCCTCAGCTGCGCCGGGCAGGACAGCGCGTCACCTCTCCCCGTCTCCGGGCATATGCTGAAAACGGCGGACAGCGCCGGCCCCACCGGACGCATCGGCTTTTCTGCGGCGGCGCCGGAGACCGTCTCCGGCGCCGCAGAGACCCGTGCCGCTGCGCCCGCCCGCTGCGTGCAGACCACGGTGGCCGCAGTGCTGGGGCTTTTCTGCCTGGTGGTGCTGGTGATCCTGCGCAACACCGGCGGGACGCCCTCCAACTCCGCCACCGCCACGGTGGTGCAGTTCCGGGACTTTGTGTCCGGCTGCGTGGGCTACCTCATCGGCAGTCCCACCCATCTGTCCGCCCACACTTCATCATGAATCCAGGAGGAACCGTTCATGGCAGACATCCGCAGCGATCTGCTCAGCCTGCAGTACAGCCAAAACTTTGAGATCCAGGGCATGGCGGAAGCCAACGTCGATCTGTCTCTGCCCCCTGCCGACACCGCCTCCGCCACGGTTTACGGCGTAGTGGCCGCCGGCGGCGTGCCCCTGGCCGACGCCACCGTCAAGCTCTTCGACAGTGCCGGGCTGCCCTACAAGCATACCCTGACGGACGCCTCCGGCGCCTATACGATCTCCGGCATCCCCGCCGGCACGTACAGCCTGGCCGCCGTCCGGGAGGGATATCGCCTCAGCGACGCCGCCGGCGTCACCTTGTCCGCGGGATCCACGGTGGAGGTGAATCTGGCCTGCACCGCCGACGCCACGCTGTCTCTGGGCACCATTGCCGGCGTGCTGACCGTTCTGGACCCGCTGGGCGCCTCCGTGCCGCTCAGCGGCGGCAAGATCACCCTCTCCGATGCCCTGGGCACCGTCCTGGCCGTCACCTACTCCGCCGCCGACGGGGAGTTCGCCTTCTATGACCTGGCCGACGGCGTCTACACCCTGACCTCCGCCGCCGAGGGCTATCGGTCTCTGGCCTCCATGACCGCCGTCATCGCCGGCGGCTCCATTGCCAACGTGTCCATGGCCATGGAGACGGACACCCGCACCTACAACGGCACCGTCAGCGGCATCATCCGCAGCAGCAGCGGCCAGGCGGTGGCCGGATGCTTCGTAGGCCTCTACCAGGCGGCCGCCGGCAGCACCTAGGAGCTGCTGGTGGCTACCACCAAGACCAACGATGCGGGCATGTATCTCTTCGGCGGCGTCAGCGCCGGGGAATATCTGGTCAAGGCCATGCTGTCCCGGTGATCTCCCCGCCTGGCTGGACAGCCTGCCGACGGATCTGCCTGCGCCCCGGCGAAGAGGTCCACGCGCCCTTGTGCCTCCGGCCGGGCTGGACTCGCTGCGCGCTGCGCGTGCTGCTGGAGGACTGGCAGCCGGGGGACCGGGTGTCCCTGCGCCCCTGCGGGGGATGCGGCTGTTCCGTCCGGACGCTGCTGGCCACGGGGGAGGCGCTGTTCGTCTCTCTGGCCCCCGGCTCCTATCTTCTCATTTTGGAGCGGGGCCGGTGCCGCACCTACCTTGCGGCGGAGCTGCCCCCCGGCGTCAATCTCACGGTAGGCTGGTGCCTCGCCCGAAACCAGGGCTGGAAGCGCCAGGACCGCTTTCACGCCTGGTTCAACCGCCCCTGACGCGCACCTCCGCCGCCTGCGCGGCATAAACTGAAGCAGCGAGCGCTCCCCAGGGAGCGCCGCCACTTCCCAAAAGGCGGTGATCTCCCTTGTATAACAGCCGGAACATCGACGACCTGCGGCCTGATGTGGCCGCCAACTGCCGGGTATTCCTGTCCCTTTGCAAAGCGCAGGGACTCCCGGCAATGATCGCAGGCACCGTCCGGGACGCGGCCTACCAGCTGGACCGCTACAACAAGGGCTACAGCAAATCCAAGCGCCCGTCCTTCCACGCCCAGGGCGTGGGGCTGGCCTTCGACTTCTGCAAGAACGTACCGGGCCACGAGTACGACGACCCGGTGTTCTTCCAGCGCTGCGGCCGGCTGGGTGAGGCCATGGGCTTTGAATGGGGCGGCCGCTGGGAAAGCTTCCCCGACCGGCCTCATCTCCAGTGGAGCGGACCGGAGCACACCTACCGCAGCAGCGACATCTGGGCCGGCCGTCTGCCGCCCCCCATGCCGCTCTATGCATCCGAGGAGGAACCGGAGATGACCCAGGAGCAGTTCAACGCCATGTTCGAGGCAGCCATGCAGGCTTACGCGTCCAAGGTGCAGTCCCGGCCTGCGGGCCAGTGGTCCGCCCAGGCCTGGGACGCGGCCAAAAAGGCCGGCATCCTGGACGGCAGCGGTCCCCAGGCTCCCCTGACCCGGGAGCAGGTGGCTGTGGTCCTTCAGCGGCTCAAACTCATCTGAAAAAGGCCCCGGCGGATGGACTCCGCCGGGGCCTTTCCCGGTCATACCGGCGCGCCGTCCGCGCTTTATCGGGCCTGCCCGGTGAAACTTTTGCCTATCTGGTTGACGTGTGTAGACCGATCTGTTATAATTGGATTACAAAAGTAGACCAAAAGGAGGTGAACGGGTATGGAGCATCCACAGGTAACGCTCTCTCCGGGAGAGTGGCGGGTAATGGAAGCGCTCTGGCAGCAGCCCTGCACGCTGATGGAATTGGTATGGACGCTGGGCGATTCCGCTGGCTGGGCCAAGAGCACCGTCACCACCATGATCCGCCGGATGGAGGAAAAGGGGCTGGTGACCTATGAGCAGTCCGGGCGGACCAAGGTCTTTCACCCCGCCGTCAGCCGGGAGGACGCGGCGGCGGCGGAGACGGACTCCCTGCTCCGGCGGGCCTATCACGGCAGCGCCGGACTGCTGATCAACTCCCTGGCTCAGCGGGAGCTGCTGACCCGCTCGGACATCGAGGCCCTGTACGACGTGCTGCGCAAAGCGGAGGAGGATGCCATATGAGTGCAATCCTGATCACATCCACACTGCTGATCCTGATATTGATCTTGCTGCGCCGCCTGCTCCGGGGCCGCATCAGCCTGCGGCTGCAGTACGCCCTGTGGCTGCTGGTGGCGGTGCGGCTGCTGGTGCCCGTCCAGATCGGGAGCAGCACTCTGAGCGCGCTGTATCTGGCCCGGCAGGTGGAGCAGCGGGTGGAGCTGGCCGCGGCGGAAATGTCCGCCCCGGCGGAGACATCAGAGGCCGCCCCTCCGGCAGTCACTCCTGTCTCCCCCATTCCCGGATCTCCGCCGCCTCAGACGGCGCAGGATCCAACGCCCGCCCAAGCCCCGCCGGAGGGCGGACATTGGCTGGCGTATGCGTGGCTGCTGGGCGCGATGGCCATGGCGGGATGGTTCCTCGCGGTGAACCTCCGGTTCCGGCACCGGGCCGCGGCTGGGGCGGAGCTTCTGGCGGCAGACTGCCCCATCCCGGTATATGTGTCGCCGTCGGTACCCTCTCCCTGCCTGGTGGGCCTGCTGCGCCAGCGGATCTACGTGCCCCCCGCCGCCGCAGCCCATCCGGTGCGGCTGCGGCACGTCCTGGCCCATGAGCTGACCCACCGCCGCCACGGAGACACCTGGTGGTCTCTGGTGCGGGCGGTATGTCTGTGCCTCTACTGGTTCGATCCCCTGGTGTGGTGGGCGGCGGTGCTGTCCCGGCAGGACTGTGAGCTGGCCTGCGACGAGGGCGCCATCCGCCGCCTGGGAGAGGACCAGCGTCTGGCCTATGGCCGGACACTGGTAGATCTGGTGGCCGCGGGCCCCTCTCCCGCCGGCCTTCTGCAGACCGCCACCACCATGCACGCCAGCCGGGGCGGGCTGAAAGAGCGCGTCGCCCTGATCGTGAAGCAGCCCCGGACGCTGGCCGTCACAGCGCTGTGCCTGCTGACGGCGGTGGCGCTCCTGGCCGCCAGCGCCTTCACTGGCGCGCCTCAGGCGGACGGGGACACCGCGGAGCCCCGGACGGCGGAAGCGCGGGCCGCGCAGATCCACGATGCCTTGTCCCAGGTGCCGGAGGAGTATGAAGGCCGGGTGACGTGGACGCGGGCAGCGGATACCGCCAGGCTGTCCTCTTCCACCTATTACTATTACGGCCCGGACTTCAACAGCGACTACGGCGGCCGGCTGCTGGTGGTGGACCGCTGGGACCAGGCGGATTTTGAGCGGCACCTGTGCGCCGTGGACACCAGCGGCGTGACCTGCTTTGCCAGAGACACCGACGGATACTACTACGCCGTCCACCTCCCCACAGACGTGAACTACGCCCCGGAACACGCCGAGGATTACCAGGCGGTCCAGGAGGGCCTGCGGGCCTGGGCGGAGGCGGCGGTGCTGGCCGTGGAGGGCGTGGAACCCTTCCCGGAGGAGACCGTCCGGGCCATGCGCAGCCAGCCCTTCCAGTTCCAGGGCGACCACATCACCGCCACCTACTATCCCTATTACGCGGTGAACGGCGACCGGGAGATCACCTGGACCTTTATCCTCTCCCGGCCGGCCACCCAGGGGGAGGGCGGCATCTGGTGCGTGGAGCAGGTGTGGTACCAGGGCGAATCCCCCCAGCGCCAGCTGGTCCGGCCTGACACGAACCTGCCCGTGGCGGACTATTACGCCGACCTTCAGGCCCTGACGGACAGCGGCCAGACACCGTGGGCCGCCGATCCCATGGAGGCGTGTCTGCGCTTTGCCCGGTCCCTTGAAGGCGCTCACCTGAACGCCACGGCGGAGAGCTTCGTCCTCAGCGAGATCTACTCCTCTGCCCCGTACAGCGGCAACGAACAGGCCGCGGAGGACCTGCGCATCCTGCTGGACAACACCACCGGGCGGCTGGAGGCCAGCCTGGACTACAACTCCGGCGGCGCCTGGCAGGCGGATGCCCTGTCCGCCTCCACCTCCGCCCCGTCGGTCCAGGCCCTGCTGGATACCCTCACGCAGAATTACAGCTGGGTGGACACCCGCTGGACCTGGCCCATCGCCACAGACCCCTGGGCCTCGGAGGAGGACGGGGACTACTTCCTCTCCCTGCGGGTCCCGGACACCCGCTGCAGCCTCTCCGTGTATCGGGACAGCCCCTACGTGCAGTACACCAGCGGCAACGGCACCTTCGTCATCTACCAGGTGACCCCGGCAGACGGCGCCCAGAGCGCGGCGGAGGCTGTCCGGGCCTGGTTTGATGCCCAGCAAGATGCCCCCCTCACCGCCGACGTCCAGGCTGGATTGCTGATGGATGCCATCCGGAACAACGAGCATCTGGTGATGGAGCTGAAATGGGCAGACGGTGCGGGCGGCGGGCGGTATACCACCACCCGCAGCGGTGCCTACAACGCCGATTACACCGCCCATAACTTCACATCCTCCAGCCTGTTCACCTGGTCCCGGGTGGAGGACGGCGCACCTCCCTCTCCGGAGCCGGAGGCCTCCCTGACCCTCTCGTCCCCCGACGGCCGCTACGCCATCCAGGTCTGGTCCGGCAGCGACCTGGTGCGGTGCACCGACAGCGGCGAGACGTACTGGCTCCGGGCGGAGAGCACCGGGCAGGATGTGTTCTCCGACAGCATTTTCCAATACCTGCGGTTCTGGTATGACGAGGTGGAGCTGGCCGCCCTCCGGGGAGACATCGTGATCCCGGATACGGGGCAGGATCATCTGGCCATCGCCCAGGCCTGGGTGGACGCGGTGCAGTCCGTCTGTCTCCGGGTGACGCCGGGCAGCAAGTACGCCCTGACCTATGTGCGCAATGTCGTGGAAGTAAACGAGGACGCCATGGACAGCTGGTACCAGCCCTTCATGCTGGAGACGGAACACTTCTACTTTTCCTACGCCCGCATCTTCGTGCCGGAAAACCAGTGGTCCCTGAACTGGAACATGGCCGGGAACACCGGGGGGTATGACGGGTCCTACGGTGAGGCCCCGGAGGGCGCCTTCATGAACTGGCAGATGGGGCCCATGTATCTCTCCGCTGACGGCTGGCGCTGCGACGGCACCGGCACCGGGCCGTAAGCCTCCCTGCAAACAAACACCGCCCCCGCGCCGGAGGATCCTCCGGCGCGGGGGCGGTCTGGTTTTCCTATATATAATGTGGCGGGGACAAGCCGGTCTCAGTCCCGCCCGGCATAGGGCGCCACGCTCTCCCGCAGCACCAGATGGGTGGAGACGGTGGTGCGCAGCACACCGGTGCGCACATCGTTCAGGGCGTGGGTCCCGTCCTGGATCCGGCGGTGGAGGGCGTCCATGGCCACCATGCCCATGAGCTCCTTGGAGATGTGCACCGTGGTCAGCGGCGGGTCCACCATGGTGCAGATGGGCATATCGTCAAATCCCACGATGGACACGTCCCCGGGGATCCGGTAGCCCCTGGCCTTCAGCGCCCGGATGCAGGAGGCCGCGATGATGTCGTTGTCGGCGAAGAAGGCGGACAGCGGCTTCCCGCCCCGGTCCAGCCAGGCGGACATGCCGTAAAACGCCTGCTCCGAGGAGATGCCCACATCCACGCACTGCAAAGGCGCTGTCAAGCCATGCTCCTTCCGGGCCTTCACCAGCCCCCTCTCCCGCTCGGTGAAGCTGCCGATGCGCACCGGCGAGCGGAGGTAGCCCACGTCGGGATGTCCCTGCTGCAGCAGATAGGATACCGCCCGGTAGGCGCCGCAGCGGTTGTCCGCCACTACGCAGTCGATGTCCACCAGGTTGCTGGCATTGTCCACCATCACCATGGGAATGGGCTGCTTGTAAAGCCCTGCCGCCTCCGCCAGGGGCAGATGCCGGCCCTCCACCTCGGTGCCCAGCAAAATGAGTCCTGACACATCCTTGCAGATGGCCGCGATCTGTTCGGTCCAGTCCCGGCTGGTATCGAAATAGCTGATGAGCACATTGTATCCATATTCCTTGGCCTTGGCCTCGATGCCCTGAAGCACGATGGAATAAAAGGAAGTCTCCTTCACCGCGTCTCCCCGCTCCAGAAAGATCACATACCGGATATTGGGCACTGCTCCCGCCTGACTTTTGGGCATGGCATACCCCATCCGCACGGCTTCCGCCAGGATCCGCTCCCGGGTAGCCACGCTGACGCCCGGCTTTCCGTTCATGGCCAGCGAGACCGCCGAGGGGGAGATCCCCAGCTTTTCCGCGATGTCCTTGGCGGTCACTCCCATGCGCTCATCCCCTCTCTGCATGATGCTGTATGCTCCACATTATAGCCGACTCTTTTTTGAAATGCAACAAATTCACTAAATATTTATATAATTTTCAAAATATTCCATCTCGTTTTTTGCCATTGACCTCGTCGTTACCACAAATATTACCGCCCCTGTTTGTGCATTACATGCAAAATCGTTTACGTGACATTTTCATTTATTGACATTTCAGAAATCAGTGCTAAACTTTTACTCAAGAAAAGTAAATTGCTTCTAACGTTGAACTCAACACTAACTAAATTTTTGCGGACAATTTTTATTTCGGGACTCCCGCGTCGGGGACGCGAAAGAATAAGCAATTGAGAAGAAGGAGCGTTATTGTATGAAGAAGAAGTTTTTGGCCCTTGCACTGTCTCTTGTCATGGCTCTGTCTCTGGCCGCCTGCGGCGGCAGCCAGGAGGAGGCTCCCGCTGAGGAAGGCGGCGAGACCCCCGCTGTGGAAGAGGGCGGCAGCGACGTGATCACCGTGGGCTTTGCCCAGGTAGGCCACGAGTCTGACTGGCGCACCGCTTCCACCAAGTCCGCGCAGGATGTGTTCTCTGCCGAGAACGGCTATGAGCTGGCTTTCGTGGACTGCGACAATGACTCCGCCAAGCAGCTGGAGGCCGTCCGCAACTTCATCCAGCAGGGCGTGGACTACATCATCATCGACCCCATCGTCTCCACCGGCTGGGACGCCGTCCTGACTGAGTGCGAGGACGCCGGCATCCCCGTCATCGTCATCGACCGTACCATCGACGACTCCGACAAGTACGTCTCCTGGGTGGGCTCTGACTTCAAGGTCGAGGGTCTGGCCTGCGGCGAGTGGCTGAAGGCCTATGCCGCCGACAAGGGCATCACCGAGATCAACGCCCTGGTGATCGAGGGCTCCACCGGCGCCTCCGCCACCATCGGCCGTACCGAGGGCTTCAAGGAGGTCGCTGACCGTGAGGGCTGGACCATCCTGGACAGCCAGAACGGCGACTTCACCGAGGCCGGCGGCCAGGAAGTCATGGAGTCCTACTGCCAGAGCTATGAGGGCCAGTTCAACGTGGTCATCTGCCAGAACGATAACGAGGCCTACGGCGCTATGACCGCCATGGACGCCGCCGGCGTGAGCTACGGCGTGGACGGCGACGTGATCATCGTCTCCTTCGACTCCAACAAGCCCGCTGTGCAGCACGTTCTGGAGGGCAACATGAACGCCACCTTCGAGTGCAACCCCATGGCCGCCCCCTTCGTGGACGAGGTCATCCAGCAGCTGGAGGCCGGCGAGACTCCTGAGAAGGAGATCTACATGGAGGAGTCCTGGTTCGCCGCCGAGGACATCGTGTCCGAGATCACCGTCAACGGCGAGGCCATGCCTGTCATCCATGTGACCCAGGAGGTTCTGGACGCCCGTCCCTACTAATTCCTCCCAGGTGATATGAGGAGGCCTTTATAGGACCCCAGAGGGAGGACCCCATACAATTCAACGTGGGGTCCTCCCTATTTCATTCTGAATTTCCGAATTTTAACAGAGGTGACGCGAGATGGAAGACAACATTGTATTGACGATGCGGGGAATCTGCATGACCTTCCCCGGCGTCAAGGCGCTGGACAATGTGGACTTCACCCTGCGCAAGGGGGAGATTCACGCCCTCATGGGGGAGAACGGCGCCGGAAAATCCACCCTGATCAAGTGCCTCACCGGCATCAACGACTTTGAGGCCGGCGAGATCCGGGTGAACGGGATCGAGGGACCGGTGAAAAACCACTCCACCCTGGATGCCCAGAAGGTGGGCATCTCCACCGTGTATCAGGAGGTCAACCTGTGCCCCAACCTGAGCGTGGCGGAGAACCTGTACATCGGCCGGGAGCCCATGACCCCCTGGCGCACCATCGACCGCCGGACCATGAACAAGAAGGCCGATGAGCTGGTCAAGCGCCTGGACATCAAGGTGGACGTGACCCAGAACCTGGAGAACTACTCCCTGGCCATCCAGCAGATGATCGCCATCGCCCGGGCGGTGGACATGGAGTGCAAGGTCCTGATCCTGGACGAGCCCACCTCCTCTCTGGACGACAGCGAGGTGGAAAAGCTCTTCAAGATGATGCTGCAGCTCAAGGCCCAGGGCGTGGGCATCGTGTTCGTCACCCACTTCCTGGAGCAGGTGTACGCCGTGTGTGACCGGATCACCGTGCTGCGCAACGGCACTCTGGTGGGCGAGTATCCCGTGGCGGAGCTGCCCCGGGTGAAGCTGGTGGCAGCCATGATGGGCAAGGACTTTGACGACCTGGCCTCCATCAAGCCCGAGGGCTTTACATACGACGCCAAGGCGCCGCTGGAGATCGAGGCCCGGGGCCTGAGCCACAAGGGCACCATCAAGCCCTTTGATCTGGACATCCATCAGGGCGAGGTCATCGGCCTCACCGGACTGCTGGGCTCCGGCCGCAGCGAGCTGGCCCGGGCCATCTACGGTGCCGACAAGGCTCAGACCGGCACGCTGAAGGTAGGCGGCAAGGAGGTCAAGATCAATCAGCCCATCGACGCCATGAACATGGGCATGGGCCTGCTGCCCGACGACCGCAAGGCCGAGGGCATCATCGGGGACCTCTCTGTCCGCGAGAACATCATCCTGGCCCTGCAGGCCAAGCGGGGCATGTTCCGTCAGCTCTCCCGGGCCCAGCAGGAGGAGATCGCCGACCGGTACATCGACCTGCTGCAGATCAAGACCGCCAGCCGGGAGACGCCCATCAAGCAGCTCTCCGGCGGTAACCAGCAAAAGGCCATCCTGGCCCGGTGGCTGGCCACGGACCCGGATTTCCTGATCCTGGACGAGCCCACCCGCGGCATTGACATCGGTACCAAGACTGAGATCCAGAAGCTCATCATCAAGCTGGCCGGCGAGGGCAAGAGCGTCATGTTCATCTCCTCCGAGATCGAAGAGATGCTGCGCACCTGCAACCGCATGGCGGTGCTCCGCGACGGCGCCAAGGTGGGCGAACTGGAAGGCGAGCTGACCCAGGAGCGGGTCATGGCCGCCATTGCGGGAGGTGCGAAAGATGAGTAAACTGAAAAAGCTCACCCAGCAGCGGCTGTTCCTGCCGGTGTTCTGCATGCTGCTGGTGCTGTGCATCAACATGATCTATGATGCCGCCACCGGCCATGCCTTCTACAACTTCTTCGAGATCACCATGACCAACGACCTGCTCAACGGCCGCATCATCAATATCCTCAACCGCGGCAGCGAGGTGGCCATCCTGGCCATCGGCATGACGCTGGTGGTGTCCGCCTCCGCCGGAACGGATATCTCCGTGGGCTCTGTGATGAGCCTTTGCGCCTCCTTCTGCTGCATGCTGGTGGCGGGCTTCGGCGTCTCCTCCGTGGGCAGCGCCGAGGAATTCGCCATGCCTCTGGCGGTGGGCCTCATCGGCGCGCTGGTGATGGGATGCCTGTGCGGCGCCTTCAACGGCGGACTGGTGGCGTACCTGAACATCCAGCCCATGGTAGCCACGCTGATCCTGTGGTCCGCGGCCCGTGCCATCGGACTGCTGCTTTGCAACAACCTGATCGTCTACATCCGGGTGCCGGAGTTCGCCGTCTTCGGCGGCTACCTGGGCCCCATCCCCACTCCCATCATCATTGCCGCGGTGTGCGTGGCGGTAACGGCCGTGGTGCTGAAAAAGACCGCTATGGGCATGTACATCCAGTCCGTGGGCATCAATAAGCGGGCCAGCCGCATCGCCGGCCTCAACTCCAAGCGCATCATCTTCACCTGCTACCTGCTGTGCGGATTGTGCGCGGGCATCGCCGGCATCGTGGCCTCCTCCCGCATCACCAGCGCCGACTCCAACAACATCGGCCTGGACATGGAGCTGGACGCCATCCTGGCGGTGGCTCTGGGCGGCAACAGCCTGGGCGGCGGCCGGTTCAATCTGGCCGGCTCCATCATCGGCGCCTACACCATCCAGGCCATCACCACCACCATGTACAACATGGGCGTGCCCTCCGCCGTGACCCCGGTGTTCAAAGCCGTGGTGGTCATCCTCATCGTGGCGGTCCAGGCGCCGCCTGTGAAGGCCTGGTTCAAAAAGCGTGCCGCCGCCAAAGCGGTGGCCCAGAAGGAGGTGGTCGGCGTATGAAAGCTCCCGCCAACGCGCTGAAAGAGCGCAAGCAGATGAACAGCAACACCATGCTGCTGATCATCACCATCATCTTGTTCGTGATCCTCTATGCCGGCGGCTGCATCGCGTACGCCAGCAAGGGCTTTACCAATCTGCAGACCTTCCTGAACCTGTTCCGCACCAACGCGGGCCTCATCTGCGTGGCCTGCGGCATGACCTGCGTCATGCTCACCGGCGGCATTGACATCTCCGTGGGATCTCTGGTTGCCCTGGACTGCATGCTGCTGGCCTACGGCATGAGTGAGTGGCACATGAGCGCTCCGGTGATGATCCTGCTGGTGCTGGTCATCGGCATCGTGTTCGGTCTCTTCCAGGGCTTCTGTGTGGGCTATCTGGAGATCCAGCCCTTCATCGTCACCATGGCGGGCATGTTCTTCGCCCGGGGCATGACGGCTGTCATCTCCACCAACCAGCTCTCCATCACCGCCGAGATCAACCAGCTCTTCTATGATCTGGCCAACTTCCGCATTTACCTGCCCTTCGGCGGCACCGTGAACCGGGCCGGTAAGCTGGTCATGCCCTACATCGGCGTGGGCGTGGTCATCGCCCTGGTGGTGCTGATCGCCATCTTCCTGGTGCTGCGCTACACCAAGTTCGGCCGTTCCCTGTACGCCGTGGGCGGCAGCGAGCAGTCCGCGGCCATGATGGGCCTGGACGTGAAGAAGACCAAGCTCAAGGCCTACGTCCTCTCCTCCTTCCTGTGCTCCGTGGGCGGCATCTGCTACTGCATGAACACCATGTCCGCCAGCGTCTCCCAGGCCACCGGCATGGAGATGGACGCCATCTCCTCTGCCGTCATCGGCGGCACGCTGCTCACCGGCGGCGTGGGCAACGTCATCGGGTCCCTGTTCGGCGTGCTGATCAACGGCACCATCTCCACCATCGTTCAGACCAACGGCAAGCTGGCCTCCTCCTGGCCCAACATCCTCACCGCAGCGCTGCTGTGCTTCTTCATCGTGCTGCAGAGCGTGTTCGCCCGGATCAAGGAAAAGAGCAAGTAAAGGAGGATCCTCATGGATCACAAAGAAGCCATCCTCTCCGGAAAAGCCTGTCTCGGCATCGAGATGGGCTCCACCCGGATCAAGGCCGTGCTCACCGGTCCCGACCACGCCCCCATCGCCTCCGGCGAGTTCGGCTGGGAGAACCGGTATGAGGGCGGATACTGGACCTATCATATGGAGGACGTGTGGGCCGGCCTGCAGGCTGCCTATGCGGACCTGGCCGCCAACGTGGAGCGCACCTTCGGCGTAAAGCTCACCACCATGGCCGCCATGGGCTTTTCCGCCATGATGCACGGCTACCTTCCCCTGGACCGGGAGGACCGCCTGCTGGCGGCCTTCCGGACCTGGCGCAACACCACCACCGGTCCCGCCGCCGCCGCGCTGACGGAGCGGTTCCGGTTCAACATCCCCCAGAGATGGTCCGTGGCCCATCTCTATCAGGCCATGCTGAACAAGGAGGACCATGTCAAGGACATCGCCTTCCTCACTACCCTGGCCGGCTACGTCCACTACCGGCTCACCGGCAAAAAGGTGCTGGGCGTGGGCGACGCCAGCGGCATGTTCCCCATCGACAGCGCTACCTGCGACTACGACCAGGCCCTGGTGGAGTCCTTCGACGCCCTGGCGGCGGAGCAGGGCTATCCCTGGCGCCTGCGGGACATCCTGCCCCAGGTGCTCTCCGCCGGCGAGGACGCCGGCACGCTGACCGCCGAGGGCGCCAGGCTCCTGGACCCCACCGGCACGCTGCAGCCCGGCATCCCCCTGTGTCCCCCCGAGGGCGACGCGGGCACCGGTATGGCTGCCACCAACGCCGTGGCGGAGCGCACCGGCAACGTCTCCGCCGGCACCAGCGTGTTCGCCATGATCGTGCTGGAGCGTCCTCTGACCAAGGTCTATCCCGAGATCGACATGGTCACCACCCCCACCGGCAAGCCCGTGGCCATGGTCCACTGCAACAACTGCACCAATGAGATCAACGCCTGGGCCAACGTGTTCACCGGCTTCCTGGAGGCCATGGACCTGCCTGTGGACAAGAACAAGCTCTTCACCGCCATGTTCCGCACCGCCCTTTCCGGCGCGCCGGACGCCGGCGGACTGGTGCTCTACAACTACCTCTCCGGCGAGCCCGTGGCGGGCGTGGACGCGGGACGTCCGCTGCTGATGCGCAGCCCCGAGGCCCATCTGGACTTTGCCAACTTCATGCGGGCGCAGCTTTACAGCGCGCTGGCCACGCTGAAGCTGGGCATGGACATCCTGGCCGGGGAGCACGTGGTGGTGGACCGTCTGCTGGGCCACGGCGGCTTCTTCAAAACGCCGGTGGCGGGCCAGCGGATCATGGCCGCCGCGGCAGGCGCGCCGGTATCCGTGATGGAGACCGCCGGCGAGGGCGGCCCCTGGGGCATGGCGCTGCTGGCGTCCTACCGGGCCTGGCGCAAGACCGGCCAGTCCCTGGAGGACTATCTGGACGCCCAGGTCTTTGCCGGCCAGTCGGCGGACACCGTCCAGCCCGAGGCAGAGGACATCGCGGGCTTCACCGCCTTCATGCAGCGCTACGTCCCCGGCCTGGCCGTGGAGCGCGCCGCCATCGAGGCCCTGCATGAAACCAACCTCGATTAACCTAAGATTTGGAGGTCATTGACATGGAAAACAAGGTATTCTGGTTTGTCGTGGGCAGCCAGTTCCTGTACGGCCCGGAGGTCCTGGACACCGTGGCCAAGCGTGCCGCTGAGATGGCGGAGACCCTCAGCAACGGCGGCATCCTGCCCTGCAAGCTGGTTTACAAGGCCACCGTAAAGACCGACGCCGAGATCACCCAGATCATGAAGGACGCCAACTACGACGACGCCTGCTGCGGCGTGGTCACCTGGTGCCACACCTTCTCCCCCAGCAAGATGTGGATCCACGGCTTCGACATCCTGCAAAAGCCCTACTGCCACCTGGCCACCCAGTACAACCGCAAGATCCCCAACGAAGAGATCGACATGGACTTCATGAATCTCAACCAGGCTGCCCACGGCGACCGGGAGCACGGCTTCATCGCCGCCCGGATGCGCCTGCCCCGCAAGGTGGTGGCCGGATACTGGCGGGACCGTCCCGTCCAGGAGGAGCTGGCGGCCTGGATGCGCGCCGCCATCGGCTATGACTTCTCCCGCAAGCTCCGCGTGATCCGCTTCGGCGACAACATGCGGGACGTGGCCGTCACTGAGGGCGACAAGGTGGAGACCCAGATCAAGCTGGGCTGGCAGGTGGACTACTGGCCCGTGGGCCATCTGGTGGAAGTGATGAACGCGGTCACCGAGGCGGAAGTGGACGCCAAGATGGCGGAGTATCAGGACCGCTACGATCTGGCCACCGACGACGTGGCCTCCGTGCGCTATCAGGCCAAGGAAGAAGTGGCCATGCGCAAGATCCTGGAGCGGGAGGGCGCTCAGGCCTTCATCAACAACTTCCAGGACCTCTATGGCATGGATCAGCTCCCCGGCCTTGCCAGCCAGAACATGATGGCCGACGGCATCGGCTACGGCGGCGAGGGCGACTGGAAGGTGGCCGGCATGACCGCCAT
>CALWXB010000008.1 GCA_944385405.1 uncultured Oscillospiraceae bacterium | reverse complement strand
TGTGCGTCAGGGAAAACACTTCTCAGGCTGCAAGTGTGGAGTTTGTCCGCCTTGGGCGGACAAACTCTGCGCGCAGCAGACTGCATCCCACTCGAAAAAGCGGCACCGCCGCTTTTTCGACAGTCTCCGGCCCCCTCTGCAGAGGGGGCCGGCTTTCGGTTTATTCCATGGAGATGATATAGTAGTAGACGGGCTGACCGCCGGGCAGCACCGCCACCTCGGCGTCGGGACAGGCGGCGGTGAACACCTCCGCGGCCTGCTGGGCGTCCTCCTCGGAGACGTCCTCGCCGAAGTACAGGGAGATGAAGGAGGCACTGCGGGCGGCGGCGTCCTCCGCCAGCTTCTCCAGCAGCACCTGGAGGGAGCCGTCGGTGCCGAAGAGCTTGCCCTCCTCCAGGGCCAGGTAGTCGCCCTCCTTGATCTCGAAGCCGTCGAAATCGGAGTCCCGGGCGGCGTAGGTGATCTGGGCGGTGGTAACGGTGGAGAGGCTCTCGGTCATGGCGTCGGTGATGGACTGGGCGTCGGGGGCCTCGAAGTCCACGTTCATCATGGCGGTGATGCCCTGGGGCACGGTCTTGGTGGGGATCACCACCACGTTTTTGTCCGTCAGGGCGGCGCACTGCTGGGCGGCCATGATGATGTTGGAGTTGTTGGGCAGGATGAACACCGTCTCGGCGGGGATCTTCTCCACCCCCTCCAGCAGGCTCTCGGTGGAGGGGTTCATGGTCTGACCGCCGGAGACCACGCCGTCGGCGCCCAGGTCCCGGAACACGTCGGCCAGGCCCTCGCCGGCGCACACCGCCAGGAAGCCGTAGGGCTTCTCCGGCTCCGCCGGGGCCTCGGCCTGGGCGGACTGGTTCATGGAGGACATATCGTCGTCCAGGTCGTCCACGCTCTGGACATGCTTGCCGGCGGCCAGATCGTCGTGCTGGGTGCGCATGTTCTCGATCTTGGCCAGCTCCAGCGTGCCGTACTTCTGGGCCTCATTGAGGGCGCTGCCGGGGATGTTGGTATGGACATGGACCTTAAAGGCCTCGTCGTCCTCACCGATGACCAGGCTGTCGCCGATGCTGTTGAGGTAGGTGCGCAGGCCGTCCAGGGAGATGTCCGGCGTGGACTTGCGGACGATGAACACCGTGTCGAAGGCGAAGGTGATCTCCTCAGTGGAGAACACGTTGAAGTCCGCCTTGTCCTGGACGGCGGTCTCCTCGCCGGTCTCCGGCATGGGCTCGCCCCGGAGCTCCGCGAGCATGCCCTCCAGGATCAGCAGGTAGCCCTTGCCGCCGGCGTCCACCACGCCGGCCTTTTTCAAAACCGGGTTCATGTCCACGGTCTGGGCCAGGGCGTCATAGCCCTCCCGGATGGCCTCCTCCAGCACCTTTTCCACGTCGGTCTCTCCTTCCGCAGCCGTATCCACGGCCCGCTTGGCGGCCAGCCGGGAGACGGTGAGCACCGTGCCCTCGGCGGGCTTCATCACCGCCTTGTAGGCGGCGGAGACGCCCTCCTGCATGGCGGCGGCGAAGGCGGCGGCGTCGGCGTGCTCCCGGCCCTTGAGGCCCTTGGAAAGGCCCCGGAAGAGCAGGGAGAGGATGACGCCGGAGTTGCCCCGGGCGCCCCGCAGCAGGGCGGAGGCGGTGGTGGAGGCGGCCTGGTCCACGGAGACGGGGGCGGTCTTGCGCAGCTCCGCCACGGCGGCGCCGATGGTCATGGACATGTTGGTGCCGGTGTCGCCGTCGGGGACGGGGAACACATTGAGGTCGTTGATGGACTGCTTTTGAGCAGTGATGGCGGCGGCGCCGTGGAGCACCATCTGCTTGAAGAGGGCGCCGGTAATCTGTTCGTTCATTCCTGATGTTCCTCCCTTACAGGGTCATGGAGTCCACGCACACGTCCACGGCCTTGACGGGGACGCCGGTGTTCTTGGTCACGACATAGCGGACCTCGTTCATGATGGAGCGGCAGACAGCCGGGAGGTTCACGCCGTTCTCCACGATGATGTGCAGCTCGATGGAGATGGAGTTGTCGTCGTGATATGTGATGCTGACGCCCTTGCTCATGGCCTCCCGGCGCAGCAGGTGCACCAGGCCGTCGGTCATGGAGCGGTAGGCCATGCCCTTGACGCCGAAGCAGTTGGTGGCGGCCATGCCGGTGATGTTGGAGAACACGGCGCTGCTGACGGAAATGTCTCCCTGATCGGACTTGAATTGAATCATGAAACGTCCTTCCTTTCCGGAGTTGATGAAGAAGAGGCGCCGGCCCCTTCGGGAATCGCAGATTTTCAGGCTTTTATTATATACGATTCTCCCCGGAAGCACAAGTACAAAAAGCGTCTGCGGCGCTTCCGGAGGCTTCCATTTTTCTCCGGAGGGCAAGAAAAACGAAAAAGGGAGCCGGGAGGCTATTGAAATGCGGAGGGATTTGCCGTAAAATGGACGAAAACCGCGGCCCTGTCCGGGCCGGAAGCAAAAGGAGAACCTGCATGCGCGTGATCACTGGCACCGCCCGGGGCCGCCGGCTCAAGGAACTGGAGGGCATGGAGACCCGCCCCACCACCGACCGGGTGAAGGAGGGGATGTTCAGCATCCTGCAATTCGACATCGAGGGCCGGCGGGTGCTGGACCTGTTCGCCGGCACCGGGCAGCTGGGCATCGAGTGTCTGAGCCGGGGGGCCGCGTCGGCGGTGTTCGTGGACCGGCGGGCCGACGCGGTGCGGCTGATCCGGGAGAATCTGGAGGCCACGGGGCTCTCCGCCGGCGCACGGGTGGTGCCGGGGGATTCCATGGCCTATCTGCAGTCCCTGCAGGAGCGGTTCGACCTCATCTTCCTGGACCCGCCCTACGACACGGGCCTTCTGGAGCGCGCTCTGGAGCACATCATGCGATTTGACATTCTGGCGCCCCATGGTATAATTGTTGCGGAACACCCGGCGGGCCGCGTGCTGCCGGCGGCGCTTCCGCCATACCGTCTCCGCCGGACCTACCGCTACGGCCGCATCGGCCTGAGCGTGTACCGCCGGGACGCAAACCAAAACAGCGAGGAAGGTCGCCCATGAGAACAGCCATCTGCTCCGGCAGCTTCGACCCCATCACCCTGGGGCACCTGGATATCATCCGCCGCGCCGCCCAGTGCTTTGACCGGGTGTGCGTGTGCGTCAGCCCCAACGCGGAAAAACGCAATCAGATGTTCACCCCGGAGCAGAAGCTCCTGCTGGTGCAGACCGCCGTGGCGGAGCTGCCCAATGTCACCGCCGAGCTCTGGCCGGGCCTGCTGGCGGATTTTGCCGTCTCCCACGGCAGCGGCGTCATCGTCCGGGGCGTGCGCAACGCCACGGACTTCGACGTGGAGTACCAGATGGCCCTCATCAACCGGGGCATCTACCCGGAGCTGGAGACCCTGCTCCTGCCCGCCAGCCCCGCCTACCAGCACTTCAGCTCCTCCATGGCCCGGGAGATGATCCGCTACCGCCAGCCCCTGGAGCAGTATCTGCCGGAGGCCATCATCCCTCTGGTGCGGGAATTGACTGAGAAAAGGAAGGAAGATTGAGATGGCAAACGACATCAACCGCCTGATCGATATGCTGTACGAGCGCATCGAGGACGCCAAGTCCCCCGCCCTCAAGCCCAACATGAGCATGGTGGACCGGGACGAGATGCTGGACCTGCTGGACGAGCTGCGGGCCCAGCTGCCTGCGGAGATCAAGCGCGCCCAGGAGCTGCTTGCCGCCCGGGAGAAGTTCGTGGACGAGGCCAAGCGGGACGTGGAGCGCATGATGCGCCAGGCGGAGCTGGAGGCCAAGACCAAGGTTTCCGAGAGCGAGGTGCTCTACGCCGCCAAGGAGAAGGCCCGCCAGATCATCGCCCAGGCGGAGGACCGCTCCCGCAAGCTCTACCAGGTGGCAAACGAATACGCCGAGGACGCCCTGGCCCGCACCGAGGAGGCTGTCCAGGCCGCGCTGGACGAGGTCAAGCAGTCCCGGGTCCGGTTCCGCACCGCCTCCGCCGCCAAAATGCAGGAGCAGCGGGACAAGCTGGACGGCAAGAACGCCCCCGACGCCCCTGCCGACACGCTGTGACCGCTCCGCCCTGCGGCGGCGGTGGACCATAACGGTGAAATTTTGTAAAAATCGACGAAGAAATCTCTGGAACTTTTTTGCCGGATACCGAATCTGGTGCTTTTTGAAGATGAGATCCCCTGTGTGACACAACATCTTGTGTGACACAGGGGATTTGATTTTACGTAAACTCCTACAAAAGTATCGAACATTCGTTTCAAAAGTGCGATTTTTACCAATTTTTCCGGCTTTTTGGCCGGTTTTGCGGGGTTCCTGGCTGAAAAAAAGCCTTGCAATTCAACCCATAATTTCGTATACTCAAAACAATGGTGGGGATTGGTGGGGGAAAATGCATCTCAGTGGTAGATGAAGCCCATTCAGACCCAAAAAAGACGGGGAAAGGGGGGCGGCTCCATGGCGCGGCTGTTGGGAAAGACCAATAACAGCATCGACTCCAAGGGCCGTCTGGTGATCCCCGCCGCCATGCGGGAGGCGCTGGGGGATGTGTTCTACATCACCATCGGCGCCGAGCACTGTCTCACCATCTATCCCCAGGCCAAGTGGGAGAAGATGTCCGACGAGATGGACAACCTGAGCTACACCCAGGTCAGGGCGCTGACGCTGCTGTATGCCAACGCCATCGCCTGCGAGCCGGACGCCCAGGGCCGCGTGCTGATCCCCGCCAACCTCCGCGCCCACGCGGGGCTGAAAAAGACCGCCACCATCGTGGGACTGAACACCTTTGCCGAGATCTGGGACGAGCAGGCCTGGGCGGAGCGGGAGCAGCAGATGCTCCAGAGCGACGACATGGCCGCCGCCATGGACGCGCTGTTCCGCAGCCACGGGAATCGGGGGTAAGACGATGGAATACACCCATACGCCGGTGCTGCTGGATGCGTGTATCCAGGCGCTGAACATCCGTCCCGACGGGACCTATGTGGACGGTACACTGGGCAGGGCAGGGCACTCAAGAGAGATCGCCCGGAGGCTCACCACCGGCCGGCTCATCTGTATCGACCGGGACATGGCGGCCATCGACGCGGCCAAGGAGCGTCTGGCCCCATGGATGGACCACGTGGCACTGGTCCATCAGAATTTTGCGGAGCTGGGCGGCGTCCTGCGCCAAGCGGGCGTCGCCGGCGCCGACGGGATGCTGTTCGACCTGGGGGTGTCCTCGCCGCAGCTGGACGACGCCTCCCGGGGTTTTTCCTACATGCACGACGCCCCGCTGGACATGCGGATGGACAAGCAGGCGTCGCTGACGGCTTACGAGATCGTCAACACCTGGAGCAGCGACGAGCTGCGCCGGATCTTATATGATTATGGTGAGGAGCGCTACGCCCCCGCCATTGCCAGGGCCATCGTCCGGGCCCGGGAGCAGGCGCCGGTACAGACCACCCTGGAGCTGGTGGAGATCATCAAAGGCGCCATGCCGCCGGCGGCGCTGCGGGAAAAGCAGCACCCGGCCAAGCGCAGCTTCCAGGCCATCCGCATCGCCGTCAACGGCGAGCTGGACGCCCTGGAGCCCATGCTCCGGGCGGCGGTGGACGGCCTGAACCCCGGAGGACGGCTGGCAGTCATCACCTTTCACTCCCTGGAGGACCGCATCGTCAAGCGGACGATGCAGGATCTGGCCAGGGGCTGCATCTGCCCGCCGGAGTTCCCGGTGTGCGTGTGCGGCAGGAAGCCGCAGGTGAAGCTCATCACCCGCAAGCCCATCACGGCGGGGCCGGAGGAGCTGGCGGAGAACCCCCGGGCCAGGAGCGCCAAGCTCCGCGTGGCGGAAAAGTGCGGGGATCAGAACGAATGAAAAGGGGCGCGCCCCTTTGAAGATGTGTGTACGTCGGGAGGAGGAATCGGATCGTGGCATCCGCAGCGGGAGATTTGCGCTATTATGGGGGACGGGCCGTCAGCGGCAGCCTTGCCCGGGATCTGGACTGGGAGGTCCGGGAGCGGGAACTGCGCCACGCGGGAGAGCTGCCCCGCCGCCGGGAGGCGGAGCGGGAGCAGCCCAAGGTCCGCACAGCGGTCCGGGTACAGGTCCGGGAGAAGCAGCACCTGTCCGTGCTCAGCGCGGTGGGCTTCGCGGCGGTGGCCGCGGCGGCGGTGCTGGTGCTTTTGAGCTATGTCCAGCTGCTGGAGATCTCCTCCGAGACGGTGGCCCTGAAGACCCAGCTGGCCACCCTGGAGACGGAGAACGTCACCCTTACCACCCAGTATGAGCAGATGTACGACCTGGCCACGGTGAAGGAGGCGGCGGAGGCCGCGGGCATGTCCAAGCCCAGCGCCAGCCAGGTGTACTACATCGACCTGAGCGACGGAGACCGGGCCGTGGTCTATCAGAAGGAAGGCCCCAGCGTGCTCAGCCGCCTGCTCTCGTCCCTGCACCACGGGGTCTACGCGGTGGTGGAATATTTCGAGTGACCATCGCACTATAATGGAATGGACGGAATGCGGGGGAGTAAGAAGGGGGCCTTCTTGCTCCCCTGCTTCACAGCACGGCCGCAGGGCGCAGGCCCGGAAGGAGTAATCGAGCATGGCAGTCAATCCCCGCAGAAAAAGCGACGCCGCCCGCAGGGCGAATCAGGTCATCCGCAGCCGGACGGTGGCGGTGATGCTGCTTCTGGGCGTTTGTACCTTCGTGCTGCTTTTCGGAAAGCTGTACGACCTGCAGATCAACCAGCATGAAGAGCTCCAGGAAAAGGCGGTGGCCCAGCAGACCCGCAGCACCGTCATCACCGCCTCCCGGGGCACCATCTACGACCGGAACCTGACGCCCCTGGCCATCTCCGCCACGGCGGAGAAGGTGTTCCTCTCCCCCATGGAGATCGCGGAATATGTGGAGACCCAGGAGACCGACATTGAGGAGAAGGCCGCCAAGGCCGCGGAGAAGGGCGAAGCCTACACCGCCCCGGAGATCCGGGACGGGGCGTACATCGCCCGGGGCCTGAGCCGGATCCTGGGGGTGGATGAGGGTACCATCCTGGAGAAGATGGAGCGCACCTGGTCCCAGTACGAGGTCATCAAGACCCGGGCGGAGCAGACCCTCACCGACGAGGTCCGCCGCTTTTTGAACGGCCAGATCGACGACGAGGGCAACGAGGTGCCCGAGAGCCAGCAGGTGAAGCTCCGGGGCGTGTACATGGAGCCGGACTCCAAGCGATACTATCCCTACGGCTCCCTGGCCTCCGGCATCATCGGCTTCGTCAACGCCGACAACGTGGGCGGCGTGGGCCTGGAGGCCAAGTACGAAGAGGAGCTGGAGGGCGTGGCGGGCCTCACCGTCACCGCCAAGAACGCCCGGAACACGGACCTTTTGTATCAGTATGAGCAGTACTACGACGCGGAAAACGGCAACAGCCTGGTGCTGACCCTGGACGCCACCGTGCAGCACATCCTGGAAAAGAACATGGAGAGCATGCTGGAGAAGTTCGACGCCAAAAACGGCGGCACCGGCATCGTCATGGACGTGAACACCGGGGCCATCGTGGCCATGGCCTCTTACCCCAATTACGACCCCCAGGACTACGGCACCATTTATAACGCCGCGCTGAACGAGCAGCTCCAGGAGACCCTGGCGGAGCTGGCCCAAAACCGGGCGGACTATGCCACGGAGGAGGACTATCAGGAGGCGGTGGCCCAGGCCACCAGCGCCGCGGTCCAGTCCCAGTGGCGCAACAAGTGCATCGACTCCACCTACGAGCCCGGCTCCACCTTCAAGCCCTTGACGCTGGCGGCGGCCCTGGAGGAGGGCACCGTCAGCAAGAATTCCACCTTCAACTGCACCGGGGCCGTGAAGGTGGGCGTCTGGACCATGCGCTGCTCCAAGCGCACCGGCCACGGCCTCCAGAGCCTGGAGGTGGCGGTGGGCAACTCCTGCAACCCCGCCTTCATCGCCATCGGCCAGAGCGTGGGCGGCCAGACCTACTATCAATACCTCCAGGCCTTCGGCCTCATGGAAAAGACCGGCGTGGACATGATCGGCGAGGTCAGCGGCATCTTCGCCAGCGCCGACACGCTTACCAGCGATCCCGCCACCCTGGCGTCCTACTCCTTCGGCCAGACCTTCAACGTCACCCCTCTGGCCCTGATCCGGGCCCAGGCGGCCTGCATCAACGGCGGATACCTCTACACCCCCTATGTGGTGGAGCAGGTGCTGGACGATCAGGGCAACATCCTCTCCCAGCACGACGTCACACCCGTCCGGCAGGTCATCAGCCAGGAGACCTCCGCCACCGTGCGGGAGTGCCTGGAGTACGTGGTGGCCAGCGGCACCGGCAAAAACGGCCAGGTGGTGGGCTACCGCATCGGCGGCAAGACCGGCACCGCCGACAAGACCGGCACCCGCACCGCCGACAATCCCCAGGGCGACGTGGTGGTGTCCTTCATGTGCTTCGCCCCGGCGGACGATCCGCAGTACATCATGCTGCTGACCATGGACACCCCCAGCCGCAACACCGGCGTCTACGTCTCCGGCGGCAACATGGTGGCGCCCACCGCCAGCCAGATCATGGGCGAGATATTGCCCCAGCTGGGCATCGAGCCGGACTACACCGCCGAGGAGCTGGTGGGTGCCGACGCCGCCGTGCCCAACGTGGTGGGCATGACGGAGGCCGACGCCAAGGCCCGGATGGAGAGCGCGGGCTTCGCCTGCCGCACCGTGGGCGATGGTGCCACCGTCACCGACCAGACCCCCGCCGGCGGGGCCATCGTCCCCAACAACGCCACCGTGGTGCTGTACCTGGGGGCGGAGAAGCCGGACACCCTCTGCACGGTGCCCAGCGTGGTGGGCAAGACCGCCTCGGAGGCCAACCAGGCCCTGACCAACGCGGGGCTCATCATGAAGGTGGCAGGCGCCACCTCCTCGTCCTCGGGCAACGTCCACGCCATCGCCCAGTCCCATGCCGCAGGCACCCAGCTGGCGGCGGGCGAGGTGGTCACCGTCCAGTTCGGGGACAGCTCGGTGCTGGACTGAGAGCACTTTGCGCAAGGTTTTGGGCAGGATTTTGCATATACTTTGCATTTCCCGCCGCCTATACTAAGGCATGCCGTTCCGGCGCGATGCCGGGCGGACAGGAAAGGGGCGCAGCCATATGAAATTGAAAGACCTGCTGGAAGGCGTCCGGGTGCTCTCCGCCACGGCGGATATGGACCTGGAGATCTCCGGCGTGCAGTATGACTCCCGGGCGGTGCAGCCCGGCGAGCTGTTCGTGGCCATGAAGGGCTTTGCCACCGACGGCCACGCTTTCATCCCCCAGGCCGCCGCCGCGGGAGCCGCGGCGGTGGTGTGCGAGGTGCCGCCCGCCGGCGGCACGCCCTACGTCCAGGTGGCGGACTCCCGCCGGACGCTGGCGGTGATGGGGGCCAACTTCTTCGGCCATCCGGCGGACCAGATGACCATGGTGGCCGTCACCGGCACCAACGGCAAGACCACCACCACGTACCTCCTCAAGGCGGTGCTGGAGCACACGGGGGCCCGGGTAGGCCTCATCGGCACCAATCAGAACATGATCGGGGAAGAGGTCCTGCCCACGGAGCGCACCACGCCGGAGTCCTTTGAGCTCCAGCGCCTCTTTGCCCGGATGCGGGATGCGGGGTGCACCCATGTGGTGATGGAGGCCTCCTCCCACGCCCTGGTGCTGGACCGGGTGTACGGCGTGCACTACGACGTGGGCATCTTCACGAACCTCACCCAGGACCACCTGGATTTCCACGGCACCATGGAGGCCTACTGCGACGCCAAGTCCATCCTCTTCCGCAACTGCGACGTGGGCGTGTGCAACGCCGACGATCCCTGGACGCCCCGGCTGCTGCGTCAGGCCACGTGCCGGGTGCGCACCTACGGCTGGAAGGCGGAGGCGGACCTCCGGGCGGAGGACGTGGAGCTGGCGGCGGACCACGTGGCCTTCACCGCCGCTGCCCGGGACGGCCGGGCAGGCATCCGGGTGAATATTCCCGGGGGCTTCATGGTATATAATACCCTGGATGTGCTGGGGGCGGCCCTGGCCCTGGGGATCCCCCTGGAAAAGAGCGCCCAGGCCCTGGCCGGGGTGCCCCACGTGAAGGGCCGGGTAGAGGTGGTGCCCACCCCGGGGAAGGACTACACCGTCCTTATCGACTACGCCCACAGCCCTGACGGGCTGGAGAACGTCCTCACCTCGGTGAAGGGCTTCGCCAAGGGCCGCACGGTGGCCCTGTTCGGCTGCGGCGGCGACCGGGACCGCACCAAGCGGCCCAAGATGGGAGCCATCGCCGCCCGCATCGCGGACTTCGTGGTGGTGACCTCCGACAATCCCCGGACGGAGGCCCCGTCGGCCATCATCGCCGACATCCTGCCGGGGCTTGCGGGCACCGACACCCCCCACGTGGTCATCGAGGACCGGGTGGAGGCCATCCACTACTGCATGGACCACGCCCTGCCGGGGGACGTCATCGTCCTGTGCGGCAAGGGCCACGAGACATACCAGGAGATCGACCACGTCAAGCACCACATGGATGAGCGGGAGATCGTGGCGGACTACCTGGCGGGATAACGACGCAGACGAGAGGGAGAGCGCATGAACGTTACGATATGGATCACGGCGGGGCTCAGCTTTCTGCTGACGCTGGTGATCGGGAGATTTCTGATACCGGAGCTGCGCAAGCTCAAGGCGGGCCAGGAGATCCGGCAGGACGGACCCACCTGGCACGCCGGCAAGGCCGGCACGCCCACCATGGGCGGCATCATGTTCATTCTGGGCAGCGGCGTGGCGGTGTTTGCCATGGGCTGGGAGCTGATGCTCCGGGGGGTGTTCGTCCACCTGTACGTGTACCTCTTTGCCCTGATCTTCGGCCTGGTGGGTTTTGTGGACGATTACCGCAAGGTCCGCCAGCACCAGAACGAGGGCCTCACCGCCAAGCAGAAATTCGTGCTGCAGCTGGCGGCGGCGGTGGTGTTTTTGTGCCTGATGCGCTACGAGGGCCTGCTGAGCAACCGCCTGCGCATCCCCTTCGTGGATGCGGCGGTGACGGTGAACTGGGTGGTGTACCTGATCTTCGCCGCCTTCGTCATCGTCGGCTGCGTCAACGCGGTGAACCTCACCGACGGCGTGGACGGCCTGGCCACCGGCGTGACCTTCGTGGTGATGGTGTTCTTCGCCGCGGCTGCGGCGGTATACGCCGCGGCGGGGCAGGCGCTGTTCCCCGCCGCTCTGGCAGGGGGGCTGGCGGCCTTCTTCGTCTACAACCACCACCCGGCCAAGACCTTCATGGGGGATACCGGCAGCCTCTTTCTGGGCGGCGCCGTGGCGGCCATGGCCTTTGCCATGGATATGCCGCTGATTTTGATCCCTGTGGGCGTCATCTACATCGCCGAGACCATGTCGGACATCATCCAGGTGGGCTACTTCAAGGCCACCCACGGCAAGCGCTTTTTCAAAATGGCCCCGCTGCACCACCATCTGGAGCTGTCCGGCTGGAGCGAGGGCAAGCTGGTGGCGGTGTTCTCCGCCGTCACGCTCATCGGGTGCGCCCTGGCCTGGGCGGGCATCGCCGCCTGGCACTGAGGGCGCTTTGCAGACATCATCGGAAAGGAGGGGAGCACCGTGATCCAGCAGCGCACGCGCACGGCCCGGAGCGCCTCGGCCCGGAGCACATCCGTCCGGGACCCCCGGCGGAGCGGTCCCGGCTATGACCGGCGCAGCGCGCCCCGGCCCCGGAACACGCTGACCCGGGAAGAGGCCCTGGCCCGGCAGCAGCGGCAGCAGCGGCTGCGGGAAAAGGAGCAGGAGAGCCGGGAGCTGGCCAAAGGTCCCATGGACCTGCCGTTCTGCCTGCTGGTGATTTTGCTCACGGGCATCGGCCTTGTGATGCTGCTCTCGGCCAGCTTCCCCTCCGCCTACTATGTCAACAGCGACCCTACCCACTATTTCGTCCGCCAGGCGATTTTTGCCGCGGCGGGCCTGGCCGCCATGGGGGTCATCAGCTTTTTCAACTACCAGACCCTGCGGCCCCTGGCAAAGCCCCTTTTGTACACGGCCATCTTCCTGCTGGTGCTGGTGGTGATCCCGGGGAACCCCCTGGCCGTTACCCGGAACAACGCCACCCGCTGGCTGGGCGTGGGGGAGCTGTTCACCTTCCAGCCCTCGGAGATCGCCAAAATGGCGGTGGTGATCTATTTCTCCCACACCATCTCCAAGAAAAAGGATAAGATGCACACCACCCGCTACGGCATCGTGCCGTATCTCACGATCCTGGGCGTCATCTCCCTGCTGATGCTGCTGGAGCCCCACCTCTCCGGCACGGTGCTGATCCTCAGCGCCGGGGCGGTTTTGATGCTGGTGGGCGGCATCGACCTTCGCTGGGTCATCGCCGCCGTGGCGGGTGCCGGCGCGGTGGCGTCGCTGATGCTCACCGGCGTCATCTCCTACGGCCAGTCCCGCATCGCCATGTGGCACAACCCCTGGCTGGACGCCCAGGGCGACGGCTACCAGCTGGTCCAGAGCCTCATTTCCATCGGCTCCGGCGGCCTTTTGGGCGTGGGCCTGGGCAAGAGCCGGCAGAAGTACCTGTATCTGCCGGAGGAGCACAACGACTTCATCTTTGCCATCGTCTGCGAGGAGCTGGGCCTCATCGGCGCCACCATCATCATGCTGCTGTTCGTGGCGCTGATCCTGCGGGGGTACTGGATCGCCCTCCACGCCCGGGACCGCTTCGGCAGCCTCCTGGTGGTGGGCATCACCACCCTCATCGCCATGCAGACCTTTTTGAACATCGGCGTGGTGACGGGCCTGCTGCCCACCACCGGCATCTCGCTGCCGTTTTTCAGCTACGGCGGCACGGCCCTTTCCATCCAGCTGGCGGAGATGGGCGTGGTGCTGTCGGTATCCAGGCAGATGAAGCCCACCAAATCCGGTTAGGAGGGCGGCTATGGCTGCTTTGAAACGCGTGATCTTTACCTGCGGGGGCACGGCGGGGCATGTGAACCCGGCCATCGCCGTGGCCCAGCGCATCCATCAGGAATCCCCGGAGGCGGCGTTCCTCTTCGTGGGGGCGGACCGGGGTCTGGAGAAGGATCTGATCCCCCAGGCGGGGTATCCCTTCCGCACGGTGCACATCTCCAGCTTCCACCGGTCCATGAAGCCCCGGGAGATCCGGCACAACGTGATCTCCGTGTACAATCTGCTGCGGGCCCCCGGCGAGGCCCGGGCCATTTTGCGGCAGTTCCGGCCGGACATCGTCATCGGCACCGGCGGCTACGCCAGCTTTCCCATGGTGAAGGCGGCGGCGAAGGCCGGCATCCCCACGGCGATGCATGAGTCCAACATGGTCCCCGGCCTCACCACGAAAATGCTGGAGCCCTACGCCGGGCGCATCCTGGTGGGCTTCGAGGCCTGCCGGCAGTACTACCGCCATCCCGACAAGGTGACGGTCACCGGCACCCCGGTGCGGGCGGACTTCTTCGACCTGACGCGGGAGGAGGCCAAGAAAAAACTGGGGGTGGACGACGGGCGGCCGCTGGTGGTGTCCTTCTGGGGCTCCCTGGGGGCCTCGGGGATGAACCGCCGGATGGCGGGCTTCCTGGCCCTGGAGGCGTCCCATGAGCCCTTCCACCATATCCACGCCGCAGGCAAGGCCGGCTATCCCATGATGCGGCAGCTCCTGGAGGAGCAGGGGGTGGACCTGGCGCAGCACCCGGCGCTGGACCTGCGGGAGTATATCTACGACATGGCGGAGGTGATGCGGGCGGCGGACCTGGTGATCTGCCGGGCCGGCGCCTCCACCATCAGCGAGCTGACGGCCCTGGGGGTCCCGGCGCTGATGGTGCCCTCCCCCTACGTCACCAACAACCATCAGGAGAAAAACGCCCGGGTGCTGGAGCAGGCGGGGGGCGCGGCTGTGCTGCTGGAGCAGCAGGCCGACGCCCAGGCCCTTTTCCAGGCGGCCTGCGGCATTCTCCGCGATCCGGAGCGCCGCCGGTCCATGGCGGACGCCATGGCTGCCCTGGGCGTCCGGGACGCCACGGAGCGGATCCTGCAGGCGGTGCGGGAGCTGACGGAGTAACCCCCTTCCCCAGCGGACCATAGGATGGTGCGGGATACCATCTTTGGTACGGAGGGGAACGGAAATGAGTGTGCTATTGATCGGCGGCGGAAGACGCCTGGAGGGAGAGGTGCCCATCCAGGGCGCCAAGAACAGCGTGCTGCCCATCCTGGCGGCCACCATCCTGGCCCGGGGAGCGGTGGAGGTGCGGGGCTGTCCCCGCCTGCGGGACGTGGACGCCTCGGTGCGGATCCTCCGGGCCCTGGGCTGCAGGGCAGACTGGCAGGGGGATACCCTGACGGTGGACACGGCGGACATGGACGGCTGCGCCGTCTCCGACGCGCTGATGCGGGAGATGCGCTCGTCGGCCATCTTCCTGGGGGCCATCCTGGCCCGGTGCGGCCGGGCAGAGCTGAGCTACCCCGGGGGCTGCGAGCTGGGGCCCCGGCCCATCGACCTGCATCTGGCGGGGCTGCGGCAGCTGGGGGCGGAGATCGACGAGTCCGGCGGCATGCTCCACTGCACCGCCCCCCGGCTGGAGGGGCGGGAGATCGTGCTGAGCCTTCCCTCCGTGGGGGCCACGGAGAACCTGATGCTGGCGGCCTGCGGCGCGGCGGGCCGGACGGTGATCTCCAACGCCGCCCGGGAGCCGGAGATCGTGGACCTCCAGTGCTTTTTGAACCGCTGCGGGGCGCAGGTGTCCGGCGCGGGGGGCTCCGCCGTAACGGTGGAGGGCGGCGGGATGCTGCATGGATGTACTTACACCGTGATGCCGGACCGGATCGTGGCCGCCACGTACCTGTGCGCGGCGGCGTCCGCCGGCGGCGAGGTCTTTCTCCGGGGCGCCCGGGAGGACCATCTGGCCACCGTCACCGCCGTGCTGCGGGAGGCGGGATGCCGGGTGCGGCCGGACGCGGCGGGGATCCTCTGCCGGCGCGACGGGCCCCTTTCGGCGGTGCGTCCGGTGCGCACGGCGCCGTATCCCGGCTTTCCCACCGACGCCCAGGCCATTTTGATGGCGGCCCTGCTGAAGAGCCGGGGGGCCACGGTGTTTGAAGAGAACATGTTTGAAAACCGCTACCGCCATGTGGATGAGCTGACGCGGATGGGCGCCCGGATCCGGGTGTCCGGCCGGACGGCGGTGGTCAGCGGCGTGGAGCGGCTCCGGGGCGCCCCGGTGCGCTGCACCGACCTGCGGGGCGGAGCGGCGCTGTGCGTGGCGGCCCTGGGCGCGGAGGGCATCACCCGGGTGGGAGAGGTCTTCCACATCGACCGGGGCTATCAGGACCTGACCGGGGACCTGGCGGCCCTGGGGGCGGACATCCGCCGGGAAGAAGAGAACGACTAGGAGAACCAGTATGGCAAGACGCAGAAAATCCAACCGGCGGCGCAGGGGAAGCTTCGGCTTCCTCTACAAGCTGTTGTCCATGCTGGTGATCTGCGGCGCCATCGTGGCGGCGCTGACGCTGTTTTTCCGGGTGGACACCATCCTGGTGGTGGGTGCCCACCGCTACACCGCCCAGGAGGTCATCGACGCCAGCGGCATCCAGACCGGCGACAATCTCTTCCTGCTGAACAAATACGCCGCGGCGGACAGCATCTCCACCGCCCTGCCCTACATCGACACGGAGGGGGTGTGGATCCGCCGCAGGCTGCCCGATACCCTCATCATCGAGGTGGAGGAGTGCGGCACGCCCCTGGCGGCGGAGCAGGAGGGGACGGTGTGGCTGGTGAGCCCCAAGGGCAAGATCGTCCAGCAGATCACGCCGGAGGAGGCGGCGGACTACGGCCGGATCGACGGGTGCACGCTGCTGGCGCCCTCGGTGGGCACCCCCATGGCCCTGGCCACGGAGTACAGCTACCGTCAGACGGCCCTTCTGCGGCTGATGGCGGCGCTGGACGCGGCGGAGGAGATGGAGAACGTGGACGCCATCCACCTGGGGGACGCGTCCACCCTCACCATGGACTACGGCGGCCGGTTCACCGTGCAGCTGACGTATGACGCCGACTACGCCCGCAAGCTGCGGACGTTGCGGATGATCCTGGACGAGAGCGGCGCCATCCAGGACAATATGACCGGCACCTTCGACATGCGCAGCGAGGACGGCAAGGTCAATCTCATCCAGAACGTGCGCTGAGGCGGCGTGCCCCGGACGAGGAAAAAATTTCCATGCGCCTGCCCGCACACTTTTTTTGCAAAAAAGGGGCGAAAAGCCGGAGGGGCACTTGACCGGAGCGGGAAAGTGTCATACAATGAAAGGCAAGTATCCCAAAACCACAGGATATAGCGTACATACAGGGGCGCAATGCCCCTTTTCACACAAATGATAGCAGGAGGCACCACTATGGCATTTGGATTGGAAACCGGTCCCGATACCGTTGTCAATATTAAGGTCATCGGCGTGGGCGGCGGCGGAAACAACGTGGTCAACCGCATGGTCCGCTCCGGCACCAAGGGCGTGGATTTTGTGGCGGTGAACACCGACAAGCAGGCGCTGAACGTCTCCAGCGCCACCTACAAGATCCAGATCGGCGAGAAGCTGACCCACGGCCAGGGCGCCGGCTCCGATCCCGAAGTGGGCCGCAAATCCGCCGAGGAGAGCCGCAACCAGATCGCCAAGGCGCTGGAGGACACCGACATGGTGTTCATCACCGCCGGTATGGGCGGCGGCACCGGCACCGGCGGCGCGCCCATCGTGGCGGAGATCGCCAAGGAGATGGACATCCTCACCGTGGCGGTGGTGACCAAGCCCTTCAGCTTTGAGGGCCGCCGCCGCATGCAGCAGGCCGAGGCGGGCATCACCGAGCTGGAGGGAAAGGTGGACTCCTTGGTCATCATCCCCAACGAGCGGCTCAAGCACGCCACCGATCAGAAGATCACCTTTGCCAACGCCTTCGAGATCGCCGACGATGTGCTGCGCCAGGCGGTGCAGTCCATCTCCGACCTGATCCGGGACACCGGCTTCATCAACCTGGACTTCGCCGACGTCACCGCCATCATGAAGAACGCCGGCATGGCCCACATGGGCGTGGGCCGGGCCGCCGGCAAGGGCAAGGCCGAGGAGGCCGCCAAGATGGCCATCTCCAGCCCGCTGCTGGAGACCTCCATCGAGGGCGCCAAGGGCGTGCTGATCAATGTCACCGGCTCCATGGACATCGGTCTGGAGGAGGTGGAGCAGGCCGCCTCTCTGGTGCAGGCCGCCGTCCATCCCGACGCCCTCACCATCTTCGGCGCCACCTTCGACGAGACGCTGGACGACGAGATCCGGGTCACGGTCATCGCCACCGGCTTCGACAAGGCGCCGGGCCAGCCGCTGCCCAAGCTGTCCGCCGCCGCGCCCCAGGCGGTCGCTGCCGCGGCGCCCGTCACCGCGCCGGAGCCCATGCCGCTGAAGGAGGAGGACGTGCCCAAGCCCGAGGAGGACGACCCCTTCGACGACATTTTTAAAATTTTCAACAAGCGCGACGACTGAGAAAAAGTTGCCGAACCCCGCAGGATTTTTCCTGCGGGGTGTTTTTTTCGCCCCATGGAACGGGGACCGGCAGGATCTGGATTGGGCGGCCTGACGGATTTTGCCGGGGGTGTTCGGGCCGCGGCGGCAGAAGATAAGGGCGCCGGTATCCGCCGGCACATGTTTTGAAAGGGGTGATCGAATTGCATGGACCCATGCATGAGACAGGGCGGCTGCTCCGTCTGGGCGCGGCGCTGGTGCTGGCGTGCTTTCTGTGCGCCGGACCCACGGCGGGCGCCGCGGACGCCGCCGGGACCCGGATGCTGATCCCGGCGGGCCACACGGTGGGCATCAAGCTCTTCGCCCGGGGCGTGCTGGTGGTCCGCCTCAGCGACGGAGGCACGCCCGCCAAGGAATGCGGACTGCAGACCGGCGACGTCATCGTCAAATGCGGCGGCGTCACCGTCCAGTCCACAGAGCAGTTCCAGGCACTTTTGCAGGAAAACGGGGAGACGCCCACGGACCTTCAGGTCCGGCGGGAGGGAAAGAGCATGACGCTGTCCGTGGCGCCCGAGCAGAATGAACAGGGCACCTATTCCATCGGCGCCTGGATCCGGGACAGTATGGCCGGCATCGGCACCGTGACGTATGTGGACCCGGAGAGCGGCGATTTCGGCGCTTTGGGCCACGGCATCACGGATGTGGACACGGCACAGCTGATGCCCTTTTCCTCCGGCTCCGTGCTGCCCTCCACGGTGAAGGCGGTGAAGAAGGGCGCCGCCGGCGCGGCGGGAGAGCTGCGGGGCGATTTTGATCTGACGGAGGATCTGGGCGTGCTGCATGCCAACACCCAGAGCGGGATTTTCGGCACCTTCTCCGGCCAGACGGAGGAATGGCAGACCGGTGAGGCACTGCCGGTGGCCCAGGCGGACCAGGTCCGGGCCGGCCCGGCCACCATCCTCTCCAATGTGGCGGGAGACACGGTGGAAGCCTATGGCATCGAAATTTTAAAGGTGGTCCCCGGCGCGGAAAACGGCCGGGAGCTGGTGCTTTCCGTCACAGACCCGACGCTGCTGGCCGCCACCGGCGGCATCGTCCAGGGCATGAGCGGCAGTCCCATCCTGCAGGACGGGAAATTCGTGGGCGCCGTCACCCACGTGCTGCTCAGCGATCCAACCAAAGGATATGGCATTTTCCTCGAAACTATGCTGGACGCGGCGCAGTGACGCAAAAAAAGGCGGCGGACTTTCGTCCGCCGCCTTTTGGCCCTGCCGGCTCATTTTTCCAGCGCCGCCAGCTTTTCGTTGAGCTTTCGGTAGATCCGCTCCCGGAACCAGGGCTCCGTGGAGGCCTCCACCGCGCCTTCCGGGGTGAACCAGCCCACATGGCTGTTCTCGTCCGGCTTGCACCGCACCGGCTCCGCCGGATCCGCCTCCAGCAGGTATGTCACGTTCAGGTGCAGATGGGAGGAGACGTACGCGCCGTTTTTCTCATGCCCCGCCACGCCTAAAATTTCCAAAGAAAAAATGTCCTCCGACACCGGCCGGACATGGGTCAGGCCGCTCTCCTCCCGCACCTCCCGCATGGCGGTGAACAGGAGGTCCCGGTCTCCGTCCGCATGTCCTCCCAGCCAGGCCCAGGAATGGTAGAGGTTGTGGTGGGCCATCAGCACCCGGTCCCGGCCGGGGCTCACCACCCAGGCCGACGCCGTCAGGTGAGCGGAGGGGTTGTCCCGGGTATAAAGGGCCTCGCCGGAGGCCAGACGCCGCACCATCTCGTCCCGGTCCCGGGCCTCCTGCCCGTTCCAGGGCCGGTAGGCCTGCAGCTGTTCCAAAAGCGTCATATCCCTGCTCCTTTGCGCGTGATCCCGCCGGAGAGTCCCCGGCGTCCGATCCATGATACCATGTCCGGGGGAAAAAGAAAAGCCGGGAAATGCCTGAAAGCCAGGCGGTGCGGGCCGTCCCGAAAAAGCTGTCGAACGATTTCTGGAATAAATTGGGACTCTCCGCTTGAAAATTCTGTAACTTTATGCTAGTTTATAGAAAACGTGATTTGAAGCTTCGTGAATCCGTCGGAACATCAATTTCAGGAAAAGGGCAGGAGAGGACATGGAGAAGAAAAGAACAGTGCTGTTGGCGGACGCCAACGAGGAATTCCGGGCCATGGTGCGCTCGGCCATCGACGCCTCGGAGGGATTTTCCGTGGTGGGCGACACCGGAAACGGCAGCGAGGTGCCGGAGCTGGCGGCCCGATGCCGGCCGGATCTGCTGGTGATGGATGTGGCGCTGCCGGGGCTGGACGGCATGGGCGCGCTGCGCCGCCTGCGGGAGGAAGGGCTGCAGTGCAGGGTGATCCTGCTGTCGGTATTCTGCTCGGATGAGGTGCTGCTGGAGGCCCGGGAGCTGGGCGTGAACTATTTTCTTCCCAAGCCCTGCGCCATGGAGGCTCTGCTGGACCGGATGGTCATGGTCACCGGCGGCGTGTCCGCGCCGGAGGAGCGGGAGGTCTCGCTGAAGAACCTGGTCACCGGCGTCATCCACGAGATCGGCGTCCCGGCCCACATCAAGGGCTACCAGTACCTGCGGGAGGCCATCATGATCGCCGTGGAGGATATGGATGTCATCAACGCCGTCACCAAGGTGCTCTATCCGGAGGTGGCCAAGCGCTTCGGCACCACCGCCTCCCGGGTGGAGCGGGCCATCCGCCACGCCATCGAGGTGGCCTGGGACCGGGGCGACCTGGAGACGCTGCAGAAGTATTTCGGCTACACCGTCTCCAACTCCAAGGGCAAGCCCACCAACTCCGAGTTCATCGCCATGATCGCCGACCGGCTGGTGCTGGAGCAGCGGGACGGCCGGGGACTCACCGTCTGAACAGAAAAAAGAGAGGCAGAGCCTCTCTTTTTTTCATGCTGCGGGAAAACGGACGCCGCGTCCCCTCATGCCGGCGCCAGGCGGTCCGCCGTGACGGCCAGCTGCTGCGGCGTGGGGTCCCAGTAGAAATGCACCTCCGCCAGCCGGTTTTCCCAGCAGAAGAGGAAGTAGTTGTCCGGGTCGCTGCCGGTATAGCGGCGGTAGAGGGCGTCCGTACCGGCGGGGGCGTCGGACTGGAGCAGGTACCGCTCCCGGTATTTCTCCGACAGGTCGTCCGGCTGGTAGCGCTCACACTCCTCCAGCATGCCGGTTTTGCACAGCCCGTAGAGGAAGGGCACGCGCACGTCCACCACGGTGTACGTCAGCTCCGGGAGGTCGCCTTCCCAGTCCAGCCGCCGGTCCTGACGGTACTCCGTTTCCCGCACCAGGGGGGAGGACTGGACCCGGGCCTCGGTGGAGTAGGCCTCCGGCGTCTCTTCGCCCAGAAGATCCCCCACCCGCAATGGGATGGGGTCGGCGTAGGCCTCCCAGGTCATGCCGTAGGCGGTGTATTCCTCCGCCGGAGTGCGTATTCTCAGGAGGCTGCTGCGGGAGAGCAGCAGGACCGCCACTGCCGCCAGCAGGACAAAGTACACCAGAAGGGACGCGGCCACCGTACCGCCCCGGATGGCCCACCGGGGGGCCTGGAGGTGTTTGAGGCCCCGCTTGGCCCCGATGGTGAGGAGCCCCACCACTGCCGCGATGCCCATCCCGCCCACCAGGAACAGGCGGCTCTGGGCCGTGGCGTACGCCGCCCATAAAAGGATCATCACCGCCTCCAGCACCAGCAGCGCCTCGTTGACGCCCCGCAGCGTCATGCCGGGCAGCGGGCGCCCCTCTGCCGCCGCCCGTTTGGCCCGGGGCAGCCACCAGAAATAAAATGCCAGACCTGCCGCCGCCATCAGCGCCACAGGCAGCCAGCCCCCCAGCAGCAGAAAGCCCGTGGAGGCCAGGGTGCCCACCGGGTCGCTTTGCAGCATCCACCCCAGGAACCCCAGCTCCGCCAGACCCAGCACGGCCATGGACACCTGGGAGGGCAGGGCGCTGCGGCGCATGGCGCGGTGGATGGCCTCCACCTGGGCCACCGGGTCCGTCTCCAGGGGGACGGCCTCCGGATCGGGGTTGAAGAACACCTGCATCTGGCCCCAGCGCAGCACTGCCTGCCAGCCCGCCTGGGTGCAGTAGTCCTCCAGAAGCACCTGGCCCTCCGTGGGCCGGGCATCGAACTCCGAGGCCTCCGGCACGTAGGTCACGGCAAAGCGCCCCCGCTGCGGCTCCGTCCGGCGGTAGCGGATGCCCCAGGCGGAGACGGACGTCACCATCCAGCCCCGCTCCGCCATGGCGGTGAACCGGGCCTCCAGTCCCCGGAAGTCGTAAAAGGCGTACCGCGTGGGCTCCCATTTCGTCGTTTTGCTCATGGCTGCTCCTCCTCCCGCACGCACCGCGCATAGTCCTCCGTCAGCTGCCGCAGCCGCCGCACCTCCGCGTCCAGGGCCTCCTGCCCGGCGGGGGTGATGAGATAGCTGCGCCTGCGGCCCTCCACCCGGGTCTCGGCGATCATCCCGGCGGTGAGGAACTGATCCAGCAGGTGATAGAGGGTCCCGGGACCCACCGTCACCCGCCCGCCGGTGAGGTCCTCCACCCGGGCCATGATGTCCGCGCCGCACAGCTCCCGGCGCAGCGAGAGCAGGATGTAGAACATCTGCTCCGTCAGGGTCTGGAATTTCTCCCGGGCCATGGCCGATCCTCCCTTCATATCGAATATCGCTATTCTTCCTGTCTGTATCGTATCATCGAATATCGACATTGTCAAGGCGGAATATCGAATATCGTGCATGACGGGGCTTGCCTTTTTGGCTGGGGTGTGCTATTGTGAGACGAAACGCGAAAAAGAGGAGGGATCGTCGTGATCCATACATTCACGCCCAAGGGCGTCTGTTCCCGGGAAATGCGGGTGGACGTGGACGAGCAGGGCATCATCCTGGAGCTCCAGGTGGTGGGCGGCTGCAGCGGCAACCTCCAGGGCATCGCCGCCCTGGTGAAGGACATGCCGGCCCAGGAGGCCGTCCGCCGGCTCAAGGGCATCCGGTGCGGCTTCAAGCCCACCTCCTGCCCGGATCAGCTGGCCCAGGGGCTGGAGCGTCTGCTGGAGCAGGCATGAGCGCCAAAAAGACCGCCGTCCCGGCGGTCTTTTTGGCTCCGCTTTGGGGTGGACAAACGGTTTTTGAGGTGATAAGATACCTTTGCGAGATTGTGCCGCCGGTTTCCGGACCGGCTGCAAATACACACGAAAGAGCGGTCAGGGTATGAAAATCGTATTGGTCATCGACCAGTTTGACGACGCCAACAACGGCACCACCATCAGCGCCCGGCGGTTTGCAGGCGCGCTGAAGGAAAGCGGCAACGAGGTGCGGGTCATCGCCACCGGCAAGCCGGCGGACTATAAATATGCGGTGCGGCAGATGCGCTTTTTCCCCATCATGGAGCATCTCATCACCAGCCAGGGCATGCGCCTGGCCATCCCCAACCGGCACGTGTTCGAAAAGGCGGCGGCCTGGGCGGACGTGGTGCACTTCATGATGCCCTCGCCCCTGGCCATCATGGGCCTGCGGCATGTGGAAAAGCTGGGCATCCCCCACACGGCGGCGTTCCACTGCCAGCCGGAGAACATCACCTTCTCCCTGCACATGGGCAACAGCAAGCGGGTCAACGACTTCGTCTACAACCGCTTCCGGGACAGCTTCTTCAACCGCTTCACCCACATCCACTGCCCCAGCAACATGATCGCCCAGCAGCTGCGCGACCACGGCTACACCGCCCAGCTCCACGTCATCTCCAACGGCATCAGCCCCCAGTACACCTACGGCAAGCGCCCCAAGGAGGACTGGATGGAGGGCTTTTTCAACGTGCTGATGGTGGGGCGGTACGCCGGGGAGAAGCGGCAGGACGTGCTCATCGACGCCTGCGCCAAGAGCCGCTACGCCGACCGCATCCAGGTGATCCTGGCGGGGAAGGGACCGCTGGAGAAGAAGTACCGGCATCTGGCGGAAAAGCTCCCCAACCCCGCCGTCATGGGCTTTTACGAGCCGGAGCGGCTTTTGGAGATCCTCCACATGGCGGATCTTTACGTCCACACCTCCGACGCCGAGATCGAGGCCATGAGCTGCATGGAGGCCTTCGCCTGCGGATTGGTGCCGGTGATCGCGGACTCCCCCCGGTCCGCCACGCCCCAGTTCGCTCTGGACGAGCGGAGCCTGTTCCCCGCCGGGGACAGCGGCGCCCTGGCCCAGCGCATCGACTGGTGGATCGAGCACCCCGCGGAGCGGGAGGAGATGGAGCACCGCTACGCCGAGCACGCCAAGCAGTACGCCCTCTCGGAGTCCATCCGTCAGACGGAGGAGATGTTCCGCATGGCCATCCAGGAGCAAAAACGCGCATAAGGACCCCGCGGGACCGCCGGAAGGCGGTCCCGTTTTTTTGCCCGCACCTGCCTGCACGGCGCGGCATAGGATGGTCCAGCAGCGAAGGAGGAAGGAACGATGGCTTATTCCGACCGGGAGTTGCTGGCGCGTCTCATCCAGTGCGAGGCGGGCGGAGAGGGTGAAAACGGCATGAAGGCGGTGGCGGGGGTGGTGATGAACCGGGTCCACGCCAAGGGCGGCGAGTACGCCCGGGTGGGCCAGGGCAGCATCCGCAACATCATCTTCCAGCCCTACCAGTTCGTCTGCGCCAGCGAGACGGAAAACGGCGCCTACAACCCCCAGAACATCTACAATATGCGGCCCGAGCAGATCCATTACGACATCGCCGACTGGGCCATCGCGGGCAACCGGCTGCCGGACGTGGCGGAGTCGCTGTGGTTTTACAACCCCTTCGGCCCCCAGTGCCGGTCCCGGTTCCCCTCGGATGTGGGCTACTGGCAGACCCGCATCGGCGATCATTGCTTCTACAATCCGACCGATGCCTATTATTTGACCTGAGAGGTGGCAAGAATATGCAGATGCAAATGCACGATACATCCCCCGCGGCCCCCATGCGCGGCGCGGCGGGGTCCTACGCGTCCCCTGAAACGAATTGGGAGGTGCGCCCCATGCCCGCCGGCACAGGCTGGACGCCCACCGCCCCCGCCGCCCAGCCCGTCCAGCCGGACTGGTCCCGGGAGGTGCGTCCCATGCCGGAGACGGCGGCTCCCGCCGCACCGGCCTATCCCGCTCCGCCTCCGCCCATGGATCTGCGCCACGGGCTGTCGTCGGACGTCATCAACTCCCCCCTGACGCTGCAGGAGGCGCAGCTGGGCTCCCTGAAGGCGATGCTGTCCAAGTACGTGGGCAGCTACATCGTGGCCACCTTCCTGGTGGGGACCCAGAACATGGTCTCCTGGGAGGGCGTCCTCTACGACGTGGGCAACGACTACCTCACCATCTACCAGGAGAGCCGGGACCGCTACATCGTCACGGATTACTACTCCCTGAAGTTCGTGGAGTTCTACGACACCCGCCGCCGGGAATACTGCCGCTCCGTCATGGAGGCGGCGGAGAACGGCGGGCCCGCCATGGGCTGAAGGGGGATTGCGGCGCGGCGCGGCGTGTGCTAGAATGGGAGCATCTTGAAATGCAAAGGAGATCGTCCCATGGATTTTGCTGCTCTTTCCGCCGCCCGCTACTCCCTGCGCAAGTTCAGCGACCGGCCTGTGGAGCCGGAGAAGCTGGCGGAGATCCTGGAGGCGGGCCATAACGCCCCCACCGCCCACAACAACCAGCCCCAGCGGATCTTTGTCCTCCAGAGCCCGGAGTCTCTGGCCAAGGCGGACGCCTGCATGGGCTCTCACTTCGACCCGCCGGTGATCCTGGCGGTGGCCTACGATCCCGCCGCGGCCTGGGTCCGGGCCGACGACGGCAAGAACCACGGCGAGATCGACGCGGCCATCTCCGCCACCCAGATGATGCTCCAGGCGGCGGACCTGGGCCTGGGCACCACCTACATCGGCATGTTCGACCCGGAAAAGCTCCTGGCCGCCTTCCCGGAGATGGCGGGACTGGTGCCGGTGGCGCTGCTGGATCTGGGCTATCCCGGCGAGGGGGCCCATCCCTCCCGGCTCCACGAGACCCGCATGCCCCTGACGGACATGGTCCGGTATCTGTGAAAAAAACCGCTCCCCGAACTTCGGGGAGCGGTTTTTTATACGTTCCGGGGCCGGGGGCGGATCAAAAGGCCCAGCAGGCCGCACACCGCCGCCGGGAGGACCCAGCCGAAGCCATAGGCGCTCAGGGGCAGGGCGTCCAGCGCGTCCAGAGGCGCGCCCAGGCTCCGGGCGGCCCCCAGCAGGCTCACCGCCACGGCCCCCAGGGCCGCCAGGCGGTGGACCCAGTGGTTGGGGATGGGGAAGAGGGCCAGGACGATGAGCACCAGCGTGGGGGGATACACCACGTCCAAAATGGGGGCGGCGATGGAGACGATCTGTTCCAGTCCGAAGTTGGATACCACCGCGCTGAAGAGGCAGATCACCACCACCAGTGCTTTGTAGGACACCCGGCGGCGGGAGAGCGCGGAGAAGTACGCCGCGGCGGAGCTCACCAGGGCCACGGCGGTGGTGATGCACGCCAGGGCCACCACCACGGAAAAGAGCACGATGCCCCAGCCGCCCAGGAGGTTGCGGACGATGGAGACCATCAGGAAGGTCCGCAGCACGGTGAGGTCGAAGAACCGGGAGGTGGTGACGCCCAGGTACGTCAGCCCCAGGTACACCACCAGCAGCGCGATGCCCGCCACTGCGGCGGCGCCTGCCACCACCCGGCCCTGATCGCGGCCGGTGTGGCCCTTTTCCCGGGCGCTGTCCAGGATCAGAATGCCGAACACCGCCGCCGCCAGCACGTCCATGGTCTGGTAGCCGGCCTCCACGCCGGTGCGGACCACGCTCTCCACCAGCACCCGGTCGGGCACGGGGCCGATGGGGTCCAGCACGCCCTTGACGATGAGGATCAAAAGGCCTGCCAGCAGAGCGGGGGTGAGGACCTTGCCCACGATGTCCACCACGGCGGACTCCCGCAGGCAGAGGAGCAGGATCACCAGGAAGAAGAGCACGGAGAAGAGCACCGGGGAAAAGCCGCTGACTAGGGGCGCAAGGGACATCTCATAGGTGGTGGCGGCGGTGCGGGGGATGGCCAGCAGGGGGCCGATGCAAAGGACGATGGCGCTCATGAGAAGCGTGGAGGCCCGGTGCCCGATGGGGCGGGTGATGGCCTGGGAGCTGCCGCTGCGGACGATGGCGAAGATGGCCATGAGGGCCAGGCCGATGTCCGCCAGATAGTAGCACAAAAAGCCCAGGGCCCACTCCCGGCCGCAGCCAAGGCCCAGGTAAGGGGGGAAGATGACGTTGCCGGCGCCGAAGAACATGGAGAAGAGGGCAAAGCCGATGACGCACATGTCCCTGCGCTGGCGGCGGATAGGATCCATAGGGGGACCTCCTGAAATGGGATGGGCCTGTCCGGGTCCGGACAGACCAGGAGGCGGGACTTGCCGCCCCGCCTCCTGAGAGGATGCTCAGATCTTGATGAGCTGATAGGCCCGGGTGCCCAGACCCAGCTTCTCGGCGTGCTCCAGGCACACCTTCCACTCCGTGTCGGGGTGGGCGGCGTGGAAGAGGTCGCCGCAATTGCAGTCATAGCCCTCGTCGTAGAGGACGGAGCCGGGCAGGGCGGGCTGGGCCACCACGGCGTCGGCGCAGGCCTGGTCCAGGGCCACGGGGTCGAAGGAGGCGAACATGCCCACGTCCGCGGCGATGGGGGCGTCGTTTTCGCTGTGGCAGTCGCAGTTGGGAGAGATGTCCAGCACCAGGCAGACGTGGAAGCAGGGGCGTCCGTCCACCACGGCCTTGGTGTACTCGGCGATCTTCTTGTTCAAAATGGCAGGGGCCTCGTCGTTGGCGGCGCAGATGGCGTCCTTGGGGCAGATGGCCAGGCACCGGGCGCAGCCCACGCACTTGGTGGTGTCGATGCTGGCCTTGCCGTTTTCGTCGAACTGGGGCGCGCCGTGGGCGCAGATCTTGGCGCAGGCCCGGCAGCCGATGCAGTGCTTCTTTTTGACAAAGGGCTTGCCCGCGCTGTGCATCTCCATCTTGCCGGCCCGGGAGCCGCAGCCCATGCCGATGTTCTTCAGGCACCCGCCCATGCCGGCCTGCTCGTGGCCCTTGAAGTGGCTCAGGGAGACGAACACGTCGGCGTCCATGACGGCCCGTCCGATCTTGGCCTCGGTGACATACTCGCCGCCCTCCACGGGAACGCTGACCTCATCGTTGCCCTTGAGGCCGTCGGCGATGAGGATGTGGCAGCCGGTGGAATAGGGGGTGAAGCCGTTGACGTAGGCGGACTCGATGTGGTCCAGGGCGTTCTTCCGGCCGCCGATATACAGGGTGTTGCAGTCGGTGAGGAAGGGCTTGCCGCCCTGGCTCTTCACCAGATCCGCCACCACTTTGGCCCAGTTGGGCCGCAGGTAGGCCAGGTTGCCCGGCTCGCCGAAGTGCATCTTGATGGCCACGTACTTGTTCTCCATGTCGATGTCGCCGAAGCCGGCGGTCATCATCAGCCGGGCCAGCTTCTGGGGCAGGTTTTCCCGCCAGCTGGGGCAGCGGAAATCCGCGAAATAGACTTTGGATGCTTCTGCCATATTGATCCTTCTCCCTTCATGCTGCGGGCGGGGACGCGCCCCGCCCGCCGTTTCACTCGTCCAAGTCCACGCTGATGTGGTCCGTGCCGTGCTGGTCGAACTCGGAGAGATACGCGTCGATGCGGTCCATCAGGGCGGAGTAGTTCTCCCGGGTCAGGGGCTCGCCGTCCATGTCCCGCAGCGCCAGCTCCTCGGCCAGGATCTCGTAAAAGACCACGTCCTCATACTGCTCGATGGCCTCGTGGATGCCTCCGTCGGCAAAGGCCCGGGAGGGGATCAGCTCACCGTGATACAATTCCACCAGTTTGCTCATTTTATGCCGCAGGCAGTGGGAGAACACCAGGCTCTCCACCTGGTCGTATTCCTTGATGCGGTCGTCCTCCCGGGTGGAGTTGATCACCCAGTTGCCTATGTAGACCAGATCCAGCAGATAACGGAACTGCCGGGGCGTCAATTCGATGTTCATGGGCTGCACCTCCCGGATACTCATTGTGCGGTACGACTATTATAGCAAAGGCGCAGAGGAAATGCCACATAAAAAAGCGGGTAAAAAGGCTAAAATCTGTCTTGCGGGCGGACCGGAGACATAGTATAATATATAATTCAGATGCGATCATGCGCTTTTCCGGACTGACCGGCGGCGGAAGGAGAGAAAACAGCTATGGATATGCGCCCCATCGGCGTATTTGATTCCGGCCTGGGGGGGCTGACGGCGGTGCGCTCGCTCTGGCGCATTTTGCCGGAGGAGGACCTCATTTACTTCGGGGACACCGCCCGGGTGCCCTACGGCGGGCGCTCCAGGGAGACGATCCTGAAATACGCCCGGCAGGACGTGCGGTTCCTGCGCTCCTTTGACCTCAAGGCCATCCTCATCGCCTGCGGCACCGTCACCACCACCTCGCTTTCCACGCTGCAGGCGGAAAACGACCTGCCCATGGTGGGGGTGGTGGAGCCCACCTGCCGCCGGGCGGCCCTGGTGACGAAGAACAAACGGGTGGGGATGATCGCCACCTCCGCCTCGGTGCGCTCGGGGGCCTACGAGGCCACGCTGCGCCGCCTGGACCCGGAGATCGCGGTGACCTGCCGGGCCTGTCCGCTGCTGGTGCCGCTGGTGGAAAACGGCCGCTTCCGTCCCGGCGACATCGTCATCGAGACGGTGGTGCGGGAGTACCTGGAGCCGCTGCTGGAGACAGGGGTGGACACGCTGATCCTGGGCTGCACCCACTACCCCCTGCTCACCGATGTCATCGCGGAGGTCTGCGGCCCCGGGGTGGAGCTGGTGTCCGCCGGGGAGGAGAGCGCCTTTGAGCTCAAACGGCTGCTGAAGGCCGACGGCCTGCGGGCGGATGAGAATCGCCAGGGGGAGACGGCTTTTTACGTCAGCGACCGGGCGGACGACTTTGAACACACGGCGTCCCTGTTTTTGCAGGAGGACCTGCGCCACTCGGCACGGAGGATCGACATTGAGCAGTATTGAAAAAAATCAGGTGCCCGTCCTGCTGTCCATCCGGGGCGAGCAGTATTTTGACGGCATCGACCCCGACGCCACGGAGCTGATGACGGAGGGGACGCTGGAAGTGACGCAGGAGGGCCTGCTTTTGACCTACCGGGAGACGGAGCTCACCGGCATGGAGGGCACCGTCACCACCTTCGAGGTGAAGGGGCCCCAGGTGATCCTGCGGCGGACGGGGAAGGTGAACTCCCAGATGGTGTTCGAGGAGGGCCGCCAGCACACGTCCCTTTACGAGACCCCCTTCGGGGAGCTGACGGTGGACATCCAGACCGGCTCCCTGCGCCACAACCTGACGGAGCGGGGCGGCGTCATGGAGATCCGCTACTCCATCGCCGTGGAGCACACCGTCACGGGCCGAAACTGCTTCAAGATCCGGGTACGGAGAAAACATTGACCAACGAAAGAGGTACGGATACGATGATCAACATGATCCAGAATGCAAAGACCCAGGCCGCGTCCCTGGCCATGGCCGCCTATGAGTCCGCCGTGGCGGACGGCACGCTGCCCCGGGCGGCGGTGCCCGCGGCTCCCGTGGAGATCCCCAAGGACACCGCCAACGGCGACTTCACCACCACCTTTGCCATGGCCGCCGCCAGAGCGCTGCGCCAGCCGCCCCGGGCCATCGCCCAGGCGCTGCTGGACCACATGGACCTCACCGGCAGCTACTTCACCTCCGCGGAGATCGCCGGCCCCGGCTTTCTGAATTTCCGCCTGGGCAGCGGCTGGTACGCCGGAGTCATGGAGGCCGTGGAGTCCGAGGGCGCGGCCTACGGCACCTGCGACACACTCAAGGGCCAGAAGATCATGGTGGAGTTCGTCTCCGCCAACCCCACCGGCCCCATGCACATGGGCAACGCCCGGGGCGGCGTCCTGGGCGACACCCTGGCGGCGGTGCTCTCCGCCTGCGGCGCCGACGTCACCCGGGAGTTCTACGTCAACGACGCCGGCCACCAGATCGACAAGTTCGCCCACTCCATCGAGGCCCGGTACCTCCAGATCCTCCACGGCGAGGACGCGGTGCCCTTCCCCGAGGACGGCTACCAGGGCGCGGACATCCGGGAGCTGGCCCAGGCCTACTACGATCAAAACGGGGACAAGCTGGATGCCGTGCCTGAAGCGCAGCGCCAGGAGACCCTGGCCCAGTTCGGCCTGAGCGTGAACCTGCCCCGGATGAAGACCGATCTGGAGCGGTACAAGATCCACTACGACAACTGGTTCTATGAGTCCACCCTCCACGAAAGCGGCTACGTGGCCGAGACGGTGGAATTGCTCACGGAGAAGGGCTGGACCTACGAAAAGGACGGCGCCCTCTGGCTCCGGACCGCGGACATCATGCGGGAGAACTTGCGCAAGGCGGGGAAGAAGGAGGCCGACATCGAAAAGCTGGACCTCAAGGACGATGTGCTGCGCCGGGCCAACGGGTTCTACACCTACTTCGCCGCGGACATCGCCTATCACCGCAACAAGTTCGCCGTCCGGGGCTTCGACCGGGTCATCAACATCTGGGGCGCGGACCATCACGGCCATGTGGCCCGGCTCAAGGGCGCCCTGGACGCCCTGGGCCTGCAGGGCACGGAGCGGCTGGACGTGGTGCTGATGCAGCTGGTGAAGCTCCTGCGGGACGGCGAGGTGGTGCGCATGTCCAAGCGCACCGGCAAGGCCATCTCCCTCCACGACCTGCTGGACGAGATCCCCGTGGACGCCGCCCGCTGGTTCTTCAACGCCAAGCCCGACACCCAGATGGAGTTCGACCTGGGCCTGGCCGTCCGGGAGGACTCTGAGAACCCCATCTACTACGTGGAGTACGCCCACGCCCGGATCTGCTCGCTGCTGCGGGCCCTGGCGGAGGAGGGCGCCTCCGTCCCCGACCAGGCGGCGGTGGATATGTCCCTGCTCTCCGGCGAGACGGAGCAGGCCCTCATCAAGCAGATCGCCCAGTTCTGCGAGGAGATCAAGCTCTCCGCCCGGGACTACGATCCCAGCCACATCAACCGCTACCTCCAGGAGCTGGCGGCCTGCTTCCACCGCTTCTACACTGCCTGCCGCATCAAGGGCGAGGAGCCGGCGGTGCTCTCCGCCCGGCTGAAGCTGGCGGACGAGACCCGGCAGGTGCTGCGCAACGGCCTGCGGCTCATCGGCGTGGACGCGCCGGAGCGGATGTGATCCCAGATCTTCCCGCGGACCGGGGCGCCCGAACGGCGCCCCGGTCCTGATCCTGATTTTTCCTCTGGAGGCGACACCATGGAAAAGACCCTCACCCTCCCGCGCCGCCGGGGACGGGCCCTGCGGGCGGCCTTTCCCGTCACCATCCCGGTGCTCACGGGATTTTTGTGCCTGGGGCTGGCCTACGGCGTGCTGATGCAGACCAAGGGGTACGGCCCCTTCTGGTCCGTGCTGGCCAGCATCCTCACCTTCGGCGGCAGCATCCAGTTCGTGGCCATCACGCTGCTCACCGCCGCCTTCGACCCCCTGCAGGCCTTTCTGCTGTCCGTGCTGGTGAACGCCCGGCACATGTTCTACGGCCTCTCCCTGCTGGAGAAGTACCGGGGCATCGGCGCCGTGCGGCCGTTCCTCATCTTCGCGCTGTGCGACGAGACGTACTCCCTGGTGTCCTCCGTGGAGGTGCCGGAGGGGGTGGAGCCCCGGCGGTTCTACTTCTGGATCTCCCTGCTGGATTACTCCTACTGGGTCATCGGCACCGCCCTGGGCGGCTTTCTGGGGAGCCTCCTTACCTTCGACACCACGGGGATGGACTTCGTGCTGACGGCCCTCTTTGTGGTGCTGTTCCTGGAGCAGTGGAAAAAGCGGGAGAACCGGGCGGCGGGCTTTACCGGCTTGGCCTGCGCGGCGGCGGGACTGGCCCTGGCGGGGCCGGACAACATGGTCCTGGCCGCCATGGCGCTGATCCTGGCGGCGCTGCTGGGCCTACGGCGCCGGCTGGACCGGAGAGAGGGGGAGACGGCATGACGCTGACGCCCTTGCAGACCATCTGCATCATCGCGGCGGTGGCCGCCGGCACCCAGCTGACCCGGTGGCTGCCCTTCTGCCTGTTCCCGGAGAACCGGCAGCCCCCCGCCGTGGTGTTGTATCTGGGGCGGGTGCTGCCGCCGGCCATGATGGGCCTTCTGGTGGTGTACTGTCTGAAAAACGTCACCTGGACCGCCGCCCCCCACGGCCTGCCGGAGCTGCTGGCCATTGCGGCGGTGGCGCTGGTCCACGTGTGGAAGGGGAACGTGCTGCTCTCCATCGCCGGAGGCACCGTGCTGTACATGGTGCTGGTGCAGGTGGTGTTCGCCTGAGGATGCATACTTTGACAGCTCCTGCATAAACTGGAACTGCGGCCCGGAAGGGCCGCAGTTTTGGTATGCGGGAGGCGGATCGGATGCGCAGACGGCTCTTTTTCTGGGAAGCAGCAGGCGCCGTGTTCACGGCGGCGGCGGGGACGGCGCTGCACTTCCTCTACGACTGGAGCGGCGGGGCGTCGCTGGCGGCGGCCTTTTCCGCCGTCAACGAGTCCACCTGGGAGCACATGAAGCTGCTGTTTTTCCCCCTGTTCCTCTTCACCGCCGTGCAGGCGGTGTGTATGGGGCGGGGCTATCCCAATTTCCTGGCGGTGCGGGGCCTTTCCGCCCTGGTGGGAACGGCGCTGATCCCGGTGCTCTTCTATACCTACACCGGGGTCCTGGGCTACCATACCCTGTGGGGGGACATCGGGGTGTTCCTGGCGGCGGTGCTGGGGACGTTCCTGCTGGACGGGCGCCTGCTGCGGCGGGGGCGGTTCAGGCAGCCCTGGCAGCAGGCGGCGGGGCTGCTGGTACTGTGGGCGCTGGCGATCCTCTTCGTCTGGTGCACCTTCCACCCGCCCCGCCTGGCGCTGTGGCGGGACCCCGTCACCGGGGGCTTCGGCATCGTGTGAAAAAAGGACGGCTGTACGATCTCGTACAGCCGTCCTTTTTTACACGGACAGGGAGTCCGCCAGCTCCAGTCCGGGGTTGTGCTTGGTGAGGAAGCCCACGGACCACTCGCCGCCGAAGGCCACCAGCAGCCGGTCCCGGAAGTCCTCCAGGATGGCCGAGCCGGTGCACAGCACCAGCTCCTCCGGCGGGCAGGGGCAGGCGGTGATGAGCCGCAGGTGCTCGTAGGGCAGGCCCGTCATATACAGCTCCACGCCGTACTCGTTGCGCATCCGGTACTCGAACACGTCGAACTGCAGCGTGCCCACCACGCCCACGATGACCTCCTCCAGACCCGCGCCGGGGATCTTGAAGATCTGGATGGCGCCCTCCTGGGCGATCTGCTCCGTGCCCTTGATGAACTGCTTGCGCTTCATGGTGTCCTTGGGGGAGACCCGCATGAAGTGCTCCGGCTCGAAGGTGGGGATGCCGGAAAAGCGGAACTTCTTGCCCGGCACGGTGATGGTGTCGCCGATGGCGAAGAGACCCGGGTCGAACACGCCGATGATGTCTCCGGCGTAGGCCTCCTCCACGATCTCCCGCTCCGCGGCCATCATCTGCTGGGGCTGGGAGAGGCGCAGCTTCTTGCCACTTTGCACGTGGAAATACTCCGTTTCCCGCTTGAACTTGCCGGAGCAGATCCGCATGAAGGCCAGCCGGTCCCGGTGGGCCTTGTTCATGTTGGCCTGGATCTTGAAGACGAAGGCGGAGAAGTCCTCGGAAAAGACGTCCACTTCTCCCTGATCGCTGACCCGGGGCAGGGGCGGCGTGGTCATGCGGAGGAAGGCCTCCAGGAAGGGCTCCACGCCGAAGTTGGTCAGGGCGGAGCCGAAGAACACCGGGGAGAGGGTGCCGTTGCGCACGGCCTTGAGGTCGAACTCCCGTCCGGCCCCCAGCAGCTCCACCTCCTCCCGGAGAGCGGCGGCCCGGGCGGAGCCGATGGTGTGGTCCACGGCCTCGTCCTCCAGATCCACCTCCATCACCGCGGCCTTTTTGCCCCGGCCCTCGGCGGAGAAGAAGAGGATGTGCTTCTGTTCCCGGTCATAGACGCCCTGGAACTCCTTGCCGGAGCCGATGGGCCAGTTCATGGCGTAGGTGTCGATGCCCAGCTCCCGCTCCACCTCCTCGCACAGCTCCAGAGGGTCCCGGGTCTCCCGGTCCATCTTGTTGATGAAGGTGAAGATGGGGATGTGCCGCAGGGCGCAGACCTTGAAGAGCTTGCGGGTCTGGGGCTCCACGCCCTTGGCGCCGTCGATGACCATGACGGCGCTGTCGGCGGCCATGAGGGTGCGGTAGGTGTCCTCGGAGAAGTCCTGGTGGCCGGGGGTGTCCAGGATGTTGATGCAAAAGCCGCTGTGCTGGAACTGCATCACCGAGGATGTGACGGAGATGCCGCGCTGCTTTTCGATCTCCATCCAGTCGGAGGTGGCGGCCTTGGCCCGCTTGCCCTTGACCTCGCCGGCCTGGGCGATGGCCCCGCCGTAGAGCAGGAATTTTTCCGTCAGCGTGGTTTTGCCGGCGTCGGGGTGGGAGATGATGGCAAAGGTCCGCCGCCGGGAGATTTCTTCTTGCAACGTGGCCATAAAAGTGCCTCCTTGTGTGGTTTCATTCAGAACTTATATAATTTATCACATTCCTTTATGGTTTGCAAGCATGAACGCCGGTTCCGCCTTGCGCCGCCGAGAGGCATGTGATAAAATGAAGGGACTATTAAGGAAGGGGGGAGCGGGGGATGCGGCAAGCGGCGGCCGCCGGCGGCACAAAACGCCTGGGCGGGCTGGACAGCCTGCGGGGCGCGGCGTTTGTCAGCATGACGGCGTACCATGCCTGCTGGGACCTGGTGTGGATCTTCGGTATGGACTGGAGCTGGTACTGCAGCTGGGGCGCCTACCTCTGGCAGCAGAGCATCTGCTGGACCTTCATCCTGCTCTCGGGCTACTGCTGGGCGCTGGGCAGGCGGAAATGGCGCCGCGGCCTCATCACCCTGGGCTGCGGGTGTCTGGTCAGCGCGGTGACGCTGGTGTGCATGCCGGAGAACGCGGTGCGCTTCGGCGTGCTGACGCTGCTGGGCGCGGCGTCGCTGCTGACCGCTGCCCTCTCTCCGCTGCTGGCGCGGCTGGACGCCCGGGCGGGCCTTGCCGGGAGCTTCGCCCTGTTCCTGCTGCTGCGGGACGTGCCGGAGGGGTTCCTGGGCTTCGAGGGGGCGCGGATCGCCGCGCTGCCGGGGGCGTGGTATGCAAACGGGCTTACCGCCTTCCTGGGCTTTCCCCCGGCGGACTTCTTTTCCACGGACTATTTTCCCCTGCTGCCCTGGGCGTTCCTCTTCTGGTGCGGCTATTTCCTCCGGCGGCTGCGGCCGGAGGACGCCGGGGCGCTGCCCCGCATCCCCGGGCTGGACGCCCTGGGACGCCGCAGCCTGCCTCTCTATCTGCTGCATCAGCCGGTGATCTACGGCGTTTTGATGCTGCTGTACGCCTGACGGCGGCCTATCGGGGAAAGATGAATACAGACGAGGGATCATTGTGAGTGAATTGATCAAACTGACAGAGCAGCTCTGGAAGGAATATTTCATAGGAGACCAGGAGAGCGTGCTCCGGCTGGCGGATCTGTTTGAGGAGGACTGCGTCGTCATCGGGACGGGAAAGCACGAGTTTTACCGCTCCCGTGCCCAGTTCCGGCAGGCCATGGGTCTGGAGCTGCAGGAGCGGGCGGGGATCCGCTTCCAGTTCCGGGATTTCTTTTGCGAGGAGCAGGCGGCGGGACCGGACGCGTCGCTGGTCTACGGCAGCGCCGTGATCTGCTGGGAGAGCCCGGACGGCGCCGTCCGGGTGGACATGGACACCCGCTTTTCCATCCTCTACAAGCGGGTGGACGGGCGGTGGAAGGTGGTCCACATCCACCAGTCCAACCCCAATCTGGAGCAGCTGCAGGGGGAGTCCTATCCCAAGACGCTGACCCAGCAGGTGGAGCGAGCCCAGGCGCGCATCAAGTCGCTGCAGCAGCTGGCGGAGCAGGACGGGCTCACCGGTCTCATCAATTTCCGCTCCTTCAAGGAGCGCTACCGCCGCTCCGCGCACCAGCCCGCCTGGCTCTATGTCATCGACATCGACAACTTCAAGGAGGTCAACGACCGTCACGGCCATCTGTGCGGCAACACGGCGCTGGTCCGGCTGGCGGGTATCCTCACCGCCGCCGTGCGGGAGCAGGATGCGGTGTGCCGGATGGGCGGGGACGAGTTTTTGCTGCTGTGTCCGGGGATGTGGTCGGAGGAGGCGGCCTGCGCTCTGGCGTCCCGGCTGCTGGAGAGCGTGGAGGCGGATGCCGGGGAGAACGGCTCCGGGCTGTGGGGGATCTCCGTGGGTTTGACGCAGGTGGCGCCTATGGAGCCCTTTGACCGGGCGTTTTCCCGGGCGGACGCGGCGCTGTACATCTCCAAGACCTCCGGTAAGCACCGCTTCACTGTCCGCTGACCCCGGTGAAGAAAATGAGAAAGGACCCCTCCGGGCATTGCCCGAAGGGGTCCTTTTCTGTCATGGATTTACCGCCGCCGGCCCCGATAGCCGCCGCTGCGGCCCCGGCCCACGCTGCGGCCGTACCGGTAGCGCCGGCGGCCCAGCACCAGCCGCCACACCAGCACCGCCGCCAGCAGCACCAGCAGCACCGCGCCGGCGATGCGTACAGAGGTCTTGGCGAAGAAGAGCTGCACGTCCCGCCAGAAGGTCAGAAGACCCGAGGCCTCCACGTCGTGCATGGCCAGCAGATCCACGGAGGCATAGACCGTATCGTCATGGCTCAGCTCCAGCGTGCCCAGCACCTGCCCCTCGGTCACCGGGGCCTCCACCGGGTCCTGCAGGATGACGGTGCGCTCCAGGTCCGCCGGGTCCAGATCATTGGGCAGCAGCACCTCCACCTCCTGGGCGGGGTGGACGGTGACGTGGTCCACCTGGGAGAGGGTCACCGGCACCTCCTGGATCACCTCGTCGGCGTCCAGGATGGTCTTGTAGGAGAAGTTGTCGAAGGCCCAGTCGAACAGGACCCGGGTATCGTAGAAGCTGTAGGTGCGGATCTCCCCGTCCTCCAGGGTCACCCGGTCGGCACCCAGCACCACGCTGATGAGGCTGAGGCTGCCCCGGACGGCGGAGGACACCAGGCAGTGCCCCGCCTGGGAGGTGGAGCCGGTCTTGATGCCGTGGGCGTCGTCGTAGAGATAGCCCCGGGACCACCAGGCGCCGATGAGGTAGTTGGTGGTGTGGAGGGTCCGGGCCTCAGAGAGATTGGTGGCGGGGATGGTGGCGGTGGCCGTGTCGCAGATGCGCATGAAGGTGTCGTGCTTCATGGCCTCCGCGGTGATGAGATACAGGTCCCAGGCAGAGGTGTAGTGCTGGGGATCGTGGAGGCCGGTGGTGTTGACGAAGTGGGTGTTCTCGCAGCCCAGAGCCTGGGCCCGGGCGTTCATGGCGTCCACGAAGGCATCCACGGAGCCGGACACTGCTTCGGCCAGCACGTTGCAGGCCTCATTGGCGGAGACTACCAGCATGCAGGTGAGGTATTCCTCCACCGTCATGACCTCGCCCTCCTGGATCCCGGCGGTGCTGCCGTCCTCGGCAAGGCCCGTGGTCATGGCGGAGTGGGAGGCGGTGAGCTCATCCGTCAGGGACAGCTCGCCCCGGTCGATGGCCTCCAGCACCAGCAGGGCGGTCATGATCTTGGTGGTGCTGGCGGGGTAGAGCTCCTGGTGTTCGTTCTGGGCGTAGACGATGTTGCCGGTCTGCGCGTCCATCAGCAGTGCGGCCGTGGCATGGATCTCCGGCGCCTCCAGCGCCGCGGCCTTGGGGGCGGCCAGCAGGCTCAGCGACAAAAACACAGCCAAAAAAAGAGAGAAAAAGCGGTACGTTTTCATATCTATCTCCTGTGATGTATGGTATAATGATCCCATAACGGCCATGATACCCCGGTTTTGAAGGAAAGTTTCAAGCGGCGGGAACCGCCGTTTTTCGACACAAAGTCAGTATATCAAAAAAAACGCGGGAGTTCAACTGTGAAGCTGTATGGAAAGGTGACCAAAACGGAGGCGCTGCTTCTGGCGCTGACGGCGGTGTTTTTGTGCGTGCTGGCGGGACTGGCCCGCCGGGACCGTCTGGCATCCGCCCAGGACCTGCCGGTGTCGGTGGTGACGGAGCATGTGACGCAGGAGGCGGCAGTGCCGCCGCCTCTGGATCTGAACACCGCCACGGAGGCGGAGCTGATGGAGCTGCCGGGCATCGGCGAGGTGCTGGCAGCGCGCATCACGGCGTACCGGGCGGAGCATGGTCCCTTTCAAAGCGTGGAGGAGCTGCTGGAGGTCTCCGGCATCGGAGAGAGCAAACTGGAGGCGCTGCGGGGCAGCGTCACGGTGGATGGAGAGGATACGGAATGAAGATCTTGGTGGTAGACGATGAAAAGACCCTGGTGAAGGGGATGAAATTCAACCTGGAGAACGAGGGCTACCAGGTGGAGTGCGCCTACGACGGCGCCGCCGCGGTGGAGCTGGCCCGGGAGGGGCAGTTCGACCTGGTGATCCTGGATGTGATGATGCCGGAGGTGGACGGCCTGGAGGCGTGCATGCGGATCCGGGAGTTTTCTAATGTGCCCATCATCATGCTCACGGCCAAAAGCGAGGACGCGGACAAGCTCATGGGCTTCGAGTGCGGCGCGGACGACTATCTCACCAAGCCCTTCAACATCCTGGAGCTCAAGGCCCGGGTCCGGGCGCTGCTGCGCCGGGCCGCCGGGGTGCAGCGCAGACGGGGGGCGCTTTTGACGGTGGGGGACCTGACCCTCAACACCGAGGAGCGGGTGGCGGTGCGGGACGGAAAGACCGTGGACCTCACCGCCAAGGAGTACGACCTCATCGAGCTTTTGATGCGCAATCCCCGGCGGGTGTACAGCCGGGAGAATCTGATGAACGTGGTGTGGGGCTACTCCTATGCCGGGGATTACCGGACGGTGGACGTCCACATCCGGCGGCTGCGGGAGAAGCTGGAGAAGAACCCGGCGGAGCCGGACCACATCATGACCAAGTGGGGAGTGGGGTACTATTTCAAGGCTTAGGAACTGGCTGCCCGGCAGCCTGAAGGTCCGGGTGGGGCTGAGCTACATCCTGATCATCGCGGCGGTGATCCTGCTGATGAACACCTACCCGCTGCTGGTGTCGGAGGACCTGGTGTTCCGGGCCAAGGAGGCCAACCTCCAGTCCGGCGTTTCGGTGATGGTGTATTCCCTGTCCGGGCTGGAGCAGCTGAGCCCGGAGAACGTGGGAGAGGCCATGGCGGTGGCGGAGGACACGGGGCTTTCCCGGGTGCTGGTGACGGACAGCGACGGCAAGGTCCTCTATGACACCCGGGAGACCGGCGGCGCCCAGGGGGAGTATGTGTTCTACACGGAGATCGTCCAGGCTCTGCTGGGCAACGACGTCTTCACCTGCGCCTATCACAACGGCGCCTTCCGCTCCCACGCCTCCTCGCCGGTGCTCTACCACAACCAGATCATCGGCGCGGTGTACGCCTACGAGTACGACACGGAGCAGGCCGCGCTGCTTACCGGGCTGCAGGACAACCTCCTGCGTCTGAGCGTGGGCATCGGTGCGGTGGTGCTGGTGCTCAGCGGCGTGCTCTCCGCGGCGCTGACCAAGAAGATCAGCGAGCTCCTCACCGCCATCCGGCAGGTGCGGGAGGGCGCATACAGCCACCGCATGGAGATCCGGGGGCGGGACGAGATCGCCCAGCTGGGGCAGGAGTTCAACAGCCTCACCGACCGCCTCCAGACCACGGAGGAGATCCGGCGGCGCTTCGTCTCCGACGCCTCCCACGAGCTGAAAACGCCGCTGGCGGCCATCCGGCTGCTGACGGACTCCATTTTGCAGACGGAGGGCATGGACCAGGCCACCACCCGGGAATTCGTGGCGGACATCGGGGCGGAGGCCCAGCGGCTTTCCCGCATCACCGAGGACCTGCTGCGGCTGACCCGGCTGGACAGCGGCCTTCTGGAAAAGCCCGTGGTGGTGGATGTGCTGCCGGTGCTGGAGCAGGTGATGCGGATGATGAGCCTGCTGGCCCAGGACAAGGACATCGACCTGACCTACGACGCCTCCGGAGCGTGCCGGGTGCTGGCCACCCGGGACGAGATCCATCAGGTGATCTACAACCTCACGGACAACGCCTTGAAGTACACGCCCCCCGGCGGCGCGGTGCAGGTGTCGCTGCGCCGGGAGGCAGACGAGGTGGTATTGACCGTGGAGGACAACGGCGTGGGCATCCCGGAGGAGGATCTGCCCCGCATCTTCCAGCGATTCTACCGGGTGGACAAAGCCCGCTCCCGGGCCGCCGGCGGCACGGGCCTGGGCCTTTCCATCGTCAGCGACACCGTGAGCAAGCGGGGCGGCACCGTGACGGCGGAGAACCGGGTCCAGGGCGGGTCTCGGTTCACGGCGCGCTGGCCCTGCCGGGAGGAGGAAGCGGAATGAAGCGGCTGTGGGGCATCGTGCTGTGTGCGGCGCTGGTGTGCGGCATCTGCGGCAGCGCCATGATGGAGAGCCGGGAGGACGGCGCCTACAAGCTCTATTTCCTGGAGGGAGATCCGCATCGCTCCGCCGGCGGAGACATCTACCGCACGGAGGATGTCTGGCTGGAGACGGATTCCCCCCTGGACACGGCCAACGGACTGATGACGGCCCTGCTCCAGGGCCCCACGGATACCACCCTCCAAAGCCCCATTCCGGCGGGGACCCGGCTTTTGTCCCTGGAGCTCCAGGGTACCCGGGCGGTGGTGGATCTCACCATGGCCTACGCCACCCTTTCCGGTGTGGCGCTGACGTTGGCCGACTATGCGGTGACGCTGACGCTGACCCAACTGCCGGAGATCGTGTCCGTGCAGATCACGGTGCGGGGCCAGGAGCTGGCGTACCGGGACAAGCAGGTGCTCACCGCCCGGGACGTGCGGCTGACTCCGGTGGGAGACGTGGTGAGCACGGTGCGGGCCACGCTGTATTTCCCGGACGCCGCCGCTGCCCTCCAGCCGGAGGAGCGGACGCTGGAGCTCTATGAGGGCGACACCCAGGCCGGCGCTGTGGTCCGGGCCCTGGAGGCCGGACCGGAGCGGGGAGAGCTGGGCGCGGTGATGCCGGAGGGCTTCCGGGTGCTCTCGGCCTGGCTGGAGGAGGACGTGTGCTACGTGAACCTCTCTGCCGCCCAGCTGGAGGGACTCCCCCGGGGCACGGTGCTCTACAATGCCATCGACGCCCTGCGCCGGTCCCTGGCCTCTCTGGAGGCGGTGGCGGAGGTGCGGTTCCTGGTGGACGGCGAGTTTGCCGAGACCTACGGCGGCACTGCCATCGGCCGCCCCTACACCGGATGAAAGGAAAAGAGACCGGCCCCGCCGCACATTTTGTGCGGCGGGGCCGGTTTTCGGATGGAGGCGTCAAAGGCGGCCGTCCTTGTCCGGGGCATACCAGAGGTTCCAGGTCTGGCGGTAGACGGCGGCATCGCGCTGGGAGTGGCACACCATCCGCACACGCTGAGGCGTCTCGTGCTCCGCCAGGAAGTCCATGATGGCCTTCAGGGCCACCGTGGCCGCCTGGGCCAGGGGATAGCCGTAGATGCCGGTGGAGATGGAGGGGAAATCCACGGTGCGGATGCCCCGCTCCGCCGCCAGCGTCAGGCAGCTGCGGTAGCAGGAGGCCAGCAGGGCGGCCTCGCCCATCCCGCCGCCCTGCCAGATGGGGCCCACGGTGTGGAGCACGTACCGGGCCCGGAGATTGTAGCCCCGGGTGAGCTTGGCCCGTCCCGTCTCGCAGCCCCCCAGGCCCCGGCACTCCGAGAGCAGGGCGGGGCCGGCGGCGCGGTGGATGGCGCCGTCCACGCCTCCGCCGCCCAGCAGCGTGGGGTTGGCGGCATTGACGATGGCCTCCGCGTCGGAGCGGGTGATGTCTCCTGTGATGATGGCAAACCGTTCCATAGGCGCACCTCCTTTTTTTCAGTATACCGTGGTAAAGCGGCGGAAAGCAAGGGTCATATCTGTCCTGCGGGAGGAGCATTTTCCGGAAAGAGGGAATTTTCTGTTGCCCCGGGGGGCGGTTGCCTGCTATAATGGATCTGATCAGCGAATACGCCTTGAGGGGGGTCGTTCCATGCAGCCACAGTCCCGCTATGAGGGGATCTTCTCCGCCATCCTCGTGTTTTCCGCCAGCCTGGTGATCCTGGGCTTCATCATGGATACGCCCCGGAACATCCTGGTGGGGATGTACCACATCATCACCATGCAGGATCTGCTCATCACCGACTACGTCTACATCGCCGGCGCCGGTGCGGCGCTGGTGAACGCGGGACTGGTGACGGCCATCTCCATCTGCATCATCAAATTCTCGGGGGACCCCTTCAACGGCTTCACCATCGTGGAGATGGGCCTCATGGCGGGCTTCTCCCTCTTCGGCAAGAACTGCCTGAACATCTGGCCCATCATTCTGGGCACCTGGCTCTACGCCCGGTATCAGAAGGAACCCTTTTCCAAGTACGCCTCCGTGGCCCTGCTGGCCACGTCCCTTTCTCCCATGGTCAGCTACATGGCTCTGGGCAGCATCCACGCCAGCCTGCCTCTGGGGTTGGTGACGGGCATCGTCATCGGATTCATCCTGCCCTCCCTCTCGGGCTACACCTACAAGATCCAAAACGGCATGAACCTCTACAACATGGGGTTTGCCTGCGGCCTCTTCGCCATGATGGTGGTGCCCATCCTCACGGCCTTCGGCGACAAGCCGGACTCCGTGCTCTACTGGGCCACGGATTACAACGGCGTCTTTGAGATCGTGCTGGGCGTGCTGTGCACCGCCATGATCCTGCTGGGTACTTACGGTACCGGAGAGCCGCCCTGGGCGGTGTGGGCGGGCTACCGCCGTCTGCTCTCCACCACCGGCCGGGCCCCCAGCGACTATCTGCGCATGTTCGGCGCGGGGCCGGTGCTCATCAACATCGGCATCAACGGCGTCCTGGGCATCGTCTTCATCCTGGTGGTGGGCGGCGAGCTCAACGGCCCCACCGTGGGCGGCATTTTCACCATCATGGGATTTTCCGCCTTCGGCAAGCATGCCCGGAACATCACGCCGGTGATGATCGGCGTGGCTCTGGGCGCCTACGGCGTCCACTATTCCCCCAACTACCCTACCCTGCAGCTGGCGGGGCTCTTCGGCACCACCCTGGCTCCCATCGCCGGCCACTTCGGCTGGCCCTTCGGCATCCTGGCGGGATTCATCCACTCGGCCCTGGTGCTCCAGACCAGCGGCACTGTGGCGGGGCTGAACCTCTACAACAACGGCTTTTCCGGCGGCCTCATCGCCATTGTCCTCTACCCCACCATCACCGCCATCTGCAAGCACCGCCGTCCGGTGCTGCGGGATGAGGATTACTACGATCTTTTCGAGGAGAACGAGCCCATCGACATCTCCTCCTGGCGCACCCAGCGCAGCGACAGCACCCGCCGCTCGTCCCACGAGATGCGGGCGCCGGACGATGACGTCAGCACCCTGCCGGACGACGAGCCCGCGGAGACGGAGCCGCCGGGACGCGGAAGATGAAAGGAGACTGTTCCATGAACCTTATGATCGCCTCGGACCTCCACGGCTCCGCCGTCTGCTGCCGGCGGATGCTGGACGCCTTCCGCGCTGCGGGGGCGGAGCGGCTGGTGCTGCTGGGGGACCTTTTGTACCACGGGCCCCGGAATCCCCTGCCGGAGGGATACGATCCCCCCGCCGTCACGGAGATGCTCAACGCCGCGGCGGACCGGCTGCTGTGCGTCCGGGGCAACTGCGACGCCGAGGTGGACCAGATGGTGCTGCATTTTCCCATCCTGGCGGACTACGCCTTCCTGGCCCTGGACGGACTGACGGTCTGCGCCACCCATGGACACGCCTGGGGACCGGACGATCCGCCGCCTCTGCGGCAGGGGGACTATCTCCTCTGCGGCCACATCCACCTGCCGGTGCGGCGGGACTGCGGGGGATACACGTACCTCAACCCCGGCTCCCTGGCCCTGCCCAAGGAGGGCACGCCCAAAAGCTACATGCTGCTGCGGGACGGCCGCTTCACCTGGCACCGTCTGGACGACGGCGCGGAATTCGACCCGCTGCCCTGAACGGCAAAACGCGGCTCCGGCATCTGCCGGAGCCGCTTTTTGCGTATGAAAGGACCCTGGAGCGCCCGGCTTCATGTCCCGAACACCAGCCGCACCGCCAGGGCGGAGGCGATGAAGCCCGCCAGGTCCGCTGCCAGGGCCGCCGGGACGGCGTGGCGGGTCTTGATGATGCCGGCGGAGCCGAAATACACGGCGATGGTGTAGAAGGTGGTCTCCGTGCTGCCCAGCATCACCGCCGCCACCCGGCCGATGTAGCTGTCGGGGCCGTAAGCGTGCATCAGGTCCGTGCCCACCGCCAGGGCGCCGCTGCCGGACACCGGCCGGATCAGCATCAGCGCCGCGGTCTCCGGGGGGATGCCCAGGGCCTCCAGCGCCGGGGCGCACAGTCCGGAGAGGACCTCCATGGCCCCGGAGGCCCGGAACATGGACACGGCTGTCAAGAGGCCCACCAGGGCCGGCAGCACCCGCAGCAGCACCGTCAGCCCCTCCTCGGCGCCGTGGGTCAGCGCGCCGAACACATTCACCCGCCGTCCCATGCCCCATACCGCCGCCAGGGCCAGCAGGGACGGCAGCACCAGTGCGCTGAGGTTCATGCCCGCCTCCGCCGGGCCAGCAGCCACGCCGCCCCCAGCCCCACCGTCACCGAGATGGCGGAGGACAGCCATACCGCCGGCAGGATGTCGAAGGGGGTCTCACACCCGGCGGCGGCGCGGACGGAGGCGATGGTGGCGGGCAGCAGCTGGATGGAGGCGGTGTTGAGCACCACCAGCAGGCACAGCTCGTCGCTGGCCACGCCGTCGCAGCCCCGGGCCATGCGGCAGGCGGCACGGATGCCCAGGGGCGTGGCGGCGTTGCCCAGGCCCAGGAGATTGGCAGAGGTGTTGGCGGAGACGGCGGCCAGAGTCTCCGGATCCCGGCAGGCATTGGGCAGCAGCCGCCGCAGCACCGGGCGGAACACCCGGGCCAGACCTTCCGAGAGACCGCAGGCGTTCATGATCTCCATGACGCCGCTCCAAAGACACATGACCCCCGCCATGGACAGACTCAGCTCCACGGCGGAATCGGCCCCCTCCAGAGCCGCGTCCGCCACTGCATCCAGATTTCCCGTGGCCAGGCCGAAGCCCAGGGACAGCACCACCATGGCCGTCCAGATCCAGGCCATCGCCATGCATGATCAGCTCCCTTCCCTTAAATTATTGTATAGTTTGCATATTTGTTAATTTAGTTTTAACTTCCTGTCATAAGAATTGACATATGATGGCAGGGTGTGCTATTGTCGAAATCACGGTGAGGAAACACAGAGTGGAGTGAAATGAAAAAGGAGAAACGTTGTGAAATCGACAGGTATTGTACGTAAGGTAGATGAGTTGGGTCGGATCGTGCTCCCCATCGAAATGCGCCGCACGCTGGACATCGCGGAGAAAGATGCATTGGAAATCTATGTGGAAGGGTCGTCTGTCATTCTGAAAAAGTACAAGCCCAGCTGTATTTTTTGTGACGGGACCAAGGACATCACGGTGTTCAAGGGGAAGAACGTATGTCCCAAGTGCCTCAAGGAGCTCAAGAACCTCTAAGGCGTCCGGCTCCGGGGACAACTGAATGGAAGATTGGACGAGACGGCGCGGTGTGACCGGGCCGTCTCGGTTTCTTTTTTCCCTCCGGGAAACAGAGGACCCCCGGCGCGGCCAAAAGGCCGCGCCGGGGGTCTGCCGTATGGTTCAGCTTTCGCCGTTTTCCGCCTGGAGGGCGGCGGCGTACAGTTCGTTTTTGGAAAGCCCCGTCTCCCCGGCCACCGCCTTGGCCGCGTCCTTGAGGCGCATCCCGCCATCCCGCAGGGCCAGCACCCGGGCGACGCCCGTCTCCAGATCGGCGGCGGGGGCGCCGGTCTCCGGCGCGCCCTCCACCACCAGCACGAACTCCCCCTTGGGGGGCGTCTCCCGGTAGCGCTCCACCGCCTCGGCCAGGGTGCAGCGCACCGTCTCCTCGTGGAGCTTGGTCAGCTCCCGGCACAGGGCGATGCGCCGCTCCCTGCCGAAGGTGTCCCGCAGGTCCTCCAGGGTGGTGCGCAGCTTGTGGGGCGCCTCGTGGAAGATCATGGTGCGCCGCTCATCCCGCAGGGAGGCCAGATGCTCCCGGCGGCTCTTGCGGTTGACGGTGAGAAAGCCCTCGAAGGTGAACCGCCCGGTGGGCAGGCCGCTGACGGCCAGGGCGTTTACCGCCGCGCAGCAGCCGGGGATGGCGATGACCTCCACCCCCGCCTCCGCGCACAGCCGCACCAGGTCCTCTCCCGGGTCCGACACCGCCGGGGTGCCGGCGTCCGTCACCAGGGCGCAGGACTCTCCGGCCAGCAGCCGGGCCAGGATGCTCTGCCCGGCGGAGACGTGGTTGTGCTCGTGATAGCTCACCAGGGGCTTTTTGATGGAAAAGTGGTTCAGCAGCTTCACGGATACCCGGGTATCCTCCGCTGCGATGAAATCCACGGTCTCCAGCGTCTCCACCGCCCGGGGGGAGAAGTCCCCCAGGTTGCCGATGGGGGTGGCGACCAGATACAGCGTGCCGCTCATGGCGTGACCTCCTGTGTTCGGAAATAGATGGCGTCCAGCTCCGGAGTGGGATCGCCGCACGGGGTGCGCAGCGTCAAGGGCGGCAGGATCTCCAGCCCGGGCCGTCCGCCCCGGCGGCCCTCCGCCAGCACCAATGAGGGGGCCGCCCCTGGCCGGGGGACCACGAAGCGCAGCCGCTTGGGCTCCAGCCCCGCCTGCCGCAGGGCGCACAGCAGATCCGCCAGCCGCTCCGGCTTGTGGACCAGACAGAACGCCCCGCCCCAGCGCAGCAGCCGGGCCGATGCGGCGCATACCTCCTCCAGGGTGCAGCTGACCTCGCTGCGGGCCTCCCGGCGGGCGGGGTCCGGGGAGACGCGGCCGGAGGATGGGGGATAGTAGGGCGGGTTGCATACCGTGAGGTCCCAGGCCCCCGGCGGGGGCAGGTCCTCCGGGCGCCGCAGGTCCCCCTGCAGGAAGGACAGGCGGTCCGTCAGGCCGTTTTCCGCCGCCGACCGCCGGGCCAGAGCCACGGCGGCGGGGTGGATGTCCACGCCGGTGACCGTCAGCGCCGGCTGGCGCTGGAGCAGCAGCAGTGACAGCAGGCCCGTGCCGCAGCACAGCTCGCACACCCGCAGTCCCGGCCGCAGCCGTGGCAGGGAGGAGAGGAGGAAGGTGTCTGTGCCGGGAGGGAACAGGGCCTCGTCCCAGACGAAGCGGTACCCGCCGGGGCACAGGGGCTCCCAGTGTTCCATGGCGCACCTCCTTGGGATTCTTCGATCTACCATTATAAAAGAAACCGCCGCCAGGCGCAAGATGCCCCGGAGGGACAAAAAAGCCCCGCAGGAGATCCTGCGGAGCTTTTATGTATCCCTTTTAGATTATTCCTCGGGGACGATGGCGCCGTTGGGGCAGGTGTCGCAGCAAGAACCGCAGTCCAGGCAGGCGGCAGCGTCGATGACGTACTGGTCGTCGCCCTGGCTGATGGCACCGGCGGGGCAAGCGTCCGCGCAGGAGCCGCAGTTCACGCAGGCAGACGTGATTTTGTAGGCCATGGGAAGCACCTCCATAAGATTTGTGCTTTTTATTGTACCATACAATTTTCAAAAAGCAAGGGGAACCTGCCAAAAATCCATTTCAGATTCTGGAAGGGCGGCGTTCACAGTTTGTTTTCAAAAAGGTCAAAGAAAGTCAAAAACAACCCCTTGACATTTGACCGGAAGGTGGTATACTAACGTCAGAACAAAAGGTTAAAGATAGTCAAAGTCAAAAAAGATGAATGACACGAGCGGAAAGGGATGGTTGACAAGTGGGTATTTCAGATCTGATCGCAGAGTTTCTGCAAAGCAGCCTGGAGACGTCGGAGGACGGCGTGCTGGAGGTGCAGCGCAGCGATCTGGCCCAGCGGTTCAACTGTGTGCCCAGCCAGATCAATTACGTGATGTCCACCCGGTTTTCCCCGGAGCGGGGGTACATCGTGGAGAGCCGCCGGGGCGGCAACGGATACATCCGCATCACCCGGGTGCGGGTGGACCATGAGACGCTGATGATGCACGTCATCAACTCCCTGGGAGACCGGGTGGACCTGGCCTCGGCCCGGGCGATCCTCACCAACCTCGCCCAGGCGGGAGCGCTGGGAGAGGACCTGGCCCAGGTGCTGGCGGCCGCGGTGGGGGACAAAGCCCTTGCCGGCGTGCCCCGGGAGAACCGGGACCGCGTCCGGGCGGATATCCTCAAGCAGGCGCTGATCCTGCTGGTGTAGGCGCCGGAGAACGTACACAAACTATATGGAACTTTCTAAGGAGGTTTTTCATTATGAAATGCGAGAATTGTGGCAAGAATGAAGTCACCTTTATCTATCAGAGCAACATCAACGGCAATGTCACGGAGAAGCACCTTTGCGCCGAGTGCGCCGAGAAGCTGGGATACAGCGGCCGGGTGGCCGCCCACAGCCAGCGGATGATGCAGAACTTCTTCAACGGCGGCCTCTTCGGCCGGAGCTTCCTGGAGGATTTCTTCTCCCCCATGGGCGCCCTGTCGGACCGGGGCGGCTGGCTGCTGGAGGATCCCTTTGAGGACTTCTTCGCCGACATGCCGGCCCTCACCGCCGCTCCCGCCAAGCAGGAGCAGAAGCAGGAGCAAAAGCAGGAGGACCTGGTGGGCAAGGAGGAGCAGAGCCGCTTTGCCTACATGCGCAGGATGAACGCCCTGCGGATGGAGATGAAGAAGGCCGTCCATCAGGAGAATTTCGAACGGGCCGCGGAGCTGCGGGACGAGATCCGCAAGCTGGAGGCGGCGCACAAGGAAGAGAAAAAGGAGAGCCGGTGATCCGGCGCTCAGACGGAAAGTGAGGAATCGCTATGCAGGAAAACAGATTCACGCCCAGGGCCGAAGAGGCCCTGCGGCTTTCCCAGGAGGCGGCGGGGGAGCTGGGCCACGGCTACGTGGGCACCGAGCACCTGCTGCTGGGACTGATGCGGGAGAAAGAGGGACTGGCCCACGCGGTGCTGGAGGAGTCCGGACTGACGGATGAGATGATCACGGAGATCATCCGCCGCAGCGTGGGCGCGGGCCTGCCCGGCGGGAACCCCGCCCAGGGGCTGACGCCCCGGGCCAAACGGGCGGTGGAGATCGCCGTGGAGGACTCCGCCCGCGGCGGCTACAACTACGTGGGCACGGAGCATCTGCTGGCAGGCCTCCTGCGGGAGGGCAACAACATGGCGGTGCGCATCCTGCGCACCGCCGGCGTGGACGCCCGGGAGCTGTACACCGCCCTGATGCACAAGCTCAGCGAGACGCCCCGGGGCAAGGCCGCCGAGGCCCGGGCCGCCGCCCCCAAGGATGAGGGCGGCAAGGCCAAGACGCTGCGGGAGTTCACCCGGGACCTCACCGCCGACGCCCGCAGCGGCAAGCTGGACCCGGTGATCGGCCGGGACGACGAGATCCAGCGGGTGATCCAGATCCTCTCCCGCCGCACCAAGAACAACCCCTGCCTCATCGGAGAGCCCGGCGTAGGCAAGACCGCCATCGCCGAGGGCCTGGCCCGGAAGATCGTCATGGGCGACGTGCCAGACGACCTGCTGGACAAGCGCATTTTGTCCCTGGACCTCTCCGGCATGGTGGCGGGCACCAAGTACCGGGGCGAGTTCGAAGAGCGGATCAAGAAGGTGCTGGAGGAGGTCAAGACCACCGGCAATGTGGTGCTCTTCATCGACGAGCTCCACACCATCGTGGGCGCCGGCAGCGCCGAGGGCGCCGTGGACGCCGCCAACATCATCAAGCCCGCCCTGGGCCGGGGCGAGATCCAGGTCATCGGCGCCACCACGCTGAACGAGTACCGCAAGTATATCGAAAAGGACGCCGCTCTGGAGCGCCGGTTCCAGCCGGTGCAGGTGGGCGAGCCCAGCCGGGAGGCCACGCTGGAGATCCTCAAGGGCCTCCGGGAAAAGTATGAGCAGCACCATCACCTCCAGATCACCGACGAGGCCCTGGAGGCGGCGGTGGAGCTGTCCAGCCGGTATATCAACGACCGCTTCCTGCCGGACAAGGCCATCGACCTCATGGACGAGGCCGCCAGCCGGGTGCGGATGGAGACGGAGGAGATCTCTCCCGAGCTCAAGAGCCTGGAGGAGAAGATCGCCGCGCTGGTGAAGGACAAGGAGGCGGCCATCGCCAAGCAGGACTATGAGAAGGCCGCCCAGCTGCGGGACATCGAGAAGGACTACCGGGAGCAGGTGGAGATCGAGCGGGACAAGCGCCGCAAGAACAGCCGCCAGCACCGGCCGGTGAATGCCGAGGACATCGCCGCCGTGGTCTCCCGCTGGACGGGCATCCCCGTTACCCGCCTCACTGAGGACGAGGGGCAGCGGCTGCTGCATATGGAGGAGACGCTGCATGAACGGGTGGTGGGCCAGGACGAGGCCGTTACCGCCGTGGCCCGGGCCATCCGCCGGGGCCGGGTGGGATTGAAGGACCCCAAGCGCCCCACCGGCTCGTTCCTGTTCCTGGGTCCCACCGGCGTGGGCAAGACGGAGCTTTGCAAGTCCCTGGCCGAAGCCATGTTCGGCGACGAGAACGCCATGATCCGCATCGACATGTCCGAGTACATGGAGCGGCACACGGTCTCCCGCCTCATCGGCTCCCCGCCGGGCTATGTGGGCCACGAGGAGGGCGGCCAGCTCACCGAGAAGGTCCGCCGCAAGCCCTACTCCGTGGTGCTCTTCGATGAGATCGAAAAGGCCCACGAGGACGTGTGGAACATCCTGCTGCAGATCCTGGACGACGGCCGTATCACCGACTCCCAGGGCCGCACCGTGGACTTCAAGAACACGGTCATCGTCATGACCAGCAACATCGGCGCCAAGGCCCTCACCGCCGCCGGAGCCAAGCTGGGCTTCAGCGCCCAGGAAAAGGCGGAGGATGACGCCCAGGCGGACTTCCAGCGGGCCAAGGACACCGTGATGAACGAGCTGCGCCAGACCTTCCGCCCCGAGTTCCTCAACCGGATCGACGACATCATCGTCTTCCGTGCCCTGACGGAGGCGGACATCCGGGAGGTGGCCCGCCGCATGCTGCACACCGTCGCCGCCCGGATGGAGGCCATGGGCATCCATCTGGATGCCAGCGACGAAGCCGTGGCGGAGCTGGCCCGGGAGGGCTTCGATCCCAAGTACGGCGCCCGTCCCCTGCGCCGCTGCATCCAGAGCAAGGTGGAGGACGCCGTGGCCGAGCGGATGCTGGACGGCACGCTGAAGGCGGGAGACACCGCCCGCCTCACCGTGGAGGACCAGAAGCTGCTGGTGACCAAGTAAATCGCCGCATTCCCACAGACCGGGCCGCCGGAGCGATCTTGCTCCGGCGGCCCGGCTGGTTTTCCGGGAATGGTCCGCCCTTGATTTGTTCATAATTATCCTGTATGATGCTCTCATGCGGGCCTTTGGCCCAGAGAGAGAAAGGAGCTTTCATCTATGCCGTTCACCTTCCATTCGGCGGGGCCGACGCCTTCGGCGGCGGCTTCAACGCTGGCGGATTCCCCGGCGGCGAGGCCCAGCGTCCCCGCCGCGCCCGGAAGCCCCGGAAGGCCGTGGGCAACGCCTTCACCCGGACCCTCATCAATCTGGCCGTGACGGCGGTGTTCGCCCTGGGGTATTTCTATATCCAGCTGCCGGCCATCAACCTCCACGCCGAGGAGTTCTACGTGTTCGCCTTCCTGGTGTGCGCGGTGTACTGCGGCTGCGCGGTACTGACCTCCGGCTTCCAGGGCAGCGACTTCAAAGGCTATGTGGGCTTTGTGAAGAAGCAGTGCCTGATCCCCGCTGCCGCCGTGGTGGCGCTGGTGGTGGTGATCCTGGTGGGATCCCTGGCCTCCTGGGTGGTGCTGCGGGCCTCGGCATACAGCCAGCTGCTGCCCATCCAGACCGGTGACTTCACCGCCGAGATCGAGGAGATCTCCTACGACCAGATCCCCATGCTGGACGCCGACTCCGCCGCCCGGCTGGGCAGCCGGAAGCTGGGCGAGCTCAGCGATATGGTCTCTCAGTTCGAGATCCTGCCCACCTACAACCAGATCAACTACCAGGGCCGCCCCGTGCGGGTGACGTCCCTGGCCTACGGCGACCTCATCAAGTGGTTCACCAACCGCGCCGCGGGATTGCCCGCCTACCTCATCATCGACATGGTGACCCAGGAGGCGGAGGTGGTGCGCCTGGACGAGGGCATGAAATACACCGTGGCCGAGCACTTCGGCCGCAACCTCTACCGGCATCTGCGGTTCCACTATCCCACCATGATGTTCGACGAGCCGGTCTTTGAGATCGACGAGGAGGGCACGCCCTACTGGGTCTGCTCCCGGATCGTCAAGACCATCGGCCTCTTCGGCGGCACCGACGTCCACGGCGCCGTGCTGGTCAACGCCATCACCGGCGAGAGCGAATACTACGAGGAGGTCCCCAGCTGGGTGGACCGGGTCTACTCCTATGACATCATCATGGAGCAGTACGACTACTACGGCATGTACCACAACGGCTTCTGGAACTCCATGTTCGGCCAGCGGGACGTGACGCTGACCACCGAGGGCTGGAACTATATCGCCATCGACGACGACGTCTACATGTACACCGGCGTCACCTCCGTCACCTCCGACCAGTCCAACATCGGCTTCATCCTCTCCAACCAGCGCACCAAGGAGACCCATTTCTACTCCATCGCCGGCGCCACGGAGTCCTCCGCCCAGGATTCCGCCGAGAGCCAGGTGCAGCAGATGAACTATGACGCCACCTTCCCCCTGCTTTTGAACATCGCGGACCAGCCCACCTACTTCATGGCCCTCAAGGGCAACGACGGTCTGGTGAAGATGTACGCCATGGTGAACGTGGAGCAGTACGACATCGTCTCCACCGGCAGCAGCGTGGCAGACTGCGAGAGCAACTACCGCCACACCCTGGCCAGCCGCGGCCTCATCGCCGCCGGCGAGGCGGAGGTGGTGGGAGGCGAGACCCTCACCGGCGACGGCATCGTGGCGGAGATCCGCTCCGCCGTCATCGACGGCAACACCCACTACTACGTCCGCATGGAGCACGGCGTGGGCTACCTGGACTTCTCCGCTGCTCAGCTGCCACGGGCGGTGCTCATCGACAAGGGCGACCACATCTACTACACCTACCGCCTGGATGGGGCGGAGTTCCCGGAAAACGGCATCGTCCCCACGGAGAGCCTGTGGTTCGAGGGCGAGACGCCGGAGAGCGGGACCAACTGAACCAAAAGAGGGAGCGCCCCTGGGGGCGCTCCCTCTTTTTGGAATCGGCGTTGACATCCCGTTTTCAGGCGCATATACTGTCCTTATTCGAAAAAGGAGCGTGAGAGCCATGGATCTGACGTTGAACAGCGCCGTACTGGACGTGGAGCTTTCCGGCATCCGCCGGTTTACTTTTTTGGTGCGGGATACCCCCGGTGCCTGTGCCCTGACCATCGGCGAGCCGGACCTGAATACCCCCGACGCCGTCAAGGAGGCCGCCAAGGCCGCCCTGGACGCCAACGACACCCACTATCCCCCCGGCAACGGCTATCCCTACATGCTGCAGGCCATCTCGGATTTTGAGGCCCGGGAACACGGCCTGCACTACTCCCCGGAGGAGATCATCCTGACCATCGGCGCCACGGAGAGCTTGTTCCTGTCGCTTTCCACCGTGCTGAACCCCGGGGACGAGGTCATCATTCCCACCCCCGCCTTCAGCCTCTATGAGTCCATCACCCGGCTGTGCCGGGGCGTGCCGGTGGCCCTGCCCACGGAGGACAACGCCTTCCAGATCGACCCGGAGGCATTGAAGAAGGCCATCACCCCCAGGACCAAGGCGGTGATCCTCACCTCCCCCAACAACCCCACCGGCTGCATCTACACCAAGGACACCCTGGACGCCGTCCACGATATTTTGAAGGACAAGCCCATCTTCGTCCTGTGCGATGACGTCTACCGCACCCTGGTGTATACCGACGGCTATCACAGCTTTTCCGAGTACCAGGACATGCGGGACCGGATCATCGTCATCCAGAGCTTCTCCAAGCCCTATGCCATGACCGGCTGGCGGCTGGGGTACTGCCTGGCGGACGCCCCCATCCGGGACCGGATGCAGATCTTCCACCAGTACAGCGTGGTCTCCGCGCCGTCCTTCGTCCAGCCCGCCTGCGTCACCGCCCTGCAGACGGACACCTCCGGCGTGGTGGAGATCTTCCGCCGCCGCCGGGACTATGTGTACCGCCGGCTGGTGGACATGGGCCTCTCTGTCCAGAAGCCCGAGGGCGCGTTCTATATGTTCATCGACATCCGCCCCTTCGGCATGGACTCCCTGACCTTCTGCGAGAAGATGCTCAAGGAGGGCCTGGTGGGATTGATCCCCGGCGTCTACTTCGGCACCGAGGGGTACATGCGCCTTTCCTACTGCTACTCCGACGAGGATCTCAAGCAGGGCCTGGACCGCATCGAAGCGTTCATCAAGACCCTGAAGTAAAACAGCAAAACGCCGCGTCCGGGGCTCCGGACGCGGCGCTTTTTCAGTTCAGGGATACGGCGGTGCCGCTGACGGTGACCATCAGCATGCCGTTGTCGCTGCCCAGCACCTCGTAGTCCACGTCGATGCCCACTACGGCGTCGGCGCCCAGCTGGGCGGCCCGCTGCTCCAGCTCCGCCAGGGCCTGGGTCCGGGCCCGCATGAGCTCATCTTCATAGGTGGCGGAGCGGCCGCCGAAGAAGTTGGAAAGTCCCGCGGCAAAGTCCTTGATGACGTTGACGCCGGAGATGACCTCGCCGAAGACGATGCCGTGATAGCCGGTGATGGTGCGGCCCTCCACGGAGGGGGTGGTGGTCAGGATCATAAAATACCTCCTATGTGAAATGGATGAAAAGCCCGTCAGGGCAGGAATGCAAGTTTCTCCAGGAACGATGCGCCCTTGGGCAGCACCGCCTCGTCGTCGAAGCAGAAGTTGGGGGCGTGGAGCTCCGGGGTGTCTCCCACGCCCAGGAAGAAGAAGAGGCCGGGGACACGGCGCTGGTAGAAGGAGAAGTCCTCCGCCGCCAGGGCGGGGGCGTCCAGAAGGGCGGGTGCGTCCGGCCCCAGGGCGCGGCAGACCGTCTCATAGAGCGCCTCGTGGTTCCACACGGCGGGGTAGCCCGCGTTGAGGTACACCTCCGCGCCGCAGCCTGTCTCCGACGCGATGGCTTCGCCCAGGGCCTCCAGCCCCTCCCGGCAGAAGCGGTACGTCTCCTCCCGGTAGGTCCGCAGGCTCCCCTCCAGCACCGTGCGGCCGCTGACGGCGTTGCGCACTGTGCCGGAGACCATCTTCCCGAACCGCAGTACCCGGGGCTCCTCCGGCGGCAGGGAATCCACCAGGGCGTAGGCCCGGCGGAGGTACTCCGCCCCGGCGGTGAGGGCGTCCAGCCCCTCGGCGGCCCGGCTGAGGTGGACGCTTTTGCCGGTGATGGTGACGGTGACCTCGTTGGACCGGGCCATCATGGCCCCGGGGCGGGCGTATACCGCCCCGGCGGGGAGGCCGGGCCAGAGGTGGAGGCCGAACACCCGGGTGACGGCGTGCTGTTCCAGGATGCCGGTGCGGCACAGCAGGTCCGCGCCGCCGGTGGTCTCCTCGGCGGGCTGGAAGAGGAAGAGGACGTTCCGGGGCAGCTCGCTGAGGCGGGGGGCCAGGGACTCCGCCAGGGCCAGGGCCATGGCGGTGTGGCCGTCGTGGCCGCAGGCGTGCATGATCCCGGGGTGGCTGGAGGCATAGGGCAGGCCTGTGGCCTCCGTCACCGGCAGGGCGTCCAGATCGGCCCGGAAGGCCGCGGTCTCGGCGCGTCCGGCGTCGAAAAAGGCGCACACGCTGCCGGGGATGGGAGAAGAGACGGTGCAGGGCAGCGCCTCCAGCGCGGAGCGGACGTAGGCCGTGGTCTCCGGCAGGCAGTTGTCCAGCTCCGGGATGCGGTGCAGCGCCCGGCGGTGTATGACGGCGGATGAGAGCATGGTGACAAGACCTCCCAGAAAGGATGGCACCACTATATCACAGATCTGCTTCCGGCGAAACAGGGACGGCGGAAATTTTCCCGCCTCGGCGGGAAAAAGCTGGGGCGGCTGTGAAAAAAAAGAAAATACCCCCTTGCAACCCGGCGGGCGGCATGGTATGATAGCGGAAAATGAGATAGAGGCGCGGATGCGATGGACCCACGGGAGCCGGCAGGCGGAGAAGGTGGGAAAGGCAAGTCCGCCGAACCTCTCCGCCGGGCGCGGAGGAGGGGTGGGCCCGTGGGGAATACCTGCGGGACTGTCTGCGGCGGTGAGCCGCAGGGGCGCTATCCGCTAACAGAGACTCCACGTCTTTTTTGGGACGGGAATAGGCTGTCGGTAGGAGCGTGTCTCTACCGACTTTTTATTTCATCAAAAAGTATGGAGGACACAGATTATGAAGTTCGATCATCTCAAGGGGTCCATCGTGGCCATGGTCACGCCGTTCCACCAGGACGGCAGCGTGAATTTTGACGCGTTGACGCAGCTGCTGGAGCGGCAGATTACCGCCGGCACCGACGCCATCCTCACCCTGGGCACCACCGGCGAATACTCCACCATGACCCATGAGGAGGACGCCGCCGTGGTGGCCCACACCATCAAGGTGGTGGGCGGCCGGGTACCGGTGATGGTGGGCAGCGGCTCCAACTGCACCGCTACCCAGATCGAAAAGAGCATCGAGTACCAGAACATGGGCGCCGACGCCCTGCTGCTCATCGCCCCCTACTACAACAAGGCCAACGCCGAGGGTATGTACCGCCACTTCGCCCAGACAGCAGACGCGGTGGACATCCCCTGCATCCTCTATAACGTCCCCGGCCGCACCGGGTGCTCCATCCCGGTCTCCGTGGTGGAGCGGCTGTGCACCCACCCCAACATCGCCGGCATCAAGGAGGCCAGCGGCGACATGAGCTACGCCATGAAGATCGCCGCCCGCTGCGTGGGTCCCGACTTCGCCCTCTACTCCGGCAACGACGACATCACCGTCCCCCTGATGAGCATCGGCGGCAGCGGCGTCATCTCCGTGTACGCCAACGTCATGCCCGCCATGTGCCATCAGATCGTGGCGGACTACCTGGGCGGCGACCAGGCCCGGGCCGTGGCCAACCACCTCAAGTACCTGCAGCTGATGAACGACCTGTTCCTGGAGGTGAACCCCATCCCCGTCAAGACCGCCATGAACATGATGGGGCTGAACGTGGGCCCCATGCGCCTGCCGCTTTGTGAGATGAGCGAGGCCAACGCCGCCGTGCTGCGGGCGTCCCTGAAGGAGGCGGACCTGCTGTGAGATTTCTGCTGATTGGCCGGGGCAAGATGGGCGCCCTCATCGAAAAGACCGCCCTGGCCGCCGGCGACGAGGTGGCGGCGGCCCTGGGGCACCGTGATCTGGACCGCCTTGCCTCCATGGGGAAGGTGGCCGACGTGGTCATCGACTTCTCCCGGCCCGAGGCCCTGGGGGAGATCTGCTCCTACATCCGCCGCACCGGCACGCCCCTGCTCTCCGGCACCACCGGCTACACTGCCGAGCAGAAGGCGCTGCTGCTGGGTCTGGGGGACTGCGCCCCGGTGCTCTGGAGCGCCAACTTCTCCCTGGGCATCGCGGTGTTCGTCCGGGCGCTGCAGGCTGTCAGCGACGTGCTCAAGCCCGACTTCGACATCGAGATCACCGAGACCCACCACAACCAGAAGGCCGACGCCCCCAGCGGCACTGCAAAGCTCCTGCTGGAGGCCATCGATCCCCATCACGCCCTGAAGCCGGTGTATGGCCGGGAGGGAAACTGCGGCCGCCGGGCCCCGGAGGAGATCGGCATCCACGCCCTGCGGGGCGGCACCGTGGCCGGCACCCACACCGTCCACTTCTTCGGCCCCGACGAGGAGCTGGAGATCACCCACCGGGCCGCCAGCCGCCAGATCTTCGTCAACGGCGCGCTGCACATGGCGCGGCTGCTGCCCATGCGCCCGGCAGGGGTCTATGACCTGCAGAAGATCCTTTTTGGAGAATAAACTGCGCAATTTGGCGAATAAATTGTATCAAAGGAGAATCACATGAACGCCCAGGAGATCATCAACTTTATTGCGAACGCGGAGAAAAAGACCCCGGTGAAGGTGTATGTCAACACCACCGGTCCCGTGGACTTCGGCAAGGCCCAGGTCTTCGGCGGGAACAACAGCTTCGTGGTGTTCGGGGACTGGAAGGACCTTGGCCCCGTGCTGGAGGCCAATGCCGACCGCATCACCGACTGCGTGGTGGAGAACGACCGCCGCAACTCCGCCGTCCCCCTGCTGGACATGAAGGGCATCCAGGCCCGCATCGAGCCCGGCGCCATCATCCGGGAGAAGGTGGAGATCGGCGAGGGCGCCGTCATCATGATGGGCGCCATCATCAACATCGGCGCCGTGGTGGGCAAGGGCACCATGATCGACATGGGCACCGTGCTGGGCGGCCGGGCCATGGTGGGCGACCGCTGCCACATCGGCGCGGGCACCGTGCTGGCCGGCGTGGTGGAGCCCGCCTCTGCCACCCCCGTGGTGGTGGAGGACGACGTGGTCATCGGCGCCAACGCGGTGGTGATCGAGGGCGTGCGCATCGGCGCGGGGGCCGTGGTGGCCGCCGGCGCGGTGGTCATCGACGACGTGCCTCCCGGGGCCGTGGTGGCCGGCAGCCCCGCCCGCGTCGTCAAGCAGAAGGATGCCAAGACCGAGGGCAAGACCGCCCTGGTGGACGCCCTGCGGCGGCTGTAACACACAGTAAAAGAGGGACGGAGCGGCAGCTCTGTCCCTTTTCTTGTGTGTTTTGCCCAAATTAAACCCCCTTTTTTGGCGGCGCTCTTGGCAAAAACGCATTGCCGGGCAGGCCGGGCTGTGGTATCGTAATACCAACAACTGACAGGAGGGGACGCCATGCTGGTACTGGATTTCATCAACGTGGGCAACGGGGATTCCATCCTGGTGCGGGAACGGCAGGCGGGCCGGGACGTGTTCGCCATGCTGGTGGACTGCGGCCACGACAATCTCATCCGGGATGACCACCCGGTGCCGGAGCGCACCAGCCGGATCTATGCCGGCGACTTCCTGAAGAAGCAGGGCGTGACCCATCTGGACGTGCTGCTGCTGACCCATTTCCACCGGGACCACGTGGGGGGACTGGACCGGGTGCTGGAGGCCGCCTCCGTGGACCGGCTCATCGCCACCTACGTCCCGCCGGAAAACGCCCCGGACCTGGCCCCGGACGCGGACATGACGCTGCCCAAGGCGGCCCGGAACGTGCTGCGGTGCATGAACTTCTATGCCCAGGCCCTCTGCCGCCATTCCGGCCGGGTGGCCCGGTTCGTGGAGCTGCCCGGGGATCGGCTGGAGACGCTGCAGCTCACCGATGCGCTGCGGATGGACATCCTCAGCGGCGAGCCCGCCCTGTACCCCCGGCAGAAGGCCCTCTTCGACGCTGCCTTCCGTGGGGAGCGCAGCGGCTACGACCTGGTGCGCTGGGGCAAGTCCATGAATGTCTCCAGCCTGCGCCAGCGGCTCTATTATCACGGCCGTGAGGTGGTGCTGGGGGGCGACGCCTACGCCCACATGTGGGAGACGGACACCGCCACCCCCTGCGACATCCTGAAGGTCCCCCACCATGCCTCCCTTTCCTCCACCACCCGGAAGCTGCTGCACCTGCTGCAGCCCAAAACGGCGGTGGTGTGCGTGGCGGCGGGGCGGCCCGACGAGCGGCCCCACCCCTACATCATCTCCCTGCTGCGGGAGTATGTCCAGGAGCTGTACTTCACCGACGCGGTGGACATCCCCGGTCTGGTGGAGCCGGAATTCCACGAGTGCGTCCATCTGGAGATCCCATGATCATGCGTCCCGGCGGCGGAGAGGGCCCTCTCCGCCGTTTTTTTTGCGCCGCACCCCTTGACAAGAGGGGAAATCTATGGCATAAGTATATCATAGTAAATAGATAGGAATAGGAGGAATTAAACATGAACGTCTATGCGGACAACGCGGCCACCACCGCCGTCAGCGAGGCGGCGCTTGCGGCCATGCTCCCCTGCCTGGGGGAGGTCTACGGCAATCCCTCCAGTCTGCATACGCCGGGCCAGCGGGCGGCGGAGCTGCTGGAGGAGGCCCGGGGGGTCTTTGCCCGGCATCTGAACGCCTGGCCCCGGGAGATCTACTTCACCTCCGGCGGCAGCGAGTCGGACAACCAGGCCCTGCGCAGCGCGGCGACTCTGGGGGCCAGAAAGGGCAAACGGCACATCGTCTCCACGGCCTTCGAGCACCACGCGGTGCTCCACACCCTGGAGGCTCTGGAGAAGGAGGGCTTTTCCGTGACGCTGCTGGATATCCCGCCGGACGGCGTGGTGACGGCGGAGCAGGTGCGTGCGGCCCTCCGGCCGGACACGTGCCTGGTGTCGGTGATGTTCGCCAACAACGAGATCGGCACCATCCAGCCCATCGCGGACATCGGCGCGGTGTGCCGGGAGGCCGGGGTGCTGTTCCACACCGACGCCGTTCAGGCGGCGGGGCACCTGCCCATCGACGTGGAGGCCATGCACATCGACCTTCTCTCCCTTTCCGCCCACAAGTTCCATGGTCCCAAGGGCGCCGGGGTGCTGTACGCCCGGCAGGGCGTGGCACTGCAGCCCCTCATCTGCGGCGGCGCCCAGGAGCGGGGCCGCCGGGCGGGCACGGAGAATCTGGCGGCTATCCGGGGCGCGGCAGCGGCCTTTGAGGAAGCCTGCCGGGGCATGGAGGAAGAGTCTGCGGCCCTGACGGTACTGCGGGACCGGCTCATCCAGGGCCTTACCGCCATCCCCCACACCGTCCTCAACGGCGACGCGCAGCGCCGCCTGCCCGGGAACGTCAACGTATGCTTCGAGGGCATCGAGGGGGAGTCCCTGCTGCTGATGCTGGACGACGCGGGCATTGCCGCCTCCTCCGGCTCCGCCTGCACCTCCGGGTCCCTGGACCCCAGCCACGTGCTGTTGGCCCTGGGCCGGCCCCACGAGGTGGCCCACGGCTCCCTGCGGCTGAGCCTGAGCCGGTACAACCGGCCGGAGGAGGTGGACCACATCCTGGAGACGGTGCCCCGGGTGGTGGAATACCTGCGGAGCATCTCCCCGGTGTGGGACGAGCTGGAACGGGGCGCGCGGCCCCATCTCATCTGATGAAAGGAGTTGACCGATATGGCACTGTATAGCGAGAAAGTCATGGACCACTTCCGCAATCCCCGGAACGTGGGCAAGCTGGACCATCCCGACGGCGTGGGGGAGGTGGGCAACGCCAAGTGCGGCGACATCATGCGCATCTATCTCCAGGTGGACCCGGAGACCCAGGTCATCACCGACGTGAAGTTCAACACCTTCGGCTGCGGCAGCGCCATCGCCACCAGCTCCATGGCCACGGAGATGATCAAGGGCAAGACCCTCTCCCAGGCGCTGGAGCTGTCCAACAAGGCGGTGGTGGAGGCCCTGGACGGCCTGCCCGCCCACAAGATCCACTGCTCCGTGCTGGCGGAGGAGGCGGTGCGGGCGGCGGTGCGGGACTACTACGACCGCCGCGGCATCGCCTACGGCGACGAGCTGCGCTGCGCGGGACACTGCGATACCTGCGGCCACTGCTGACAAAAAAGCCCGGCCCCCGCGGAAGGCGGGGGCCGGGCAATTGACTTGGATTCAGGAGATGCGGGTATCGTCTATATCCGATTCCTCGGTGAGGCAGTCCTCATAAAAGCGGGCAAAGATGCGCTGGTTCCGCTCGTTGTTGGGGCTCAGCCTGCGCAGGGAGCACACGAACCCCAGGATCATGCCCAGCAGATATCCCGCCACAGCGGGCAGAGGGAGCAGCACTGCCACCAGGATCGCCGCCAGCACCGTCAGCACCGCCGCCAGCACCGTCACCAGCAGGATGCGCCGGTATGCCCGGCGCAGGTCAAAGGCGGGGTTCTCCCGGTGGCGCCGCTTGGCCAGGGGAATGGAGGAAAACAGCGCCACCAGGGCCTGCATGCCCACCAGGGACATGCAGAGAAAGCCGGCGGCGATGGCGCCCAGAAGATAGCTAAGCTTCATCGCATTCCCTCCCCCGGAAATTCATTCCGCCCTTAGTATACAGGAAGCGCGCCGGTTTGGCAAGGGTTCATGTGAGGAGCACGGTATGACCGTCCAAGCGGCCGTCCTCGATGCAGACCACGCCGTAGGAGGGGCGGACGGAGGCTCCGATGCTGCCGGGGTTCAGGAACAGGGTCTTGCCCCGCTTGTCCACCAGGGGGCGATGGGTATGGCCGAAGAGGAAGAGGTCCAGATCCCGCTCCTCTGCCGCCAGTCCCGCCGCCAGCAGAGACTGCTTGACGCCGTAGGTATGGCCGTGGCACATCAGAAGGCGCAGGCCGCCCACGCCCAGCAGCAGCTCCGTCGGCTCATCGGGGCGGAAGTCGCAGTTGCCGGGCACCTGGCGGAAGGGGATCTGGGGGAACCGGCTGTGGAGCCGGACGCCGTCCTGCCAGCAGTCCCCCAGATGGAGGATCATCTGGGGGGCGGTCTCGTCCACCGCCCGCTCCATGTTGGTGAGGACACCGTGGGAATCGGAGAGGATCAAAAGCTTCATGGCAGGCCTCCTGGCTTTGAGATAGGCATACTATACCGCAATTTCCCGGCAAAGGCAACCGGCGGCGGGGTCTTCAAAAAAAGACTTGACAGATGCCGCGGTGGATGGTATGATACAGACATGGTTAGTTAAAACTAACTATCGATCGGGCAAGCCTGAACCACCGGAGGGAGCGGTTCCGTTTTGATCCTCGCGGAGCCGCTCCGCCGGACAAGGCCGGCCCGCCCCGGCGTCGGGGCATTCTGTGAGATTTGTATGGCAGGGACCCGCGGAAGGCAGCCGCGGGTCCCTGCGCGTTTCCGTTAGGAGATTTGACAGACGGGGACGCATCTGGTATGCTGGAACTTCAGAAAGGGGAGGGGCGCATGGACGGCCATTTCGGATTTCTCAATGTGGGCTTTTTCACCAAGGCAGAGGTGTTTCCCGGGAGCATCGGTACCTTCCGCTACCGCTTCCAGCGCACCGGCTGGACGGACAAGCCGGATTCCACCATCCAGGCCTGGGTCTATGAGAACATGTGCTTCGAGCTGGCGCAGCAGGTGGAGACTGTGACGGTGCCCTGGACGGAGGAGGGCGTGGAGACTCTGCGGCAGTGGCTGGAGGAAAGGTTGGCAGAGTGGGGTACGGAGCCCTACCGCATCCCGTACCCTCCCGTAAAAGCGGCGCAAGCGGATACCTGAATCATAACAAGGCGCGGCCCCGCAGGGGCCGCGCCTTTCCCAAAAGTCTCACAGAGTTCACATCGGCAGATGCGAAAAAATTGAGATCCGTTTTCGGCCGCGGCGTGTACGTGGACGAAAACACCGCTCGCCCGGCAAGTGTGGGCGTTGTGCGCCGCAGGAGCACAACGCCTGCGCGCAGCAGGGCGGGGTCCTCTCGAAAAAGCGGCCGGTCCGCTTTTTCGACGCGAAGGCGCGGCCCCGTAGGGGCCGCGCCTTTGCGCTCACTGGGCGTCGATGCGCTCTTTCAGCTCGTTGAGATAGATCCACCGCTCCGTCTTTTCCTCCAGCTGCTGCTCCAGCTCCGATTGCTGGGCCTGGAGCTCCTGGAGACGGACATAGTCGCTGCCGCAGCGGCCCTGTTCCTCGGTACAGGCGGCGATCCGGGCCTCCAGGTCCGCCAGCACCTGGTCGATGGTGTCGAACTCCAGCTGCTCCTTGTAGGAGAACTTCAGCTTCCGCTCCCGGGGGCGCTCTGCCGGACGGGACGGCTTTTCCGCCCGGGGCGGGGCCTCCTCCGCCTGCCGCTTTTGCTGCCAGTCCGTCCAGTTGCCGGTGTAGCGCAGCACCTGTCCGTCCCCCCGGACCTCCAGGATGGACTCCGCCATCCGGTCCAGGAAGAAGCGGTCGTGGGAGACGGTGAGGATGGGGCCGGGGAAGCTCTGGAGGTAGTCCTCCAGGATGGACAGGGTCATGATGTCCAGGTCGTTGGTGGGCTCGTCCAGCAGCAGCACGTTGGGGGCCGCCATCAGCACGGAGAGAAGGTACAGCCGCCGCCGCTCCCCGCCGGAGAGCCGCCCGATGGGCACGGACTGGAGGTCTCCCGGGAAGAGGAACCGCTCCATCATCTGGTTGGCGGAGAAGGTGCCCTCGTCGGTCTTGACCTCGTCGGCGATGTCGTGGATGAAGTCGTAGACCCGCTGATCGAGGTCCAGTTCCCGGCCCTCCTGGGAGAAGTGACCGATCTTCACCGTGGACCCGATCTCCACGCTGCCGCTGTCCGGTGTCAGCTCCCCCGCCGTCAGGCGCAGCAGGGTGGATTTTCCTGCGCCGTTGCGGCCCACGATGCCGATGCGGTCCCGGCGCAGCAGGTGATAGGAAAAATCGTCGATCACCGTCCGGCCCCCGTAGGACTTGGTGACGTGGTCCAGCTGGATGATCTTTTTGCCCAGGCGGCTGGAGGCGGCGGACAGCTGTACGGTGTCGTCGGTCTCCGGGGCGTCCTGGTTCAAAAGGGCCTCGTAGCGCTCCACACGCTCTTTGGACTTGGTGGTCCGGGCCCGGCAGCCCCGCATGATCCACTCCCGCTCTACCCGGAGGATGGACTGGCGCTTGCGCTCGCTGGCCTCGGCCATCTCCGCCCGCTGGGCCTTGAGCTCCAGATACTTGGAGTAGTTGGCCTCGTAGTGGTAGAGCCTGCCCCGGCTCAGCTCCGTGATGTGATTCACCACCCGCTCCAGGAAGTAGCGGTCGTGGGTCACCATCACCAGTCCGCCCCGGAACCGCCGGAGCCAGTCCTCCAGCCAGGACACCATCTCGCTGTCCAGGTGGTTGGTGGGCTCGTCCAGGATCAGTACGTCCGCCGGGTGGATCAGCGCTGCCGCCAGGGCCACCCGCTTGCGCTGGCCGCCGGAGAGGGTGCCCACCTTCTGTTCAAAATCAGTGATGCCCAGGCGCGTGAGCATGGCCTTGGCCTCATACTCGTTCAGGGCCCGGAATTCGTCAGGGAAGTGGAGAAAGACCTGCTGGAGCACCGTGGCCTCCTCGTCCGTGGCCGGGTTCTGGGAAAGGACGCTGACCTGTACGTTGGGGTCCCGGGAGACGGTGCCCTCATCCGGCTCGGTGAGGCCCGCCAGGACCTTCAGAAAGGTGGACTTGCCGGTGCCGTTGATGCCGATGACGCCGGTCTTGTCCCCCTCATTCAAATAGAAGTTCACATCGCTGAGCAGCTGACGGCTGCCGAAGTTGATGGACAGATGTTCCGCGGATAACAGCATAGCGGCCTCCTTGTTTCGATTCAGCCCATTTTACCACGTTCCCGGCGGTTTGCCTAGTCAAACGGCGGCAAATGTGGTAAGGTGTTCAGGAAACGAGAGGAGGGGGAGATCATGGAGGTCCTGGAGGTCAGGATCCCGCCGGAGGACGACGGCGCCACAGTGCGGCACATCCTGCGGGCCAAGCTGCATTTTTCCGCCCGGGCCATCTCCCGGCTCACCCGGGCGGAGCGGGGCATCATGGTGAACGGGCAGCGCGCCCGTACCACGTATGTCCTGCGGACCGGAGATATGCTGGCAGTGGAGTCCGGGGACCACCGGCCCCCCAAGACCGAGGTCCGGCCGGGACCCTGGCCGCTGCCGGTGGTGTGGGAGGACGGACACCTGCTGGTGGTGAACAAGCCCGCCGGCATGACGGCCCACGCCTCCAATTTCCTGCCGGACACTCCCACCGTGGCGGGCGCCCTGGCCTGGACCCGGGGAACGGACTTCGTGTTCCACTCGGTGAACCGACTGGACAAGGGCACCACGGGGCTGATGGTGGTGGCCAAAAGCGGCTACGTCCACGATCTGCTGCGCCGGGCGCTGCACACGCCCCGGTTCTATCGGGAGTACCGGGGGATCTGCGTGGGCTGCCCGGAGCCGGAGGCGGGGACCATCGACGCCCCCATCGGCCGGGACCCGGATTCCGTGGTGGGTCGGATGGTACGCCCCGACGGCGCGCCGGCGGTGTCGGAGTACCGGGTGCTGCGGCAGGGGAACGGGCGCTCACTGGTGCAGTTGGTGCCCAAGACGGGCCGGACCCACCAGCTGCGCTTGCACATGGCGTACCTGGGCTGTCCCCTGGTGGGGGACTGGCTGTACGGGGAGGAGGTGCCGGAGGTCATCGCCCGCCCGGCGCTCCATGCCTGCCGGCTGGAGCTGGTCCACCCGGTGACCGGGGAGATGCTGCATCTGGAGGCCCCGCTGCCGGAGGACATGGCATCGCTGCTGCGAGAAAAAACGCCCGGAGCGCAGCGCGCTCCGGGCGGAGACAAAAAAGACACCGGAGCAAGGCGGACCTTGCTCCGGTGTGGCGCAGAAGGAGGGATTTGAACCCTCGCGCCGGTTTTATCCAGCCTACTCCCTTAGCAGGGGAGCCCCTTCGGCCTCTTGGGTACTTCTGCAAATATAAAATTGGCGGAGAGAGTGGGATTCGAACCCACGGACGCTTGCGCGTCGCCGGTTTTCAAGACCGGTTCCTTCAACCGCTCGGACATCTCTCCAGACAGGCGGGAAAGGCCGACTCTTGAACACTTGTAGTATGATAGCATATGGGCGGTCGGTTTGTCAACAGCGATTGCAAAAAAACCGGGAAAAGAAAAATGAAAAAAATTGAAAAAAGGGCTTGCATTTTCAAAAGAGACGTGCTAATATATACAAGCTGACTTCAATAAGTCACAAAACAAAACCGGGTGTAGCGCAGTTGGTAGCGCACTTGACTGGGGGTCAAGGGGTCGTGAGTTCAAGTCTCGCCACTCGGACCATGCGGAGTGTCCTTATAGGATCTGAGTATCCTACAAAGGACACTCCGCATTTTTTATTGTCAAAATTGGGGCGGCGCCGTTTTCATCGAACAGCAGCCGATCCCGGATGCACAGGAGCTTTACCTTGTGCCGGGTGAGCAGGTCAATGTA
>CALWXB010000007.1 GCA_944385405.1 uncultured Oscillospiraceae bacterium | reverse complement strand
TCCAGATGCTGGTCAGCTCCATCGACTACAACGAGTTCGTGGGCCGCATCGCCATCGGCCGCATCGAGCGGGGCACCCTGAAGCAGAACCAGGAGATCGCGGTGTGCAACTACCACGATCCTGAGGCGGTGCTGCGCAAGGCCAAGGCCACTGCCATCTATGAGTTCGAGGGCCTGGCCCGCAAGGCCGTGCAGGAGTCCTCCGCCGGCAACATCATCGCCATGAGCGGCATCCCTGACATCACCATCGGCGACACCATCTGCGATCCCGCCGCCGTGGAGGCGCTGCCCTTCGTGCAGATCTCCGCCCCCACCCTGGAGATGACCTTCTCCGTCAACGACTCCCCCTTTGCCGGCCGGGAGGGCAAGTTCGTCACCTCCCGTCAGCTGCGGGAGCGGTTGTTCCGGGAGACCCTGAAGGACGTGTCCCTGAAGGTCACCGAGACCGACCGGGACACCGCCTTCAACGTGGCGGGCCGGGGCGAGATGAGCCTGTCCATCCTCATCGAGACCATGCGCCGGGAGGGCTACGAGTTCCAGGTGTCCCCCGCCCGGGTGCTGTACAAGGAGATTGACGGCGTCATGTGCGAGCCCATCGAGCGGCTGGTGGTGGACGTGCCCGGCGACTGCGTGGGCGCGGTCATCGAGAAGCTGGGCCAGCGCAAGGCCGACATGCTGGAGATGACGCCTGTGGGCGACCGCATGAAGGTGGAGTTCCTGGTGCCTGCCCGGGGCCTCTTCGGGTACCGCAACGACTTCCTCACCGACACCAAGGGCGAGGGCATCATGGCCTCCGTGTTCGACTCCTACGCCCCCTATAAGGGTGAGATCTCCCGCCGCGGCAACGGCTCCATGATCTCCTTCGAGACCGGCGAGTCCATCACCTACGGCCTCTACAATGCCCAGGAGCGTGGCACCCTCTTCATCGGCGCGGGCGTGCCGGTGTACGGCGGCATGATCATCGGCGTCAGCCCCCGCAGCGAGGACATGACTGTCAACGTCTGCAAGAAAAAGCAGCTGACCAACACCCGTGCCTCCGGCTCCGACGACGCCCTGCGGCTGACTCCGCCCCGTCAGATGAGCCTGGAGCAGTGCCTGGAGTTCTTGGCCGACGACGAGCTGCTGGAGGTCACCCCCAAGAGCCTGCGGATGCGCAAGGCCATCCTGGACCACGAAAAGCGCATGAAGGCCCTGCACGGCAAGAAGTGAGCATTTGAAAAAAGTTCCCGCGGCTGCGTCGCCGCGGGAACTTTTTTCCTGCCCTGCGCGTCTGTATGGACAAACGGCCTGCGGGCCTGCGTGAAAGGAAGATGTTCTATGAAGAAGCTCCTTGCCTTGCTGCTGTGCGCTGTGTTGTTCTGTGTGCCCGCCGCGGCCGCAGAGGAGGATCTGTCCCTGCCTGCGGCGGAGGCTCCCGTGCGGGTGTGGGGAACGCTGACCCATCTGGACGGCGGCGGGCTGCTGGTGGAAAACGGCAGCACCGAAGACCTCAGCTCCGTGATCCTCCGGGGGGAGGACATTTTGTGCCTGGATGCTGTCACCGGCGAGGCCATGGACGTGGACGACATAAAGGACGGCGAGACCGTCTATGCCTGGGCGGGGCCGGTGATGACCATGAGCCTGCCGCCCCAGGCCACCGCGCTTTTGATCGTGGCAAATATCCCGGCGGACTACGCAGCGCCCCAGTACTATGAGATCGCCTCCGTCACCCCCCAGGCCGTCATCGCCATCTATCCTGCACCGCCTCTGACGCAGACGGAAGTCACCGCCACAGACGGCACCGTCCTCACCATCACCGATGAGGCATCCGTGACCGCCCGGGAGACGGGGGAGACGGTCCGGCTGGAGGACCTGGTGCCCGGAACCCGGATGGTGGTGTGGTCTGGCGGACAGGGACAGCCCCAGCGGGTGCTGGTGCTGCCTTACCAGTACAGCGGCTATCTCAGCTGCGATGCAGAGGGCACGGTGCTGGTCAACGGCAGTGTGCTGGCGCAGAAGGCCGTCTCCGCGGACGGCACGGTGCTGCTGCCCCTGCGGGCTGCAGCGGAGGCCCTGGGCATGACGGTGTCCTGGGATGAGACAGCAGGCGCTGTGGTAGAGCAGGCGGACGGCAGCCGTCTGCTGTCCGTGGACCCGGGCCGCGGGGAGATCGTCTGGGACGGCGGTATCGCCACCCCGGCGGTCACAGCCATCCGGGACGGCGTGACCTATGTCTCCGCCTCCGCGCTGCTGTCGGCCCTGGAGCTGTTTCCGGCGGATGCCGTGTGAAAACCGAAAAGATCCCCGGGGACCTCTGGCCCCCGGGGATCTTTTTGTCATGCGAACCGCAGATGGAAGCGGGCGCCGCTGTCTCCGGCAAAGACCACCATGCCGCCCTCCGGAAGGACTGCGGAGGTGTCCCCCCACAGCACGGAGGAGGCCGTCAGCTGGCCCTGGCCGTCGTAGACCCAGAAGCCGCCGTCCTCCGGCAGCTGCACCGTCATGGTCCTTCCGGCGGTATCGCCCACGTGATACCACTTGGCCCAGCCCTCCTGGCCCACGGTGGCGTAGGACCAGCCGCTGCCGGCAAAGAGGTTTGGCGCCTGGCTTTCGGGCATGTACAGTGCGTTGTTCACCTGGATCCAGGTGCCGCCGTCTCGCTCCAGCAGCGTCCACTCCTGGCCGTCCCGGCCGCCTACGCCGGGCAGCTGGAGATCATACCGGGCGCTGGTCTCGCTGCGGATCCGGGCCGCTCCGATGTAGCCGGGCACCATCTCCGGCAGCGCCTCCGATGCCGCGGCGGTGCTGAGGGCCAGGTAGGTGGTGGAGGTGTATTTCTCCGTCACCGGCAGGATGCTGGTGACGGCCACCTGGTCCCAGATGGCCTGGATGTCCGGGGACAGGGTGCTGTCTGCCAGCTTCACCGCCGCGTAATTGGAGGTGGGCAGCGCCCCCAGCTCCGGGATGGGGGAGACGGCCTTCTGATAGAGATAGACCTCCCCGTTGGATTCCTCCACGAAGCGCAGCAGCGCCGCGCCGGAGGCGTCCCGGAAGGAGCCGTCGGAGCAGTAGGAAAAGACCTGGTCCGGGATGTCGGGCAGGTTCAGGTAGGAGAGGGTCAGCGTGCCGTCGGCGGTGAGATCGACCCGGTACTGGGCGGCGGTGGAGCCGTAGTACCCGGCGTAGTCCAGCTGTCCGGCGGGCATGGGGGCCGGTGCGGCCTCCGGCAGGGCGGGGACGGAGGTGTCCACCGTGACGCCCTCCTCCGTCAGGGCGGCCAGGAGCAGCTCCGTGGCGGCCAGCTGGTCATAGGTGGAGGAGCCGCCGGAGGTCAGTACCGCCGCGGCCATATCGTATTCCGGCAGCACCACCAGCGCCGCGTGGTAGTAGAGGGTGTCGCCGCCCTTGGTCAGGGCCGTGATGCCGCTCTGGCAGAAGGGGTACCATTCCACATTGTCCCAGCCCAGGCCGAAGGCCAGGGCGTCCAGGGTGTCCTCCGGCCAGATGCCCCGGTCGTACTCCGGGGCGGCCATGGCGTCCAGGGAGCGCTGGGAGAGAAGCGTGGTGTCCGTCAGAGCGCCGCCGAAGGAGGCCAGGGCCGAGGCAGTGGCGTACATGCCGCCGGCGCCCACGGCGTTGAGACACTCCACGGGCAGGGCCCGGGTGTCAGTGCCCGCGTAGGTCTTGGCCAGACGGGAGGCATCAAAGTCGTCTCCCGGAGCGTAGATGTCGGTAAGGCCGGCAGGAGTCAGGAGATACCGGTCCACATAGTCCATAAAGTCCATGCCGCTGACCGCCTCCACCACCAGCTCCGCCAGGGTGAAGCCGTCGTTGCAGTAGACGCTGTACGCGCCGGGATCGGCCTTCAGATGCTGCGTGGACAGCCGCTGGAGCAGCGTGTCCGTGGCGGCGGGATCCGCGTCGTCAAAGAGGACGGCGTTTTCCAGGGAGGACCCCATGAGGCCCGAGGAATGGTTCAGCAGCATCCGCACGGTGATGTCTTTGTACCGGGGGTCCGCCATGGTGAAGTCCGGCAGATACCGGGTCACCGGGGTGTCCAGGGAGACCTTGCCGTCCTCGGCCAGCTGCATCACCGCCGCGGTGGTGAATACCTTGCTGACGGAGCCGATGCCGTAGAGGATGTCGTCGGTGAGGGCCCGGTTCTCCGTCTTGGAGTAGACGCCGGCGCGGCCGGTGAGGGTGACCTCCCCGTCCTGCCACAGGGCGTACTGGACGCTGACGGCACCGCCGTAGGCCATGGCCGCCGCTGCGGCCCGCTGACCGGCCTGGGCCGCCGTTTCCGGTTCCGCTGCCAGAGCGGGCAGCGACAGGCTCAGCGTCAAAAGCACCGTCAGGACCAGGGCGCAGGCGCGCCTGCAAAGCTTTTTCATACGCAACTTCCTTTCCCGCCCCGCAGGGCGCTTGCAGATGATGGATGCAGCATACACCTTCCAGCCGGTGGAAGGTCAAGAAAAATCCGGCTCGTCCGGTACCGGCGGCACCAGCAGGCCCAAAAGCGGCTCGAAATCCACGCCCTCCCGCAGCGGCAGGCCCTCCGCCACGGTGCGCCGGGCGCACTGCCGGACGAATTCCGCAGCCTGCCGGGCGCTTTCCTCCAGGGGTGCACCTTTCACCAAGGCCCCGGTGAGAACGCTGGCAAACACGTCGCCGGTGCCCAGCAGGGGATGGGAGACGAACTCCGTCTGCACCGCCGTGATGCAGCCGTCCGCAGCGTCGAAGCACATGGCGCCGGTGGCGCCGGGAGTGAGGGAGACGCCGGTGAGCACCACGGACCGCCGTCCGCCCAAACTCAGCTCCCGCACCACGTCCTCCAGCCCGGACCGGTCCCGGGGCAGGTCCTCGTAGCTGCAGTTCAGCAGGAATGCCGCCTCCGTCAGATTGGGGGTGATGACGTCCGCCGTCTCCGCAAGGCGTGCCATACCCGCGCACAGGTCCGGCGTGCAGGTCCGGTAGGCCTGTCCGTCGTCTCCCAGCACCGGGTCCACCACCACCAGGGTGTCCGGGGCCCGAAAGGTCCGGATGAACCGGGAGACCAGGTCGATCTGCCGCTCGCTGCCCAGGAATCCGGTGTACACGGCGGAAAAGCGCAGGCCCAGGGACTGCCAGTGGCCGGTGACCTTGGGGAGCTCGTCCGTCATATCCAGAAAGGTGAAGCCCTCGAATCCTCCGGTGTGGGTGGAGAGGAAGGCGGTGGGCACGGGGCAGCACTGGATGCCCATGGCGGAGAGGATGGGGATGGCCACCGTCAGGGAGCATCGGCCGAAGCCGGACAGATCGTGGATGGCCGCGACGCGGGGCGTGGACATGATGTTGGACCTCGTTTCGTGAGTTTCGGAATCGTCCTTATTGTACAGCAGAAATTTTAGTTGTTCAAGGGCGGGGAGTGTGCTATACTGACTTTGTTCCGCCTGGAGGTCTCTGCGGGCATGATGGAATTGGTAGACATGCGAGATTTAGGTTCTCGTGCCTTGGCGTTGGGGTTCGAGTCCCCATGCCCGCACCATTGCCGGAGCAAGCGCTGCGTCGCTTGCTCCGGCTTTTTTATAATCCGGAGCGAGTCCGTACCGATTCGTTCTTCCATGGCAGCCGGATGATGTAAAACGACAAATGCATATTATATTGACAAGTGTAGGGTAAAGGGGTATGATAGCTCCACACAAGAATGAGAGGCGTGATGAACATGCATCCAGCGGAAGAGCATCTGGACCTGCGGCAGCGCAAGACCCGCAGGCTGCTGGTGGAGGCGCTGGCGCAGCTTTTGACGGAGCGGCCCTTCCAGGAGCTGTCGGTGGTGGATATCTGTCAGCGGGCCATGGTCCACCGCACCACCTTTTACGCACACTTCAACGACAAGCAGGAGCTGCTGCGCTATCTTTTGGAGGGGCTGGAGCAAGAGTGCGTGGCCACCTGTCTGCCCCAGGACCCGGAGCGGGGCCCCCGGGAGTATCTGCTCACCGCGGCCCAGAATGTGTTCCGGTTTTTCGGAGAGCACCGGGCCTTGTACCGGGCCTGTCTGGAAAGCGGAGCGGATACCCAGGCCCATACCGTGGAGGAGTGCGCCGCCGGGGAGCTTTGCCGGCTGCTCTCGGAGCCGCGCTTCCGGGCAGTCACGCCGGAGGTGGACCCCCAGGTGGCCGCCCGCTTCTACACCGGGGCCATGCTGTCCCTGATCCGCTGGTGGCTCTCCAGCGACGATCCCCTTCCCGCCGGCCATCTGCTGGCCAATTTGGAACGGTTCATCCCCATCCGGTGAGGCAATGATATGCAGGAAAACAACACGGAAAGTCCCATGACGAAGCTGGCCCGCTTCATCGTGGACAAACGCAAGGCCTTCTATCTGGTCTTTGCAGCCGCCTTCCTCTTCTGCGCGGCCTCCATTGATAAGGTGGAGATCAACAACGACATCACCTCCTATCTCCCCGCGCAGACGGAGACCCGCCGGGGCCTGACCATCATGGACGAGGAGTTCATCACCCTGGGCAGTGCCAATGTGATGGTGGCCAATGTCACCTATGAGACGGCCCTGGAGCTGTCCCGGCAGCTGGAGGCCGTCCCCGGGGTGTCCGGGGTGGCCTTTGACGATACCTCCGACCACTACAAGGACGCCGCGGCCCTGTTCACCATCTCCTTTGACGGGGAGGAGACTGACCCGGAGACGGCGGCGGCCCTGGAAGCGGTGCTCTCCGCGCTGGAGGGCTACGACGTCTATCCCTCCACCCAGATCGGGCGGGACGTGTCCGTGAGCCTCCAGAAGGAGATGACGGTGATTTTGGCCATCGCGGCGGTGGTCATCGTGGTGGTGCTGCTGTTTACCTCCAAAAGCTACATGGAGGTGCCGGTATACCTCATCGTCTTTGCCACTGCGGCGGTGCTGAACATGGGCACCAATTTCCTCTTCGGCACCATCTCCTTCATCACCAACTCCATTGCCGTGGTGCTCCAGCTGGCCCTGGCCATCGACTATGCCATCATCTTCTGCCACCGGTACATGGAGGAGCGGGACAACGGTCTGGACCCCCGGGAGGCGGATATCGCCGCGCTGAGCAAGGCCATCGTGGAGATCTCCTCCTCCAGCCTCACCACCATCTCCGGTCTGGTGGCCCTGATGCTCATGCAGCTGCGCATCGGCTTCGACATGGGCATCGTGCTCTCCAAGGGCATCGTCTGCTCCATGCTGTGCGTGTTTTTGCTGATGCCGGGGCTGCTGATGCTCTTCAGCGGACCCATCGACCGCACCCGCCACCGCAGTCTGGTGCCCAGGATCAACTTCTGGGGCAAGGCCATCGTCCGCCTGCGCTACGTGATGCCACCGCTTTTCCTGGCGGTGGTGGCTGCGGGAGCGGTGATCTCCGCCCGGTGCGACTATGTCTTTGACACCAACGACACCGATTTTGACAACAAGCCCGATTGGCGCATTGCCGACGAGAAGGTGGCGGACACCTTCGGTGCCAAAAACACCATTGCCGTGCTGGTGCCCCGGGGAGACTATGCCCGGGAGCAGCGGATTTTGGAGCAGGTGTCTGCCCTGCCGCAGGTTACCCAGGCCACAGGCCTTGCCAACATCGAGGTGGAGGACGGCCGGATGCTCACCGACGAGATGAACCCCCGGCAGTTTTCCGAGCTGGCAGGGGTGGACATCGAGCTTTGCCGGCTGCTCTATCAGGCTTACGGTCTGAGCGTGGAGGAGTATGGGGCCATCTTCCAGGACCCTGACGACTACGCCGTCCCGCTGATCGACGTGTTTGAGTTTTTGCTGGAGCAGAAGGACAAGGGCGTGGTGAGCCTGACGGAGGAGCAGGCGGACAAGGTGGACGATCTTCAGGAGCAGCTGGACGTGGGACTGGAGCAGCTGCGGGGAGAGCACTGGTCCCGGCTGGTCTTTGTGGCCGATGTGCCCACGGAGGGGGAGGAGACCTACGCCCTGCTGGATGAGATCCGCGCCGTCGCCCAGACGTATTACGGGGACCAGGTGGTGCTGGTGGGCAACTCCACCAACGCCTTTGATCTGGCCAGCTCCTTCTCCGGGGACAATCTGAAGATCAGCATCCTCACGGCCCTGTTCGTCATGATCATTCTGCTGTTCACCTTCAAGTCGGCGGGACTGCCCATTCTGCTGGTCCTGACCATCCAGGGTTCCATCTGGATCAACTTCTCGGTACCGGTGCTGACCCACACCAACCTCTTCTTCCTCAGCTATCTGGTGGTCAGCTCCATCCAGATGGGCGCCACCATCGACTACGCCATCGTCATTACCAACCGTTACCTGGAGCTCAAGGAGGAGATGGAGCGCAAACAGGCGGCGGTGGAGGCCCTGAGCCAGAGCTTTCCCACCATCCTCACCTCCGGCACCATCATGGCGGTGGCGGGGTTCCTCATCGGCGGCATCTCCACCGACGCCACCATCGGCTCCGTGGGCCAGACCCTGGGCCGGGGCACCGTCACCTCCATCATCCTGGTGATGACCGTGCTGCCCCAGCTGCTGATGCTGGGCGACGCCCTCATCGAGCGCACCGCCATCACCCTCAACCGGGACCGCAAGCAGCGCTTCAACCAGGGCATCCTGCGCCTGGACGGCCACATCCGGGGCCATGTGTCCGGCTTTGTGGACGGAGAGTTCAAAGGGGTGCTCCACGGCAGCGTGGACGCGCTGGTCGAAAGCAAGTATCAAAAGCCGGATACATCGGAACAGGAGGAACGGATACCATGAAACAGATCCGGCGCGCCGCCGCCCTTTTGACGGCGCTGGCCCTGCTGGGCGTCCTGACGGTGCCCGCCGCCGCGGAGGCGGGCACCGTGCGCATCGCCACCGCCCGGGACTTCGCGGACTTTGCCCGGCAGTGCACCCGGGACGTGTGGTCCCGGGGCATAACGGTGGAGCTCACTGCCGATGTGGACCTCAGCGGCCTGGACATCGCCCCCGTCCCCGTGTTTCAGGGCACCTTCCACGGCAACGGCCACACCATCTCCGGATTTTCCTTTGAGAAAAAGGGGTCCTGCGTGGGGCTGTTCCGCACCCTTACCGCCAGCGCTGTGGTGGAGGACCTGACGGTGGAGGGGACCCTGGCGCCCCAGGGCTCCGCCGGCCAGGCGGGGCTGCTGGCAGGCGAGAATGACGGCACCGTCCGCCGCTGTACGGTCCGGGGCCTTGTCACCGCCCGGGAGGACGTGGGCGGGCTGGTGGGCCTCAACGGCCAGGGAGCCAGCGTCATCGGATGCACCAGTGAGGCGGAGGTCACCGGCGTCTCCCATGCGGGCGGCATCGCCGGCCAGAATCTGGGCACGGTGGAAGGCTGCACCAATGCCGGCAGCCTCAACACCCAGGCGGATCAGGAGGTGCCCTCCAGTGTGGGGGGCATCGCCGGGCTCTCCCGGGGGACCATCCGAGACTGCACCAATACCGGCCCGGTGGGCTATCAGCATGTGGGCTACAACATGGGCGGCATCGCCGGGCTGCAGTCCGGGGAGATCACCGGCTGCACCAACACCGGCCCCGTCAAGGGCCGCAAGGACGTGGGGGGCATCGTGGGGCAGTTTGAGCCCTACACCAGCCTGACCTACGGCGACTCCCCGTCCCGGCAGCTGTCCCAAAGCCTCTCCGCCCTCTTTGATCAGCTGGGGCGGTTCACCCAGCAGCTCAACGGCATGGCCGCCCGGGGCGTGGAGGATGCCCAGGCCATCCAGGATTCCCTCTCCGCCATCCAGGACCGCACCCATTCCGCCGGGACGGAGGGCAGGGAGGACTTCCAGGCCATGGCCGACGATCTGGACGGTCACATCACCGCCGTCAGCGGCAGCCTGGACGCGCTGCGGCAGGCGCTGGACCGGTTCAGCGGCGACGCGGGGGAGCAGCTCCAGGAGGCGCTGGACCAGTCGGATGCCCTGCTGGACGCCCTGGAGAAGCTGGCGGGACAGACGGACAGCGGCCTGAGGCAGGCCATCGACGCCCTGGAGGACACCGTCTCCGGCATCCGCACTCAGCTTGCCGTCATCCAGACCCACCGTCAGGCCGTGCTCCAGGAGCTGGAGGCCCTGGAGCAGTACGCGGCGGAGGTGGCCCGGCTCATCGCCGCCGGGGAGTTCCGGCAGGCCCTGGAGGTGCCGCTGCCGTCCGTGGACCCCGCAGGACACCTGGAGGCCATCACCGGGGCCATTCAGGAGAGTGTTGAGCTGGCGGCAAAGCTGCCGGGCCAGTGGAGCGGCCTCTATGATCGGATCTCCCAGAGCCTGGGACAGACCGGCCGGGACATCAGCCGAAGTCTGGAGGCGCTGCGCGGCGCCCTCTCGGCGCTGAACCGGGCGGGGGACCGCCTTTCAGACGACGCCGGGGAGGCGCTGGATGCGGTCAGCCGGGAGGCGGACGCCATCCGGGCGCTGCTGAAAACCTATACCGACACCCTGGGCAGCAGGGCGCAGTCCGCGGTGGATGACATCGACCGGGAGCTCACCGCCATCGGCGACCGGGTGAATGCCATGACCCGGAACGCCGGCGCCGACAACGATGCCCTCTACGCCACTAGCCAGGCCATCCTGGCGGATCTGGAGGCGGTGCGTCAGGCCATCTCCGATCTGGGCCGGGAACCGGAGCTGACGGTGGTGGATCTCACCGATGAGATCGACCGGGGCCCCGGCCTGATCCGGGACTGCACCGCCTCCGGCACAGTGGAGGGAGATTCCAACGTGGGCGGCATCGCAGGAACGGTATCCGCCGAGCTGGGAGACGACCCGGAGGCCACCTTTGACCTGGGGGAGCTGGAGCTGCTGGGCGACGTGTCCGCCACACTGCGGGCCGTGGTGCGCGGCTGCCGCTTTGACGGGGACGTGACGGCGAAAAACGAGTGCGGCGGAGGCGTGGCAGGCCGGTGCGAGGCCGGGGCCATTCTGGACTGCGCCGCCCGGGGCACGGTGGACACCGGCGGCGACTACTGCGGCGGCATCGCGGGCCGCACCCGCGGCAGGATCCTGCGGTGCGCCGCCCTGGTGGACCTCACCGGTGAGAGCTGGCTGGGCGGCGCGGCGGGCCTGGGCGGAGAGATCGCGGACTGCCGCACCATGGTGCGCTGCGACAGCGACGGAGAGTACCTGGGCGCCATTGCCGGGCAGGCAGAGAAGGAGGACCTCAGCGGCAACCGGTATCTGCTGGAGGATCTGGCGGGCCTGGACGGGGTGGATTATGCGGATCTTGCCCAGGGTCTGGCGTTTGACGAATTTTCCCAGCTGGATCACATCCCGGCGGACTTTCTCACCTTCTCCTACCGCTTCGTGGCGGACGGCCGGACCGTGGCGGAGATCCCCTTCGCCTATGGGGATGATCTGGATCTGAGCCAGGTGCCCCAGGCGCCCCGGCAGGACGGACAATACGGCCAGTGGCCCGCGTTCCCCACCCGGGATCTGCGGCGGAGCATGGTCCTCCAGGCCCAGTTCACCGCCCCCGCCTCCACTCTGGCCGACCGGCCGGGCGTGGCGCAGCTGCTGGTGGAGGGGACCTTCTCTCCCGAGGCCGCTTTGACCGCGGAGCAGGCGGAGCTGCCCGGCGGGCGTGTGGAGGGCTGCGTGGTCCGCGCCGCCTGGCGTTATGCCGTCACCGGCAGCCAGTCGGACACCGTCACCATCCGCCTGCGGGCGGATGGGGTGGAGAACCCTGCCGCGGCAGTGTATGGAGACGGCGGCTGGGAACGGGTGGAGTCCGCCCTGGACGGCAGCTATCTGGTGTTCACAGCTCCCGCGGCGGGACAGGTGCTGCTGCTGGATGAGAGCACATCCGTTTTGTGGATCGTCCTTCCGGCGGCCCTGGCCGTCGGCGTGGCTCTGGGGACCGGCGGTTTCATCTGGAAAAGGAAGCACCGGCCGGAAACTGCCGGGAGTGCGGAGGCGCAGGAGATGTCCCGATAGCGGCCCGGAGCAGTGAAAAAGCCATGGCCTGCCGGAAGCGGCAGGCCATGGCTTTTCCCGCGCATGTATTGTACAGAGGGATCCGGTCCCGGGTCTTTCCGCCCAGCAGCTGATACAGGGGCTGGTTGGTGACCTTGCCCAGAAGGTCCCACAAAGCCACGTCGATGGCGGAGCGGGCGCGGCTTTCGGAGCCGGTGCTCTTGCCGCCTACAAACGAGCTGAGCAGATGCCAGTTTTTCTCGATCTGCAGGGGGTCCTTTCCCAGCAGGATGGGGGAGGCGTTGTCGTGGATCCACGCCTCCACACTGCCGGCGCCGAAGAAGGTCTCTCCCAGGCCGCAGATGCCTTCGTCCGTCATGATCTGCACATAACAGATGTTGGAGAATTCCTCCATGCGCAGCGTTTTGATTTCTGTGATCTTCATGTCCAACAGCCTCCTAAAAGTTATCAGTTATCAGTTGTCTGACAAATCAATATAAATTTAAATCATTTCGCCAGTTTTACCATCTCCACAAAGTCCTGCAGATGCTGCATCATGCAGTTGCTGGCCTTTTTGCCGTCGTGCTTGTCCAGCGCTTCCACGATCGCCGGGTGAAAGTAGTTGGCGAAGCGAACGTCCAAGCGCTCGATGATTTTGAAATGCAGGTTATAGGTGGAGCGGAACAGCAGGTCCAAGGAGTCCAGGTAAAACTGATTATCGGACATTTCGGCTACCTTTTTGTGGAACTCCATGTCATACTCCCAGCTGAGCTTGAGATCCATGGCCTGATCCGCCGCTTTCATGCGCTCCAGATTCTGGCGCAGGAAGAGGATGTCCGCCTGCGTTGCACGCTCCGCCGCATAAAAGGCGGCGTCACGCTCAATGGTGGTGCGGAACTGCATGACCTTTTCAATATTGGCGCTGTCCTCGGAAGAGAAGAGGGCCTGCATGGCGGGGGAGCTGCCGGCCCGGACGAAGGTGCCCTTTCCCTGGATGCTCTCCAGCTGGCCATACGCGATGAACTGCCGGATCGCGCTGCGGATGCTGGCCCGGCTGACCCCCAGCTTCTGCGACATCTGCAGCTCCGATTCGATCTGGCTGCCTTCCGGCCAGGCGCCGGATTCGATCCGGTCATGGATATACTCCGCCACCTGCTGGGTGACATTCACTTTTTTGATCTTTAGATTCTCACTCATAGCATACCCTGAAAACATAAGTTGTCTGACAAGTTATACATAACACCTTTTGCAGCCGCTGTCAAGGCTGTCTGCGGCAACATGACTGCGATTTGATGAAATGCCGGTAAAATAGAAGCGTTTTTTATGCGAAATGACCAAGTTCCCCCTTCCCGGATGTAAGGGAAGCGGGAACTTGGTCACGGCTGCGTCAGTGTAAATACGCCGCCGTCCTGAAACACGGCTGTCTGCACCCAGTCCGGCAGGCCCGTCACCCCGCGTTTCCAGGCCTTGATGCCGTCAAAATACCGGTTGGAACGGATGAAGCGCTCCATTTCGGAACTGTCCAGGGTGATGGAGGCATCCGTCACCTCCACCCGGACTTTGCTGCCCAGGGTCTTGGGGTAGATGTATCGCGTCTTGTCGGCAGCACTGTCCAGATATGTGCAAAACCGCTTGGTCATCTCCAGCGTATCCACCAAAGACAGCAGGTACAGCAGCGGCTCGGACAGGCCGATGGGGCGGAAGCGGTCCGCGTCGATCTCGGAAAAGGGGTCCTCCGGCGGGAGAGACTGCTCCCGTTTCCAGATGTTGTGCTCCATGATCCGCCAGCAGATGTCCTGATAGAGGGGGCGCCGGTGGGGATCTCCCGCTTCCCACAGCCGGTCGAAGAGCACGCAGCCCCCCAGGATGCCGTGGTCGCCAACCTCCTCGCTGTCTGGCCCGTGGCGGGCGTATTTTTCCCGGTAGTAGGCCTCGTACAGCCGCCGGGAGTACCGGCTCTCACAATAGCCGGCGTCAAAAATGGGGTGGGCCAGGTCCAGCGCATCCAGCGATGCGGCGCTGCGGCAGGCGGGGGCGATGAAGTATCCGAAGTCGTGGTAGAGGCAGACCGTCAGCCAGACATACAGGAAGGAGGGGGGCGCCTCCCGGCGGCAGGCGGCTTGGATGCGGTCCTCCAGATGGCAGAAGGGGGCCAGAACGATGCCCAGGCCGAAGGAGAAGAGCACATGCTTGACCCGGAAGTCATACTGCTCCAGCGTGTCCTGAAAGGGGATGGCCACCTTGTTCCCGTGGTCCTCCAGGATGCGGCTGATATACCGGGTGCACTGTTCCCGGTTATTCACCACACCGGAGATGGGGGACAGGCCCAGCTCCGTCAGGCGGCGGTCGATGGCGTCCATCAGATGTTCCATGGCGGTCCCTCCCATATTTCGGTATGATCCAACATCATACCACAGTTTTCGCCGGCTTCCAACTGCCCGAGACGCAAAAAACAGGCCCGGCCCTGTAAAAGGACCGGGCCCGAGGTGCGGTTTTGCCGGGGAAACGTCACGGCAACGGGACAGGGGGCGGACATCAACAGATGTCCGCCCCCTGGAGCTTCTCAGCCCTGGTAGTTGCGCATGCGCCAGACAATGGTGGCCACATGGCCCCGGGTGAGGGTGTTGTTGGGCTTGAAGGTGCTGGTGCCGTTTTCGAAGTAGCCTTCCACGATGCCCGCGGCGTTGAGGGCCTGGACATAGACATCGGAGGTGTCGGTGAAGGGCTTGGCGGAGGGCAGGTTGGTGATGCTCAGCTTCATGGCCTTGGCCGCCAGCTGGGACACCTGGAGGCGGGTAATGGTACCCGAGAGGTTCACGCTGCCGGTGACCAGGCCGTCGGCCTTGGCGCGGGCCAGATAACCGCTGAAGACATTGCTGGAGTCGGTGGGCGCCTGCTCGGCATAGCCGGCGGCCAGCATAATGAGCTTCAGCGCCGCGCCGTAGGTGATGCTGTTGTTGGGACGGAAACTGGCGTCAGAGTAGCCGTCGATGACGCCGGCGTCAGACAGCTCCGTCACGTACTTGTAGCACCAGGTGGAGGAGGTGACGTCCGTGAAGCGCTTGACGGTGTTCACCACGCCCAGGGAGAAGGTGCCGGAGGCGATGGCGTCGCCGGCGCTGTTGTAAGCCACATAGGGGATCTCCACGGAGCCGGTGTAGCCGCTGGCGGGAACGAACTTCAGCTGGCTGATCAGCTGAGTGCCGCTGTTATAGCCGTAGCGGGTGGAGGTGTCGGCCTTGTAGCTGACATAGCCGCCGCTGACATTTACGGTGCCCACGCTGGCATCAGGCAGCTTCAGAAGCTGGATGGAGGCCAGGGCGGAGCCGGTGGCGGAATACACCGCGTTGTAGATGTTGGAGGCGGGGAAGGTGACGGAGGAGTTCTTGGGCGTGACGCCGTAGACTTCGGAAACGGTGTTCCGGGTGACGCTGATGAGCACGCTGCCCACCACGGTGCGCCCGCCGCTGCCGTAGGCCATGAAGGGGATGGTGGCGCAGTAGTTGGAGCCGGAGGGGATGTACGTCAGCTCCGTCAGCTTGCGCTGGCTGGAGGTGGCGTCCAGATAATAGGCGTAGCCGGAGGCGTTGGAGGTGGTGAGCTGCTGGCGGTCGCTGCCGTAGTAGCTGTAGTACAGGGAGCCGGTGGTGGGAGCGCTGAGGAACTTCACGTACTGGAAGGTGCTGTTGGCGCCGTGCTGGGACTTGAACAGCCGGGCGAAATCATAGGCGTTGATCTGCACGGCGGTGCCGGTGGTGACGGCATAGCGCACGCTGCCGAAGCCGATGCTGCCGGCGGCGGTGGCCTCGGAGGTGATGGTCAGAGTGCCGTCCACATACTTGTCCTCGTCGTAGGAGATCCGGAAGTCCATGGTGACGGTGCCCTCGAAGTCATCGTCGGCCACGAAGGTCAGCTCATCCAGAGGATAGTCGCCGTAATCGCTGTCATTGTAATAGAATACGGTATTGGCCAGCTTGGTGCGGGAGAAATCCACCTCGTCCCGGCCGTCATAGTCGTAATAGAGAATGCCGTTGGAGGACTTCAGGGAGCTGTCCGGCTCGAAGGTGACATACCGGGGCGTGCCGGAGTATTCCTCCCGGAAGAAGTCGTAGAAATCGTAGCGGTCAAATTCCACTTCCTCGCCGGGGAGCACGGTATACTGGATGTCACCCTTGTCGGAGGAGCTGGTATCCACATCGCCGATGAGGATCTTCAGCACGCCGGAGACCTTTTCCGTATCGCCGTAGGCTGTGAAGTCCAGCGTGACGATGGCGCCGTTGGCATCGTCGTCGGCCACAAAGGTCAGATCGTCGATGTCATAGTCGCCGCCCCGGTAATAGAACTCGTAGTCCTCCAGATCGGAGCGGGAGAACTCCTCTTCATGACGGCCCTCATAGTCATAGTACAAAATGCCGTTGGAGGATTTCAGAGAGCTGTCCGGCTCAAAGACCACGTACTCGAAAGAGTCGTCCCCGTCAAACTCATCGTCAAAGAAATCGTCGAAATCCGAGCGGTCGAAGGACACGGTCTTGCCGGGATCCACCTCGTAGGTGATGTCCGCCCGGGTGGCGGAGGAGGAGCCGGCCCGCTCGATCTCGATGGTCAGCGTGCCGTCCACATACTCGTCGTCGCCGAAGAGGGTGAAGTCCAGGGTGACGGTCCTGCCGTCGGCGTCGGCGTCGGCGATGAAGGTCAGGCTGTCGATGAGGTAGTCCTCGGACTTGTAGTAGAACTCATAGTCCTCCAGGTCGGAGCGGGAGAGCTCCTCTTCGTACCGGGTGCCGTAGTCGTGGTACAGGATGCCGTTGGAGGATTTCAGGGAGCTGTCGGCATAGAACACCGCGTAGCGGAAGGTGTCGTCCCCGTCCCAGACGTCGTCAAAGACTTCCTTGAAGTCCGCCCGGTCAAAGACCAGGGAGTCGCCGGCCGCCACCTCATAGGTGATCTCGGTGCTGGTGTTGGCGGTGTAGAGGGCATAATAGGTGGTGTTGGAGGTGAGGGCCCTGCTGGCCACCTGGGCGGAGCTGAGGTAGGACTGGCCGTTGTACAGTCCGGCACTGCCGGGATTCGTGGTGGTCCAGCCCTTGAAAGTGTACTTCCGGCCGCCGGAGGAGGCCTTGCTGGGGGTGCCGGGGTTGGAGGGAGCGCCGCCCCGGGAGATGCTCTGGGTGCGGTAGGTGGCAAGGCCGTTGATGAAGGTCACGGTGATGGTCGTGGTGCCCATGGAATAGCCGCAGGTGTCGCACTTGCCGTCATTGTTGGTATCCACGTGGCCGCCCAGGTTGTCCCGATAGCCGCATACCGTGCACTGGTCCCAGTGGTTGGAGGCGTCGGACTTCATGGTGCCGGTGTAGGTGTGGGCCTCATGAGTGGTCTGGGCACCGCAGTCGGTGCACTTTTTCCAGTGAGAGGCAGCATCCGTCTCATAAGCGGCGGCCCAGCTGTGATTGGCCTCCTGGGTGCCGGGGCAGCCGCTGGTCAGGCACACCCGCTGGTGCTTGCTTTCATCCAGCTTGGTCCAGGCGCCCCAGTTGTTGTGGCCGCAGTCCGCGGCCAGGGCGGCGGGCATCACGCTGGCCGTCATGATCAGCGCCAGGACAAACGCCGGCAGCTTTTTTGACCAAAATCCTTTCATACACGTCCCTCCATTTGACAGATTGTACGGTGAATAGTGGCATTTTATTTGACTCTTTCTAGTAACATAGCTGAAAATCATGAAATAATCATGAACAAACTATGAACAAGCAAATATTGCCAGAAAAAAGAGAGGTTTTCCTTTACAAACAGGCAGCATTCCGGTATAATATTACAGCTTATGAAAACTTGAGAAACGGAGAACGACGCCATGGCTTTGATCGAATACGACGCGTACAAGCAGAAGCTGCGGGATCTGGGTCCGGAGCTTGAAAAGCTCTCTGCCGCCCTGGATGTGGAGAGCGCCCGGCAGGAGGCCCGGCGTCTGGAGGATGAGACGGCCCAGGACGGGTTCTGGAACGACCTGGAGCGGTCCCAGAAGGTGCAGATGCGCCTCAAGCAGCTGCAGAACAAGGTGGCCCGGCAGGAGAAGCTGGTCTCTGCCTGGGAGGACCTCACCGCCCTTTGCGAGATGGGCCAGGAGGCCGACGACGAGGAGCTGCTGGCAGAGCTCAAGACGGAGTACGCCGCCCTGGAGGAGAAGGTGGAGGAGACCCGGATGACCACCCTGCTCTCCGGCGAGTACGACAGCTCCAATGCCATTTTGCAGTTCCACGCCGGCGCCGGCGGCACCGAGGCCCAGGACTGGGCCCAGATGCTCTACCGGATGTACACCCGCTGGGTGGAGCGCCACGGCTTCACCTACAAGATCCTGGACTATGAGGACGGCGACGAGGCCGGCATCAAGTCCGCCGCCATCTCCATCGAGGGTGAGAACGCCTACGGCCTTTTGAAGAGCGAAAACGGCGTGCACCGGCTGGTGCGGGTGTCTCCCTTCGACGCCAACGCCCGGCGGCAGACCTCCTTTGCCGCCGTGGAAGTGATGCCGGAGATCGAGAACGACGAGACCATCGAGATCCGGGACGAGGACATCGAGATGCAGGTCTACCGCGCCTCCGGCGCCGGCGGCCAGCACGTCAACAAGACCTCCTCCGCCGTGCGCCTCATCCACAAGCCCACGGGCATCGTGGTGGCTTCCCAGCAGGAGCGCAGCCAGTTCCAGAACAAGGACAACTGCATGAAGATGCTGCGGGCGAAGCTGTTGGAGCTCAAGGCCCAGCAGCATGCGGAGAAGATCTCCGACATCAAGGGCGTGCAGATGAAGATCGAATGGGGCAGCCAGATCCGCTCCTATGTGTTCATGCCCTACCAGATGGTCAAGGACACCCGCACCGGCTACGAGACCGGCAACATCGACAGCGTGATGGACGGGGACCTGGACGGATTCCTGAATGCGTACCTCACCCAGCTGGCCACCGGCGAGCTGAAGAAGTAAGCGAACAACGCCACGAAAAAGACGCGGCTGCGAGGCCGCGTCCTTTTTGACGAACAAATGAGAAAGGATGCTGATATGATGGCAAAGAACAACACCGCGCCCGCAGAAAACAAGATGGGCACCATGCCCGTGGGCCGTCTGCTGGCGGGCATGGCCATCCCCATGATGATCTCCATGCTGGTCCAGGCGTTTTACAACGTGGTGGACAGCGTGTTCGTGGCCCAGCTGAGCCAGGACGCTCTGAACGCCGTGTCTCTGGCCTTCCCCCTGCAGAACCTGATGATCGCCGTGGGCGGCGGCACCGCCGTGGGCATGAACGCCCTGCTGTCCCGGTCCCTGGGCGAAAAGCGCCAGGATATGGCGGACCGTGCAGCCAATACCGGCATCTTCCTGGCCCTGTGCAGCTTCGTGGTGTTCGCTGTGGCGGGATTGCTGTTCTCCCGGACCTTCTTCCTGGCCCAGACCGACAATGCCGTCATCGTGGAATACGGCACGGAGTACGCCACCGTGTGCCTGGGCCTGTCCATCGGCATTTTCAGCCAGTTCTGCTTTGAGCGGCTGCTCCAGTCCACCGGCCGCACCACCCTGGCCATGTGCACCCAGCTGGTGGGCGCCGTCATCAACATCATCATGGACCCCATCCTGATCTTCGGCTACTTCGGCATGCCCCGGCTGGAGGTGGCCGGCGCCGCCTGGGCCACGGTGATGGGCCAGATCATCGCCGCCATCCTGGCCGTGATCATCAACCTGCGCTGCAATCCGGACATCCACATCCGGCTCCGGGAGATCCGCTGGAACAAGACCGTGGCCTGGGAGATCTACCGGGTGGGCATCCCCTCCATCGTGATGCAGTCCATCTCCTCCGTGATGGTGTTCGGCCTCAACAAGATCCTCATCGCCTTCACCGACACCGCCACCGCCGTGTTCGGCGCCTACTTCAAGCTCCAGAGCTTCATCTTCATGCCGGTGTTCGGCCTGAACAACGGCATGGTGCCCATCATCTCCTACAACTTCGGCGCCGCCCGGCCGGAGCGGGTGTGGAAGACCGTGCGGCTGACCATCTGCACCGCCGTTTGCATCATGGCGGTGGGCGTGCTGCTCTTCCAGCTCTTCCCGCAGCAGCTGCTGCTGTTCTTCAACGCCTCCGAGGACATGCTCTCCATCGGTCAGGTGGCCCTGCGGATCATCAGCATCCACTTCCTGCTGGCGGGCTTCGACATCATCGCCGGCTCCGTGTGCCAGGCCATCGGCAACCCGGTGTACAGCCTCATCGTCTCCGTGTGCCGCCAGCTGGTGGTGCTGCTGCCGGTGGCGTGGCTGCTGGCCCAGACGGGGAAGCTGGAGCTGGTGTGGTTCGCCTTCCCTGTGGCGGAGGTGGCCTCCATGGCGCTGAGCATCATCTTCCTGCGGCGCACCGTGCGCCGGGCCTCCGCCTTCATGGACCGGGCGGCAGCCTGATCCCTGTGTGCTGCACATCAAAAAACCGCTCCGGACGGGATCCTGTCCGGAGCGGTTTTTTGCGCTCAGCCCTTCAGAAAGGCCTGGGGGTCCACAGCGTCGCCGTCCAGGGTGACGCCGAAGTGCAGGTGGGGGCCGCGGTCGGACTCTGCCGCCGCGCCGCTGCCCACCGCGCCGATGATCTGTCCGGCGGAGACGCTTTCACCCTCCGCCACCGGCGGGCCGGACTGGAGATTGGCGTAGGTGGTCTGATAGCCGTCGCCGTGGTCCACCACCACGGTGGTGCCCATCAGCACGTCCTCGGAGACGTGGACCACGGTGCCCGCGCAGGCCGCCAGGACGTCCGTGCCCTCCTCCGCCGCGATGTCCATGCCGTCATGGGTGCGCCAGTCCGCCAGAGCGGCGTTATACACCAGCTGGTCCACGGAGAAGGCGGATACCACCTCCCCCTCCAGCGGGGACATCACCACCCGGGGCGGCTCCGCCTCCACCGGCGCGGTGTCCATCACCGGGACGGTCTCCACGGTCACCGGCTCCTCCGGCACCGTCTCCTCCGGGATCACCGCCGGGGTCACCGTCTCCACCGGTTCCTCTTCCACAGGCGCGGTCACCGGCAGCTCCGGCATCTCCACCGCTTCTCCGGCCTCCGCCGTCTCCGGCTCCGCCCGGCCGCCCAGCAGGAAATATCCGCCCAGGGCCGCCGCCAGGACGCACGCCGCCGCCAGGGCATAGAGGCCCCGGCCATGGAGCAGGGACGTCAGTTTGCTGTTCATACAGCTCCCTCCCTTGTTTCTTGGATGGGGAGAGTATGGGCGCTTTTGCCAGATTTTATACAGGAGAGAGAAAAAGTCCCGGGACCGCGCGGTCCCGGGACTTTGTGTGTCAAATGCGCTTACTTGATGATGAGGGTCTTGCCGTCCATCTCCTGGGGGCAGGCCAGACCCAGCACGTCCAGAATGGTGGGGGCGATGTCCGCCAGGCGGCCGCCTCTGCGCAGCTCGGACCCGGCGCCGCAGAGGATAAAGGGCACGGGGTTGGTGGTGTGGGCGGTCATAGGACTGCCGTCCGGCTCCACCATCTGCTCGGCGTTGCCGTGGTCGGCGGTGATCATGGCGATGCCGCCCATCTTCAAGGTGGCGTCCACCACCCGGCCCACGCAGGTGTCCACGGTCTCCACCGCCTTCACCGCCGCCTCAAAGACGCCGGTGTGGCCCACCATGTCGCAGTTGGCAAAGTTCAGGATGATGACGTCGTAGGCACCGGACTCGATGCGTTCGACGCACTTGTCCGTCACCTCCACGGCGCTCATCTCCGGCTGGAGGTCGTAGGTGGCCACCTTGGGAGAGGCCACCAGCACCCGGTCCTCGCCGGGGAACACCGTCTCGCTGCCGCCGTTGAAGAAGAACGTCACGTGGGCGTACTTCTCCGTCTCGGCGATGCGCAGCTGGGTCATGCCCATGCGGCTGAGATACTCGCCCAGGCCGTTGCGCACGCTGGTGCGGGGATAGGCCACCTCCACGTTGGGCATGGTGGCGTCGTACTCCGTGTTGCACACGAAGGTCAGGGGGAAGATCTGGCGGGTGAAGCCGTCAAAATCCGGGTCCACCAGGGCGCGGGTGATCTCCCGGGCCCGGTCGGGCCGGAAGTTGAAGAAGATCACGCTGTCGTTGTCGGAGATGGTGCCCTCGGTGTCGCACACCACGGGCTCCACGAACTCGTCGGTGACCCCGGCGGCGTAGGAGTCCTTCACCGCGGCCACGGGCACGGGGTTGAACACGGCCCCCTCGCCGTAGACCATGGCGTCATAGGCCTGCTCCACCCGGTCCCAGCGCTTGTCCCGGTCCATGGCGTAATAGCGGCCCATCACCGTGGCGATCTTGCCCACGCCGATGTCCCGGCAGGTCTCCACCGTCCGGGCCACGAAGTCCGCGCCGGAGGTGGGGGAGACGTCCCGGCCGTCCAGGAAGGCGTGGATATACACCTTCTCCAGGCCCCGCTCCTTGGCCATGCGCAGCAGGGCGAAGAGGTGGTCCAGGTGGGAGTGGACGCCGCCGTCGGACAAAAGGCCCATCAGGTGCAGGGCCGTGCCCTTTTCCAGGCACGCGTCCATGGCGTGGACATAGGCGGGGTTGGTGAAAAAGTCCCCGTCGGCAATGGATTTCGTGATGCGGGGCAGATCCTGGAACACCACCCGGCCGGCGCCGATGTTGGTGTGGCCCACCTCGCTGTTGCCCATCTGCCCGGCGGGCAGGCCCACGTCCAGCCCGGAGGCGGACAGCTCCGTGTGGGCGAAGTCCTGGAAGAACTGGTCCAGCCGGGGCGTCCGGGCGGCGGCCACGGCGTTGCCGGCGCTGCCGGCGCACATGCCGAAGCCGTCCATGATAATGAGAGTCGTCGGTGTTTTGTTCATAGAAACCTCTTTTCATTCACCGCTCCGCTGGTTCCGGAAAGGGAGGGAGCGGACGGGTCCCCTCAGTCCTGGTTGGCGGCGTTGATGATGTCCACGAACTGCTCGGGCTTCAGGGCCGCGCCGCCGATGAGGCCGCCGTCGATATCGGGCTGGGAGAGCAGCTCCGCGGCGTTCTTGGGATTCATGGACCCGCCGTACTGGATGGTGACGGAGCGGGCCACCCGGGCGCCGTACAGGCTGCGGATGGTGGCGCGGATGCCGCTGCACACCTCGCCGGCCTGCTCGGCCGTGGCGGTCTTGCCGGTGCCGATGGCCCAGATGGGCTCATAGGCGATGATGCAGCGGCGCAGCTTGTCGGCAGGGACGCCGTACAGCGCGCTCTTGACCTGCAGGGCGATCCACTCGGCGGTGACGCCCATCTCACGCTGCTCCAGGCTCTCGCCCACGCAGATGATGGGGTTCATGCCGGCATTCAGCACGGCGTGGACCTTCTTGTTGACAGTGGCGTCGGTCTCGCAGAAGTACTGCCGCCGCTCGCTGTGGCCCACGATGACGTACTTGACGCCCAGATCCTTGAGCATGTCCGCGGAGACCTCGCCGGTGTAAGCGCCCTTCTCCTCGAAGTACACGTTCTCGGCGCCCACGGAGATCCGCAGGTCCTTGAAGGCCTTGGCGGCGGTGGAGATGTTGCAGGCGGGCACGCAGATCAGGGTCTCGCACCACTTGGCGCGGGGCATGATCTTCTTGATGTCCTCGGCGAACTTCTTGGTCTCGGCGGCAGTCATGTTCATCTTCCAGTTGCCGGCGATGACGGTCTTGCGGTATCTGCGGTTCATAATGATCTTGTCTCCTTTATGTTCTCTCAAAATCGTGGGGCGGCGGCCCGCCGCCTCGAAAAGCGCCATGCAGCGGCGGACGATCCCTGCCGCGTGATTCAAACCTATTAATTTATAGCGAAAAGCGGGGGATTTGTCAAGCTTTTCGCCACCTTTTTCGGAAAAGAGTGCGGTCAGAAATGCTCCTTGGGTCGAAAACGGGGGGAACCGCCGGTTCCCCCCGTTTGCCTGACCGGGACAGGTGCGTATTTCAGATGAATATGGCGTCTTGGCGCGCCTTTGTGCTGTCTCCGGGAACTGCCCGGAAAGACGCGCTTACTTGTCCAGCAGGCAGGCCACGCCGGGCGTCGTCGGAGCAAGCTCCATATCCCTCGCTTCCGCCTGCGGCGAAAGCTCGCTCACTTCGCTGCTCCTCCTCTCCCCACGAAACCCGCTTGCGCTGGGCTTTCGCGGGGGCCCCGGGCGCTGCCCGGAGGAGAGAAGTTACTTATCCAGCAGGCAGGCCACGCCGGGCAGCTCCTTGCCCTCCAGGAACTCCAGGGAGGCGCCGCTGGACACGGCCGAAGCGCCGCCTGCGGCGGATGAAGCGAGGCCGTGTCGAGGAAGCGGCACGATTGGCGGCCCCGAGAGGGGCCGGGAATCGTTTTGCCGCGACGGTGGGTAGGCGGCGGCAGGGAAGTTACTTATCCAGCAGGCAGGCCACGCCGGGCAGCTCCTTGCCCTCCAGGAACTCCAGGGAGGCGCCGCCGCCGGTGGAGATATGGGTCATCTTGTCGGCATAGCCCAGCTGCTCCACGGCAGCCGCGCTGTCGCCGCCGCCGATGATGGTGATGGCGTCCGTCTTGCTCAGGGCCTCGGCCACGGCCTCGGTGCCCTTGGCGAAGGCGGGGAACTCAAAAACGCCCATGGGGCCGTTCCAGATCACGGTGCCCGCGTCGGCCACGGCGCTGCAGTACAGCTTCACGGTCTCAGGACCGATGTCCAGGCCCTGCCAGCCGTCGGGGATCTCGCCGGCCTTTACCACCTGGCTCTTGGCGTCGGGGGCGAAAGCGTCGGCGCAGACGGTGTCCACGGGCAGCAGGAGCTTGACGCCCTTGGCGGCGGCCTTTTCGATCATCTCACGGGAGTAGTCCATCCAGTCGGCCTCCAGCAGGCTCTCGCCCACCTTGCCGCCCTGGGCCGCGGCGAAGGTGTAGGCCATGCCGCCGCCGATGATGATGGAGTCGGCGATCTCCAGAAGGTTGTTGATGACGCCGATCTTGCTGGAGACCTTGCTGCCGCCCAGAATGGCCACCAGGGGCCGCTTGGGGTTGGAGATGGCGCCGCCCAGCACCTCCAGCTCCTTCTGGATCAGGAAGCCGGACACGGCGGGCAGATACTCCGCCACGCCGGCGGTGGAGGCGTGGGCCCGGTGCACGGCGCCGAAGGCGTCGGACACATACAGCTCCGCCATGGAAGCCATGGCGCGGGCCAAAGCGGGGTCGTTCTTGGTCTCGCCCTTTTCAAAGCGGGTGTTCTCCAGCAGCAGGATCTGGCCGGGCTGCAGGGCCGCGGCCTTGGCCTGGGCATCGGGGCCCACCACGTCGGCGGCCATGATCACCGGCTTGCCCAAAAGCTCGCTCAGGCGCTGGGCCACGGGCGCTAGGGACAGCTTTTGAAGGGACTTCTTCCAGCCCTCTTCGGTGGCCTCCTTGCCCTTTTCCGCCTGCTTCTTGGCATAGGACTCGAAGGTCGCGGCGGGCTTGCCCAGGTGCGAGCAGGCGATGACGGCCGCGCCCTGGTCCAGCAGGTACTGAATGGTGGGCAGGGCGGCCACGATGCGCTTGTCGCTGGTGATGGCGCCGGTGTCCTTGTCCTGAGGGACGTTGAAGTCGCAGCGCAGCAGGACCTTCTTGCCCGCCACATCTACGTCGCGTACGGTCTTTTTGTTGTAGTTCATGGGAATTCCTCCATATGATTCGGTGATGGTTTACGGCGCGGGTGCGCCGGGGGTACACATATTTTTATTAAGGAGCGGGCTCCGCCATCTCGCCGGTGCCCTGGAGCCCGGGGAAGCCCGTCTGCCGCAGCGCCTCGTACACGCAGACGGCCACGGTGTTGGAGAGGTTCAGGCTCCGGGCCTCCGCCACCATGGGCAGGCGGATGCACCGGTCACGGAACCGCTCCCGGAACGAGAGGGGCAGCCCCGCCGTCTCCTTGCCGAAAAAGAGCCAGCTGTCCGGCGTGAACACCGCCTCCTGATAGGACCGGGGGGCCTTGGTGGTGGTGAGCCACAGCTCCGCGGCGGCCTCTGGATGGCGGGCGAAGAGATCGTCCAGATTTTCGTAGTCAAAGACCTCCACCAGGTGCCAATAGTCCAGCCCCGCCCGGCGCACGGCCTTCTCCGAGATGTCGAACCCCAGGGGGCGGACCAGGTGCAGGCGGCTGCCGGTGGCCGCGCAGGTGCGGGCGATGTTGCCGCAGTTCTGGGGGATCTCCGGCTCCACCAGCACGATGTTGAGCATAAGAATCAAAGCCTCCTGTTTTTTACGAGCAAGTGTTATTGTAATCCTTTACCTGCGCAAATTCAACTACTATATGTCGAAGAAAAACCATTTTCAGAGAAAAGTACGAGGATGGGGGGCGAAATTTTACGAAATGATGAAAAGCCCGCCTTCTGCAAGGAGAAATTTCTTTTATAAATTCGCTGGAAACACTGGATTTCCTGCAAAAGTCTGATATAATAAGCCTGCGCAGGGACTGCGGTCCCGCCTGCAAATTCCTGATGAAACCTGAGGAGGAGAACGATCATGATCAGTGCGCAAAGCGCCGTGTTCTTTCTGGAAGAGGACTCCTCCGTTCCGGAACATTCCAAACCGCTGATGCTGGAAGCCGTTCTATTTTGCCCGATCCTGACCTGGGTGAGCAAGCAGTTGTTGGCCGATGGTGTGCAGCGGTTTTTCGTTGTCTGCGGTCCCCGGTTCGCCGGGGAGGCCCGGGCCTGCTTCCCGGACGGCGCGGACGTCACCGTCTCCGAGCGGCAGGACGACCTCATGGCGTTTTTGAACACGCCGGACCCGGTGCTGGTGCTGTGCCGGGCGGCCCTGCCCATGGCCGAGGCCGGTCCGGGCTTTGCCTATGCCGCGCCGGGCTATGAGCTCCAGGAGAGCTGGAAGGAACGGATGAGCAACAATGTCTCCGGAGCGGAGCTGGTGCCCGGCTGGCTGCCGGTGTACGGCCCGGACACCATCGCCGAGCTGGAGCTGCTGCTCCGGGACCGGATCGTCCGCCGCCACATCCAAAACGGCGTGCGGGTACTGGATCCCGCCGCTGTGTATATCGACCCCCGGGCCGAGATCGGCGCGGGCACCGTGGTGCTGCCCGGCACCATCATCCGGGGCGCGACACGCATCGGAGAGCGCTGCACCATCGGTCCCAACGCCGTGGTGAACGCCTGCACCCTGGGCGAGGGCGTGGAGGTCAACGCCTCCCAGATCAATGAGAGCACCTTCGGCGACGGCTGCGACGTGGGGCCCTATGCCCATGTCCGCCCCAACTGCACTGTGGGGGCCAAGTGCCACATCGGCGCCTTCGTCCAGCTGAAAAACTGCACGCTGGGCCCGGGCACCAAGATGAGCCACCTGACCTACGTGGGCGACGCCGACGTGGGCGGCGGGGTCAACTTCGGCTGCGGCACCATCACCACCAACTACGACGGCTTCAAAAAACACCGCTGCACCATCGGCGACAACGCCTTCATCGGCTGCAACACCAACCTCATCGCCCCCGTCACCGTGGGAGAGGGGTCCTATATCGCTGCCGGCAGCACCATCACCGACGAAGTGCCTCCCGATGCGCTGGCTGTGGCCCGCGCCCGGCAGAAGAACCTGGAGGGCTGGGCCGCCCGCCGCAGACGGATGCACGGCAAGGACTGAGCCCCGGGGCTCCCTGAATTTTTTGAGAGGATATTTTTTACCATATAGAATACAGAAAGAGGGCGTTTGGAAATGATTTCTCACGGCAAGGATATCAAAGTGTTTTCCGGTAATTCCAATCCCAAGCTGGCGGAGGAGATCTGCAAGCTCATGGGCACCAAGCTGGGCGAGTCGGAGGTGGGCACCTTCTCCGACGGAGAGGTGTATGTCTCCCTGTACGAGACGGTCCGCGGCAGCGACGTGTTCGTGGTCCAGTCCACCTGTGCGCCGGTGAACAACAACCTCATGGAGCTGCTCATCATGATCGACGCGCTCAAGCGCGCCTCCGCCGGCCGCATCACCGCCGTGGTGCCCTACTTCGGCTATGCCCGGCAGGACCGCAAGGCCAAGGCCCGGGATCCCATCACTGCCAAGCTGGTGGCCAACATGATCACCACCGCCGGCGCCGACCGGGTGCTGACCATGGACCTCCACGCCGCCCAGATCCAGGGCTTCTTCGACATCCCCGTGGACAACCTGGCCGGCAACCCCATCTTCGTGGACTACTACGCCAAGAAGTTCGGCGCCGACTGCGAGAACATGATGGTGGTCTCTCCCGACGTGGGCTCCGTGGCCCGGGCCCGTGCCTTCGCCCAGAAGCTGCACATGAACCTGGCCATCGTGGACAAGCGCCGCCAGAAGGCCAACAGCTGCGAGGTCATGAACGTCATCGGCGACGTCCGGGGCAAGGACTGCATCCTCTTTGACGACATGGTGGACACCGGCGGGTCCCTGTGCAACGCCGCCAAGGCCCTCATCGAGGTGGGCGGCGCCAACAGCGTCCACGCCTGCGCCTCCCACGGCGTCCTCTCCGGCCCCGCCATCGAGCGGGTGAACAACAGCGTCATCCAGGAGCTGACGCTGCTCAACACCGTGCCGGAGATCGACCCTGCCAGCAGCAGCAAGATCAAGTATCTGTCCGTGGGCCCCATGTTCTGCGAGGCCATCGAGCGCATCTATCAGGAGATCTCCATCTCCAAGCTGTTCCGCTGAGGCGCGGGACATCCGAAAACCATCACGCAAGGCGGGAAAGTGTGCTTTCCCGCCTTGCTGGCGTGTCACTCATATTTTGCAAAGGAGCGCTGTATGCTGTTTGGTAGCAAATCCTCCGCTGTGGACTGGCTGGTGGTGGGCCTGGGGAACCCCGGCCAGAAGTACGAACGCACCCGCCACAACATGGGCTTCCTCACCGTGGACCTGCTGGCCCAGCGGGAGGGCGTGAAGCTCAACAAGGTGAAGTTCAAATCCGCCTATAACATCCTCACCTTCGCCGGAGCCAAGTGTCTGGTGATGAAGCCCCAGACCTACATGAACCTCTCCGGGGAGGCGGTGCGGGAGGCGGTGCAGTTTTACAAGCTGCCCCCGGAGCGGGTGCTGGTGATCTACGACGATGTATCCCTGCCTGTGGGCAAGCTCCGGGTCCGGCCCACCGGCTCCGCCGGGGGCCACAACGGCATCAAGAACATCATCGCCCACCTGGGCACCCAGGATTTCCCCCGCATCAAGATCGGCACCGGCGCCCCGGCCGGCGGCGGAGCCGACATGATCGACTGGGTCATCGGCGTGCCCTCCCAAGCCGAGCGCAAGGTGCTGCTGGAGACCTTCGGCCGGGCCATCGACGCCGCGGAGTGCATCATCCGCAGCGGCTGCCAGAAGGCCATGAACGATTTCAACTGACACCCCCCGGGGACGTGCCTGCGGGGGCGTGTCCCTGCGGACTGGACTTCCAGATTTTTACAAGGAACGGAGACCATGGAACAGTTTTTGAAGCAATTGCAGACCATCCCGGAGGTGGCGGAGCTGATCCGCCGGGTGGACGGCGGCGGGTGTCCCGCAGCGGTCAGCGGCCTCCAGCCGGTGCAGCGGGCCTGCGTGGGCGCGGCGGTGGCCGCGGCGGCGGGACGGCCTGCGGTGTTCCTCTGCGGGGACGAGCGGGAGGTCCGGCAGCTGGCCGGGGATCTGGAGACCCTCACCGGCCAGGCCGTGGTGACCCTGGCCGCCCGGGAGTGGCAGTTCCGGCCCGGGGCGGTGTCCTCCCGGGAGTGGGAGCGGCGGCGTCTGGCGGCGCTGTACGCCATGGCCCGGGGAGAGGCCCGGGTGGTGGTGGCTGCGGCGGATGCCCTGATGGCCCGGACCATGCCGCCGCAGCTTTTGGCGGAGCTGTCCTTCACGCTGGAGGCCGGAGGCCGGGCGGACCCCAAGGAGATCGCCGAGAGGCTCCTGGCCGCCGGATACGCCCGGTGCGACCAGGTGGAGGGCGTGGGGCAGTTCGCCCTGCGGGGCGGCATCCTGGATGTCTACTCCCCGCTGATGGACCAGCCGGTGAGGTGCGAGTTCTTCGACGACGAGATCGACTCCATGGGCGCCTTTGACCCCGGCACCCAGCGCCGCACCGCCAATGTGGACACGGCGCTGGTGCTGCCGGCGGCGGAGGTGCTGCCCCACTGCGCCCCGGGAGGCCTCCATGGACTGGCGGAGACCCTCTCCGCCCTGGCCCGGAAGGCGGAAAAGAAGAAGCCGGAAACCGCCGCCCATCTCCGGGAGGACGCCGAGCGCCTCTCCGCCGGAGCGGTGCCCGGGGGCATGGACCGCTACCTTACGGCGGTGTATCCGGAGGCCGCCTCCGGAGTCTCCTACCTGCCCGAAGAGGCGGTGGTGTTCCTGTGTGAGAGCGGCCGGGTGGACGAGCGGGTCCGGGGCGAGGCGCTGCAGCTGCGCCAGGACACGGAGACCCTGATGGAGGCGGGGCTCATGGCCGGGGAGCATGCCCATGTGAGCCTGGCCCCGGAGGAGCTGTACGCCGCGCTGGAGGATTTTCCGGTGATCCTGGCCGACTCCCTGCCCACCTCCCGGCATCCCCTGCGGCCAAAGGGGCTCATGTCCATGACCGCCCGGCAGCTCAGCGCCTACGGCGGCAGTTTGGAGGCGGCGGTGGCGGATCTGGAGCAGTACCGCGCCGGCGGCAGCGGCGTGCTGGTGCTCTGCGGCAGCGAGAGCCGGGCGGGGAACCTCCAGCGGATGCTGGAGGGACGGGACATCCGGGCCGCGGTGGATCCCGGCTGCGGCGTCCTGCCCGGGCCGGGGGAGGTGCGCATCGGCGTGGGGGCCCTCTCTGCCGGGTGCGAGTGGCCGCAGCTGAAGCTGGCGGTGCTCACCGAGGGGCAGCTCACCGCCGCGTCCCAGAAGCGCCTGAAGCTGAAAAAGGAGTCCAACCGCCAGAAGATCCAGTCCTATACGGACCTCACCCCCGGGGATCTGGTGGTCCATGCCCACCACGGCGTGGGCCGCTTTGCCGGCATCCAGCGGATGCTGGTGGACGGCGTGGAAAAGGACTATATCAAGATCGACTACGCCGGGGGAGACTGCCTGTACGTTCCCGCCACGTCGCTGGACCTGGTGTCCAAGTACATCGGCGGCGGGGAGGACCAGGAGCGGCAGAGGCTCAACAAGCTGGGCGGCACCGAGTGGGCCCGGCAGAAGACCAAGGCCAAGAAGGCCGCCAAGGATCTGGCCAAGGGACTCATCGCCCTCTACGCCCAGCGGCAGAAGCAGCCGGGCTTCGCCTTCTCCCCGGACTCCCCCTGGCAGCTGGAGTTCGAAGAGGCCTTCCCCTACGCGGAGACCGACGACCAGCTCCGGGCCGTGGAGGAGATCAAACGGGACATGGAAAAGCCCCGGCCGATGGACCGGCTGCTGTGCGGCGACGTGGGCTACGGCAAAACGGAGGTGGCGCTGCGGGCGGTGATGAAGTGCGTGCTGGACGGCAAGCAGGCCGCCATCCTGGTGCCCACCACCGTGCTTGCCCAGCAGCACTACGCCACCGCCTGCGGCCGGTTCCGGGACTTCCCCGTGAAGATCGAGGTCCTCACCCGCTACACCACCGCCAAGGAGCAAAAGCGCATCCTGGACGCCGCGTCCCGGGGCGCGGTGGATCTGCTCATCGGCACCCACAAGCTGCTGCAAAAGGGCGTGGCCTTCAAGGACCTGGGGCTGCTGGTCATCGACGAGGAGCAGCGCTTCGGCGTCACCCACAAGGAGCGGCTCAAGGAGATGAGCCGCCAGGTGGATGTGCTGACCCTTTCCGCCACCCCCATCCCCCGGACGCTGAACATGGCCCTCTCGGGGCTGCGGGACATGTCCGCCATCGAGGAGCCTCCCGCCGACCGCCAGCCGGTGCAGACCTACGTGCTGGAGCACGACTGGGCCATCATCGAGGACGCCATGCGCCGGGAGCTGAGCCGGGGCGGGCAGGTGTACTACCTGCACAACCGGGTGGAGAGCATCGACCTCACCGCCGCCCGGATCCAGAAGATGCTGGGGCCCGAGGTACGGGTGGTGACGGGCCACGGCAAGATGGGCGAGCAGGAGCTCACCGCCGTCATGCAGGCCATGGTGGACGGAGAGGCGGACGTGCTGGTGTGCACCACCATCATCGAGACCGGCATCGACATCTCCAACGTCAACACCCTCATCATCGAGGACGCCGACAAAATGGGCCTGGCCCAGCTCCACCAGATCCGGGGCCGCATCGGCCGCAGCTCCCGCCGGGCCTACGCCTACCTCACCTACCGCCGGGGCAAGGTCCTCCAGGAGACGGCGGCCAAGCGCCTGGCCGCCATCCGGGAGTACGTGGAGTTCGGCTCCGGCTTCAAGATCGCCATGCGGGACCTGGAGATCCGGGGCGCGGGGAACCTGCTGGGCCCCGAGCAGTCCGGCTACCTCATGAGCGTGGGCTACGACCTGTACCTCAAGCTGTTGGAGGAGGCCGTTCTGGAGGAGCGGGGCGAGGAAAAGCAGATCGAGACGGAGTGCGCCGCCGATCTCACCGTCAGCGCCAACATCCCGGAGCGGTACGTCCCCTCCGCCGAGCAGCGCATGGACCTCTACCGGCGCATCGCCGCCGTCCGCACCAACGACGACGCCTCCGACCTTCTGGACGAGATGCTGGACCGCTACGGCGAGGCGCCCAGGTCCGTGCTGGCCCTTCTGGATGTGGCGCTGCTGCGGGCCGCGGCGGCCAAGGCGGGCGTGTCCGACATCTCCCAGAAGAAGGATGTGCTGCGTCTGCAGCTGGGGCGGTTCCAGCCCCAGGCGCTGGTGCAGGTGTGCGGTCTGGCCAAGTACAAGTTCCGGCTGACCCTGGCGGCGGGGGACGTCCCGGCGCTGTCCCTGAAGCTCAAGCCCGGGGAGGATGTGCTGGAGGCCGCCCTGACCCTGGTGGAGGATCTGAAGCTGGCCGCCGGAGAAAAAAGCGAATAATGTGCCCCCTCCCGGCATAGAGATGGAAGGACGAGCCGGGAGAGGAGCGAACGCATATGAAACTGCGCATCATTGGCCTGGCCCTGTCGCTGTCCCTGGTCCTCACCGCCTGCGGCGGGGAGGGAGACGGCGGGGGCCGGGCGTCGTTTTTGGGCCGGGCGGCGGGCATCTCCGAAGAGGAGACGCTGCTGACGGTGGACGGTCGGGCGGTGCCGGGGTGGCGGTATCTCTACTGGCTCGCCGCCGCCTGCGACCAGCTGGCGGAGGAATACCGGGCGGCGGGGGAGGAACTGGACTGGCAGGCCCAGACGGATCAGGGCACCCCTGCCCAGTGGGCGCTGCGCCAGGCCCTGGCGGACACCGCCCTGTACGCCACCGTGGAAAACTGGGCGGAACAGTACGGCTGCGCCCTGACGGAGTCGGACCGGGAGCGGCTGGAGGCGGACTGGGCGGAGCAGGCCGGGGACGACGAGGCGGCCGCGCTGGCGGCGCTGCGGGACCGGGGACTGGACCGGGAACGGGCCCGGGAGCTGGCGGGAGTGGGGCTGCTGTACGCCCAGCTGTGCGCGCTGGCGGCGGGGGACGGCCCCGCCGCGGCGGATGCGGAGGCGCTGGAGGCCTTTGCCGGGGAGGCGGGCTATCTCACCGTGGACCGCATCCTCATCCCCGCCGGAGACGGGGCATCGGAGCAGGCGGCGGAGGCCTTCTCCGCCCTCAACGGTGCGTCGGACATCGCGGCGGTGTTCGACCGGCTCTCCGCCGCCGGCGCCGACACCGCCGGTCCACGGACCCTGCAGCCCGGGGACGGAACCCTGGACCCGGAGCTGGAGCAGGCGGCCCTGGCTCTGGAGGAGGGACAGTGCTCCGGCATCCTGGAGACGGCGGAGGGCTATTCCATCCTGCGCCGCCTGCCCACGGACACCGCCGCGGTGGAGACGGCCTTTCTGGACCGGCGGCTCCAGGACGCGGCGACCGCCGCGGACATCCGTACCGGAGAGGACTACGCCGCCCTGGACCCCGCGGCCTTCTACCAGGCGCTGGAGGCCCTGCGGCAGGCGGGAGCCTGACCGGGGCGGGAGCCTGACCGGGGCGGGAGGGGGTTTTCGTCACCTTGACGAAAACCCTTTCTATTTTGTCAAAGATTTAACGAATCTGCCGCAGGCCGTAAGATTGGCATTGACGCAGGCCGAAAAACCCACTATAATTGAGAATGTAAGGTCCGCCGGAGGCCGGTCCGGGACTCCGGGCCCCGCCGTGACGGACTTCCTGAATCTGGTATCCTGGGCGGCGCGAAGCCGCCAATCCAAAATGAAAAACGGAGGAACACCATGAAAGATCTTTACGTCGTGAATTGCTGCAGAACCGCTATCGGCTCCTTTGGCGGCTCCCTGAAGAACACCCCCGCCACCGAGCTGGGTGCCATCGTCGTCAAGGAAGCCCTCTCCCGTGCCGGCGTGAAGCCCGAGCAGGTGGATGAGGTCATGTTCGGCTGCATCCTGACCGCCGGTCTGGGCCAGAACGTGGCCCGCCAGGTGGCCATCAAGGCCGGCATCCCCTACTCCGTTCCCGCCTATACCGTGGGCATGGTCTGCGGCTCCGGCATGAAGTCCGTCATCGAGGGCGCCCGCTCCATCCTGGCCGGCGACTCCGAGATCGTGGTCTGCGGCGGCACCGAGAACATGAGCGCCGCGCCCTATGCCGCTCCCGACGCCCGCTGGGGCGCCCGCATGGGCGACAAGAAGCTGGTGGACACCATGATCAAGGACGGCCTGTGGGACGCCTACAACAACTATCACATGGGCACCACCGCTGAGAACATCAACGACATCTGGGGCATCACCCGTCAGGAGCAGGACGCCTTCGCCGCCGCTTCCCAGCAGAAGGCCTGCGCCGCCCGCGATGCCGGCCGCTTTGACGACGAGATCGTCCCCGTCCCCGTGAAGGTCAAGAAGGAGATCGTGGAGTTCAAGCGCGACGAGTATCCCAAGGAGGGCGTCACCACCGAGAGCATCGCCAAGCTCAAGGGCGCGTTCCCCGTGGGTCCCGAGTCTCCCAACCCCGTGGTGGTCAACACCTTTGAGCCCACCGGCATCCAGGATGCCGCCGACAAGGGCACGCCCCGCGTCACCGCCGCCAACGCCTCCGGCATCAACGACGGCGCTGCCGCCATCATCCTGGCCTCCGGCGAGGCTGTGGCCAAGTACGGCCTCAAGCCCATGGCCAAGCTCATCGGCTGGGGCCAGGGCGGCGTGGATCCCAAGATCATGGGCGTGGGTCCTGTGGTGGCTTCCCGCAACGCCATGGCCAAGGCCGGCGTGACCATCGGCGACATCGACCTGGTGGAGGCCAACGAGGCCTTTGCCGCCCAGTCCATCGCCGTGGCCCGCGAGCTGGGCTTCGACATGAGCAAGGTCAACGTCAACGGCGGCGCCATCGCCCTGGGTCACCCCGTGGGTGCTTCCGGTGCCCGCATCATCGTCACCCTGCTCCACGAGATGGCCAAGCGTCCCGAGGCCAAGAAGGGCCTGGCCACGCTGTGCATCGGCGGCGGCATGGGCACTGCCACCGTGTTCGAGAAGTGCTGAGCTGTCTGCTCTGACATCCGTGCATAAAAGGACCCCGGCGCCGCATCCGCGGCGCCGGGGTCCTTTTATGCAGCGCTCTGCTTTGGGGGGAAGAGGCGGGCCCCGGGACCCAAGAGGTCCCGGGGCCCGCTCCTGTTCAGCGCACCGCGGTGATGGCGCCCACGGGGCAGCCGTTGGCGGCGTCCAGCACCCGCCAGATCTCCTTGCCCTCCGGGGCCCTGACCACGGTGGAGTATTTCCCCTGGATGCGGAATACCTCCGGGGCGGCGTAGGCGCACATGCCGCAGCCGATGCAGCGGGTGGTGTCGATGGTGACGGTCATGGGATCGGCCTCCTTTTCTCGCGCTCTTTCTCCATTGTACCCGGATCCCGCCGCTTGTCCAGATTTTTTTCGCCGCCGGCGGAACCTTCCGTCCGGCTCAAACGTCCACCTTAGAGAATCCCGGCCTGCGGGGGAAAAATTTTATGGCCGCCCCGGCATTTACATTCCCCAGGGAGTGTGGTATGCTGGGAAGGTATTATGTTTACCCCGCGACTTGATTTTGGAGGAACCTGCATGAAACAACTGTTACGAAAGACCGTCTCCGCCCTGCTGGCGCTGACGCTGACGGCGGCTGCGGGCCTGCCCGCGGCGGCCTCTGAAGCGCTGGGAGAGGACCTCAGCGCCCAGGATACCCTGCTGAACCAGGAGACGCAGCTGTCTACCAACGTATTCTGGAGCACCAGCTATTCCGACCTGCGGACGGAGAATCTGGTGACCTATACCCCCAACGACGCCGTGACCCCCATCGTCACCTACGGCAGCGTCCTCACCGACCGCAGCACCGTGGCCAGTCAGGCCGCCAAGCTGGAGAGCCAGGGCTACCGGGTGGTGGCCGGCATCAACGGCGACTTCTACAATGTGGGCACGGGCCTCCCCATCGGCATCGTGATCACCGAGGGCCAGCTGCGCAGCAGCGACGGCGGCTACTACGCCATCGGCTTCCGTGCCGACGGCTCCGCCGTTATCGGCAAGCCCACGGTGAAGGTCTCCGCCGATCTGGGCTACGACGCCCTGGACGCCTACGGCGTGCCCACCCGGGTGATCCGCCAGCTCAGCGGCGTCAACAAGGCCCGGGTCTCCACCGGCGGCATCTACCTCTATACCTATGACTTCAACGCCAAGCACACCACCGGCACCACCGAGGCCGGCGTGGATGTGGTGTGCTCCATCACCGAGGGCAGCCTCTCCATGGGCGGCGCCCTCACCGTCACCGTGGAGCAGGTGCTGGAGACGTCCTCCGCCACGCCCATCGGACCGGATCAGGTGGTGCTCTCCGCCAACAGCCAGTCCAACACCTACTTCACCGACGCCCTGCGCAATCTTCCCGTGGGCTCCACCGTCACCCTCTCCGTCACGGCTTCCAGCGAGGAGTGGAACGACGTACAGTACGCCGTGGGCGCCCTTTATTCCCTGGTGGAAAACGGCGCCGTGGCCTCCGGCCTCCCCACCGGCAGCAATCCCCGCACCGCCGTGGGCGTCAAGGCCGACGGCACCGTGGTGTTCTACACCATCGACGGCCGCCGCTCCGGCTACTCCATCGGCGCCAGCATGACCCAGGTGGCCCAGCGGCTCATCGAGCTGGGCTGCGTCAGCGCGCTGTGCCTGGACGGCGGCGGGTCCACCACCCTCTCCGTCACCCAGCCCGACGGATACAGCGCCGAGACCGTCAACCGGCCCTCCGACGGCAGCCAGCGGGCCGTCAGCAATCAGCTGTTCCTGGTGGCCAGCGCGGAGCCCACCGGAAAGCTCAGCCACTTCTATGTCAGCGCCGACGATCCCTATGTCCTGGCGGGCAGCCGGGTGAACATCTCCGCCTCCGCCGTGGACACCAACTACATCCCCATGTCCTCCGACTACACCCTGGACGCCTCCGCCGGCACCATGGACGGCAATACCCTCATCACGCCCCGGGAGGGAGGGGAGGTCACCGTGACCGCAGAGAGCCGGGGCAAGATCGGCACCACCACCGTCTACGCCATTGCTGATCCCGACAACGTGGCCATCCGGGATGCCAGCGGCAACCTGCTCACCACCCTCAGCACCGCGCCCGGCGCCGTCACCCAACTCAGCGCCTCCGCTGTGTACAATCACATGTCCCTGAAGGCCGACGCCGACGCCCTGACCTGGGCTGTCACCGGAGACATCGGCACCATCGACCAAAACGGTCTCTTCACCGCCACCGCGCCCGGCACCGGCACCATCACCGCCACCGCCGGCGGCAAGAGCGCCGTGGTGAACGTGACGGTGTCCACCCTGGCCCTCCAGACCGTGGAGGACTTTGAGGACGCATCCTCCATCTTCGACGGCTCCGGAGACGGCATCTCCCTGACCCACACCACCGCCGGGGATTACGTCCGCTACGGCAGGGGCGCCGCCCGGATGGACTATGCCCTCCAGGCTGCCCTGGGCTATGAGGCCCAGTGGCGCGCCTACTCCGGCGCCGCCGTGGACAACCGGCTCTACACCAGCCTGAACTTCTGGGTCTGCGGCGACGGCTCCGGCAATGTGCTGAACCTCTGCTACAGCAACGGCACCGAGGCCTGGCTCCAGACGCCCGTCACCACCCTGGACTTCACCGGCTGGAAGCAGGTCAGCGTCTCCACCGCCGGAGAGGCCTTCCAGCTCCAGGGCTTCACCGTCTCCGCCGGTGCGCGGAACTACGTGGACGACGGCCTGGGCGGCACCATTGCCGCCGAGCCCACCACGCCGCTGACCGGCACCATCTACCTGGATCAGATCGTGGCCTCCTTCGGCGGCACCGTGGACACCCAGGTGCCCGCCATCACCCTGACGCCCGGCGGCGAGACCCTCACCGCCGTCATCTCCGACGCGGTGGACGGCGTGCTGCCCCAGTCCGCTGTCTCCGTCACCTGGGACGGCGCGGATCAGAGCTTCACCTACAACGCATCCACCGGCACCCTGACCACCTCTCTCATCTCCGACGGCAAGCCCCACCGCATCACCGTCACCGCCCGGGACGCCTCCGGCAACATCGGCCGGGCCTCCTACGACGTGCCCACCGCGGCGGACTGGGTCCCCGTGTTCACCGATACCCAGGGCTACTGGGCCGCCAGCTACGTGGACTTCCTCTACAACTCCGGCGTCACCACCGGCTATTCCGACGGCACCTTCCGGCCCGATCAGAACATCACCCGGGCCCAGTTCGCCGTGATGCTCTACCGGTATCTGGGCCTCAGCGAGAGCGACTACGCCGGCGTGACGCTGCCCTTCGCGGACTTGGCCTCCATCCCGGAATATGCCGTCCCCGCCATCAAGGCGCTGTATACCGAGGGCGTCATCAACGGCTCCGCCGGGTCCGACGGACGGATCTACTTCAATCCCAACGCCAGCCTCACCCGGGCCCAGGCTGCCACCATGATCGGCCGCACCCAGGAAAAGGGCTACGCCACCGCGGAGCTGACCTTCTCCGACGCCGCCTCCATCCCCGCCTACGCCGCCTACTACATCCAGACCATGGCGGCCCAGGGCGTCATCGGCGGCTACACCGACGGCACCTTTAAGCCGGGCAGCAACATCACCCGGGGCCAGATGGCCAAGATCCTCTATAACCTCATGTAAACGGACAAACGCAAAGCGGGGACGCGCACTGCGCGTCCCCGCTTTGCGTTCTTCAGATCCCACCGCCGCTGCGGTCGTAGCGGTCCGTGATGTCGGCGCCGGCATCGTCCCAGAGGGTGACATGGGCCATGGAGACGTCCCCGTCCCAGTCCGGATCCGCCGCCGGGGCGCACACCAGGAACACCTGACCCGGCGGCACCTCCAGCCGGGTAAAGGAGCCGTCCGGGAAGGTATAGCCCACGGCGGCGATCTCCCCCGGGAGGTTCCGCCCCTCCAGCAGAAGGTATGTCTCACCGTCCACGGTCCGGGATCCGCAGCGGAAGCTCCCGCCGCCGCAGCCCAGGCCCGTGATCTTGTACCAGCCCAGGGGGTTCTCCTCCAGCAGCACCCGGCCCAGCTTCCCGTCCAGGTCCAACGCCACGATGGTCTCCCGGCCCAGGGTGACGGAGCCGTAGAGGGTCAGGATGGGGTCGTAGGTGCCGGAGTAGCCCCGGTTGTAGAACTCCGTGACGCACTGGGCCAGATTGGACCGGTCCGGCGCTACGGAGTAGGTCCGCAGTTCCAGGAATCCCGCAAGGCACGCCACGGCCAGCAGGGCCGCGGCTGCCGCCAAAAGCTGTCTGCGCTTCATGAGATGCACCCCCCGCCGTCTCTTTTTTTCAGTATAGCAGAGGGCGGGGCGGGACGCAAGAAGCCCCCGGTCCCACGGACCGGGGGCTTTGGCTCAGATGTCCCGGCGTCCCTCCAGCGCCCGCATCAGCGTGGCGTCGTCGGCAAACTCCAGATGTCCGCCCACGGGGATGCCGTAGGCCAGGCGGGTCACCCGCACGCCGAAGGGCCGCAGCAGCCGGGCGATGTACATGGCCGTGGCTTCGCCCTCGGTGTCGGGGTTGGTTGCCATGATGACCTCCTGCACGTCTCCCTGGGCCACCCGCTCCACCAGGGGCTTGATGGAAAGGTCGTCGGGGCCCACGTGGTTCATGGGGGAGATCACGCCGTGGAGGACATGGTAGCGGCCGTTGTACTCCCGGCTGCGCTCGATGGCCGCCACGTCCCGGGGATCCGCCACCACGCAGATCACGGAGCCGTCCCGCTTGGGGGAGGCACAGATGGGGCACAGGCCCCCGGCGGTGAAGTTCCGGCACACCGGGCAGCAGGTGACGCTGCGCTTGGCGTCCAGAATGGCCTCGGCGAATTCCCGGGCCTCCTCCTCCGGGAGGGACAGGATGTGGAAGGCCAGCCGCTGGGCGGACTTGCCGCCGATGCCCGGCAGCCGGGCGAACTGCTCCACCAGCTTTTCCAGAGGTGCGGGGAAGTATTCCATAGGTTCGATGCTCCTTTACGGGTTTGTGGCGTCCAGCCCCGGCAGATCCACGGCGAACAGCGCCGCCGCGCCGCCGGTGTGGAGGAACACGACGTCCCCCTCCGGCAGACCGTCCAGGGCGTCCAGCATCCCGGACCAAGCCTTGCCGGTGTATACCGGGTCCAGCAAAATGCCCTCCAGCCGGGCCAGCTCCCGGATGCGGCGGATGTCTCCTTCGTCCGGCACGGCGTAGCCGGGGCCCACGTGGCGCAGCATCCGGAAATCTCCGGGCCGGGCCGGGGCGGGGACGTCCAGCAGCGCGGCGGCCCCATCGGCCAGCTGGGCCACGATGGCCTGGAAGGGCTGGTCGTCCACCGCCACGCCCACGGCGCAGACGCCGGGGAGGTACGCCCGGACGCCCGTCAGCAGGCCCGCCGTGGTGCCGCCGGAGCCGGTGGCGGACACCAGGCACCCCGGGCGGCAGCCCTGGGCGGCGCACTGGGCGGAAAGCTCCCGTACCGCCCGGACATAGCCCATGGCCCCCAGGGGGGTGGATCCGCCCAGGGGGACGGCATACGCCTTATGGCCCGCGGCGGCCAGCTCCGCTGTGAGGCGGTCCATCTCCGCGTAGATGTCGTCGTAGGAATCCGTATCCAGGAAGCGGACATGGGCGCCGAAGAGACGGTCCAGGATCAGATTGCCCCGGAGGTCCGTGACGCCCCGGGCCTTGAGGAGGAGATGGCATTCCATCCCCAGCCGGGCGGCGCAGGCGGCGGTGAGGGCGGCGTGGTTGGACTGGGCGCCGCCGGTGGTGAGGACGGTGTCGCAGCCCTCGGCTCTGGCCCGGGCCAGGAGATATTCCAGCTTGCGGACCTTGTTGCCCCCCAGGGCCACGCCGCACAGGTCGTCCCGCTTCATCCAGATGCTCCGGCCGTATGCCGCGCTGGCGGCGTCCAGGCGCACCAGCGGGGTGGGGTACTGCCCCAGGGACAGACGCTCCATACGCCTCACCCCCGCAGCTCCCGGATCCGCGCCGGGATGTCCTTGGCCTTGTACACGGCGCTGCCCGCCACCAGCACGTTGGCCCCCGCCTGGATGCAGGCGCGGCAGGTGACGGGGTCCACGCCGCCGTCCACCTCCAGCTCGCAGCCGGGGTTTTGAGCGTCGATCATGGCCCGCAGGGCCGCTACCTTGGGCATCATATCCGCCATGAAGGACTGGCCGCCGAAGCCCGGCTCCACCGTCATGGCCAGGATCATGCTCACCTGTTCCACGAAGGGCTCCGCCGCCTGGGCGGGGGTGCCGGGGCTGAGGACGATGCCTGCCCGCCTGCCTTTGGCGCGGATCTTGTCCAGGGCGGCGCGGATCTCATCGGGGGTGTCGGACTCCACATGCACCGTCACGATGTCCGCTCCGGCGTCGCAGAAGGCCTCCACGTACCGCACCGGCCGGACGATCATGAGGTGCACGTCCAGCGGCAGCTTCGTCACCGGGCGGATGCACCGCACCACCGGGATGCCGATGGTGATGTTGGGGACGAACACGCCGTCCATCACGTCCACGTGGACGTAATCGGCGTCGGAGATGCGCCCGATCTCCCGTTCCAGATTTGCAAAGTCGGCGGAGAGGATGGACGGCGCGATCTTTACCATGGAAAATCCTCCTTTTTTTGCTGCGCCCGCCGGCTGGCCGGCGGACGGGCCTGCGGCGGCCGGTGGCGGGGGCGCACGGCGGCGCATAGGATGGCGCAAGCGGCCCGGCGCCTTCTGCCAAGCCCCGCGCAGCGACCCTCCCCCGGGAACGCGCCGCCGCTTTTTCGAATAGGGAGCCGGCATCGCCGGCTCCCGTTTTGCATGTCCAGTGTAGCAGACTCCCGGGGGAAAAGCAACCGAGGTCCAAACATTTTTCACTTGTTGCAAAAACGACTTCGCGGTTTCGAATATCATGATATTCTAATGCCGAAATCAACGAAGGGACGGTGAGGCCATGGAAAAGGAGATCGACTACGAGGGCTGCGCAGAGCTGTTGAAGGCGCTGTCCCACCCGGTGCGGCTGCGGATCGTCCACGGGCTTTTGACCATGGGCTGCCGCAACGTGGGCTGCATCGAGCGCAGCATCGGCACGTCCCAGTCGTGCATCTCCCAGCATCTGCAAAAGCTTCGGGCGGCGGGCGCCGTCAGCGCGGAGCGGTCGGGCAACGAAGTCTATTATCACGCCGCCTCCCCCCGGGTGGCCCGGCTGGTGGCGGATCTGATGGAAGAGGAGGCGGAGATCTATGTCCTATGACGTGCTGGTCATCGGCGGCGGCCCGGCGGGGCTGTCTGCGGCGGTGAACGTCCGGGCCCGGGGCCGCAGCGTCCTGGTGGTGAGCAACCCGCTGGAGGAAAATCCCCTGTGGAAGTCTGAGCGGGTGGACAACTACCTGGGCCTGCCGGAGCTTTCCGGCCGGGAGCTGCTGGAGACCATGCGCCGCCACGCGGAGAAGGCCGGGGCGGCCTTCCGGGACGGCCGGGTGGTCAGCGCCCTGCCCTCCGGCGGCCAGTGGTACGTGGGCATCGGCAGCGACATGGAGCACGCCTCCGCCCTGATTTTGGCGGCGGGTGTGGCCCGGGGGAAGAAGTTCCCCGGCGAGGCGGAGTTCCTGGGCCGGGGCGTCAGCTACTGCGCCACCTGCGACGGCATGCTCTACCGGGGCCGGTCCGTGGCGGTGGTGGGCTACACCCCCACGGCGGAGCGGGAGGCGGAGTTCCTCCGGAGCATCGGCTGCACCGTCACGTATTTCCGCCAGCCCAAACGCTGCGAGATCCGGGGCGGGCAGCAGGTGGAGGAGATCACCTGCGACGGCGTGACGCAGGCGGTGGACGGGGTCTTTCTGCTGCGGCCCGCCATGGCCCCCACGGACCTGTTCCCGGGGCTGGAGATGGAGGGCGGCTACGTGAAAACGGACCGCCGCATGGCCACCAATCTGCCGGGGCTCTTTGCCGCCGGCGACTGCACCGGAGGCCCTCTGCAGGTGTCCAAGGCCGCCGGAGACGGTCTGGTGGCCGGACAGAGCGCCGCGGCCTGGGCGTCCGAGGCCGCCCGGAAGGGCCGGACTACATAATGCAAACCCGGGATAGGACCCGCGTGACTTCATACAATACGGAATATCAGAATCAAAAGGAGATTGATCGAGATGGCAGTCAAGCATTTCAAAACCGCGGATTTTGTGCAGACCGTTGGAAACGAGCCCCTGGTGATGGTGGACTTCTGGGCCGACTGGTGCGGCCCCTGCAAGATGCTCTCCCCGGTGATCGAGGAGATCGGGGCGCAGTACCAGGGCCGGGCCCTGGTGGGCAAGGTCAACGTGGACGAGGAGCCAGAGCTGGCCCGGCAGTTCGGCGTGATGCAGATCCCCACGGTGGTGTTCCTGAAGGACGGCAAGGAGGTGGCCCGGAAGGTGGGCGCCATGCCCGCCGGGGTGTTCACCGGGGTGCTGGATCAGTATCTGTAAAGGAAAAAGAAGGAGCCGCCCGCGCAGTGCGCGGGCGGCTCTCCTGTTTTACGGCCGCAGGATCTCATTGAGCAGGGATACCGCCTGGGGCAGCCGGTCCGTGTCCAGGGCGGCATAGCTCACCGCCAGCACGTGGGGCGTCCGGTGCTCCGGCAGCGCCGTGCAGGAGGAGAGGAACCGCAGGTGTACCCCCAGCGCCTCCGCCCGGGCCAAAAGGGTCTCGTCGGAGCGGGGAGTGTCCAGCCGCAGCAGGAAGTGGAGCCCCGCCCCCCGGTCCTCCACGTGCCCTGCGGGGATGCCGGTGCGGAAGGCCTCCAGCACCGCGGCCCGACGGGCACGGTACTCCTTGCGCAGCCGGGACAGGTGCCGGTCGTAAAACCCGCCGGAGAGGAACCGGGCCAGCACGTGCTGCTCCAGGGCGGGCACCGTGCAGGCGTAGAAGCCCAGCTCCCGGCGGTACCGGTCCGCCAGGGCCGGCGGCAGCACCAGAAAGCCCATGCGCAGGGAGGGGGAGAGGGTCTGGGAGAAGGTGTTGAGGTAGATCACCCGGCCGCCGGTGTCGATGCTGTGCAGGGTGGGCAGGGGGCGGCCGGTGAAGCGGAACTCGCTGTCGTAGTCGTCCTCGATGATGACGCCGCCGGTGTCCTCCGCCCACCGCAGCAGGGACTGCCGCCGGGCGATGGGGGTGACGATGCCGGTGGGATAGTGGTGGGACGGGGACAGGTGCGCCGCTCCCGCGCCGGAGGCGGCCAGAGCGGCGGGGTCCATGCCCTGGCGGTCCAGAGGCACCGGGCGGCAGGTGAGGCCCCACTTGCCGTAGATCTGCCGGATCTTGGAGTAGCCCGGGTCCTCCACCGCCAGCACCGTGTCCCGGCCCAGCAGCTGGGCCAGCAGGAGATAGAGGTACTCCGCTCCCGCTCCCACCACGATCTGTCCCGGGGACACCGCCATGCCCTTGCCGGTGCGCAGGCTCTCCGCGATGGCCTCCCGCAGCGCCGGAAGCCCCTGGGGCGGCACCGGGTCCAGGAAGGTCCGGCCCTCGGAGAGCACCTGCCGGGTGAGCCGGGCCCAGGTGGAGACGGGGAAGCGGCCGCCGTCGGCCTGACTGGAGGCCAGATCCAGCCGCCACGATGGGGACGGTTCCTCCGGCAGCGGCGGCGCGGAGGGGACAGGCAGGGCGGGCTCCACCGGAGAGACGAAAAAGCCCTGCCGGGGCCTGGTATAGAGGTAGCCCTCCGCCTCCAGCTGGCGGTACGCCCCCTCCACCGTCATCACCGACAGATGCAGGTGCTCCGCCAGACGCCGCTTGGAGGGCAGCCGCTCTCCCGCCGCCAGGGTCCCGGAGAGGATGTCCCGGCGGATGCAGCGGTACAGATATTCGTACAAAGACAGGCCTCCCCGCCGGTCCAGATCGTAGGTGAGCATGGCCGCGCCTCCTTTCTGACCTGATAAAAAAATCGAGAATTGGATATTTCAATCATACCACATCTGCGCTATCATGACAACCATCCGAAACCGGAAGGAGACGAAGAGAGATGGAAGAGCTGCTGCGCCGCCGGGAAGCGGAGGACCGCACCCGGATGCTGGTGCTCACCGGAGTGCTGGCGGCCATGGGCTGCGCGGGGACCATGGTGCTGCGGGTCCCCTCTCCCACGGGGGGATATGTGAATCTGGGAGACGCGGTGGTGCTGCTGGGGGCGTATCTGCTGGGCCCGGCCTGGGGCGCAGCGGCAGGGGCCCTGGGCCCCGCCCTGGCGGACCTGCTGGCGGGGTATGCCGTATACGTGCCTGCCACGCTGGTGATCAAGGGGGCCATGGCCGCGCTGGCGGCGGGGATCTGCCGGAAAGGGAGGCCTGGGCGGATGCTGGCGGCGGGGATCGCGGCGGAGGCCGTGATGGTGCTGGGGTACTGCCTCTACGACGGCCTGCTGGCAGGCACCCTGGCGGGGGGACTGCCGGGGGTGCCGGGGAACCTGGTCCAGGGGGCCTTCGGCGCGGCCGCATCCACGCTGCTGATGGCGGCTCTGGGGCGCAGCGCCCTGGTACGCCGGGTGTTCCCGGGAATTGAATAAAAGAAAGCGGCGTCCTCAGGGACGCCGCTTTCTTCAGTGTTTTCCATCACAATCCGCCCAGGCCGTCGGGATCCGGCCGGGCCGCATCGCCGCCCTTGGCCGTCTCGTAGTAGGAGATCTCCACGCACTGATAGTGGGGCAGGAAGAAGGGGGCTGCTGCCAGGAGCCAGAGCCCGTGGATCAGCACCCAGCCCCAGGCCGGGACGGTACCCAGCACGCCGGGGAGGACCACCGGGTCGGGGATGCCGCTGAAGGTGTTGAGGGTCAGCGCCAGCTGCTGGTAGTAAATGAAGTTCACCACCACGGAGGGCAGGTACGCCAGAAGGCCCCAGCCTAAGTAGCTCAGATCCAGGGTGAACAGGGACGCCTTGAACCCCCGGGTCAGGCGGCAGCTCTCCCGCAGGGCCTCCAGAATACCCCGGTCCGGGTGCTCATAGAGATAGAGGGGCGCGAAGCGGTAGCGGTAGAAGGCCACGATGCCCGGGATCACGAACAGCAAACTCCAAAGACCCACCAGGAGGCCCGTCAGCAGGTGCAGTCCGATGATGCGTCCCGCCAGGGAGAACCCGTCGAACAGGGTCAGGAATTCCGCCCGCTCTCCCCGGGACACGGCCATGCAGTACATGGTGTAGCCCGCGCCCAGCACCGTGCCCAGCAGCATGGCCAAAAGGGCGATGAAGGTGGACAGGACGCCGGCGCCGTCGCTGACCGCGTCCAGCAGGTCCAGGGCGATGAGCAGCAGGATGTAGAGCGCCGTCATGGCTGCGGGAGAGACCTGCGCCGTGCGCAGCAGCTCCCGGGCGGCCCGCTTCCGGGCCTGGCGGCTGAAATTTGGGGTCATTGGGATCCAACCTCTCTTGCAGAAAAAGTGGGGCGCCCCCGGAGGGGCGGCGGGAATGTGGGAACAGTGTACCACGTTTCGGCGGAATTGACAAGGGAGGGCCGCCGCGGACCGGCGGATTTTTGTGGAACATGTGAAAATCGCCAAAAGTCATAAAAACAACAGAAAAAAAGCGGTTTTTTCCATAAAAAATGCCGTTCACAGTCTGGACATTTTTTGAAGATTGGTGTAGAATGAGGCGCAGTATGTGGTAGTGTCGCCAGCACAAGCACGCCCCGTCCCGCCGGTGGATGGGGCGCTGTGCGCGCCTGGCCGGCTATCAAGGAGTAAAAATGAGGTGAAGACAATGGCACAAGCTTTCTTTGGCGGCGTTCATCCCAACGACATGAAGGCCGCGACCAATGAAAAGGCCATCGAGCAGCTGGCTCCGCCGGCGGAGGTGGTCATCCCCATGTCGATGCACTTTGGCGCACCCTGCACGCCCCTGGTCAAGGCCGGGGACCACGTGAAGGTGGGCCAGAAGATCGGCGAGTTCCGCGGTCTGGGCGCCCCCATCCATGCCAGCGTGTCCGGCACGGTGAAGGTGGTGGAGCCCCGTCCCTACACCATGGGCGGCAACATGATGTCCGTGGTCATCGAGAACGACTTCCAGAATGAGCTCAGCGAGGAAGTCCAGGCTCCCGCCGATCCCGACGCCCTGTCTGTGGACGAGATGGTGGAGATGGTGAAAAACGCCGGCATCGTGGGTATGGGCGGCGCGACCTTCCCCACCCATGTGAAGATCACCAGCGGCATCGGCAAGGTGGACACCGTCATCATCAACGGTGCCGAGTGCGAGCCCTACATCACCGGCGACCACCGCACCATGCTGGAGCGTCCCGAGGAGATCATCGGCGGCTGCCGGTATCTGGCCAAGATGTTCGGCGTGGACAAGGTCATCATCGGCGTGGAGGACAACAAGCAAAATGGCATCGACGCCATGAACCAGGTCATCGCCGCCCAGAAGGCCCCCGTGGTGGTGGAGCCCCTCCACTGCCGCTACCCCCAGGGCGGTGAGAAACAGCTGTGCCAGGCCATCACCGGCAAGCAGGTGCCCCCCGGCGGCCTGCCCGCCAACATCGGCTGCGCCGTGTTCAACATCAACACCACCTGCGCCATCTACCGCGCCATCACCCAGGGCATGCCCGTGGTGAACAAGGTGGTCACCGTGTCCGGCTCCGGCGTGGTGGAGCCCAAGAACCTGGAATGCCCCATCGGCACCCCCTTCTCCTGCCTGTTCGACGCCTGCGGCGGTCTCAACGACAAGACCTACAAGCTGGTGGCCGGCGGCCCCATGATGGGCATGGCCCAGTACACCGCCGACGTCTCCGTGGGCAAGGGCACCGGCGCCATCCTGGCGTTCTGCGAGAATGAGGAGCAGACCGTGGAGCACCCCCAGTGCATCCGCTGCGGCAAGTGCGTGGCCGCCTGCCCCATGCATCTGGAGCCCCTGTTCATGTATCAGTACGCCTCCAAGAACATGCTCGACGAGCTCAACGACGCCCACATCATGGACTGCATGGAGTGCGGCGCCTGCGCGTACGCCTGCCCCGCCCGGGTGCATCTGACCCATATGTTCAAGTATGGCAAGCAGAAGCTCAAGGACAAGATGGCCGCCGACAAGGCTGCCGCCGAGGCCAAGAAGGCTGCTGAAGAGAAGAAGGAGGCCGCAAACAAATGACGGACTATAAGAATCTGAAACTCATTGCCACTTCTTCCCCCCACATCCGTGGCTCCGAGACCACCCGCTCCATCATGCTGGACGTCATCATCGCCATGCTGCCCGCCCTGATCTGGGCCGTGGTGATGTTCGGCTTCAAGGCACTGACGCTGACCGTGGTCTCCGTGGTGGGCTGCATGTTCTGGGAGTGGCTCTACCGTACCCTGATGAAGAAGCCTCAGTCCGTGGCGGACCTGAGCGCTGTGGTGACCGGCATGCTGCTGGCGTTCGTCAGCCCCGTCACCACCCCCTACTGGACCATCCTCATCGGCGACTTCTTCGCCATCGTTGTGGTCAAGCAGCTCTTCGGCGGCATCGGCAAGAACTTTGTCAACCCCGCCCTGGCCGGCCGCGCCTTCCTGGTGGGCAGCTATGCCAGCATCATGACCACCTGGATCGCCCCTGGTGAGAAGGCGCCCCTGTTCGGCTCCACCGCCGACATCGTCACCGCCGCCACCCCCATGGCCTACCTCAAGACCGGCGACATGGAGACCCTCATGAGCACCTACTCTGTGGCCGACATGTTCATGGGCAAGATCGGCGGCTCTCTGGGCGAGGTGTCCGTGCTGATGCTCCTCATCGGCGGTGCCTACCTGCTGTTCCGCAAGGTCATCAACTGGCACACCCCCGTGGCCTACATCGCCACCGTGGCCGTGCTGAGCTTCCTGTTCCCCAAGGCCGGCAGCGGTCTGGACTGGATGCTCTACAGCGTGTTCGGCGGCGGCCTCATGCTGGGCGCCTTCTTCATGGCCACCGACTATGCCACTTCTCCCGTGACCAAGAAGGGCCAGCTGATCTTCGGCATCGGCTGCGGCCTGTTCACCGTGCTGATCCGTTACTTCGGCTCCTATAACGAGGGTGTCTGCTACTCCATCATGGTGATGAACCTGTGCGTGGCTCTCATCGACAAGTACACCAAGCCCACTCGTTTTGGCGTCGTGAAATCCGATAAGAAGGAGGCGGCTGCGAAATGAGCAACGAAGTCAAGACCAAGGAAAAGGTCGATATGGACCCCAAGTACATCATCACGCTGACCGTGACACTGTTTGTAACCTGCGTGATCGTGGCGGGCCTGCTGGGCCTGGTCAACCAGGTCACCGCACCCAATATCGCCGCCATCAACAAGGAAAAGACCGAGACGGCCATGAAGGCCGTGGTGGCCGATCCCGAGGGCAGCACCTTCTCTGATGCCCTGGAGATCACCGAAGAGATGAACGCTGCTGCTTCCGCCGCCGGCGGAAGCGTCACCGAGGCCTATGAGGTCCAGGCCGGCGGCGCCGCCGCGGGCTACGCCATCAAGGTGGTGGCCTCCGGCTCTCAGGGCAACATCGAGATGATGGTGGGCGTGGACGCCGAGGGCACTGTCACCGGCGTGTCCGTCGTGGACAGCTCCGAGACCGCCGGCATCGGCACCAAGGTCACTGAAAACGAGCCTCTGGCCAGCGGCGTGGGCGTGCTGGAGCAGTTCATCGGCAAGAGCGCCGCTGACGGCACCCTCACCGTGGGCACCAACGTGGAGGCCATCACCGGCGCCACCGTGTCCACCCGCGGCGTCACCACCGGCGTCAACACCGCGCTGGCCGTGGCTGGCGTCATGGGCTGAGAAGGGAGGACGTGAGAGTATGAATCTGAAAAAGCAGTTTATGGAGGGCCTCCTGACCCAGAACCCCGTTCTGGTGCAGGTGCTGGGCATGTGCTCCACCATGGCCATCACCACCTCCTTCTTCAACGGCCTGGGCATGGGCGTGGCCGTTATCGTGATTTTGACGCTGTCCAACGTCATCATCGCCGCCATCCGCAAGATCATCCCCAACAAGATCCGCATCGCCATGTTCATCGTGGTGATCGCCGGCTTCGTGACCATGGTGGACCTGCTGATCCAGGCCTTCGTGCCGGATCTGGCGTCCTCCCTGGGCGTGTTCATCCCGCTGATCGTGGTCAACTGCATCATCCTGGGCCGCGCGGAGTCCTTCTCCTACAAAAACGGCATCGGTGCCTCCTTCTTTGACGGCATCTTCCAGGGCATCGGCTACACCGTGGTGCTGCTGATCATGTGCATCATCCGCGAGTTCCTGGGCGCCGGCACCTTCGGCGGCGGCCTCCTGGGCCCCGACGGCAAGGGCATCACCATCCTGCCCTCCCAGTTCCCCGCCGGCATGCTCACCCTGCCTGTGGGCGGCTTCCTGGTGCTGGGCTGCCTGATCGCAGCCATGCAGTGGGCGCTGGCCAGACCCAAGAAGAATAAGGAGGAGAGCAAATAATGGATCAGATCAACCAACTCCTGGCGATCATGCTGGGCGCCATTCTGGCGAACAACTTTATCTTCTCCCAGTTCCTGGGCATCTGCCCCTTCCTGGGCGTTTCCAAGAAGGTCGACACCGCCGTCGGCATGGGCATCGCCGTGACCTTCGTCATGGGCCTGGCCTCCGCCGTGTGCTTCGTGGTGAACAACTTCATCCTGATCCCCCTGGGCCTGGGCTACATGCAGACCGTGGCCTTCATCCTGGTCATCGCCTCTCTGGTGCAGTTCATCGAGATGTTCCTGCAGAAGTCCATGCCCTCCCTGTACACCGCTCTGGGCGTGTACCTGCCCCTCATCACCACCAACTGCGCCGTGCTGGGCGTGGTGCTGCTGAACGTGCAGAACAACTACAACTTCATTTCCTCCGTGGTCTACGGCATCACCGGCGGCCTGGGCTTCCTGCTGGCCATCGTGCTGTTCGCCAGCATCCGGGAGCGGCTGGTGTTCGCGGACTACCCCAAGTGCTGGGACGGTTTCCCCATCGCCCTGGTCACCGCCGGTCTGATGGCCCTGGCATTCATGGGCTTCTCCGGCCTGAAGATCTGGTAAGGAGGCTGGAAACATGGATGTTATGAATATTGTGTTCGCGATCGTGGTGCTGGGCGTGCTGGGCGCGCTCTTCGGCCTGGTGCTGTCCGTCGCGTCCAAGATCTTTGAGGTGAAGAAGGACCCCCGGGAAGAGGAGATCCTCAGCCATCTGGCCGGCGCCAACTGCGGCGGCTGCGGCTATCCCGGCTGCGCCGGCTGCGCCGCCGCCATCCTGGCCGGCGAGGCCCCTGTTACCGCCTGTGCCCCCGCCGGCGCGGAGAACGCCGCTGCCATTGCCCAGATCATGGGCCAGGAGGCTCCCACCGGTGAGCGTCAGGTGGCCTTCGTCCGCTGCAACGGCGGCACCAACGCCAAGAAGCGCTTCGAGTACGTGGGCGTGAAGGACTGCATGGCCGCCACCAAGGTGGCCGCCGGTCCCCTGGAGTGCAGCTTTGGCTGCCTGGGCTTCGGCTCCTGCGTGGCCGCCTGCCAGTTCGGCGCCATGTCCATCGGTCCCAACGGCACCGCCGTGGTGGATCCCGACAAGTGCACCGCATGCATGGCCTGCGCCGCCGCCTGCCCCCGCAAGCTGATCGTCTCCGTCCCCGCCTCCAAGAAGGTCCACGTGGCCTGCGCCAACCAGGACAAGGGCAAGGCCGCCATGAGCGTGTGCGCCAACTCCTGCATCGGCTGCGGCCTGTGCCAGAAGGAGTGCAAGTTCGACGCCATCCACGTGGTGAACGGCGTGGCCGTCATCGACTACGACAAGTGCAAGGGCTGCAAGCTGTGCACCAAGGTCTGCCCCCGCGACGCCATCCTTCCCATCGCCACCGCTGAGGAGAAGGAAAAGTACAAGGCCATCAAGAAGGCCCAGGCTGAAAAGGCCAAGGCTGCCGCTGAGGCCAAGGCTGCCGAGCCCAAGGCGTAAGCGTCCCGACGGAAAATTCACGGAAAAAAGTCCCCCGGATCGGAAGATTTGGGGGACTTTTTCTCTTGCCTTTTTCGCGGCGCTGGGCTATGATGTCACCAAAAGGCAGAGTAGGCGCGCACGTGTGAAATAGTGCCGGAAAAACGGGGAGTTGTTTTCCGGACGAAAGGGCATGGGCCTTGCAGTGTGCCCGCCGCATCCCGCTGCCGCATGTGGGAACCACGGATCTTCCTTTGTGCGGCATATCCGATTCCGGACTGCCGAAACACAAAAGGAGGATTTTTTATGTTCAGAACCGACCATCCCGTCCGCCGCATCTGCCTCATCGGCATGCTCTCCGCGCTGTACCTGGCCCTCAATCTGGTGGGCTTCCGGGCCTGGAGCTTCCACATCACATTCGCCTCGCTGCCGGTGGTGGTGGGAGCGCTGCTGTTCGGCCCGGCGGAGGCCGTCCTCATCGCCTGCATCGGGGAGTTTTTCAACCAGACCCTCTCCTACGGCGTCACCGTCACCACCGTGCTGTGGATGATCCCTCCCGCCGTCCGGGGACTGACGGTGGGCACCGCCGCCGCGGCCCTGGGCAGGGGGGAGCGGCGGCTGGACCAGCGGCCCGTCCTCTGCTATGCGGTGTGTATGGCGGCGGCCCTTGTCACCACGGCGGTGAACACGGCGGTGATGTATCTGGACAGCGTCATCATGGGCTATTACAGCTTCGCGTACGTGTTCGGCTCTGCTGTGATCCGCGTGGGCTCCGGCGTCCTCACCGCCGTGGTGGTGACCACGGTAGCGGTGCCGCTGGTGACGCTGCTGCGCCGCCAGGGCCTCGTCCGGGAGGTCCGGTCATGACCGGGGCGGAGGCCATCGCCTATATCCACGAGCATCAGTGGCAGCGGCATGCCCCTGGACTTTACCGGATGCGGGCGCTGCTCCGGGCGCTGGGGGATCCTCAGAAGCAGCTGAAGTTCGTCCATGTGGCGGGCACCAACGGCAAGGGCAGCACCTGCGCCTGCATCGCCGCCGTGCTTCAGGCGGCGGGATACCGGGTGGGCCTCAACACCTCTCCGTACCTCATCACCTTCCACGAGCGCATCCGGGTGGACGGGGAGCCGATCTCCGATGAGGCCCTGGGGGCGCTGACGGAGGAGGTCCGCTCCGCCGCCGATGCCATGGACGAGCAGCCCACGGAATTCGAGCTCATCACCGCCGTGGCCTTTCTCCGCTTCCTGCGCAGCCGGTGTGACATCGTGGTGCTGGAGGTGGGTCTGGGGGGCGAAAAAGACGCCTCCAACGTCATCGACGCCCCGGAGGCGGCGGTGATCACCGCCCTGGGACTGGACCACACCGCTCTGCTGGGCGGGACCCTGACGGACATCGCCCGGGCCAAGGCAGGCATTTTGAAGCCCGGCACCACGGCCGTCAGTTATGGCTGCTGCCCGGAGGGGGACGCGGTGATCCGGCAGGTATGCCGGGACCAGGGCATCCCGCTGCGGGAGGTGGATTTCTCCCGGCTGACGGTCCATGCCCTCTCCCTGGACGGCGCCCGGTTCGACTTTGCCCCCTGGCGGGATCTGTCGCTGCCCCTGGCGGGGGCGTATCAGGTCCGCAACGCCGCCGCGGCCCTGACGGCGTTGGAGGTGCTGGCGGAAAAGGGCTGGCGCGTCCCGGAGGCGGCGGTGCGGCAGGGGCTGGCCGCCGTAAAATGGCCGGGGCGGTTCCAGGTGCTGCGGCGGGATCCCACGGTGCTGCTGGACGGCGCCCACAACGCCCACGGCATGGACGCCGCCGCGGAGAGCCTGGAGCGGCTCTTCCCGGGGCAGAAGCTCACCTTCGTGCTGGGCATCCTGGCGGACAAGGACGTGGAGCAGATGCTGGACCGGGTGGTCCCCCTGGCCCGGCGGGTGTATACGATCCGCCCCGACAGCCCACGGGCACTGCCGGCGGAGGCCCTGGCGGAGCTGCTGGCGCAGCGGGGCGCGGAGGCGGTGCCCTGCGGCAGCGCGGCGGAGGCCGTGGCCGCCGCCATGGCGTTTGCCGGGCCGGAGGGCACGGTGTGCGCCCTGGGGTCGCTGTACGCCGCCGCGGCGGTGCGGCAGGCGGCACTGGAGGTGCGGTGAGAAGAAAACGCGGGCTGCGGCCCGCGTTTTTTTGCGCCATGGGGCGAAGGGCTGCGGGGCGTGGGAAAAATTCAAAAAACCGTTCCCTTTTGTTTACAATTTGTTTATATCCATCCATTGACATCGGGAGGCGCTGGTGGTAAACTCGCTTTAGCACTCCGGGGAAGAGAGTGCTAAAGCATTTCCCGCACGGAAGGAGCGCAAGCAGCGTGGAACTGACGGAACGAAAACGGCAGATCCTCAAGGTGGTGGTGGAGGATTACATCCACACCGCGGAGCCGGTGGGTTCCCGCACCATCGCCGCGCGCATGGGCGGCAGCGTCAGCTCCGCCACCATCCGCAACGAGCTTGCGGACCTGGTGGAGATGGGCTACCTGGAACAGCCCCACACCTCCGCCGGGCGGGTCCCTTCCCCGAAAGGCTACCGCCTTTACGTCAACGAGCTGATGGAGCGCCAGAAGCTCTCCATCGACGAGACGGAGAAGATCAACCAGTCCCTCCACGTGAAGATGGAGGAGCTGGACCACCTGCTGACCCAGGCGGGCCGGGCGGTCAGCGCCTTTGTGAAGTACCCGGCCTACATCACCGCCGCCAGCCGCAAGCACGTCACCGCCAAGCGGTTCGACCTGCTGCCGGTGGATGAGCACAAATGCATCGTGGTGATGATGATGAGCGACAACCGGGTCCGCAGCCAGCTGCTGCGCATGCAGCTGAAGGTGGATCTGGAGCAGCTGCCCACCCTGGTGACGCTGCTCAACAGCCATTTCACCGCCGTCTCCCCGGATGAGATGAACCAGCGGCTCATGAACGTGGCCGAACAGGTGCCGCCCCAGCTGTTTTTGCTGCTCTCCCAGGTCATCGCCTACGCGGCGGACGCCCTGGACGAGGCGGGGCAGCGGGAGATCGTCACCGCCGGGGCCCGGGCGCTTTTGAAGCTGCCGGAGTTCCGGGACGCCGACAAGGCCCACCAGCTCATGAGCTTCCTGGCCGACAGCAAGGAAAAGCTGCCCATGCCGGAGGAGGAGCCCATGAAGATCCTCATCGGTCCGGAGAACGTCAGCGAGGCGCTCCAGGACGCCAGCGTGGTGGTGGCCAGCTATGACATCGGAGACGATATGCGGGGCCTCATCGGCGTGGTGGGCCCCACCCGGATGGATTACGCCGCCGTGGCCGCGCGGCTCTCCGGCTTCGCCGCCGGACTGACGCGGCTTTTTGAAAAACAGGAATTACCCCCCAAGGAGGAAGGCAAGGAATGAGCGAAGAGAACAAGCAGCCTCTGGAGGAAGAAGAGGCCCGGGCGCCCCAGCAGGAGACGGCGCCGGAAGCGGCGGAGCAGCCCGGCGCGGAGCCGGAGAAGGCCGCCAAGCCCAAGAAGAAAAAGGAAAAGGGCATCACCTTTACCCGGGAGCAGGTGGAGCAGATGGAGCTGGCTGCCAAGCAGCTGGAGTCCGTGAAGGACCAGTTCGTCCGCCTCACCGCCGAATACGACAACTACCGCAAGCGTACCGCCAAGGAAAAGGACTCCATCTACCAGGATGCCAAGGCCGACACCGTCAAGGCGTTCCTGGCTGTGTACGACAACCTGGAGCGGGCCGTGGCCAGCGGCGGCGACGAGGACTCCCCCCACAAAAAGGGCCTGGAGATGATCTTCGCCCAGTACAAGGAGATCCTGGAGAAGCTGGGCGTCACCGAGATCCCGGCCCAGGGCCAGCCCTTCGACCCCGAGCGGCACAACGCCGTCATGCACATCGACGACGAGTCCCTGGGCGAAAACGTGGTTGCCCAGGTGTTCCAGGCGGGCTTCATGCTGGGTGACAAGGTCATCCGCCACGCCATCGTGCAGGTGGCCAACTGATCAAGCGTATCATAGAAAACATTTTTCTTTCAATATAGGAGGCAATCATTATGTCTAAAGTCATCGGTATCGATCTCGGCACCACCAACTCCTGCGTGGCCGTCATGGAAGGCGGCGAGGCAGTGGTCATCCCCAACGCCGAAGGCAACCGCACCACCCCCTCTGTCGTGGCCTTTTCCAAGACCGGCGAGCGCATGGTGGGCCAGGTGGCCAAGCGTCAGGCCATCACCAACCCCGACCGCACCGTCATCTCCATCAAGCGTGAGATGGGCTCCGATTACAAGGTCAATGTGGACGGCAAGGCCTACACCCCCCAGGAGATCAGCGCCATGATCCTCCAGAAGCTCAAGGCTGACGCCGAGGCGTACCTGGGCAGCCCCGTCACCGAGGCCGTCATCACCGTCCCCGCCTACTTCACCGACTCCCAGCGCCAGGCCACCAAGGACGCCGGCAAGATCGCCGGCCTGGACGTCAAGCGCATCATCAACGAGCCCACCGCTGCGGCTCTGGCCTACGGCGTGGATAAGGAGCAGTCCCAGAAGATCATGGTCTACGATCTGGGCGGCGGCACCTTCGACGTCTCCATCCTGGAGATCGACGACGGCGTCATCGAGGTCCTGGCCACCGCCGGCAACAACCGCCTGGGCGGCGACGACTTCGACGAGTGCGTCATGAAGTGGCTGGTGAGCGAGTTCAAGCGCAGCGACGGCGTGGACCTCTCCGGCGACAAGGTGGCCATGCAGCGGCTCAAGGAGGCTGCCGAGAAGGCCAAGATCGAGCTCTCCGGCGTCACCACCTCCAACATCAACCTGCCCTATATCACCGCCGACGCTACCGGCCCCAAGCACCTGGACGTGACCCTCACCCGGGCCAAGTTCAACGAGCTCACCGCTCATCTGGTGGACGCCACCATGGGCCCCGTGCGTCAGGCCATGTCCGATGCGGGCCTGCAGCCCCGCGACCTTTCCAAGGTGCTGCTGGTGGGCGGCTCCAGCCGTATCCCCGCCGTCCAGGAGGCCGTGAAGAACTTCACCGGCTCCGAGCCCTTCAAGGGCATCAACCCCGATGAGTGCGTGGCCATGGGCGCGGCCCTGCAGGCCGGCGTCCTCACCGGCGACGTCAAGGGCCTGCTGCTGCTGGACGTCACCCCGCTGTCCCTGGGCATCGAGACCATGGGCGGCGTGTGCACCAAGCTCATCGACCGCAACACCACCATCCCCGTGAAGAAGAGCCAGATCTTCTCCACCGCCGCCGACAACCAGACCAGCGTGGAGGTCAACGTCCTCCAGGGCGAGCGGGAGATGGCCGCGGCCAACAAGTCCCTGGGCCGCTTCCACCTGGACGGCATCGCCCCGGCCCGCCGCGGCGTGCCCCAGATCGAGGTGACCTTCGACATCGACGCCAACGGCATCGTCAACGTCTCCGCCAAGGACCTGGGCACCGGCAAGGAGCAGCACATCACCATCACCTCCTCCTCCAACATGAGCAAGGACGACATCGAAAAGGCCGTCAAGGAAGCCGAGCAGTATGCCGCCCAGGACAAGAAGCTGAAGGAAGAGGTGGAGGTCCGCAACCAGGCCGACCAGATGGTCTACCAGAGCGAAAAGACCCTCTCCGAGATGGGCGACAAGATCCCCGAGGGCGACAAGACCAAGGTCCAGGGCGGTATCGACAAGCTGAAGGAGGCCCTCAAGGGCACCGACACCGCCGCCATCAAGTCCGCCACCGAGGAGCTGACCCAGGCCTTCTACGCCGTCAGCGAGAAGCTCTATCAGCAGGCCAACCCCCAGCAGGGCGGCGCCCAGCAGCCCGGTCCCGACGCCGGCGCCCAGGGCGGCCAGCAGTACTACGACGCCGACTACAAGGTCGTGGACGAGGACGACAAGAACAAGTGAGCCGCCTCACGGCATATACGTATCAGGGACAGGAGCGCCTGTCCCTGATACGGCGTTTCGGAATATGAGGAGTTAAGCAGTATGGCAGAGCAGAAAAGAGATTATTACGAGGTCCTGGGCGTCTCCCGGGGGGCCTCCGAGGCCGAGATCAAGAAGGCCTACCGGAAGCTGGCCAAGGAGAACCACCCGGACCTCCACCCCGGCGACAAGGCCGCCGAGGCCCGCTTCAAGGAGGTCAACGAGGCCTACGAGGTCCTCTCCGACGCGGACAAGAAGGCCCGGTACGACCAGTACGGCCACGCCGGCGTGGACCCCAACTTCGGCGCCGGCGGCGGCTTCGACGGCAGCTTCGACTTCGGCGACCTGGGAGACATCTTCGGCAGCTTCTTCGGCGGGGGCTTCGGCGGCGGACGCCGCACCAATCCCAACGCCCCCCAGCGGGGCGAGAGCATCCGCATGTCCCTGGCCATCAGCTTCGAGGAGGCGGCCTTCGGCTGCGAGAAGTCCGTCACCGTGGACCGCATGGAGCCGTGCGACACCTGCCACGGCAGCGGCTGCGCCCCCGGCTCCACGCCGGAGGTGTGCCCCGACTGCCACGGCACCGGCACCGTCCAGGTCCGGCGGCAGACCCCCATGGGCGTGTTCGCCACCAGCTCCCCCTGCGGACGCTGCGGCGGCAAGGGCAAGATCATCCACCAGCCCTGCACGGACTGCCGGGGCACCGGCGCCGTCCGAAAGCGCAGGACCATCCAGGCCAGCATCCCCGCCGGCATCGACAACGGCCAGACCATCTCCATCCGGGGCCAGGGCCACGCCGGAAAGAACGGCGGTCCCGCCGGCGACTTGCTCATCACCATCACCGTCCGGCCCCACGAGCTGTTCCGCCGGGAGGGCACCTCCGTACTGTGTGAGGCGCCCATCACCTTTGCCCAGGCGGTGCTGGGCGCGGAGCTGGAGATCCCCACCATCGACGGCAAGGTGAAGTACGAGCTGCCCGAGGGCACCCAGTCCGGCACCACCTTCCGCCTCAAGGGCAAGGGCATCCCCTCCATCAACGGCCGGGGCCGGGGCGACCAGTACGTCACCGTGTATATCGAGACCCCCCGGAACCTGAACAAGGAGCAGAAGGAAGCGCTGAAGAAGTTTGCCGAGAGCGTGGGGGACAATAACTACGAGGAGCGGCGCAAGTTCTTCAAGAAGTTCAAGAAGTGAGGCGCGGCCATGTATCTTGCTGATTTTCACACCCACTCCCGGATCTCTCCCGACGCCTCCTGCTCCATGGCGGAGATGGCCCTGGCCGCCGCGGACAAGGGCCTCCGGGAGATCTGCTTCACGGACCATCTGGAGCCGGTGAACTGGTACACCCAGGTGCCCCGGGATCCCTTCGACTGGCAGGGCCTTCTGGCGGAGTACCGGGCGGCCCAGGAGGCTGCCGGGGACCGCATCCGCATCCGCCTGGGGGTGGAGCTGGGGGACGCCCCCCGGGACACCGCCCACATCGAAACGCTGATGTCCGACGCCCCGGAGCTGGACTTCGTCATCGGCTCGGAGCATATGCTCTCGGCGGACTACGGCTGGATCGACCTCTCCCAGTTCGAGCCTGCCGGGGAGGCGGAGGCCCGGGCGGGCATCGCGGACTATCTGGCACTGGTGGCCCAGATGGCCCGGTGGGGCCGGTTCAGCGTCCTGGGCCACCTGACGCTGCCCCTGCGCTATCTCAACGAGCGGCGGGGCTTCCACTTGACCTTCGACGGGTTCGAAGCGGAGGTGGAGGATATCCTCCGCACCCTGATCCAAAACGGCTGCGGCATCGAGGTCAACACCAACCGGGGCCATGAGCCTCTGCCGGGGGAGAAGTGGCTGAAGATGTACCGGCGGCTGGGCGGCGAGATCGTCACGCTGGGCAGCGACGCCCACACCACCCGGGACGTGGGCTGCGCCATGCGGGAACGGCAGGCGCTGCTGAGGGAATGCGGCTTCACCCGCTACTGTACCTTTGAAAAGATGCGGCCGGTCTGGCACGCACTGTAAAAAACACAGGAGGGCAGAGACTATGAACATTGCGCTGGGCTGCGATCACGGCGGTTACGCCATGAAGCAGGACATCATCCGGGTGCTGGAGCGCCTGGGCCATACCTACAAGGACTTCGGCTGCTACAGTCTGGACAGCTGCGACTACCCCGACTTCGGCGCCGCCGCCGCCCGGGCGGTGGCCTCCGGCGAGTGCGAGATGGGCATCGTGGTGTGCACCACCGGCATCGGCATCTCCATCGCCGCCAACAAGATCCACGGCATCCGCTGCGCCCATTGTGCCGACTGTCTGGAGGCGGAGCTGACCCGCCGCCACAACGACGCCAACATGCTGGCCATCGGCGGCGGCTTCACCGGCCCCAACATGGCCCAGCGCATGGTGGAGGTGTTCCTCTCCACGCCCTTCGAGGGCGGACGCCACGCCCGCCGGGTGGATAAGATCATGGCGCTGGAGCAGACGCAGTAACACAGCAGCCCGGGCAGAGAGGAGAGGATGAGGCTTGTTCGATTCCAGAGGCTACCGCAGCTACCGGGGCCGGACGCCCCGGTGGAAGATCCTGGCCGCCGTGGCGCTGGTGCTGGTGATCGCGGCGGCTGTGGGCGTCATCATGCTGCAGGAATATGTGGTCTATGACGGCAGCGGCATGCCGCATCTGCGCCTGCCCGGCGGCACCGAGACGGTGCAGGAGCCGGCGGAGGAAGAGGAGGTGGAGCTGGTGATCCAGCCCGCCCCGGAGGCGCCCCATGTGCACGTGCTGTCCCTGCAGGAGACGCCGCTGACGGCGGCGGGACTGGAGGCCGCGGACACCGCGGGCTACGACGCCCTGGCCGTCACGCTGAAGGACAGCGCCGGCCGCGTCTATTTCGACGCCTCTGCCGTCACCGGTGCCGTGCGCACCGCGGACGACACGGCAGCCGCCCTGGCGGCTCTGACGGCCCGGGAGGAGCTGCACACCGTGGCCCGCATCAGCTGCTTCCATGACCCCCTGGCCGCCAACGCCCAGATCGACGAGATGGGGCTGAAGAATACCGGCGGCTATATTTTCTACGACGGCAGCAACAGCCAGTGGCTGGATCCCGCCAAGCCCGCCGCCCGGCAGTATCTGTGTGCCCTGGCCCGGGCGGCGGCGGAGCTGGGGTTCGATGAGATCCTGCTCACCGATGTCTCCTATCCCACGGAGGGCAAGCTGGATAAGATCGCCTACGGCGACGGAGACGCCGCCGCTATCCGGCGGGAGAGCCTGGAGGTTTTCCTGGAGGAGATGCGGGCGGCGCTGGAGCCTTACGAGGTGACGCTGTCCGTGGAGCTTTCCCAGGAGACGGTGCGCACCGGCGCCGACGAGGCCGGCGGCATGACCCTCTCCGCCGCGGCCGCGGCGGCGGAGCGCATCTATGTCCCCACGGAGGCCTCTCAGGCGGCGGAGCTGGCGGAGGCGGTGGCCGCGGCAGGGGAGGATGTGGACTTCGTGCCCGAGCTCTCCGCCCCCGCGCCGGACCTCACCGGCAGCGTGCTGGTGCTGCAGGGCTGAAAAACAGAAGATCCCCCCGCGCCCAAACGGCGCGGGGGGATCTTTGCGTCAGAGGTTCACCGACAGCTGCTGTCCCGTGCAGGTGACGGGCAGGGTGCAGGCGGCATACCGGGGGTATGCGGTGAGAAAGCGGCGGGTGAAGCCGAAATCCTCCCACTGGTGCATGGGGACGAAGGTGCGGATGTCCGCCGTCTCCAGGAAGGTCCGGGGGCCCAGGAAGCCGTCGTCCCCCAGCCGGGGGTCCAGAGGCAGCAGGGCCAGGTCCAGCCGCCGCCCGGCAAGGGGCGCGATGGCCTCGTGGAACCGAAGGTCCATCTCCCGGTTCCAGGCGGGGTCCTCCTCTGCCCAGTGCCACCAGTTCAGGTCTCCGGCGTGGAACACGGTGCACCCTCCCGCCGTCACCAGGAAGGCCACCCCCTCGTCGGTGGAGGGGAGGGTCTCCACGGTGACGCCGGGGAAGGGCTCCGCCGTCTCGGAGCCGCCCAGGCGGCGGCATTTGTCCGCCGTCTCCTCCGTGAGGCCCCACTGCGTCCGGTGCCGGGGGGTGAGGCGGATGTCCCGGCCCAGCAGGAACCGCACCATGTGCGTTCCGTCGTCCAGGGAAAAGACGGCGGGATTGAAGTGGTCGGAATGTCCATGGCTCACCAGCACCAGCAGGGGCCTGTCCGCCGGGATGGGGGGCAGGTCCCCCTTCCACCAGTCCATGAGCAGGGAGACCTCCGGCAGCTCCAGAAAAAAGCCGCTGTGGCCCAGGAACGTCAGCTGCCCCGTCACTGGAAGCGCACCGCCGTGCCGTAGGCGATGACCTCCGCCGCGCCCTGCATCACGGCGGAGGAGCCATAGCGGATGTTGATGACGGCGTCGGCCCCCAGGCCGGCCGCCTCGTCCACCATGCGCTTGGTGGCGATCTGCCGGGCCTCGTTGAGCATCTCCGTATAGCCCACGATCTCGCCGCCCACCAGGGTCTTCATGCCCGCCATGAAGTCCTTGCCGATGTTCTTGGACTGCACCACGGTGCCTTTCACGATGCCCAGGACCTCCAGGTCCTTTCCAGGGATGTAATCAATATTCACCAGCAGCATCTTCTTCTCCTCCTTCGATTTCCTGTATGCGTTTCCGGTATACGATCCCCATGGGGATCAGCGCCGCCAGGGTCAGAGCCGCCGCGGCCAGCAGCAGCCAGGCCAGCATGTGCTCCGGGGGCAGGAAGCTCCGGCCCCACAGCAGCAGCGCCGCCGTGCCCAGCTGGACGGCTGCCGCCGTCAGGATGCCGGTCCGGGCCTCCCGGATGCGGCGGGCGCGGCTGTCAGTAGTGTTTGGCATCTTCTTCCTCCCCTCCGTCGATCTCCCGCAGGCGCTGCCGGGCGGCCAGCAGCACGCCGGCGATCACTGCGGCTCCGGTGACGCCGTAGAGCACCAAAATCATCAGCGCAAGGGGTTCCTCTCCCAGGTGGATGAGGTCCAGCGCGCCCAGCACCGCCGCGATCACCAGCGGCAGCACGTAAAGGATCACCACCGCCGCCGCCAGGACCGCGCCCCGGCGGCTCTTTTTCCGCGATTCAGAATTTCCGCGCATCGTCCAGCTCCCTCCTTCCGATCTCCCGGATGCGCTGCACCAGGGCCAGCAGCACCCCGCAGGCCACCGCCGCCGGGATGGCGGCGATCACCGCCAGCAGCGACGGAGGCGGCGCGGCGTCGGGGTCCGCGGCATAGCCCCAGGCGATGAAGGCCATCACCGCGGCCATGAGGCCGATGGTCAGCACCGTGATGGCCACCGGGGCCACGTACCGGATCCGGATGTCCTGGGTCTGCTTGTCCTGAAACGTGGTGCCCCGGCGCTCCATGGTCTCCATCTGCTCCAGCAGGGCCTGGGCGTCCAGGGCCTCCAGCTTCTCTCCGCAGTCCGCCAGCTGGGCGCACAGCGCCGCCGAGGCCTCCAGATTCTCCCGCTCCCGCTGCAGCGTCACCAGGTGGCGGCGCATGCCGTCTCCCACGGTGTGGGTGCCGGAGAGCATCTGCCGGATCTCCTCCAGAGGAAGGCCCAGCTTGCGCATGAGCTTGATCCGCCGCAGGGCCGACACGTCGCCTTCCCCGTAGTCCCGGTAGCCGTTTTCACTGTTGCGCCGGGGGGTCAGCAGCCCCTCGGACTCGTAAAAGCGGATGTTCTTTTTCGTGATGCCCACCAGGGCCTCCACTTCGTTGATCTTCATGCGTTCACCTCGTCTGTGGTACTATGGTATACCTTCCACCCGGGGGAAGGTCAAGGGGTTTTGAAAAATTTCCGGCGGGGGGTGGGAAGGGGCGGCGGGGTGTGGTATAATACCGCCATGTGTATGCTGACGAATATAACCGAATTTCCCCTCTCCCCGCTGCCCGGGCCGCTTCTGACCTGGTTCCGGGAAAACGCCCGGGACCTGCCCTGGCGGCGGACCCAGGACCCGTATCCCATCTGGGTGTCGGAGATCATGCTCCAGCAGACCCGGGTGGCGGCGGTGCTGGGGTATTATGCCCGGTTTCTGGCGGCCTTCCCCTCGGTGGAGGCTTTGGCCGACGCCCCGGAGGAGCGGCTCATGAAGTGCTGGGAGGGCCTGGGGTATTACAGCCGGGCCCGGAACCTGCAGAAGGCTGCCCGGCAGGTGGCGGAAGCCGGGGGCTTCCCGGAGACGTATGAGGGCCTCCTGGCCCTCCCCGGGATCGGGCCCTACACCGCCGCTGCCGTCGCCTCCGCCGCCTTCGGCGTCCGGGAGGCCGCCGTGGACGGCAACGTGCTGCGGGTGGTGACCCGGCTTTTGGACTGCCGGGAGGACATCGCGCAGCCCAGAGTGAAGGCCTGGGTCCGGGACCGGGTCCAGGAGGTACTGCCCTCCGCGGCGGAGGACATGCGGATCTTCAACCAGGCCACCATGGAGCTGGGGGCCACGGTGTGCGTTCCAAACGGTCCGCCCAGGTGTGAAGGATGCCCGGTGGGGCCGTGGTGCCTGGGACGAATGCGGGGCACGGCCCAGACGCTGCCGGTGAAGTCCGGGAAAAAGCCCCGGCGGGTGGAGGAGCTGACGGTGTTCGTGCTGCTGCGGCAGGGCCGGGCGGCTCTGCGCCGCCGTCCGGACACGGGGCTGCTGGCGGGACTGTGGGAGTTTCCCCACGTGCCGGGAACGCTGGACGAGGACGCCGCCGCGGCGGCGGTGGAGGCCTGGGGCCTGCGGCCGGTGGACTGGCACAGCCGCCTCACCGCCCGGCACATCTTCACCCACGTGGAATGGCATATGACCGGCTATGTGCTGGAGGTGCGGGGGGAGGGGGACTTCCTCTGGGCGGACCGGGCGGACTTTGAGGCCCGGGCGGTGCCCTCCGCCTTCGCCCGGTACACGGAGGCGGCCCGGGAGCTGCTGGCAATACCTGATGGAGCGCCGCCGGCAGGCGGCGGAGAGGAGCGGACATGAACTGGCTGTTGGGACTGCCCCTGGGGCTATTGAAGCTGCTTGGCACCGCGGTGCTGGTGATCTTGCGCATCGCCTGGCCGGTGCTGCTGGGCCTGGGCATCGCGGCCCTGGTGCGGCGGAGCCGGAGGGGGAAGGACGCCGGGAAGGCCGGGCGGGCGGAGCGACCGGACAAGGCCCCGGATTTCCGGGGACCGGTATACACCGTGGATTACCAGGAGGTGCCGGAGGAGCCGTCGCCCTTCGGCTATAAGCTCAGCTGGCTGGCGGTGCGCAGTGAGGATCCCGAGGCTGTGCTGCAGGCGCTGGGAGGCGCGCAGGTCCGCCGGGCGGACTGGAACGCCGGTGTGGCGGCGGCCTATGCGGGGGAGCGGTTCCTGGCTTCCTGCCGCGGCTGGGTGGTGCTCCTGGGCGGCGCGGAGGAGGACCAGGCCCGGCGTCTGGCCGCGGCCTTCGGCACGGTGGAATATTTCGCCACCCACCGCGTGACGGAGTACCACGCCTGGGCCCGGTACGACGGCGGGCGGTGCACCCGGTCCTACGCGTACGACGGGGAACGGGGCGCGGTGCTGCGGGACCAGGGGCCGCTGACCGCGGAGGAGATCGCTCTGGGCTTCGGGGCGCTGCCCCGGCAGGGCGGAGAAGCGTATGAGCGTCCCCCCACGGAGAGAGACGTGCTGGACATCGCCGCCGCCTGGGGCCCGGATCCCCAGGACCCGGAGGGCGGCAGCGGATGGATCTTCCGGTGAGGGAGGCGCGGAGATGGAACTCATCAATCTGGGGCTGACGGCGCTGCTTTTGGTGCTGGCGCGCAAGCTCATCTGGTGCGTGCGGTGGCTCTGGTGCTACTACCACGGCCGCCCGGTGCCGCCGCCCATTGCATGGCTGCCCCGGCGCAGCGGCGAGACCTTTGATGGACACGTCCGCTCCGGCGGCCGGGAGGACGACAAGGAGGCGTGAGCATGCCGTTTTGGAAAAAGAGCGAGGACCCCTGGGACCGTCCGCCGACGCAACGCCGGGAGGAGACGCCCGACCAGGAGAAGGAGAGCCTTCAGGAGACCGTGCAGTCCTGGGCCAAGGAATTCAGGGAGTGCTTTGCGTCCCCGCCGGAGGAAGCGCCGGAACCTCAGGTCTGCCCCTGGTGCGGCGGCACCATGCAGGGGGGCTATCTCATCAGCGGACAGTGGATCTACTGGCAGACGCAAAAGCCCCGGGCCCTGAGCCTCCGGGGCCACGCTGCCGACGCCCTGATCATCAATACCGAGGGCGGACTCTCCGCCAGCTACAAGACCGCCTGGCACTGCCCGGACTGCCGCAAGCTGGTGCTGGACGTCACGCCCCCGCCCAGACCGCAGTGGGAGGAGACGCCGGAGGAGACCCCCGGGAGCGAAGAGACAGAAGAACAAGCACAGTAAGGAGCAGGATACATTCAATGGCACAGCTTTATTTCAAATACGGGGCCATGGGCTCCAGCAAGACGGCCAACGCCCTGATGACCCGGTTCAACTACGAGGAGCGGGGCCAGAAGGCGCTGCTGGTGAAGCCCCGGCTGGACACCCGGGACGGGGACCACATGGTGGTCTCCCGCATCGGCCTCACCCACCCGTGCATCTACTTTGACGAGCTGCAGGCCCTGTCCGTCATGGAGCTGACCCAGTGCGCCTGCGTCATCGTGGACGAGGCCCAGTTCCTCACCAGGGAGGAGGTCCTCTACCTGGTCCACCTGGTGGACGAGCTGGACATCCCGGTGCTCTGCTACGGCCTGCGGGCGGACTTCCGGGGAGACCTGTTCCCCGGCAGCGAGGCCCTTTTGGTGCTGGCGGACAAGCTGGAGGAGGTCAAGACGGTGTGCTGGTGCGGCCGGAAGGCCGCCTTCAACGCCCGGTTCGACGCCCAGGGCCGCGTCCTCAAGGAGGGCCAACAGGTGGAGCTGGGCAGCAACGACCGCTACATCGGCCTCTGCCGCCGCCACTGGATGGCGGGGGACCTGGGGCCGGACTTCCGGGCGCGCCATGATCTGTGAGCTCTGTCCCCGCCGGTGCCGGGCGGAGCGCACCGAGACGGCGGCGGGGGGCCTGTGCGGTCAGAGCCTGACGCCCCGGGCCGCCCGGGCCATGCTCCACAAATGGGAGGAGCCGTGTCTCGTGGGGGACAAGGGCGCCGGGACGGTGTTCTTCTCCGGGTGCTCGCTGCGGTGCTGCTTCTGCCAGAACGCCCCCATCTCCCTGGGCGGGGAGGGGACGGACCTAACGCCGCAGCGGCTGCGGGCGGTCTTTTGGGACCTTATCGGCCAGGGGGCGTCGTGTCTGGACCTGGTGACGGCCACCCACTTCGTCCCGGCGGTGCTGGAGGCATTGGGGGACGAGGAATGGCCGGTGCCGGTGGTGTGGAACTGCGGCGGCTACGAGCGCGTTGAGACGCTGCGGCTGCTGGAGGGGAAGGTGCAGATCTATCTGCCGGACCTGAAATACGCCCTGGAGGAACCCGCCCGGAGATACTCCGGCGCGGCGGACTACTTCCGGTGGGCCGCCCCGGCCATTCTGGAGATGTTCCGCCAGACGGGGCCGTATGTGATGGAAAACGGCATGCTCCGCCGGGGGGTGGTGATCCGCCACCTGCTGCTGCCCGGGGAGCTGGAGAACACCCGCCGGTGCATCGACTGGGTGGCGGAGCACTTCTCCCCCGGGGACGTGCTCTTTTCCCTCATGAGCCAGTACACCCCCCAGCCCGGGGCGGCGGGGAATCTGGCCCGCCACGTGACGGCGGCGGAGTACCGCGCCGCCGTGGCCTACATGGAAAACTGCGGCATCACCGACGGCTACACCCAGGAGCGGACCTCCGCCCGGGAGGAGTATACCCCGGAATTCGACGGCCGGGGCCTGTGACCCTCTTGCAAAACCCAAAAACACGGCTATAATGGAAGGGCTGCCGGAGCGTGGGCTCCGGCAGCCCTGAATGTTTCATTGTGCAGGAGGTCATATCTTCCCATGAAGCTGGAAAACAACCTGGGCACCGACCCCGTGGGCACCCTGGTGCGGCGCATCGCCATCCCCAGCATGCTGGCCCAGTTCGTCAGCGTGCTTTACAGCATCGTGGACCGGATCTACATCAGCCACATCCCTCTGGTGGGGGACACCGCCCTGGCGGGGGTGGGGGTGTGCGGTCCCGTGGTGACCATGATCGGCGCGGCGGCGTTCTGGGTGGGCGTGGGCGGCGCGCCGCTGATGAGCATCCGCATGGGGGCGGGGAAGCAGGAGGAGGCCCGGAAGATCCTGGCCAACAGCTTCCTTCTGCTGTGCCTCTTCGGCGTGGCCCTCACGGCCCTGGTGCTGCCGCTGCGGCGGCCCATGCTGCTGGCCTTCGGGGCCAGCGAGATCACCTACCCATATGCGGAGACCTATTTCACCGCCTACGTCTGCGGTACGGTGTGCAACCTGCTGGCCCTGGGCCTCAACCAGTTCGTCATCTGCCAGGGCTATGCCCGCAAGGGCATGCTCTCCGTGATGCTGGGGGCGGCGCTGAACATCGCCCTGGACCCTGTCTTCATCTTTGCCCTGGACCTGGGGGTGGTGGGGGCGGCGGTGGCCACGGTGGTCTCCCAGCTGGCCAGCTGCCTCTACGTACTGCGCTTCCTCTTCAGCCGGCAGGTGCCCATCCCCATCACCTTCGGGGGCTATGACCTCCGGCTCATGGGCCGCATCCTCTTCACCGGTGTCACGCCCTTCCTCATCACCGCCGTGGACAACGTCATGATCATCGCCATGAACGCCGTGCTCCAGCGCTACGGCGGGGCGGAGCTGGGGGACCGCATGATCGGCTGCGCCACCATCGCCCAGAGCTTCATGCTGGTGGTGACCATGCCCCTGGGGGGCATCTCCGGCGGCACCCAGACCATCCTGGCGTTTAACTTCGGCGCCCGGCGGCGGGACCGCATCCTGGGCGCCCAGCGGGTCATCGCCATGATGTGCGTGGGATACACGGCGGTGCTGTTCGTTCTGGCCCGGGTGGCCGGCGGGCTCTTCGTGGCCCTCTTCACCCGGGAAGTGGTGCTGGCGGCGGAGGCCCTGTCCGCCATCCGCGTCTGCACTCTGGCCATCATCCCCCTGGGCCTCCAGTACGCCCTGGTGGACGGATTCACCGGCATGGGCCTTCCCCAGGTGTCGCTGCCTCTTTCCACCTTCCGCAAGGCGGTGTACTTCGCGGCCCTCTTCCTTCTGCCCGCCGCCTTCGGCGTCCGGGCGACCTTTTACGCCCAGCCGGTGTCCGACGTGCTGGGCCCTCTGGTCACCGCGGCGGTATACTTCCCGGTGATCCGCCGGGCGCTGGATTTCGGGGAGGAGACCGGAACGTAAGAAAAGACCTCCGCGCCTCATGGCGCGGAGGTCTTGCTTCACTTCTGGAGCTTGTCGCTGAGGCTGCGCAGGGCGTCCAGGGCCTCGTCCAGCCCCCGGGCGTGGGCGGTGGGGTTGCTTCGCAGCAGCCGCAAAGAGCCGCGGTAGCTGCGGATGCTCCGGTGCTGCTCGCGGTCACGGCGCTGCCGCACCCGCTCCAGCGCCTCGGAAAGCTCCGCCTTCCGCCGCTCCAGTGCCTCGCCGGAGCCCTCCGCCCGGGCACGGGCGCTCTCCAGCGCGTCGGAGATGGCGTCCAGGATCTCCATCCGGGCCTGGGCCCGCTGCCGCAGGCGCAGCTCCTCGATCTCCCGGCGCTGCAGCCGCCGCTTCTCCCGGGCCCGGGCCTCCTGGTGCAGGTAGGCTTCCACCCGCTGCCGCAGCCGCTGGGCGTCCAGATCCGTTTTTTCCCGGAAGCGGCGTAGGTCGTCCTCTGCAAAGGCCGCCGCCACCTCCGCCCGCTTGGCCAGACGCCGCAGCTCCTCGTTTTCCTCCGTCAGACGAAGGAGCGTCTCCCGCAGGTCCAGGGCCTCCTGGACGGAGCGCATCACGTCCGCCGTGAAGGCCGCCGTCAGCGCCAGGGCCAGGGGGTCCACCAGGAAGGCGGGCAGGTCCGCCAGCAGCCGCCCCACCGGGGGATGGATGCCGTAGACCAGCAGCAGCGAGAAAAAGCCCCAGGCGATGGAGCTGCTCAGGCAGATGTGGCCGTTCAAATTAAAGCGGTGCTTGGAGTAATCCCAGTACCGCACCCGGAAGAGCCGCTCCATCACCGCGCCGGTGACGTACTCCAGCGCCGTGGCCGCCAGCAGACCCAGCAGCCACACCAGGGCGGGAAAGCGCTCCGCCGGCAGCGTGACGAAGAGGATCATGATGGCGCCGGAGCCGTAGATGGGCAGCAGGGGACCGTGGAGGAACCCCCGGTTCACCCACCGGCGCTGGCAGGCCGAGACGTAGCACGACTCCCACACCCAGCCGCAGAAGCAATAGAAGAAAAACAGCAGGACCCACTGGCCCGCGGAATAAACGTGCATACGACCTCCTAGTCCAGCTGCACCCGGAAATCGCCCCGGGCGGCGGCCTCCGCCCGGCGGCGCTTTTCCTCCGCCAGGGCGTCCAGCATGCCGGAGATGATCTGGTTGGACACCAGGAAGCCCCGGGGGGTCAGGTGCCAGCGGTCCTCCTCACACACGGCGTAGCCCGCCTCCCGGCACTGCTCCAGGAAGGGCAGGAAGCAGGAAAAGCGGCGGCGGAACCGGCGCTCAAAGACCTTGGGATCCAGGCCCCGGACCGTCCGCAGTCCCAGCATGATCCACTCCGTGTCCCGCTCCAGAGGCGGGATGCGCTCGCTCTCCGAGAGCATGGGGGCGTGGCTCCGGACCCCCTGGATGTACCCCTCCAGGTCCCGGGCATAGGCGTAGCGCACGCCGCCGAAGTCCGAGTGGGCCCCGGGGCCGAAGCCCGCGTACTCCTCCAATGTCCAGTACTTCAGGTTGTGCCGGGACTCCCGGCCGGGCTTGGCGAAGTTGGAGATCTCGTACTGGGCATAGCCCATCTCCGAGAGGAACTCCACGGTGTAGAGGTACATGTCCGCCTGGAGCTCGTCCCCCGGGAGGCGCGCGGTGTCCCGGCGGGCAAAGAGGGGCGTGCCCTCCTCTACCTTCAGCCCGTAGCAGCTCAGGTGCTCCGGGTGCAGAGACACCGCGGCGGAGAGGTTCTCCCGCCACTGCTCCGGCGTCTGCCCCGGCAGGCCGTAGATGAGGTCCAGGGAGAGGTTTTCGAATTTCGCCTTCCGGGCCGCCTCCACCGCTTCCTCCGTCTGGCGGGCGGTGTGGATGCGGCCGATGGCGGCAAGCTCTTCGTCGCTGGCGGACTGCATCCCCAGGGAGAGACGGTTGAATCCCGCCCGGCGCAGGGCGCGCAGGGCTTTCCAGTCCCCGGCGGAGTCGGGGTTGGCCTCCAGGGTGATCTCCGCGTCCTTTGCCACCTTATAGCGCTTGAGGATGGTCTTGAGGATACGGATGAGCCGCTTTTCCCCCAGCAGGGAGGGGGTGCCGCCGCCGAAATACACGCTGTCCACCCGGTGGCCCGCGGCAAAGGGGGCCGTCTCCGTCAGATGGGCGCAGAGGGCCTCTACATAGTCGTCCATCCGGCCGGATTGCCCGGCCAGGGAGTAAAAGTCACAGTAATCGCACTTGTGGGCGCAGAAGGGGATGTGGATGTACAGCCCCAGAGTCGGCAACGCTTCCTTCATGGCGGTCCCTCCCGGTTTCTCGTTCTCTTTAGTCTACCGCGTTCCGCCGCCGATTGCAAGGACGCATATTCCCGCCCCGCCGGGGCACACTGGGAAAAACAAGTGAATGGGAGGGATCTTCATGGATATGACGCCGGAGGAATACCAGACCCTTGCAAACCGGCTGGCCCCGCCGTCCCCCATCGTCCGGGACACCGCTCTGGCCTTTCTGGTGGGAGGCCTCATCTGCGTGCTGGGACAGGCCATCCAGAACGGGTGGATCGCATCGGGCCTTCCCCTGGAGGACGCCGGCACCGCCACCTCCTGCACCCTGGTGGCGCTCTCCGCCCTTTTGACGGGGCTGAACCTCTATAACAAGCTGGCCCGCTTCGGCGGGGCCGGGACGCTGGTGCCCATCACCGGGTTTGCCAACGCTGTGGCCTCCCCGGCCCTGGACTTCAAGAGCGAGGGCTTCATCACCGGCATGGCGGCGAAGATGTTCCAGGTGGCGGGGCCGGTGATCGTGTTCGGCACACTGGCCAGCGCGGTATACGGCGTCGTCTTGCTGCTGCTGGGATAGCGGCGGACTCTACGGTGCGTTTGTTGCGTTCCCGGCGCGGTTCTGGTATCCTCTTTCCATAGGGAAAGGGGGAAGGACCATGGACGCAAAAGCCGTGGGCCAGCGCATCGCCCGGGCCCGGCGGGAGAAGGGCTGGACCCAGCGGCAGCTGGCGGAGCATCTCCACATCTCGGACCGGACGGTCTCCAAGTGGGAGCGGGGCGCGGGACTGCCCGACGTGGCGCTGCTCGTCCCATTGGCGGACGCCCTGGGCCTCACTGTTACCGAGCTGCTGGATGGGGCCCGGGAGCCGGTGCCGGAGGCGGAGGGCACCCTCCGGGAGGCGCTGACTCTGGCGGGCCGTCAGGCCCGGCGGAGCCTGGGATGGAACCTCACGGCCCTGGCTGCCGCTGCGGCGGCGGTGGCAGTGCTGCTCCTGGCGGGGAGATGGTGCGTGTCCCTGGCCGGGGAGCGGTGGGTGCTGCGCCCGCCGGAGATCCAAAGCCGGGTGATGCTGGCGGAGGAGGCCGTGGCCGGGGCGCTTTTTGTGAAGGCGGCGGACGCGGGCGTGAACCGCCCCGCCGCCCGGTATGCCCTCACGGATTCCGGCACCGTCCGGGTGGAGGAGACGGACTGCCGCCTCTCCTACTCCGGCACCGTGCCCCGGGCGGTCTACGACGCCCTCCGGGACCGCCCGGAGGGGCAGCTCACGGATCTGCGGCCCACGGAGACGGGGTATCTGGCCGTCTACCGGGACGGCGGGACG
>CALWXB010000006.1 GCA_944385405.1 uncultured Oscillospiraceae bacterium | reverse complement strand
CCTCCACCTGCCGGGCAGTATCGTCCTCTCCGTCCCGACTGGCCACGATGACATCGGCATACCGGGCATACAGCGGCGTACGCTGCTCGTAGATCTCCCGCAGGGTGGACCCCGCCGGAGCCGCGATGCCCCGATCCACCAGGTCCTCCGGCATCCGACCGCTGATCTGGGACAGGGGCGTCTCCAGCCACACCGCCACACCGTTCTCCTTCAGATGCTCCATGGCCTCCGCTGAGAGCACCATGCTGCCGCCGGTGGCGATGACGGTGTCCTCACAGGTGAGCTCCCGGCCCACCCGGCCCTCCACGGCCAGGAAGGCCTCCAGCCCGTCGGCGCGCAGGATCTCCGGCAGCGTCCTGCCCTCCGCCTGGACGATGAGGTCGTCCGCGTCCACAAAGGTATAGCCCAGGCGCTTGGCCAGGGCCCGCCCCACCACGCTTTTGCCCGTGCCGGGCATGCCAATGAGAATGATATTCTTCATCTTTCATCCGTTCCGTTCCATCCGCTTCCCTCCGCCAAAGGCGCAAAGCGGTGTAATATGGGGTATTATAGCGGATATGCGGACAGATGTCCACGGTCAAATTACACGAAAAACCCCACGCGGCGGCGGGATGTCCCACTTCACAAGCCCCATCGGCCCGCTCCAGGTGCAAACTGTCAGTTTTGCCTATTGCGTCCCTTTCCCAAATCCGATACAATAGGTACGACCTTTCAAGAGGTAGTATCTTTTCATTGTCGTGAGGTGAAGAGAATGAGTGCGCAGCCAACCCAGTCCAAAACCATCCGCGCCCAGCTGCTGGCCGCCATGAAGGACGGCGAGTACGCCGCCTGCCAGCGCCTGCCCCGGGAAAATGTGCTGGCAGAAAAGCTGGGCATCAGCCGCACGCAGCTGCGGGACATCCTGGCCTCCCTGGAGCGGGAGGGCTTCATCACCCGCCGCCACGGCGTGGGCACCATCATCAACCGCCACGTGCTGGGCGTGCAGACCCGCATGGACATCGAGGTCGAGTTCCTGGACATGATCCGGCAAAGCGGCCATGAGCCCGCGGTGGCCTCCGTCCGGGTGTCGGAGGGCTTCGCGGACCGGAAGATCGCCGGACAGCTCCAGATCGAGGAGGGGGCGCCGGTGATCCGGGTGGCCCGTCTGTGCACTGCCGACGGCCGCCCCGCCATCTACTGCGAGGACGTGCTGGACAAGGCCCTGGTCCGGGGCAGCTACACCATCAAGGACCTGAAGCTCCCCATCTTCCACTTCCTCCAGCAGTTCTGCGGCGTATACCCCTATCTGGACCTGACGGATCTGCGGCCTGTGGTGGCGGACGCCGCTCTGGCAGAGATCTTCCAGGTCCCCATGGGCACGCCGCTGCTGCACATGGACGAGGTGGACTACGACATCGACGGCCGTCCGGTGTTCTGCTCCACGGAGTATTTCATCGACGGTATTTTCCGGCACACCGTCATGCGGAAAAAGCTCTGAGCCTCTTATGGACGCTCAGGTCAAAGAAGGAGAATGGATATGAAAAAAGCAGCCATCATCATGGGCAGCGATTCTGACTGGCCCGTGGTCAAGGGGGCCTGCGGCCAGCTGGACGCCTTCGGCATCCCTTACGAGGTCCACATCCTCAGCGCCCACCGCACCCCTGCCCAGGCGGCGGAATTTGCCGCCTCCGCCCGGGCCAACGGCTTCGGCGTGCTGATCTGCGCCGCCGGCATGGCAGCCCACCTGGCCGGCGCATTTGCCGCCAACACCACGCTGCCTGTCATCGGCATCCCCATGAAGGGCGGCGCCATGGACGGGCTGGACGCCCTGCTGTCCACCGTACAGATGCCCAGCGGCATCCCCGTGGCCACCGTGGCCATCAACGGCGCCAAAAACGCCGCCGTGCTGGCCGCCCAGATCCTGGCGGTGTCCGACGAGGCCCTGGCCGCCAAGCTGGACGCGGCCCGGACGGACATGGCTGCCCAGATCGCTCAGAAGGAGGCCCGGCTCCAGGAGGAGCTGGCCCGCTGAGGCCAACCACCATACAGGTTTCACCATTCTTGATTATATTTTAGGAGGATCACAATCATGGAAAAGCTGGAGCAGATCTACGAGGGGAAGGCCAAGAAGGTCTTCAAGACCGACGACCCTGAGCTGTTCATCGTGGACTACAAGGACGACGCCACCGCCTTCAACGGCCTGAAAAAGGGCACCATCGTGGGCAAGGGCGTCATCAACAACCAGATGACCAACCGCCTCATGGTCCGCATGGAGAAGGCCGGCATCCCCACCCACTTCGTCAAGGAGCTCAGTGAGCGGGAGACCCTGGTCAAAAAGGTCAGCATCGTCCCCCTGGAGGTCATCATCCGCAACATCTCCGCCGGCTCCTTCGCCAAGCGCTACGGCGTGGAAGAGGGCATCGTGTTCGACCAGCCCACCATTGAATTCTCCTACAAGAACGACGACCTGGGCGACCCCCTCATCAACCGCTATCACGCCCTGGCGCTGAAGCTGGCCACCGCCCAGGAGATCGACACCATTGAAAAGTACGCCTTCGCCGTCAACGACGTGCTCAAGGCCTTCTGGAGTGAGTGCGGCGTCACCCTGGTGGACTTCAAGCTGGAGTTCGGCCGCCTCAGCGACGGCACCATCGTCCTGGCCGATGAGATCAGCCCCGACACCTGCCGTCTGTGGGACTCCAAGACCCACGAAAAGCTGGACAAGGACCGCTTCCGCCGGGATCTGGGCGGCGTGGAGGACGCCTACGCCGAGATCATGAAACGCCTGCTTGCCCATGATGCACAGTAACGCCGCCGTGATCCCCGAGCGCCACCTCCATGAGGAGTGCGGCGTGTTCGGCGTGTATTCCCAGACCTCCCAGGACGTGGCCTCCCTGGCCTATTATGCCCTCTATGCCCTGCAGCACCGGGGGCAAGAGAGCGCCGGCATCGTGGTCAACGACGACGGCCTCTTCTCCTCCTACCGGGATGTGGGCCTGGTCAGCGAGGTATTCCCCCCGGAGCGGCTGGCCGCCCTGGGCCACGGCAACATCGCCGTGGGCCACGTGCGCTACGGCACCACCGGCTCCGACAACAAGCGCAACGTCCAGCCCATTCTGGTGAACCACTACAAAGGCCGCATGGCCCTGGCCCACAACGGAAACCTCACCAACTCCCATCAGCTGCGGCTGGAGCTGGAGAGCAAGGGTTCTATCTTTCACACCACCACCGACTCCGAGGTCATCGCCTACATCATCGTCCAGGAGCGGCTGAAGGCCTCCTCCATCGAGGAAGCCGTCTCCGCCGCCATGGACCGTCTGGTGGGCGCCTACTCCCTGGTGATCTCCTCCCCCAGCAAGCTCATCGCCGCCCGGGACCCCAACGGGTTCCGCCCGCTGTGCATGGGCCGGACGAAAAACGGCGACGTGGTATTTGCCTCTGAGTCCTGCGGTCTGGACGCCATCGGCGCCAGGTTCGAGCGGGACATCCTCCCCGGCGAGATCGTGGTGGTGGACCACACCGGCGTCAAGTCCGACACCACCCACTGCGGCAAGGCCCCCAAGAAGCTGTGCGTCTTTGAATTCATCTACTTCGCCCGGCCGGACTCCGTCATTGACGGATCCAGCGTCCATGTGGCCCGGCAGCGGGCCGGGGCCTTCCTGGCCCTGGAGCACCCCGTCCAGGCGGATATCGTCATCGGCGTGCCGGACTCCGGTCTGGACGCCGCCATGGGCTACTCCCGCCAGTCCGGCATTCCCTACGGCATGGGCTTCATCAAAAACAAGTACATCGGCCGCACCTTCATCTCCCCCACCCAGGCCATGCGGGAAAATGAGGTGAACATCAAGCTCAACCCCATCCGCTCCGTGGTGGAGGGCAAGCGCGTGGTGCTCATCGACGACTCCATCGTCCGCGGCACCACCTGCCGCCGCACCATCGAGCTGCTGCGCCGGGCCGGTGCCAAGGAGATCCACATGCGGGTCAGCGCGCCGCCCTTCGTGGCTGCGTGCTACTACGGCACCGATATCGACGATCCCAGCAAGCTCATTGCCAACAACCATACCGTGGACGAGATCGCCAAGATCATCGGCGTGGACTCCCTGGGGTATCTCAGTCTCTCCGACGTGGTGAAGCTGGCGGACAACACCGAGTGCGGCTTCTGCACCGCGTGCTTCGGCGGCGGCTATCCCACCGCCATCCCCCAGGACAGCGGCAAGGACCGCTTCGAGTGCAAGATCAGCGAAAGGAAGAAGGAAGCACATGCGTAGTTTTTCTGACAGCTACCGCTCCGCCGGCGTCAACATCGAGGCCGGATACGAGGGCGTCAAGCTCATGCGCAAACACGTGGAGCGCACGATGATCCCCGGCGTGGTGTCCGACATCGGCGGCTTCGGCGGCCTCTTCGCCCCGGACCTTGCCGGCATGCAGGAACCCGTCCTGGTCTCCGGCACCGACGGCGTGGGCACCAAGCAGCGCATCGCCCAGCTGATGGACAAGCACGACACCGTGGGCATTGACTGCGTGGCCATGTGCGTCAACGACATCATCTGCTGCGGCGCAAAGCCGCTGTTCTTCCTGGACTACATCGCCATCGGCAAGAACGACCCGGAAAAGGTAGCCACCCTGGTCTCCGGCGTGGCGGAGGGCTGCGTCCAGGCCGGCTGCGCCCTCATCGGCGGCGAGACCGCCGAGCATCCCGGCGTCATGGCCGCCGACGACTATGACCTGGCGGGCTTTTCCGTAGGCATCGTGGACAAGGCCAGGATCGTGGACCATTCCGCCATGGTGCCCGGCGACGTGATCTTGGCCCTGCCCTCCAGCGGCATCCACTCCAACGGCTACTCCCTGGTGCGCAAGGTGTTCAACGTGGAGCACGCCAACCTGGGCCTCTACTGCGAGGACCTGGGCCAGACCCTGGGCGAGGCGCTGCTGGAGCCCACCCGCATCTATGTCAAGCCCGTCCTGGCCTGCCTGGAGGCCGCCCGGGTCAAGGGCATCAGCCACATCACCGGCGGCGGCTTCTTCGAAAACATCCCCCGCTGCCTGCCCGACGGCCTCACCGCCAAGATCGATCTGGCCGCCATCCAGACGCCCCCCATCTTCCCCATGCTCCAGTCCATGGGCAATATCCCCCAGCACGACATGTTCAACACCTACAACATGGGCGTTGGCATGACGGTGATCGTGGACAAGGAGGACGTGGACCGGGCCATCGCCGCCCTGGACTGCGGCGCCTATGTCATCGGCGAGATCGTCTCCGGCGACGAGCGGGTGACGCTATGCTGAAAGCCCGCATCGCCGTGTTCGTCTCCGGCGGCGGCACCAATCTGGAGGCACTGCTCCAGGCCCAGGAGGCCGGAAAGATCCCCCACGGGGAGATCGTGCTGGTGTGCGCCAGCAACGAGTCCGCTTACGCCCTGACCCGGGCCGCCAACCACGGCGTGCCCGGCGTCGCCGTCCCCAAAAAGGCCATGAGCCAGGAAGCCTTTGAGCGGAACCTCTCTTTAAAGCTGGCGGAATACCGGGTGGACCTCATCGTCCTGGCCGGGTTCCTGTCCATCCTCTCGGCGGATTTCGTGGCCAAATGGCCGGACCGCATCCTTAACGTCCATCCCTCCCTGATCCCCGCCTTCTGCGGCAAGGGCTACTATGGCCTGAAGGTCCATGAGGCGGCGCTTGAGCGGGGCGTGAAAGTCACCGGCGCCACCGTCCATCTGGTCAACGAAATTCCGGACGGCGGCCGCATCCTGCTGCAAAAGGCAGTGGAGATCCAGCCGGATGACACGCCGGAGGTGCTTCAGCGCCGGGTGATGGAGCAGGCGGAATGGGTGCTGCTGCCCCAGGCCACGGAGCTTCTCTCTGCGGAACTTGTGAAAGAAAGGGAATGATCCCATGGATATTTACGCCAAACAAGACCTCTGCGCCCTGGTCTCCGGCAATCCCTACCCCGGCCGGGGCATCGTCCTGGGGATGACCGCCGACGGCGGCACCTCCGTGGCGGCCTACTTCATCATGGGCCGCAGCGTCAACAGCCGCAACCGTATTTTTGCGGAGGAGCCCGACGGCATCCGCACCGAGGCATACGATCCCTCCAAACTGGAGGACCCCAGTCTCATCATCTACCACCCCGTCCGCCAGGTGGGCCGGGGCCTCATCGTCACCAACGGCGATCAGACCGACACCATCCTGGAATTTCTGAAAAAGGGCCTGCCCATGGAGCAAGCTCTGCGTACCCGGGAATTCGAGCCAGACGGTCCCAACTGGACCCCCCGGATCTCCGGCCTCCTGAGTCCCGACGGCAGCTACAAACTCTCCATCCTGAAATCCGCCGACGCTGACGGCTCCGCCTGTGTCCGGCAGACCTTCGAATATCCCGGTCTTCCCGGTGTGGGCCACTTCCTCCACACCTACGTCACCGACGGCGATCCCATCCCCACCTTCCAGGGGGAACCGGAGCGGGTCGCCATCTCCGGAGACATTGATTCCTTTACCGATGCCCTCTGGAACGCCCTGGACCCCAACAACAAGATCTCCCTCTTTGTCCGCTTCACCAATCTGACGGACAATACCTTCACCCAGCGCATCTGCAACAAGAATCAATGAGCAAAGGAGCGGGACCCATGAACGAACTGGAACTGAAATACGGCTGCAACCCCAATCAGAAGCCCTCCCGCATCTTCATGCGGGACGGAGGGGACCTGCCCATCACCGTTTTGAACGGTAAGCCCGGCTACATCAACTTCCTGGACGCATTCAACTCCTGGCAGCTGGTCCGGGAGCTGAAGGCCGCCACCGGCCTGCCTTCCGCCGCCAGCTTCAAGCACGTCTCCCCCGCTGGGGCTGCCGTGGGCCTGCCTCTGAGCGACGTGGACAAGAAGATCTACTTCGTGGAGGATGGCGCGGAGCTCTCCCCCATCGCCTGTGCCTACATCCGCGCCCGGGGCGCCGACCGCCTGTGCTCCTACGGCGACTGGGCGGCCCTTTCCGACGTGTGCGACGCCGCCACCGCCCGGTATCTCAAGTACGAGGTCTCCGACGGCATCATCGCCCCCGGCTACACCGATGAGGCCTTGGAGATCCTGAAAACCAAGAAAAAGGGCAACTACAACGTGGTGCAGATCGACCCGGACTACATCCCCGCTCCCCAGGAGTACAAGGACGTGTTCGGCGTCACCTTCCAGCAGGGCCGCAACGAGTTCAGGATCGACGAGGCCCTGCTGGGCAACATCGTCACCCAGAACAAGGACCTGCCTCAGCAGGCCAAAGTGGACATGATCGTCGCCCTCATCACGCTGAAGTACACCCAGTCCAACTCCGTTTGCTACGTCAAGGACGGCCAGGCCATCGGCGTGGGCGCCGGCCAGCAAAGCCGCATCCATTGCACCCGCCTGGCGGGCCAGAAGGCAGACAACTGGTATCTCCGGCAGCACCCCAAGGTCCTGGGCCTCCAGTTCGTGGACGGCATCCGCCGCCCCGACCGGGACAACGCCATCGACATCTACACCTCCGACGAGTACGAGGACATCCTGGCCGACGGTGTCTGGCAGAATACCTTCTCCGTCAAGCCCGAGGTACTGACCGCGGAGGAGAAAAAGGCCTGGATCGCCACCCAAACCGGCGTCACCGTGGGCTCCGACGCCTTCTTCCCCTTCGGGGACAACGTGGAGCGTGCCCGCAAGTCCGGCGCGTGCTACATCGCCGAGCCCGGCGGCAGCATCCGGGATGACCACGTCATCGCCACCGCCGACAAGTACGGCATGACCATGTGCTTTACCGGCATGCGGCTGTTCCACCACTGACTCGTCGCAAGCTCCGCATCCCTTGCTTCGGGGCTGTGCCCCAAAGCGCGCTCGCTCCGCTGCTCCTCGTTTTCCTCCGCAAACGCTTCGCTGGTTTGCGTCGGAAGCTGGACGGGGACACGGCCGCAGGCAAGTGCTCCGGTCAGACGCGGACAAGATCTATGATTCATTCGGGAGGTCACCATGAAACTTCTGGTCGTCGGCGGCGGAGGCCGCGAACACGCCATCATCCAAAAGCTCAAGGAAAACCCCGGGGTGGAGACCATCTACGCCCTGCCCGGCAACGGCGGCATCGCCGCCGACGCCGTGTGCGTGCCGGAGATCGGTGCCAAGGACATCCCTGCCATCGTGGACTTCGCTAAGAGCCACGCCGTGGACTTTGCCGTGGTGGCCCCGGACGATCCCCTGGCCCTGGGCTGCGTGGATCGGCTCCACGATGCGGGCATCCCCTGCTTCGGTCCCGACGCCAAGGCCGCCCGCATCGAGGCCAGCAAGGTCTTTTCCAAAAATCTCATGAAAAAGTACGGCATCCCCACCGCCCGCTACGAGGTCTTTGACGATCCCGCCAAGGCCCTGGCGTATCTCAGGACCGCCTCCTTCCCCATTGTGGTGAAGGCTGACGGCCTGGCCCTGGGCAAGGGCGTGCTGATCCCCCAGAACCTGGAGGAGGCGGAAGCCGCTGTGAAGTCCATCATGGAGGACAAGGCCTTCGGCGACTCCGGCAACGAGATCGTGGTAGAGGAGTTCCTCACCGGCCCCGAGGTCAGCGTCCTGGCCTTCACCGACGGCACCGCCATCGCCCCCATGGTCTCCTCCATGGATCACAAGCGGGCCGGGGACGGCGATACCGGTCTCAATACCGGCGGTATGGGCACCGTGGCCCCCAATCCCTACTACACCGCCGACGTGGCAAAGGTCTGCATGGACACCATCTTCCTGCCCACCCTGGCGGCCATGCGGGCGGAGGGCTGCCCCTTCAAGGGCTGCCTCTACTTCGGCCTCATGATCACCCCCGATGGCCCCAAGGTCATCGAGTACAACTGCCGCTTCGGCGACCCCGAGACCCAGGTGGTGCTGCCTCTGCTGAAAACGGACCTCCTCACCATCATGCAGGCCGTGGAGAATGAGACCCTGGCAGACCTTGCCGTGGAGTGGTCCGACGGCGCCGCCGCCTGTGTGATCCTGGCCTCCGGCGGCTATCCCGGCCACTATGAAAAGGGCCGGCCCATTTCCTTCCCCGACGCCTTCCCGGCAAACGTCACCTGCTATCACGCCGGCGACAAGCGCCAGCCGGACGGCACGCTGGTCACCAGCGGCGGCCGGGTGCTGGGCGTCACCGCCACGGCCCCCACACTGTCCCAGGCCCTTGCGGACGCCTATGCCGCCGCGGGCACCGTGGACTTCCAGGACAAATACATGCGCTCAGACATCGGCCGGCGGGCCCTGCGCGCAATGGAGGAAGCATAAATGGTACGACGCATCTATGTGGAAAAAAAGGAGGCCCTCCGCCAGGAGGCCCGGGGCCTTTTGAACGAGCTGCGCACCCTGCTGGGCATCTCCACCCTGACTGGCCTGCGGCTCATCAACCGCTACGACGTGGAGGGCCTGGACGAGGAGACCTTCCGCCGGGCGGTGCAGACCGTATTCTCCGAGCCCCAGGTAGACGAGGCCACCGCCTCCCTGCCCGCAGGGGACTACACCGCCTTTGCCGTGGAGTATCTGCCCGGTCAGTTCGACCAGCGGGCGGACTCCGCCCGGGCCTGCATCCAGCTCATGACCCAGGGCGAGCGCCCCGACGTGCGCACCGCCCGTGTGTACCTTCTCTCCGGCGAGCTGACGCCGGATCAGGTGGACCGCATCAAGCACTACGTCATCAACCCCGTGGAGGCCCGGGAGGCCGGACTGGAGACGGTGGAGACGCTGCGGATGGAGTATGACCTGCCCACCGGCGTGGAGACCGTCACCGGCTTCACCTCTCTGGATGACGCCGGTCTCTCCGCCCTGCTGGAGCGCCTGGGCCTGGCTATGGACCTGGACGACCTGCGGTTCCTCCAGGCCCACTTCCGGGATGAGGAGCGCCGGGACCCCACCATCACGGAGATCCGGGTGGTGGACACCTACTGGTCCGACCACTGCCGCCACACCACCTTCTCCACTCACATCGACTCCGTGGAGATCCTGGACGATGCCGCCCAGGCCGCCTATGCGCGGTATCTGGCCGCCCGGGAAGAGGTCTACGGCCCCGAGAAGGCCGCTGTCCGTCCCCAGACATTGATGGACATGGCCACCATCGGCACCAAGACGCTGAAAAAGCGGGGACTCCTTTCCAACCTGGACCAGAGCGAGGAGATCAACGCCTGTTCCATCCACGTCACCGCCACGGTGGACGGTGAGGAACAGGACTGGCTCCTCATGTTCAAGAACGAGACCCACAACCACCCCACCGAGATCGAGCCCTTCGGCGGCGCGGCCACCTGCATCGGCGGCTGCATCCGGGATCCCCTCTCCGGCCGGGCCTACGTCTATCAGGCCATGCGCGTCACCGGCTGCGGTGATCCCCGGACGCCGGTATCCGAGACCCTGCCCGGCAAGCTCCCCCAGCGCAAGCTGGCTCAGACTGCCGCCGCGGGCTATTCCTCCTACGGCAACCAGATCGGCCTGGCCACCGGTCAGGTCAGCGAGGTATATCACCCCGGCTACGTCGCCAAGCACCTGGAGGTGGGCGCCGTGGTGGGCGCCGCTCCGGCAGACAACGTGGTGCGTGAGCGCCCGGTGCCCGGCGACGTGGTGATCCTCCTGGGCGGCCGCACCGGCCGGGACGGCATCGGCGGCGCCACCGGCTCCTCCAAGAGCCACAACCGCAAGTCCCTGGCCACCATGGCCTCCGAGGTGCAAAAGGGCAACGCTCCGGAAGAGCGCAAGATCCAGCGCCTGTTCCGGGACGGCAAGGTCACCCGCCTCATCAAGCGCTGCAACGACTTCGGCGCCGGCGGCGTGTCCGTGGCCATCGGCGAGCTGGCCGACGGCCTCACCATCGACCTGGATGCCGTGCGGAAGAAGTACGAGGGCCTGGACGGCACGGAGCTGGCCATCTCCGAATCCCAGGAGCGCATGGCCGTGGTGGTGGCTCCGGAGGACGCGGACGCCTTCATCGACGCCGCCCGCCGGGAAAATCTGGAGGCCTATCAGGTAGCCGTGGTCACTGCGGAGCCCCGCATGGTGATGCACTGGCAGGGGCACGCTATCGTCAGCCTCAGCCGGGCGTTCCTCAACACCAACGGCGCCGTCAAGCACACCCGGGTGTCCGTGGAGGCCCCCGCGCCGCAAGCCCCCGCCCCCGCCCTGTCCCTCCGGGAGACGGCCTCCAGCCTGAAATGTGCCTCCCGCCGGGGTCTTTCCGAGCGGTTCGACTCCACCATCGGCGCGGGCAGCGTGCTGATGCCCTTCGGCGGCAAGTACCAGCGTACCCCTGCCCAGGTGATGGCGGCGCTGCTGCCGGTGCTGCCGGGCCAGGAGACGGAGGACTGCTCCGTCATGGCCTGGGGCTTCGACCCCGACGCCATGAGCGCCGATCCCTTCACCGGGGCGTACCGCTCCGTGGTGGTGTCTCTTGCCAAGCTGGCGGCAGCGGGCTGCGACGTCCGCCAGGCCTATCTCACCTTCCAGGAGTATTTTGAAAAGCTCCGGGACGACCCCCGCCGCTGGGGCAAGCCCTTCGCCGCCCTGCTGGGCGCGCTGGAGGCCCAGCTGGATCTGGAGGTGGCCGCCATCGGCGGCAAGGACTCCATGTCCGGATCTTTCCTGGATATGGACGTGCCCCCCACCCTGATCTCCTTTGCCATCGCACCGGCCAAGGCCGGCCGGCTCCTCTCCCCTGAGTTCAAGGAGACCGGTCACCCCGTCTGCCTCTTCGCCCCCGCCGATGCCAGCGCCGCAGCGCTGCGTGCCTGCTGGGACGCCTTCGCCGCTCAGGTACAGGCCGGAAAGGTCCGCGCCGCCTGGGCCGTGGAGCAGAGCGTGGCCGAGGCCGTGATGAACATGTCCTTCGGCAACCGCATCGGCTTTGCCGGCGCCGCCGCGCCGGAGGTCCTGCCCGGTGCCATCGTGGCCGAGCTCACCGAGGCCGTGCCGGAGGCAGTACAGCTGGGCGCCACCATCGCCGACGCCACCGTCACCCTGGGGGGCGATTCCGCTCCCATCGCCGAGCTGCTGGCACTGAACGAGGCCGTGCTGGAGGACGTCTATCCCAACCGCACGCCTGCGGACCCCGCGCCCATCCCCACAGTGGAGGCCCCCGCCTTCATCCGCACCGCCCCCAGCGTCGGCGCCTCCCGGCCCCGGGTGCTGATCCCCGTGTTCCCCGGCACCAACTGCGAATACGACAGCGCCCGGGCGGTGCTCCGGGCCGGTCTGGAGCCGGAGATCCTGGTGGTCACCAACCAGACCGCTGCCGACGTGTCCGACTCCGCCGCCCGCTTTGCCAAGGCGGCCCGGGACAGCCAGATCATCTTCGTCCCCGGCGGCTTCTCCGGCGGCGACGAGCCTGACGGCTCCGGCAAGTTCATCACCGCTTTCTTCCGCAATCCCCAGGTGACGGATGCCACCATGGAGCTGCTGAAGAACCGGGACGGACTGATGCTGGGCATCTGCAACGGCTTCCAGGCCCTCATCAAGCTGGGCCTGGTGCCCTACGGCGAGATCATCGACACCGACGATACCTGCCCCACCCTGACCTACAACTGCATCGGCCGCCACCAGTCCAAGATCGTCCGCACCCGGGTGGCCTCCAACCGCTCTCCGTGGCTGGCGGGCGTCCAGGTAGGCGATGTGGTCTCCGTGCCCATCTCCCACGGCGAGGGCCGGTTCCTCTGCCCGCCGGAGCTGCTGGAGCGGCTGGCGGAAAACGGGCAGATCGCCACCCAGTACGTGGACCTCACCGGCGCGCCCACCATGGACGTGGACTTCAATCCCAACGGCTCCGTGTGGGCGGTGGAGGGCATCACCTCCCCCGACGGCCGGGTCCTGGGCAAGATGGGCCACTCCGAGCGGGTGGGCCCCGCCCTGTACCGCAACGTCCCCGGCAACTACGACCTGCACCTGTTTGACTCCGCCCGGGCGTATTTCGCCCTTTGATCCCCGCATCCAAATCTAAGAAATGAGGTGGCCACATGGCATACTTTTTCTCCGAGCCCTCCCATACCTTCAGCGAATATCTGCTGGTCCCCGGCTACTCCTCCGCTGAGTGCATCCCCGCCAACGTCTCCCTGTCCACCCCCGTGGTGAAGTTCAAGCGGGGCGAGACTCCCGCCCTGACCATGAACGTCCCCATGGTCTCCGCCGTGATGCAGTCTGTCTCCGGCGAGAAGATGGGCATCGCCCTGGCCAAGGAGGGCGGCATCGCCTTCATCTACGTCTCCCAGCCCATCGACCAGCAGGCCGAGATGGTCCGGCGGGTAAAGAACCACAAGGCGGGCTTCGTCACCAGCGACTCCAACCTCCGCGTGGGGGACACCCTGGCCGACGTGCTGGCGCTGAAAGAGCGCACCGGCCATTCCACTATGGCCGTCACCGACGACGGCACCGGCACCGGCAAGCTCCTGGGCCTGGTCACCAGCCGGGACTACCGCGTCAGCCGCATGGACCCCTCCACTCCCGTCAGCACCTTCATGACCCCCGCTGAAAAGCTCATCACCGCCCCTGAGGGCACCAGCCTGAAGATCGCCAACGACATCATCTGGGACCACAAGCTCAACGCGCTGCCCATCGTCTCCGCCGACGGCCATCTGGTGAGCTTCGTATTCCGCAAGGACTACGACTCCCACAAGGGCAACCCCCTGGAGCTGCTGGACTCCCAGAAGCGCTACGTAGTGGGCGCCGGCATCAATACCCGGGACTACGCCGAGCGGGTCCCCGCTCTGGTGGAGGCCGGCGCAGACGTGCTGGTCATCGACTCCTCCGAGGGCTACTCCGAGTGGCAGCTGCGGACCCTTAAGTGGATCCGGGACCACTACGGCGATACTGTGAAGGTGGGTGCCGGCAACGTGGTGGACGGCGAGGGCTTCCGCTTCCTGGCAGACGCCGGGGCCGACTTCGTGAAGATCGGCATCGGCGGCGGCTCCATCTGCATCACCCGGGAGACCAAGGGCATCGGCCGCGGCCAGGCCACCGCCGTCATCGACGTGGCCGCCGAACGGGATCGGTACTTTGAGGAGACCGGCGTGTACGTGCCCATCTGCGCCGACGGCGGCATCGTCCAGGACTACCACATCACCCTGGCCCTGGCCATGGGCGCGGACTTCTGCATGCTGGGCCGGTACTTCTCCCGGTTCGACGAGTCCCCCACCAGCAAGGTCCTCATCGGCGGCAGCTACATGAAGGAGTACTGGGGCGAGGGCAGCGCCCGGGCCCGGAACTGGCAGCGCTACGATCTGGGCGGCGCGGCCAAGCTCTCCTTCGAGGAAGGCGTGGACTCCTATGTCCCCTACGCCGGCGCCCTCAGCGACGGCATGGCCACTACCCTGGCCAAGGTCCGCTCCACCATGTGCAACTGCGGCGCGCTGACCATCCCCGAGCTGCGGGAGAAGGCCAAGCTGACGCTGGTGTCCTCCGTCTCCATCGTAGAGGGCGGCGCACACGATGTGCTGCTCAAGGACACTACCAACTCCGGCAATCGCAGCTGATCCTCTGCATACCTGCGCCCCTGTCCTGCGGGACAGGGGCGCTTTTGTTGACATCGCCTCCCTTATAGTGTAAAATTACACTATAAGGGAGGCGATGTAATCATGGATCGGGATACCTTCATTGCGGAGTTGAACGAACAGGTGAAGCTGGTGCGCACGGAATACCATCTTACCCAGGAGGCCATGGCCCGGGCGCTGGGGCTTTCCAAAAAGACCCTGGTAGAGATCGAGAAGGGCCGTTCCTCCCTGGGGTGGATGGGTGCGGTGGCCTTGTGCACCATCTTCTCCGGCAGTCAGGTGCTCTCCGGACTGCTGGGGGGCGACGCCGGAGACATGGTAGCAGCCCTGGCCTTTCAGGACCTCTCCCCCCGCTACCCCAAGACCCTGGGCGGCCGGGTATGGTGGCGGACGGTAGAGGTCTACCGGGGCTGCCGGGTGCAGCAAAACATCCTCTCCCAACACTACCGGGCGCTGAACCAGGAGGACCAGCGTATCTGCGCCTCCTTCGACCTTGCGGAGATCCGGCGGCGGCTGGACACGGAAAAGGAGGGCGGCGCATGATGCGGTTCGACTGGAAGAAGGCCCTGCGGGCCGTGGCCATGGCCGCAGTGCTGATGGCGGTGCTGGGCGGATTGGGGTGGTTTCTCTTTCTCATCATTCTGCTTACCGGCGTGCTGCCAGTATATGCTGTTTGGGCCTTGGCCGCCGTATACGCTGCAGGGCTGCTGGCCCTGATCCTCCTGAACAGCGATTATCTGGGTCCCCGGGGACGGCGGGCGGTGGGCCGGTGTATGCTCTGCGTCTGCGCCGGGGCGGCAATCTACGCCGCTTGGGGCGCCTGGAACGATTCCATCCCCACTCTGGACGACCGGTCGCTGCTGCTGGAGCAGTATGAGCCATTTGCAGAAAACACCCTGGCAGCGAGATTGGACGGCCCGGCCTCCCTGCGATTCGACGATTTCACCGTCCGACGGCTGAAGCTGGACGGCGCCACGGCGCTGTACCCGGTATACGCCGCCTTCGTCCAGGCGGTGTACCCGGAGGGAGACTATCCGCTCTACTCCGCCGGCAGCGACAGCCCCTATGCCGGGATCGTGCGCTGCACCAACACCGTCAATGCCTATGACCGGCTGGTGCGGCGGGAGGCGGACGTGATCTTCGCGGCCGCACCCTCGGCAGACCAGCTGGCGCAGGCGGAGGAGGCAGGCATGGAGCTCTACTTCACTCCCATCGGCCAGGAGGCCTTCGTGTTCTTCGTCAACACCCGGAATCCCGTCACCGGCCTCACAGTGGAGGAGATCCGGGGCATTTACTCCGGCTCCATCACCAACTGGAGCCAGGTGGGCGGAGAAAACCGGTCCATCCGCCCCTTCCAGCGCGCGGCCAACAGCGGCAGCCAGAGCGCCCTGGAGCGGCTGATGGACGGCCTCCCCCTGCTGGAGCCGGAGCAGGAGGACCGGATCTCCGCCATGGATGGCATCATCCAGCAGGTGGCCAGCTACCGCAACTATCAAAACGCCATCGGCTTCTCCTTCCGCTACTATGCCACAGAGATGGTCACCAGCGAGGAGATCCGCCTGCTGGCGCTGGATGGTGTGGTCCCTACGCCGGAGACCATCCGGGATGGCACTTACCCGCTCTCCTCCTGCTTCTATGCCGTCACCGCCGCCCCTGCGGGACTGCCGGATCCCCGGGAGACGGATCCGGAGCTGGACGCCTTCCTGGACTGGATCTGCGGCCCGGAGGGACAGCTCCTGGTGGCGCGGACGGGATACGTATCCCTCCCCGTAGGATAACGCGCTTAGAAACCATAAACTTTTACTTGATTTTTTCCGATTTAATCGTTTATCTTTTAACTTTCCCAAAAAGGCTTGTATTTTTTTCAGAAGCTCCTATAATAGAGCACAGAACACTTCGCAAACAGGAGCTATCAGCATCATGCAGAGAAAACCGCGTATTTTAGTCGTAGGCAGCTTCGTGATGGACGTTATCGCCACCACGGGGCAGGTACCCCGCTCCGGGCAGACCGTTTACGGAAAATCCTTCCATATGGCTCCCGGCGGGAAGGGCGCCAATCAGGCGCTGCAATGCGCCCGGTTGGGCGCGGACGTCACCATGATGGGCTGTGTGGGCGACGACCTTTTCGGTAAGGTGCTGCTGGAGACTCCCCGGACCGGCGGCGTGGACGTCAGCCATGTTCTGGTGCGTCAGGGCGTCAGCTCCGGCGTGGGCCATGTCACGCTGGAGGTGACGGAGCATACTGCGCAAAACCGCATCGTGGTGATCCCCGGCGCCAACCGGACCCTCACCGTGGAAGAGGTGGACTGGATCCGGGAGGAAGTGGCCGGATATGATATGGTGCTGCTGCAGCTGGAGATCCCCCTGGAGGTGAACCGCGCAGTGGCCCGCTGGGCCAGGGAGGCCGGTGTGCCGGTGATGCTCAACCCCGCCCCCGCCACGGATCTGGACGATGAGCTGCTGCGCTATGTCACCTATCTCACTCCCAACGAACAGGAGGCCGCCACAGAGACCGGTCTGCCCCTGCGAATGGAAAACGGCATCCTCTGCCGTGACGACCTCACCTCCATTGCCCAGGCCCTGCGGCAGCGTGGCGTGGAGAACGTCATCATCACGCTGGGCGGCAACGGCTCTGCCGTGGCGGAGCCGGACGGCGTCCGCTATATTCCCTGCGTCCGCATGGATCATGTGGCAGACCCCACCGCCGCCGGAGACTCCTTCGTGGGCGCGCTGTCCGTGGGTCTCACGGCGGGCCTCTCCCGGGAGCAGGCGCTGATCTTTGCCAGCCATACCGCGGCCATCACTGTCTCCCGGATGGGGGCCATGCCCTCCCTGCCGAAGCTGAACGAAGTGGTGGACCTGCTGTGCCAGCGGGACTGCCGGGCCTTCCCCCTCTCCGCGCTGGACGTCCTGCGTACATAAAAAGATCCCGGATGCAGAAGCATCCGGGATCTTTTTATGTCACTCCTGCGGCGTCAGCTCGCCGGTCTCGGTATTGATGATGTAGCCCTTGATCACCACATCGGCTGGCATCAGGGGATGATTGCGCAGCAGATCCACCGTCTCCGCCACAGAGGACTCCACGCAGTCAAAGCCCCGGAGCCACTCCTCAAAGTCGATGCCGCAGTAGCGCATCATGTCGATGTGGTCCTGGGAGATGCCCCGCTGGATCAGGTGGCGGATCATCATCTCCGCGTTGATATGGGAGACGCCGCAGTCGGTATGGCCGATGACCATGACCTCCTCCACTCCCAGCTCCACGATGCCCACCAGCAGGCTGCGCACCGCGCTGTCAAAGGGGCCGGTGATCATACCGCCGGCGTTTTTGATCATCTTCACGTCGCCGTTCTTGATGCCCAGCGCCGCAGGCAGCAGCTCCACCAGACGGGTATCCATGCAGGTGAGGATGGCGATCTTCTTATCGGGATATTTGCTGGTCTGGAATTTACGGTAGGCCCCGGACTGAACGAAGTCCCGGTTATAGGCCAGCAGCTGTTCGATCATGTTGTCGTTTCCTTTCTTTTTTGCATTTTCCCCATCATACCGGATTTCCTGCCAAATTGCAAGGCAAAGTGCCATTGCCGCAGACGGCATTTCATGGTATGCCGCGGATGCAGGCGCCCTGAGATCTGAAAAAAGCACGCCGGAAGGCGTGCCTTTTTCGTTTATTCCAGAATGTCCACCGTCTCCACGCCGTAGTGGGCGAAGAGGGCCAGAGCCTCCGGGCCGATGCGCTCGCCGGAGACGGCGATGGGGATGGCGGGGGGACAGGCCACGGTGGGCGCACCGCATACCCGTCCCAGGGACTCCGCCGCCGCTACGGTGCGGTGGGGGGCGAAGAGGGCCTGCCGCACGGAACACACCCGTTCTCCCCGGGCGGGAGGCAGCGGCAGACGGCGGCTGGGCGGCGCGGTATTCTCCCCCAGAGCCTCCGCCACCCGGTCCAGATCCTCCGGGGCATTGTCCGGCGTGGCCATCAGCACCGTGAACTCCGGGTCGGCGTACTCGCACTCCACGCCGCCGCGGCGCAGGCGGTCCGCCAGCTCCAGGCCCGTCAGGCCCTCCGGCGCCGCCAGCGTCAAGCGCAGGGGGTCCGTCCCCGGCAGCACCTGCCAGCCCCGGTCTCTCAGGGTCCGGCGCAGGCCGTCCAGGTCCCGGACGCAGCGGCGCAGCTCCGCCCCGTACCCCTCCGCCAGACGGCGGTTGCAAAGGTCCAGGGAGGCCAGGGTCAGATAGGAGGGGCTGGTGGACCCGAAAAGGGCCAGGGCAGCCTTGCCATCCCGCCAGAGGGCGGCGGGAGCGTCCTTCCCAACGTGGAGGTAGGCCCCGCCGGTGAGCACCGGCAGCGTCTTGTGGGCGGAGTCGCAGCAAAGGTCCGCTCCCAGATCCAGAGGATGGCGGCCCAGCCAGTGGAGATACGCCCCGTGGGCGTTGTCCACCGCCAGCAGCGTACCGTGACGATGGCACACCGCCGCCAGGGCGGCAATGTCCGCCATGCCGCCCAGGTAGTCCGGCGAGGTGAGATACACCGCCGCCGGAGGCGCATCCAGAGCCGAGAGGGTCCGCTCCAGCGTCTCCGGAGAGACGGGACAGCCGCACAGGGGGCTGTCCGCCTCCGGCCAGAGCCACACTGTCTCAAAATCCAGCAGCGCCGCGGCGTAGACGTAGGCCTTGTGGACGTTCCGCGCCGCTGCGATCACCGGCGGCGTCCCCGCCGGGCGGTGCTGCAGCGCCAGGTACAGCATGGCCCGGATGCACTGGCTGGAGCCCTCAGTGGAGTAGAAGGTGCGGTCGGAGCCGAATAACCCTCCGGCATTGGCCTCGCTGCGGGCAATGATGCCCTCCGCCTCATACAGCGCATCGGCCCCGGCGATCTCCGTGATATCCCAACGCTCGCAGCCCAGCGGGCCCCGGCCCTTGTGGCCGGGCATGTGGAGCCGGGCCGTCCGGCTTTTGTCATAGGCCCGGACGAAGTCCGCGATGGGGGTGTCCATCATGCCTCGGCGGCCTCTGCCGCCTTCATCATGATGGCGCACTCGATGCGCTTGCGGAAGAGCTCACAGCCCGCCTCATAGACGCCCCGGATGGAGCCGGTGGCGTGGTAGGCGTTGGCGGCGCAGCCGCCGGAGCAGTAGAGCTTGGCCCAGCAGTCGGCGCACTCGGGCCGGGCGTAGGCGTTGCAGGAGCGGAACTCCTCCCGCAGCGCCGTGTTGCTGACGCCGTTCCACACGTCGCCCAGCTTGCACCGCTCCTCGCCCACGAACTGGTGGCAGGGATAGAGGTCTCCCCAGGGGGTGACGGCCATGTACTCCGTGCCGGAGCCGCAGCCGGAGATGCGCTTGTAGATGCAGGGGCCCCCGGTGAGGTCCAGCATGTAGTGGTAGAAGGTGAAGGGGCGCCCCTCCTTCTTCCGCTGCAGCATGAGCTTTGCCAGCTCCTCGTACTGCTGCAGCACGATCTTCCGGTCCTCCTCCGTCAGCTCGGCGGGGTCGCCGGGGGCGCAGACCACCGGCTCCATGCTCAGCTCCGTGAAGCCCAGGTCCAGCATGCACTGGATGTCCTTGAGAAAATCCGGGTTGGCGTGGGTGAAGGTGCCCCGCATGTAGTAGTTCTTCCCGCCCCGGGCCTCTACCAGCTTCTGGAACTTGGGCACGATGCGGTCGTAGCTGCCGTTGCCGGCGTAGTCCACCCGCAGCCGGTCGTGGATCTCCTTGCGGCCGTCCAGGGAGAGCACCACGTTGCTCATCTCCCGGTTGGCAAAGTCGATGACGTCGTCGTCGATGAGCATGCCGTTGGTGGTGAGGGTGAAGCGGAACTTCTTGTGGTGGGGCGCTTCCTGGGTCCGGGCATAGGCCACCAGCTGCTTGACCACGTCCCAGTTCATCAGCGGCTCGCCGCCGAAGAAGTCCACCTCCAGGTTCGTCCGGGTACCGGAGTGCTGGATCAGGAAGTCCAGCGCCTGCTTGCCCACCTCGAAGCTCATGAGGGCCCGGTCGCCGTGGTACTTGCCCTGGCTGGCAAAGCAGTAGGCACAGTTGAGGTTGCAGGTGTGGGCCACATGGAGGCACAGCGCCTTCACCACATCGCCGGAGCGCTCCTTGAAGGTGCCCGCCATGTCGGCGAAGGTGTCCGGCGTGTAGAGCTGGCCGGACTTGGCCAGGGCCTCCACATCGCCGATGCACGCCCGGATCTCCGCCTCGGTGACGTCGGACCGCCCGGCGTACTTTTCCAGCATGGCCGCGGTGATCTGATCCGGCGTATGGTCCGGATAGAGGGCGATGATGTCATAGGCCACCTCGTCCACCACGTGGATGCCGCCGGAGCAGGTGTCCAGCACGATGTTGTAGCCGTTGAGCTGATACTGATGTACCATAGATGGTGTTCTCTCCTTATACGCAAAAGGTGCCGCCGGTCCCGGCGGCACCTTTCTGATTCAAGCTGCTTACTTCTGCTCGTTCTCGCACTTCTGGTTGGCCACGCCGCAGCTGGTCTTGCAGGCGGACTGGCAGGAGGTCTGGCATTCGCCGCAGCCGCCGTTCTTGGCGCTCTGGCACAGGCTGCGGGTCTCGAGGGTCTTGATTCTCTCCATAACGTATCTCTCCGTTCTCACAGATTTTACGGGCGGCCCGGCAATAGCCGACAGCGCCCCGATTGTCGGGAAAATTTTATCATACCGCCGCCGGAAAGTCAAGGCATACCGCGGCAGCGGCATTGAACGGCAGCCCGTTATATGGTATCCTGAAAAAAACATCCTCTGCAACCACCGGTTGCGCGAATGCCACCAAAGCTGGTGGCATTTTGTCCTGCCGGACGGTATGCTGAGGGCAAGGAGGGATCATCCATGCTGTCACACCGCATCGCCGCGCTCCGGAAAAGCAAAGGCCTCTCCCAGGAGCAGCTGGCCGAACGGGTGGGCGTCTCCCGGCAGGCGGTCTCCAAGTGGGAGACCGGTGCGGCGTCACCCGAGTTCGACAAACTGGCAGCCCTCAGCGCATGCCTGGGCGTCTCGGTGGACGAGCTGGTCACCGGCGTCCCCGGTGAAGCCTCGCCGAAACAGGGCAGACCAACGGCGCGGCGGGCGGGCCTTGCCCTGTGTCTGCTGGGCGCGTGTTTGCTGCTGGGGGCGGGGATGGCGGTGCTGCTCTTCCCCGCTGCGGCGGAGCAGGTCAATGCATCCTCCGTCCTCACCATCCGGGGCTCCGGACTGGTGATGCTGGCGGCGCTGGGGCTGGCGGCGGCAGGCGTGGTCCTCCTCCGGAGAAAATGATGGAAAGAGGGATGGATATGGGCGTTTGCCGGAGGCTCCGGAATGTCTGCATCGCCCTGGCGGCGCTGCTGTCCCACTCCATGTGCGCGGCGGTGGCCTATGAGTACTGCGCGCTGGAGTGGGGCGGGCGGTACGCCGCCTGGAGCGCCCCCGCCTGGTGCGCGTTTTTGCTGGCGGTCCCCTTCGGCCTGGGCATCGCCGTCTGCGCCCTGCTGGCACTGTGGCTGCACCGGAAGGCCAAACGATGAAGCAGCGGGGCCCCTTCCGAAAGAAGGGGCCCCGCTGCTTATGCATCCTCCACCGGCGCGAACCGGGGCCGGACCACACCATCCCGCTCCACCGGCTCGTCCCACATGGATGCCGGGCGCACCCACACGCCATGCTCCCCGTAGAGCGCCCGGTATACCACCATGGGCTCCAGGGTCTCGGAGTGGGTGGCCATGCCCAGCACCTCGTATTCCCCGCCTTTGAAGTGGCGGTAACGCCCCGGGCGGATCTCTTTTCCCGTCATTTTGTCCTCCTTACCGCAGCGCGTCCCGCACGCTGCTGCGCACCTTGTCGGAAAGTGCATTGTAGCGGGCCAGCTCTTCACCGGTGAGCGCGCCGGTGCGGGCCTGCTCATAGTCTCCCCAGGCCAGCGTCAGGTCCGCCAGCAGCCCCCTGGCGCCGGCGGAGCAGGCCAGGTGCCAGCGCCGCTCCCCCTTTTCTCCGGGATGCGGCCACGTCTCCCACGTCTCCACCAGCTCCCGGGCGGTGAGGCGCTGCAAGGCCACTGTCAGGCCCCGCCGGGACACGCCCACCATTTCCGCCAGATCCTTCCGGGTGCCCTCCCAGGCAGCCTGACTCAGCTGCAGCAGCAGCCGGGCCTCTCCCAGCGTGAGATCGTATTTCAATGCCGTCGGCTCCAGGCAGGCATCCAACAGCTTGCGCTCCCGGAAGGCATCCGCCAGGACGCCGGCGCTGTCCAGCGCCGGCCGGGCCACCTGGACCCGTTCGCTGCCCAGCTTGGTGGCGCCTGGGAGGATGACAGGCGGCACCGTTCCGTCATCGGCGGCGTCCACCAGGAATTTGTAGACCTTCAGCCGGCTGCGCTCATACTCCTCCTCGTCCAGCACCGTCTTGTAAAAGCGGTTGTAGTATTCAAACACCATCAGCTTCATGCGGATGGTCTTGGGGATGCTCATATACTGGCTGGCCAGGGAGCCCTTGGTCTTGACATAGTAATACACCGGCACCTGCATGGCATAGAACCGCTCCGCCCAGCGGATATACTCCAGGTTGAACATGAAGTCCTCGCACCAGCTGATCTCCTCGTTCATCCGCAGATGGTGCCGCTCCACGATCTCCCGGCGGTAGAGCTTGTTCCACAGTACGCCGTAGTAAAAGTCCGCGGGCCGCTCCATCATGTGGGCGGCATACTCCTCCCGGGTGAGGACGCTGTCCTCCTCGATGTCCCCCTTGTGGGACACCCGCTCCCCCACCACCCGGTAAAAGTCCGAGATCACCAGGTCGCACCCGTGGTCCCGGGCCGCCCGGACCAGAAGGGTGGTGGCATCCTGGGTGATCCAGTCGTCGCTGTCGAGAAACTGCAGGTATTCGCCCCGGGCATGGTCCAGCCCCAGGTTCCGGGCGGCGGAGACGCCGCCGTTGGGGACGTGGAACACCCGGACCCGGCTGTCTCCGGCGGCATAGCCGTCGCACAGCGCGCCGGAGCCGTCGGGGCTGCCGTCGTCGATGAGCAGCAGCTCAAAATCCCGGAACTCCTGGTTCAGAATGCTTTCCACGCAGCGGGGAAGGGTGGCCTCCGCGTTATACACAGGTACGATGATGCTGACGATGGGTTCCATGGCGATTCCTCCGTTATGTTTCGGGGCGGATCTGGACTTGGACGCCGTTGACCTCCACACCTTCCTCCGCCCGGATCAGGATGTACCGCGCCCCGTCGATGACCCGGGTCTCCACCAGGTCTCCCCGGCCGGGACTGACGCGGATGGTCACGTCCGGGGTGCGCACCTCCAGCATGCCGGGATTCACCAGGTTCCGGGGGCTCAGATCCGCACCCGGACCGTAGGCATCATCGCAGCGGGTCCGAAACGACGCCACCCGGTCCCGGCTTACGCCGCAGGCGGAGAGCACCTGGCCCACCGCCTCGCCGGTAAGGGTCAGCGGCTCTTCGATCTTGGCCTCCTTGTGGCTTTCGATGAGGCCGCAGAGCCGGTCGTGGACCGTCTGGACCACCTGGTAGCTGCACGCCTCCTCCAGCGCCTCTCCCAGGATGGTGTGGAAGGTCTCCTGCTGCGCCGCCGCAGGCATGGGGGCCGCAGCGTGGAACAGCGCCTGGGTCAGAGCCTCCCGGGACGCGGCGGTATCCCGGGTGTAGAGCAGGGCGTTGTAGAGGTTCGTGCTGCGCTCATCAAAAGCGGGAAACAGGAAGCCCGCCTCCGGCGGCGCCACCACCCAGTCCGGTGCCAGGGCCCGGAACTGATTCTCATGGGCGAAGTAGCTCAGGGCCTCCCGGGTCTGCTTCACCGGGCACACGCTGCACAGGATGTAGGAGAACACCTCGCTGGAGGCGTCGTCCTGACGCGCCCCGTCCTTGGCCCGGTAGGGCACATCGTAGTCGTCGTGGACCAGCAAAATAAGGTAGTTGCCCTCCACCTCCACGGTGTCGATGAGCTTGCGGTACAGCGTCTCCACCGCGTCCTCGTCCGTCAGCCGGGAGGACCGGAGGGTCATCAGCAGCCGGTGCTCCTCCCCCTGGGCCACGTCCCGGGTGGCAAAGGCGATGTCCAGCAGGTTTTTCCCCAGGGTGCCGGTGAGGGTCTTGCGCAGCACAGCCAGCAGCCGCTCGCTCTCCTCCTGGCGCATCAGCCCCAGGGACTGGTCGAACCGGGAGATGACCTCCCGGCTTTCATTGACGAAGCATCCCCGGATCCGGGCGATGCCGCTCTTTTCCGCGCGGAACCGCCGCCGCAGCTCCGCGATCTCCTTTTCGTTCATGGCGGACTCCTTTTCATTCGATCTGCCGGCGAGCCGCCGGACTGATTCAGTATACCCCGCCGGAGCAGGAGTTGCAAGCAGGGCTTACAGCGGCTCTCCCAGCAGCCGGAAGTGCTGCCTGTCCGTCTCCAGCAGGCCCTCCCGGCGCATCTTCCCCAGCTCTGCGGACAGTGCGCTGCGGTCTACCCCCAGATAGTCAGCCAGCTGCTGGCGGTTGAAGGGGATCTCAAATTCTCCGCCTCCGGCCAAGGCCGCCTGATAGGAGAGATAGGACAAAAGCCGTCCCCGGATGGTCTTGGCGGAGGTGTGGAAGATCCGCCGGGACAGCCGGAGATTCTTCTGGGCGGAGATGGCCACCAGATTCCGGATCAGCAGCGTGTGAAACGTACAGCCCTTGGCGCAGGGCGCCAGCAGACGGGCCGCGGTGAGAAACAGGATCTCCGACGGCTCCGCAGCCACAGCGCTGACCATCAGCGGCTCCCCGGGCACGCAGGCGTATGTCTCCGCAAAGACCTGCCCCGGCTCCACCCGGTCCAGGATGCTGCGATTGCCCCAGAAGTCGTCGTTTTCGATGGACACGCTTCCCACGAGCACCAGCCCCAGGGCAGTGACGGTGTCCCCTGCCCGGCAGATCACCTGATCCTTGGCAAACTGCCGCCGCTCCGCTCCCAGGCAGGCCAGAATCTCCTTCACCGCCCCCTCCTCCACTCCGCGGAACAGCGGTGTCCGGATCAGGTCCGCGATCTCCATGGAAATTCCTCCTTTGTTGTTGCAACAACATACTTCTCTTCAAAACTTTAGTATGCTTCCGTCAGAAAGTCAAGGCACACGATGCCCCACGGAAAAGGAGAATCACTCACATGGAACACGCGATGTTTTGCTATCAGTGCCAGGAGACCGCCGGCTGCACCGGCTGCACCCGCTCCGGCGTGTGCGGCAAGGGACCGGAGCTGGCCGCCATGCAGGATCTGCTGGTCTACGTCACCAAGGGCCTCAGCGCCGTCACCACCGCCCTGCGGACCCAGGGGACGGCGGTGGATCCGGCGGTGGACCGCCTGGTGGTGCGCAATCTCTTCACCACCATCACCAACGCCAACTTCGACGAATCCGCCGTCACCGCCTGCATCCGGGAGACCCTGGACCAGACCCGCCGGCTCCGGCCCCTGACCGCCGCGGCGCTGCCGGAGGCCGCCTGCTGGGACGGCCAGGGGGACTGGCGGGAAAAGGCCGCCGGGGTGGGCGTGCTGTCCACGGCGGACGCGGACATCCGCTCCCTCCGGGAGCTCATCACCTACGGTCTCAAGGGTCTTGCCGCCTACTCCCACCACGCCAGCGTCCTGGAGGCACGCGACGGTGCCATCGACGCCTTCCTCCAGCGGGCCCTGGCCGCCACGCTGGACGACGCCCTCACCGCCGGGGACCTGGTGGCGCTGGCTCTGGAAGCGGGCAAATACGGCGTCCAGGGCATGGCCCTGCTGGACCGGGCCAACACCAGCCGCTACGGAGACCCGGAGATCACCCAGGTGGACATCGGTGTGCGCACCAATCCCGGCATCCTGATCTCCGGCCACGACCTGCGGGACCTGGAGATGCTGCTCCAGCAGACGGAGGGCACCGGCGTGGACGTATATACCCACTCCGAGATGCTGCCCGCCCACTACTACCCCGCTTTCCGGAAGTATGCCCATTTCGCGGGCAATTACGGCAACGCCTGGTGGAAGCAGACGGAGGAGTTCGAGTCCTTCCGCGGCCCCATCCTCATGACCACCAACTGCATCGTGCCGCCCCGGGAGAGCTACAAGGACCGGCTCTACACCACCGGCGCGGCGGGCTTCCCCGGCTGCACCCACATCCCCGCCGGTCCGGACGGAGAGAAGGACTTCTCCGCCCTCATCGAACACGCCAAGCGCTGCGCGCCGCCCCAGGAGATCGAGCGGGGCCAGATCGTGGGCGGCTTTGCCCACGCCCAGGTGCTGGCGCTGGCGGATCAGATCGTGGAAGCGGTACGGTCCGGGGCCATCCGGAAGTTCGTGGTGATGGCGGGCTGCGACGGCCGGGCCAAGAGCCGGAACTACTACACGGACTTCGCCAGGGCCCTGCCCCGGGACACCGTGATCCTCACCGCCGGCTGCGCCAAGTACAAATACAACAAGCTGGATCTGGGGGACATCCACGGCATCCCCCGGGTGCTGGACGCGGGCCAGTGCAATGACTCCTATTCCCTGGCCGTCATCGCCCTGAAGCTCCGGGAAGTCTTTGGCCTGGACGATATCAACGACCTGCCCATCGTCTACAACATCGCCTGGTACGAGCAGAAGGCCGTCATCGTGCTGCTGGCGCTGCTGCATCTGGGCGTCAAGAACATCCATCTGGGCCCCACCCTCCCCGCCTTCCTCAGCCCCAATGTGGCCAAGGTACTCGTCGAGCAATTCGGCATCGCCGGCATCGGCACTGTGGAAGAGGACCTGCGCACCTTCTTCGGCGACGAGGCATGAGAAAAACCGCCCCCTCACAAGAGGGGGCGGTCCTTTGTTTGCAGAGGGAACTCACACCGCGGCCACGGCCCGGGCCGGGGCGCCGGAGAAGCCCTGGAGCTTGATGGGATAGGCGGTGAGATAGCACTCGCCACGCTCCACCAGCTCGTCGGGGAACACCAGCTCCTCCAGGATCCAGATCCCGGCGGAGAGCAGGGCCTCGTGGCAGGGACGGCCCGTGCCGTCATACCAGCCGCCCATGCTCATAGCGTCGATGCCGACGCCCTTGATGCCCTTGGCCCGCAGCCACTCGGCGGCCTCACCGGTGAGGTAAGGCCAGTCGTACATGTACTCCTGGTCGAAGCTGCGCTTGGGACCCCAGCCGGTGGCCAGCAGCACGATGGTGCCGGACTGGATGCGGTCGGCATAAGGTTCAAAGGCCGCAGCCTGGATGCCTTCCTTGGGGCCGATCCTGCCCCGCAGGTCCACGATCACCGCGTCGCCCTGGAACAATGAGACGTCCATACGGTCGATGGTGATGCCCTCTGGGAAGAAGTGGAAGGGCGCATCCAGATGGGTGCCGGTGTGGCTGTTGAGCCGGATCTGCTCAGCATTGAAGCGGTCCTTTTCGTAGCAGGCCTCATACCGCACGGTGGTGGGCTCGTAGGTGGGCCACCCCGGGCAGTGGTCATACACCGGCTGGGACAGGTCATAAAACTTGGTAAAGTGTGTCATGACGCCGTCTCCTTGTGCTTATTCCTCGGTCAGGGCAACTTCCACCAGGGTGTCGTACACCTCGTCGATGTTGTCCTTGGTCACCAGCAGGGTATCCAGGGTGATCTCCTTCTCCACTTCCTCACCGGCCAGGTGATCCACCACGGCCTGGGCGGCATAGCGGCCCATCAGAACGGGCTGCTGCGCGGAGGTGCCGGCGATCTGGCCGCTGCGGATGGCCTCCACGATCTCGGGAGAGCAGTCAAAGGCGGCAACCAGCACGTCGGTGCGGCCGGCAGCTTCCAGCGCGGAGACAGCACCCATGGAGGGATCCTCAGAGTGGCAGAAGATGGCGCCCAGGTTGGGGTGGGCGGTGATCAGGTCCTGGGCAAAGGTCTCGCCCTCGGAGCGGTTCACTTTCTCCATCTGCTTGAAGTCCACGTCCACCAGACCGTTGGTGGCGATGCCCTCGTCAAAGCCGTCCTTGCGGAGCACGCCGTTGATGCGGGCCTGGTTCAGCGTGATCTGGGCCACCTCGGTGCCGGGCTCCAGCAAAGAGGCGATGTACTCGCCGATGGCCTTGCCGCCGGCCAGGTTGTCGGTGCTGATGAAGGACACATACTCGCCGGAGTCAGAGCCGATGTCGCAGATCACCACAGGCACGCCGGCCTCTTCGGCCAGGGACAGCACGGACACACAGGAGGCGCTGTCGGTGGGGGAGATGACGATGGCATCCACCTGCTTGGTGATGGCATCCTGCGCATTGGACATCTGGGTGTTGGCGTCGTCCTTGGAGTCATAGGTCACACATTCGATGCCGGACTTGGACAGTTCGTCCTCCACGCCGTGACGGACATAGCGCCAGAAAGGCACATCCAGGGAAGGAGTGAGATACGCCACCTTGGCAGCCGCGGCATCCTCACCGCCGTCTTCCTCCGCAGCGGGCTTGTCGCCGCCGCAGCCGGCCAGCAGGCCCAGCATCATCACAGCGCAGAGCAAGAGTGCAAATGTCTTCTTCATGTCTCGTTCCTCCTTAATTTTTTGCGGTCTTTTTGACTTTCAGCTTGGACAGCTTCTCCGCCAGCACGGCAATCACGATGACCGCTCCGATCGCGGTGCCCTGCCAGTAGGGATTGACTCCGAGAATGTTCAGCGCATTGCGCAGAAAGCCCACCAGAAATACGCCCACGATGGTGCCCCACAGCGTGCCCTTGCCGCCGCTCATGCTGGTACCGCCGATCACCGCCGCGGCGATGGCGTCCATCTCGTTGCCGTCGCCGTAGGTGGCGTCGCAGGCCATCAGACGGCTGGTCATCATCCACGCCGCCAGGCCGCACATGAGGCCGGAGATCACATAGGCCATCATCACATTGAACTTCACGTTGATGCCCGTCAGCCGGGAGGACTCCGCATTGGAGCCGATGGCGTACAGGAACCGGCCGAACTTGGTCTTTCCCATCACCCAGATGAACACGGCAAAGGCGCCGAAGATGAAAAGGATGTACACCGGGAACACGCCGCCGATCTTTCCCTTGCCCAGAACACTGTATACCTCCGGGAACTTGGATGCGGTGTTGGCGTTGGAGATCACGTAATCCAGGCTCCGGCAGATCTGCATGGTGCCCAGGGTCACGATGAAGGCCGGCAGCTGCAGATAGCCGATGAGGATGCCGTTCACCAGTCCCACCGCCACGCTGACCGCCAGCATCACCAGGATGCCCAGCAGCACGTTCTGCGTGTTCATCAGCACCATGCAGCCCACCATGCCGGAAAGGCCCAGCGTGGCGCCCACCGACAGGTCGATGCCGGAGGTGATGATGACAATGGTCATGCCGATGGCCAGCAGCGACGTGGAGGACACCTGGCTCATGACGTTCATAATATTCTGGGAAGTGAAGAAATAGGGAGAGGCGAAGCTGAGGACCACAAAGAACACCACAAAGATCGCCAGCATGGAAAGCTCCGTCTTGTACTCCTTTGTGATCCGCCGCCCCAGGCCTCCGTTCTGCAATGTCCCGTTCATCGCTTTTCATCTCCTATGGTAGAATAGTAGCCGATTTTTTCCTCAGTGGCTTCGGCGGCCGGCATCACCGCCGTTACACGGCCTTCCTTCATGACATAAATGGTGTCGCACACGCCGGTGACCTCCGGGATCTCCGAAGAGACCAGAATGATGGCCATTCCCTGGGCCGCCAGGGACCGCAGGATCGCGTAAATATCCGACTTGGCGCCGATATCCACGCCCCGGGTGGGCTCGTCGATGATGAGGACCTTGGGATTGAGCAGGATCCACTTGGCCAGCAGCACCTTCTGCTGGTTGCCGCCGCTGAGGCTCTTGACCAGAAGGTCGATGTTTGCGGTCTTGATCTCCATCTTCTGGATCATCTGGAGGCAGTCGGCCTCGGCAGCCTTATTGTCCAGCACCGCTTTGCCCCGGGCCGCCAGCTTGGCAAGGCCGATGTTCTTCAGGACGCTGAGCTCCTGGATGAGGCCCTCCGTTTTGCGGTCCTCAGGCACGAAGCCCAGTCCCGCCGCCACAGAGGCCCGTATGCTCCGGCCGCCTATCTCCTGTCCGTCCACCAGCACCTGACCGGCGTTGCGGGGATCCACATTGAAGATGGCCCGCATCAGTTCCGAACGTCCCGCGCCCACCAGGCCGGAGAAGCCCGCGATCTCGCCCCGGCGGACCTGGAAGGAGATATCCCGGACGTAGTTGTTCTGGTCCGTGATCCCCCGGGCCTCAAACACCACCGGCGCCTGCTCCCAATTCCGCGTATCCGACTCGCCCAAGGCCCCGGCGCCGTAGAGGTCCTTCACCTCCCGGCCCACCATGGCCCGGATCAGATCGTCCTGGGCCAGTTCTGCCGTGGCCACGCCCTTGAGGATCAGCCGGCCGTCCCGCAGGACCGTGATCCGGTCGGAGATCTCGTAGATCTCGTTGATCTTGTGGGAGACGATGATAAAGCCTACACCCTGAGCCTTGAGCTTGCGGACGATGTCGAAAAGAACCTCGATCTCCTTGACAGAGAGAGAAGCGGTGGGCTCGTCCAGAATGATGGTCCGGGCCTTGGTGGATACCGCCTTCAAAATCTCGATGACCTGCATCTGCGCCACGGAGAGCTGCGCCACCTTGGCATAGGGATCGATGGTATGCTCCATGCCGAACAGCGCCAGCAGGCTGCGGGTCTGCTCCGCCATAGCCCGCTTGTCCGCCAGGAAATGGTATTTATAGTATTTGTCGTCCGCCAGGAAGATGTTTTCCGCGATGGACAGATCGGGGATCAAACTGAACTCCTGGGTCACGATGGACACACCGTGGGCCACCGCTTCCCGGACATTGGCAAAGCGCACCTCCCGGCCGCTCACCCGCATCGTTCCGCCGTCGGCCTGGTAGATGCCCGCGATGATCTTGGACAGTGTGGATTTTCCCGCGCCGTTCTCTCCCATCAGGGCGTGGACCTCGCCTTTTTGCAGCTGGAAATCAATGCCCTCGATGGCCACCACACCGGAGAATACTTTTTTGATATTGGTGGTTTCAACCAGAATTTCGTCCACGACTTCCACTCCTTTGGCCTGCCTCGTTTGTCTTTGTTTGCAATATGGACTATATCATGCAAAATTTTTTTGTGCAAATATGGAAAAAGCATGCGTATCCATAGATTGAATCTATGGATACGCATGCCTGAAAATCCGCTCAATCCGGGCTGAGCATCTGCAGATAGCGCCTGGTAGCCGGCTGCAGCACGGTGTCTGCCTTCTTGATCCAGCCCAGCCGCAGCGGCCGCACGCCCTCCAGGGCACGGATGACGATGCCGTTCTTCTCCAGAAGCTCCGGCAGGAAGGCCATGCCCACCGCGCAGGCCTGTGTGGAAGAGAGCAGATGCAGCAGCATCAGCCCGTCGCTGACCATCACCCGCCGTTCCGCCTGCAGCCGCGTCACTCCCTCCTCGGCCAGGGATACCGCTCCATCCGTCCCATAGTCATAGGACACCAGGGGATATGCCTCCAGGTCCTGCCGGGAAAGGCTCTCCCGCTCCGCCAGGGGGTGATCCCGCCGCAGCAGCACGCAGGGCTCTGTGCGCTGGATGCTGTAAAACTCCAGCTTCTCATTCCGCAGCTCCTTGCGCACCACCGGCTCTTCCTCGTCGGTGAAGCGGAGGAAGCCGATCTCGCTGCGGCCGGCGGCCACGTCGGCGATGACGTCCGCCGTCCCGCCCTCCAGGCACCGGGCCGTGTAGCAGGGCTCCCGCAGCTCCTGCAGGAAACGGAGAAACGCCCCGCCTGCCAGGGAAAAGTGCTGCATGCTGAAGGAAAAGTTCTTGCGTTCCGGCCGCTTTTCCACGTACTTGCTCTGGATGACCTCCATTTGCTGATAGACGCTTCGGATATCGCTGAGGAACTCTTCTCCCTGTTCCGTCACCGTAACGCCGGAGCGGCCCCGCTCAAAGATACGGAATCCCACCTCCCGCTCCACCGACTGGATCACATGGGTCAAACTGGGCTGGGCCACATAGAGCTGCTTGGCCGCTTCGCTGATGGAGGGGCATTGGGCCACCGTCAGAAGGTAGCCGATCTCCTTCAATGTCACGATTCCGCCTCCTCCCGGCGCCGGTACAGCATCACCGGCTTATGGCCCTCTCCCATCTCCACACCGCTGACCAGTTCCCGGGCCTCGATCATCTCACTGAGATACCGCCGCACCGCCACCCGGGAAAGCCCCGCCTGCCGGGCCAGCGTCTCCGCCGGAAACGCCTGGCCGGGATGCCGGTCCAGAAAATCCAGCAGCGCCTCATAGGGGACCAGCTCCAATCCCTTTTCCTCCAGCCGGGTCCGGCGCAGCACCGCAGTCTCCTTCCCGGGATTGGAGAACATGGCGTCGATCCCCTGCTGGTCCAGACTGCTGATGGCGCTGATGATCCGGTGGCGCTGGCCGAACCGCTCCAGCGCCTCGGAAAACCGCTGGGCGGTGAAGGGCTTGAGCAGGTAGTCCACCACGCCATAGGGCAGGACCTCCCGGATATTCTCCGCATCATTGGCGGCAGTGACCACGATGACGTCCGCCAGGAGGTTTTCCTTGCGCAGCCGGTACAAAAACTCCTTGCCGTTCATGTGGGGCATGAAGAGATCCAGCACGATGAGGTCCACCGGATTGAGCCAGATGTAGTTGAGAGCCTCCTGCCCGTCGGAGAAGATAGCCTTGACCTGAAACTCCGGGTTCTTCTCCACACAGCTCTTGGTGCTCCGGGCGATCTCCGGCTCATCCTCCACAATGATCACTCGGTACATCCATCCGCCTCCCCTTCTGTCACGCTCTGAAAAGACACGGTGATGGACGTGCCCTCTCCCGGCTCCGTGTCCACCTCCACGGTGCCGTGGTATTTCTCCACCAGCTCCTTGACCAGAAAGAGGCCCGTGCCCCGCTCCCGGCCCTTGGTGGAGGCGCCCTTTTCAAAAAGGTGGTCCCGGATCTGGGGCGGCAGGCCCCGGCCGGTATCCGTCACGGTGAGGATGGTATAGTGCTCGTCGATAAACAGCCCCAGGCTGATCTCCTTGACCTTGGCGTCGCTCTCCCGCAGCTCGTCGATGGCGTTTTGCAGGAGATTCCCCAGCACCGTCACGTAGCAGTCGAAGGAAATGCCCTCCGTCAGATTTTTGCAGTAGCTGTCCGCCTGGAGTTCCAGCTTGATGCCGCAGCTGCCCGCCTCCACCATCTTGCCGATGATGATGGCGGCAATGCCGGTGGACTCGATCTCCTTGGTGACCTTTCCGATGTTCACGGAAGCCGCCCCCACGTTGTTGATGATGAAGTTCTTGGCCTCGGCAGGATCCTGCTGCTCCAGATACCCCAGGATCACATGGAGCTTGTTGTTGAACTCGTGGTTGAAGGAGCGAAGCGTGTCCACCATGCGGTTGGTCTCGGAGAGCTCCTGGCCCAGCCGCCGCACTTCCGTGACGTTGCGGGAGATGGAGGCGGCACCGATGAGCCGGTTGTTTTCATACACGGGAATGCGGCTCGCCACGTAGTCCTCCCCGTGGATCCGCACGGAGAGATTATACTGCGCGGTCCCGGTCTCCAGCACATGGAGCAGCGCGGTCTCCGGGAAGATCTCCTTCAGCTCCCCCTCATAGCGCAGCAGCTGTTCCGACCGCCCCAGCATTTTCAAAAAGGCCTTGTTCATCATGATGACCTCGCCCTTGAGGTTGATGGCCACAATGGCCTCATCCAGGGCATCCAGCACCTCATTGCGCTCGTCGGTGAGCCGGCGGTACTCCTCCACCCGCCGTCCCTGGAGCACTTTCAGCGTCCGTCTCCGGATGGAGATGGAGACGAAAATGCCCAGGAACGCCGTACCGAAGGAGATCGCCATATAGAGATACAGCAGATGCAGCACGTCCTGATCCGTGGAGCGGTGGAACACCGACAAGATCACATATCCCAGCAGCGTGCCGTCCCGGTCTGTGGCGGGCGCATAGGCCATTTCCAGCCCATACCCCGTCCGCGCCACCGTGACGATATAGGCACCCTCCCCTGCCAGCACCCGGTCCTCTCCGCCGAAGGTCAGCGTCCGCCCGATAAAGGCCTTGTTGGTATAATACAGGCAGGTGTTGGCCGTGTCGCACACCGCCACGAAGTCCAGATCCGGGATGGATTTGACGTAGATATCCAGATAATTGCTCAGATACTCGCTGCTCTCTCCCGCCCGCAGCGCCTCCAGCACATTGTTGGCCCTGGCAACTGTACGGCACTCTGTCAGAAGTTCCTCCTCCTGCTGGCGGTTGCTGCGGGTAAGCGTGACGGAGATAGTCAGCACCAGGCACAGCGCCGCTGTCACCACGATGCCGAATACCTGAAACAGGTACAGCTGATGCTCGATGTTGAGCTTCTTCCCCAGCTTCCGGAGCACAGGCCATTCCTCCTTTCCATCTCTTCAGCCGCTGCGCCGTTCCACGTCTGGCAGGCAGGCTTTTCTCACCCGGCCTTCGGCAGTGTATCCACAGCGGGGCGATACCTCCCATACACATAAAACGACAGTGCCACCGTCAGCGTATCCGCCGTCACCTGGGCCCAGACCAGTCCGAACATCCCCAACAGGCCGTTGAGCAGGAACAGCATGGGGATATTGAACACCAGCCACCGGGTCATGCCCAGGAACAGCGAGATCCGGCCCTTTCCAAAGGCCTGGAACATGTAGACGGTGAAAAAGCTCAGAAACATCAGCGGCGTCGCCAGCACCCGCACCCGCAGGAACTGGGCGGCCAGCGCCGTGGTCTGCGGGTCCGAGATGAACAGATGCGCGAACTGTACGGCAAAGATCTCATAGAGCGCGATGCTGATCCCCGCGACCATCAGTCCCAGCCGCCGGGAAAGGCGGATAGCGTCCTCCATCCGCTGTTTGTTCCCTGCGGAGTAATTGTACGCCACCAGGGGCATCATGCCCTGGCAGATGCCGATGCCCACATTCAGCGGGAACCGCTCCACCTTCAGCACGATCCCCACCGCGGCCAGCGCCAGATCGCCGTAGGCCACCATCAGCTTATCCAGGATCACATAGTCCAGATCAAACAGGAAGGTCGTCACAGCTGAGGGGATCCCCACGCCGAACACCGCCAGGATGCTCTCCCTGCGGGGCAGACCCCCTCCGGGAGAGAACGTCACCACCGCCCCCCGGCCCATCCGTACCAGCACCCCCACGAAAAAGAGGAAGGCGATGCAGTTGGACAGGCAGGTGGCAAGCCCCGCACCCAGGACCTCGCAGCCCTCCGGCATCAGCACGAACATGAACAGGGGGTCCAGGGCGATGTTCAAAAGCCCTCCCAGAATGATACCCGCGCTGGCCTCCCGGGACCGGCCCACACTGCGGATCAGATTGGCCAGCACATTGGACAGCACCGTGGGCACGCCGCCGGAGACAATGACGCACAGCGCGTATTGCCGGGCATACTGGTAGGTATTTTCTCCCGCGCCCAGCAGACCCAGCACCGGCTCCATGAACACCGCCATCCCCACGGCAAACAGCGCCGAGATGGCAAGCCCCAGATAGAGGGAAAATGCGCTCACCCGCCGAGCCTCTCCCGTCTCGCCCTGGCCCAGCAGCCGGGAGACCAGGGAGCCGCCGCCGATCCCCGCCAGGCCGGCCAGGCACAGCGTGATATTGAACACGGGCAGGATCAGGGACGTGCCCGCCACCATATAGGGATTGTCGGTCTGCCCGACAAAGAAGGTATCCGCCATATTGTAGATCAGGACGATCAGCTGGCTGGCCACCGCCGGAACGATCATCTTCCGCAGCGCGGCGGGAATGGGAAGGTGCTCAAAAATATCCTCCCGGGAAGAGCGTGCGTTTGTCTGCATGGACGACACCTGCGCTTTCTGTCCGTGTCGGCTCACCGGCGCGGCGGTTTCTTTACGGCTTCTTATCATATCACAAAGCGCCGGCTGCCGCCACCCCCATTTGTCCCGCTTCCACCCCCATACCCGCGCCGGTCTCTCCCCCTCCGCCAAAAGCGGCCGGGAGCGCCGCCGCAACCAGCGCTCCCGGCCGCTTCCGCTCCGGAATATCCATATGATCTGGTCTCCCTCAGAGACGATGGAAATATGCGGCGGGGAAGTCTCTTTTTCAGAGCCCGGCTCTTCGTCTCGTCCCATTGGAAGGCTTACCGCTGCTTCCCGTCGGAGCACACAGACCTCTCCAGCAGCTGCAGCTCGATGGCCACCACGCCCCAGCGGGCTTCCTCCTCTTTGGAGTAATACCGCTCCATGTCCCGGGCAGAGGCAAAGGGCAGCTCCTCCGGGGCGTATCCGCATTTTTCCACCAGCGGACGGCACCGGAACAGCGCCGCAAAGGAGTCGAAGCGGTGCAGGGCGACGACCCGCGCCCGGAGCTTCTCCCGGGATCCTTCCACGCACAAAAACTCGATGACATCCCCTACGGCGACCCGTTTCCGCTTTTCATCCAGCAGCCGCAGCTCCACCGTCTTCTGTCCCGACCGGATCTTTTCAAACGGCTGCGGCTGCAGCCTCATCTGATGTACCGTCATATGACCTCCTTATGTGTCCGGCAGGACCGTCAGCGCGCCGGCAGTGACGCGGATGGTGCCGGTCCGGCGCGGGCCGGACCCATCCTCCCCGTCCGCAGGCAGCAGCGTGTAGCCTGTCCCCTCCGCGGCAAAGGCCTCCGGGCTCTCCGGGATCTCCAGCGCCACCTGGACATCCTCTCCCCGGCGGTATCCAAGGGCCTGCGCCGTCAGGCTGCACAGGTCCGCCTGATACAGCCGCCCGTTGATCTGGGTGTACAGATACAGCTCCCAGCCATGATAGGACCAGAGCAGCTCCTTTTGCCCATCTCCGCCCAAGTCCGCCTCCATGGCCGCGCCGCCGCAGGCGGCCAGCAGCCACAGCGCACCGTCCTCGTCAAAATAGTAGTAATCGTCGGCAAGATACGCCGCCCCCCGGGGACACCGGATGTGGAAGCCGCTGCGTCCCAGCACGTCCTCATAGAGCAGGACGGCGTAGCCCTGGGCGTAGACCTCGCTTTCCTCCGTGAAGCGGATGAGCCGCTGCGTCCCGGCAGGGATATAGGCGCAGTATTTTCCTCCGGAGGCAGACGTGTAAAGGAGCACCTGCGTACCGTCCGGCAGGGTCTGCGATGCCAGTGTCCGGGCAATGTCCGCCGTGGTGACCTCCTGAAGGCCCTCCGCCGGGACGGCAGCGCAGGGCGTTCCCGCCGTCAGGGGCAGGGTTCTGGCTCCACCCGCCGTGTCCTCCGGCCACGACAGCAGCGCCATCATGGCGCGGATGCCTGCAGCGGAGGCCCCCGCCTCCGCATAGCTCCGGTATCCCAGCTGCTCCCGGAGCCAATCGGCGTCCCCGTCGCTGTCCCCCGCGTAGCCCGCGGTCCCGTCGGGACCGGGGCAGCCGATGTGCACCTCCGACAGCCCCGGCACCAGGGCCAGCAGCAGCGGGGGGACGATCCTCTGGACGGTCCGGAAGGCTGCCCCGTCGGAGACGGCGTCATACCAGATCACAAGCCCCGTCTTTCCATAGGGCGGGGCGCCCCCTGTCCCGCCGGGCCAGTACGCCCCGGCCAGTTCAGCGGTGGTAAAGTGCGGATCCCGGGAGAGGTCATAATACTGCAGCTCATAGCTCCCGCAGCCGGCGGCCCCCATGGCGTCCAGCAGCGTCCGGACCGCCGCCTGGGCAGTCCCGAGCGACAGGGGCTCCACCCGCAGGTCATACAGCATCTGGGCCAGATCCAGCGGCATCTCCTCGTAGACCTCCGCCGTCTCCGCAGACGTGACCAGCCGGTACTGCACCACCGTGTCGTTGAACTTTTCCAGGCTCAAGCCGTTGTAGTAGCTGCAGATGGCGCCGTTGGCCTTCGTGGAGAACATCAGCGTGCACAGCACGGCGCTGCCGCCTGCCCTGAGGCGGAGCGTCTCCCCGGACAGCGTCCCTCCCATATTGCCGGTGCCCACCACGCCGCCCATCCCGGTGTACGCCGTTCCGGGCAGCAGGACCGTCCGGTGGGAAACGGTGCCGCCTTCTTCGCACCAGGCGTCCAGCTTCCCGGAAAACCCGCCCTCCGGCAGACGCTCCGCCTCCGTGCGCAGGGCAAAAGTGTGCCGGTACGGCATATCGCCCCAGTCTTCCTCCGAAAATCCGCTCACCAGCACCGGTTTGCCGGAGATCAGCCGGCCATCCTGATAGATTTCCTCATAGACCGCGTAAGAGTGAACGGGCGTCCGCAGTGTCAGCTCCACCTGGATGCCGCCGTCCGCCTTGCGGGTCCGGACCGTGCTTTCGCTGATCCCATTGGTCCCGCACACCACCGCGGCAAACAGCACCGCAGCCGCAGCCAGGATCACCAGCCACACCTTCGGCTCCTTCCAACGCAGAACGTTTTTCACCCGGGCCCGGGTGTCTCCCTCTCCGAAGGCCAGCGGTGCTCCCGCCAGGACCTTTCGGCCGGTGGCCAGCCGCAGCAGGGATGAGGAGTAATCCGCCCGGACGTCCGCGCCCAACTCCCGCATCACCGCCTCGTCGCAGCGCATCTCCATATCCTGACCCAGCAGCACGAAAAAGAGCCACACCAGGGGATTGAACCAGTGGATGCACAGTGCCAGGAAGGCCAGCAGCTTCACCACATGGTCCAGATGCCGGATGTGCTGGCGCTCATGGAGCAGGATGTAGCCCCGTTCCTCCTCCGGCAGGCCAGCGGGCAGGTAGATCCCGGCCCGGAACAGCCCCAGCACAAAGGGGGTGTCGATGTGGTCCGCCAGATAGACCCGCTTTTCCAGCAGGACCGCCCCCACCAGACGGCGGCGCAGCCGGATCAGGGAAACACCGCCCCACCCCGCCATGGCCGCCGCACCCAGCAGCCACGCCCAGGCAGCCATGGCCACAGGGGCCTCCAGCGGATCGGCCGCCGTCTGTTCCTCTCCCCGGGGCAGCGCCTCCGTGACGGCCTCCCCTGCTCCCGGCACCGGCAGGACCACCACAGGGTCGGAGGTGTGGACCACGTCCCGGGGAATGTATTCCACGGCGGTGGTGTGGGACGTGGCCTCTGCCGCCGGAGCGTCCAGCAGCCCCAGCAGGGAGATATCCGTGCTCAGCGACACCGGACACAGCAGCCGGAACAGCACCACCAGCCACAAAACGCAGGAGAACCCCCGGGGCGCCCGCCGCAGCGCCAGCCGCATCAGCAGCACGGCGGCGATGACCACGCTGGCGGTGAGGCTCATATTCAAGAGGATGGGCACCAGCTCATATGAGAAGAAATCTCCCATGACTCATCCCTCCCGGCTCCGGTCGATCAGCGCCTGCAGCTGACGGATCTCCTCCTCCGAGAGTTTTTTCCGGCTGGTAAAGGCGGCGAGAAACGCCGGGAGCGATCCCTGGAAGGTCTCCTCCACAAACCGCTGGCTCTGCATGGCGTGGAACTCCTCCCTGGAGACCGCGGCGGTGACGGTACCGGCGTCATTGCGGAACAGCCCCCGGCAGCAGAGCTTTTTCAGCACGGTATAGGTGGTGGATTTCTTCCACCCCAGCTCCTCCCCGCACAGCCGCACCAGCTCGCCGGAGGAAAGGGGCGCGTTGGCCCAGATCAGATCCGCAAAGCGGCTTTCGATGACACCCAGTTTCGTCTCTTCCATGGCAGCCTCCCTCCAGGTCTATCTATAATAGACCCTTTTCCGAAGTCTATCATAAATAGACCGATCTGTCAAGCAGATCGGTCTACTCATATCCCGCCGGAACGCTCCGACAGGCGGCTGCATGGAACTCGTCATGGAGCTGTGATCCCATCAGTCCACATCCCCAAAATCGAACTGGAACACAGCGTCGTAAATGCCTCCCTGCTCCCCCTTCAGCATAGCAGACACTGTGTAGCGGGCGGGGAAATCCGCAAGGGGCAGCACATACGGATCGTCCAGCTCCCACTGGAACAACGAATAACCGGTGCCTCCGCTTTCAGGCTGTACATCCACACGGAAACCGGAAACCAGCGGGCGGGAAAAATCCAGGGTCACCGCTTGGACATCATATCCAAACGCCCCATTGACCTCCTGCGGAAACTCTGAGAGGAGGGAAACGGAAGTCCATCCCCGGGTGCCGGTCAGCTGGCAGAGGGTGGCGCCTATGCGATGGTCCCCGCCGGAGATGGGCTCCCGGAAGGAGAGATTGAGAGCCGGCCCGGCGATGATCACCTCATCCAGCTCCGCCCAGTCCATCCCCCCGGGAATGTAGTACCGCTCGGAGCGGCCCCCATCGTACAGGGGGACGATCTCCGCCGTCTCATCCTGCAGCACCACCACCTGCAGGCCCTCCGGCGTGTCATACAGGAGGGTAAAGCGTCTGCCGTCCTCATAGGCGTAGCTGCCGGTGAGCCGGCACAGCTCCAGCGACGCAAGGCAATCGTAAAGCGCCTCCTCGTCCGGGCACAGCCAGAGCGTATCATAGGGATCGTCGGCCAGATAGATCTCCCGCAGATGGTATTCCGATGCATCCCGGCAGCGGTAGATGGCCTCCCCGCCGGTGCTGCCTCCGTAGGCCATGGCCACATATCCGCAGCTCATGCTCAGGGCGAAAAAAGTCAGTCCCACCAGCAGCGCGCCGGACCACTTCCTCACCGGCTTCATCACGTTTTTCAGCCGGTAGCGCAGTGCGGAGGCAGAGGCGGACAGGCAGGTAGTGAACCCCCGCTCGTCACCGGCCGTCCGCAGCAGCAGCTGGGCGTACTGGCGGCGGACGCCCTCCCCGCAGCCCATCAGCACCGTCTCGTCACAGCTCAGCTCCAGATCATCCGCGCTTTTCCGCATGGCGATCCACATCAGCGGATTGAACCAGCACATCGCCGTGCAGAACACCAGGAAGAACTTGGACCAGGCGTCCTCCCGGCCGATGTGGATCAGCTCGTGCCGGAAAAGCAGCGCCAGCTCCTCCCGGGAATAGGCCCGCTCCGGCAGCACTACCCGGATCTTCCGGGGAAACAGGCCCACGGAAAGCGGGGTGGCCGCATCGGGAGAAGTGACCAGGCGGAACCTGGGCTTGCGGAACTGGGCCCGCTCCAGCTCCTCCTGCCAGACGGAGAGCACCGCCGGGTCCGCCACCGGCACGGCGCGCCGCAGGATGCGGCGGCGGAACACCAGGTGGGACACGATCTTCCACACCAGGACCGCCGCAGCGCCCACGGCCCACACGCCCAGCAGGATCCAGGCCAGATCCCCCGGTGCCCGCACCACCAAAAGCGGCGCCGGAAGCTCTATCTGTTGGGCCTGCTCCGTGAAATAGAGGTAATTGGGGATCATCCAGAGCACCGCGCAGGCCCGGGCGCTGAACCGCCGGCGCAGCAGCGGCAGCAGCGCCAAAAGGAGGGCGTAATAGACGCCGATGTGCAGAAAAATGCCGAAATACGCGGAAAGAGCCAGCTGCCCCACAGCTGCTCCCCCATCCGAAACCAGCGTCAGTCCCATCAGGGTCAGGAGATACAGCGGCAGGACCATCCCGGAGATATAGGGCAGATAGCGCTGCCGTCCCTCCGGACCGCCTCCCGTGTCGGCCTCGGCATCGTGCCGGGAGATCATCACCCAGACAAAGGCGAGGCTCACCGCGCCGGCCATCAGCATTTTGATAAAAACCGCCGTACTCATAGCGTCCCCTTTTCCAGCAGCTCCCGCAGCTCGTCCAGCTCCTCCCGGCTCAGTCCGCTCTCGCACAGCGCCGTGGCAAAGGCGGAGAGGCTCCCGCCGCACAGCTGACGGATGAACCGCCCGCTCTGCTGGGCCAGGTAGTCCTGCCGAGAGATCAGCGGAAGATACCGGGCACTGCGGCCTGTCTTTTCGATCCGGATGAAGCCCTTTTCCGCAAGACGCGTCAGCACAGTGAGCAGCGTGGTCAGGGCCATGGGATGTGTGTCCTGCAGCCGCGCCTGGATGTCCGCCCGGGCCGCCGGGGGCGGACAGGCCCAAACCGCCTGCATCACCTCCAGCTCCGCATCCGGAAGACGGCGGATGGTCTCCTTCATTTTCTCCATCTCCTTTCCTCTACATTTGTAGTAATATTATTCTATACTTGTAGAGTTTCCTTGTCAAGGCGGTATGAGGATCGGCCCGGCTCCTTTCCAAACAGCCGCTGCGCGGAAAGAAGCGGACAGGTGCCGAAGGCGCCTGTCCGCTTCCGTGTTCGCTTATGAATGGGAATGCCCCAGGATCACCACGGTGTCAGCTCCAGGTAGAGATCCTTGTACTGCCGGGCGGAGTTCTGCCAGGAGACGTCCTTGGCCATGTCGCGCTGGACCACCTCGTCCCAGTGATAACGGTTGGCGAAATAGAGGGTCTTGGCGCGGTTGATGGCATCCAGCAGCAGGCCCGCGTCATAACGGTCGAAGGTGAAGCCGTTGCCCTCGCCGTTGAAGTCGTTGTAGGGCTCCACGGTGTCTTTCAGGCCGCCGGTCTCCCGGACGATGGGCAGCGTACCGTAATGCATGGCGTTGAGCTGCGTCAGTCCGCAGGGCTCAAAGCGGGACGGCACCAGCAGCGCGTCCGCGCCTGCATAGATGCGGTGGGCCCGGGCCTCGTCGTACTGGATGCAGGCGCTGAAGGTGCCCCGGTAGGCGCTCTCGTAGTAGCGGAACGTATCCTCATACTCCCTGTCGCCGGTGCCCAGCACCACCACCTGGGTATTGCCGTCCAGCACCTGGGGCATGATGGCGCTGACCAGGTCCAGGCCCTTCTGGTTGGTGAGGCGGGAGATCAGGCCGATGACGAACTTGCCCGTATTCTCCTCCAGGCCCAGCTCCTTCTGGAGGGCCAGCTTGTTTTCCATCTTGTGGTCCAGCACGCTGCCCAGCCCGTAATTCACCGCCAGCGCGGGATCCGTCTCCGGATTCCACATGCCGTAGTCGATGCCGTTGACGATGCCTCTGAGCTTGCCGTTGTGATAGCGCAGATGGTCCTCCAGATGCTCGCCGTACTCCGGCGTCTGGATCTCCCCGGCATAGGTGCCGCTGACCGTGGTGATGCGGTCGGCGTAGGCCAGACCGCCCTTGAGCATATTGGCGTCCACCCAGTTCTGCTGCAGCGCTCCCATGTTGAACACCTCGTCGGGCAGACCGGACCAGTACTGGATGGTGGGGATGTTGTAGATGCCCTGGAAGCGGAGATTGTGGATAGTAAGGATGGACCGGGCGCGCCCCACCGGCGTATCCCGGAACAGCGTGCGCAGGTACACCGGCACCAGGCCCGCCTGCCAGTCGTGGCAGTGGATGACATCGGGGATCCAGTCCATATAGTTCAGCGCCGCCAGCGCGGCCTTGCTGAAGAAGCAGTACTTGGGGATGTCATCCACCAGATTGGTATAGGGTCTGCCGTCGGAGAAGAACTCCTGGTTGTCGATGAAGTCGTACACCACGCCGTCCCAGATGTACTCCATGATCCCCACATAGTAGTTGCGGCCGGTCCGGCCCAGATCCATGTAGAACTCGCCCCGGTAGACCATCTTGTCCTGATACTGCTGGGGAATGCAGGCATAACGGGGCAGGATCACCCGGACGTCGCAGTTCAGGCGCACCAGCTCCCGGGGCAGGGCATACATCACGTCGCCCAGACCGCCTGTCTTGACAAAGGGATGGCACTCCGAGCCGATGAATGCAATGCTTCTGCGAGGCAGATTGGACAGCTCATACACAGGCGCAGCCTCCTCTACAACAGGTGTTGCCTCCTCTGCGGCGGGCTCCTCCGCCGCAGGCGCGGGCTCTTCCGCCACGGGGACGGCTTCCTCCGCCGCGGGGGCGGGCTCCTCCGCCGCGGGGGCGGGTTCCTCTGCCGCGGGAGCGGGCTCTTCCGCTGCGGGGACGGGTTCCTCCGCTGCGGGAGCGGGCTCTTCCGCTGCGGGGACGGGTCCCTCCGCCGCGGGGGCGGGTCCCTCCGCCGCGGGGGCGGGTTCCTCCGCCGCGGGGGAGGGTTCCTCCGCCGCGGGGGCGGGCTCCTCCGCCGCGGGGGCGGGCTCCTCCGCCGCGGGGGCGGGTTCCTCCGCCGCAGGGGCGGGTTCCTCCGCCGCAGGCACAGCCTTCTCCACAGCGGGAGCGATCTCTTCCACCGCAGGCACAGCCTTCTCCACCGCGGGAACGATCTCTTCCACCGCAGGCACAGCCTTCTCCACAGCGGGAACGATCTCCTCCACAGGCGCGGACTTCGCTGCAGCAGTTTTTTTCTTCGCAGTCGAGGCACCGGTTTTCTTTGCAGGTGCTTTCTTCTTTGCGGGATCTGCTTTCTTTCGTACCATAATGAACCTTCCTTTCCTATTGTGAGCATCGTGCAGTCCTCATGCCGTCTGCGGCGAATGGGGAGACAATGCGGGCACGGCTCCCTGGTATTGGCAACAGTATAGCGCATCGCCGCCTCTTTTGACAGTCTTTTCTGGAAGAATTCCGAAAATTTTTCCATGCTTTTCCCAGGCCGCGCTTCAGAAAATGGATGGCATCCCTGCAGAGATGCAGAAAAAACTCCCCCCGTTCTCCGGGATGCTGCCTCGCCTTGCAGAGCCGCGGGACAGGCCGCGATTGACAACGGCAGAAGGGAATGGTACGCTTTTCCCCATGGAGGAGGTGGATCCATGTACCGTATCTTTATCGTGGAGGATGATGAAGTCATCGCCGGCGCTGTGGCCCGGCATCTGGAGGGCTGGGGCTACACGGTCCGCTGCGCCCAGGCCTTCGACCGGGTGCTCCAGGAGTTTGCCGCGTTTGACCCGCAGCTGGTGCTGCTGGACATCTCCCTGCCTTTTTTCAACGGCTACCACTGGTGTCAGGAGATCCGCAGGATCTCCAAGGTCCCCATCCTGTTCCTGACCTCCGCCGGAGACAGCGTCAACACCGTCATGGCCATGCAGCTGGGCGGGGACGACCTCCTGTCCAAACCCTTCGATCTGCAGGTGCTCTCCGCCAAGGTCCAGGCCATGCTGCGCCGGGCCTATGACTTCGGTCCGCCGGCCCGGCTCCTTCAGTGCGGCGGGGCGGTGCTGAACGTCTCCGACGGCACGCTTACTGCCGCAGGTCAGCGGGTGGAGCTGACCCGCAACGAGTTCCGCATCCTGCAGATGCTCCTGGAGCGCAAGGGCCAGACCGTCAGCCGGGAGGCGCTGATGACCCGGCTGTGGGAATCCGACAGCTTTGTGGATGAGAACACCCTCACCGTCAACGTAGGCCGGCTGCGTCGGAAGCTGGAGGCGGCGGGACTGCCCGACCTGATCCGCACCCGCAAGGGTGAGGGGTATCTGGCGGAGGAGTGACCATGGTGCTTTTGGCTTACCTGAAGCGGCAGCGGAAGCTGCTGGTGCTGCTGGCGGGGATCGCCGCCGTGTTCGCAGCGGTATTCTCCCTGTATGATCTGCCGGTGGAAGCGGTGGGCTATGCCGCTCTTTTGTGCCTGGCACTGGGGGCGATCCTGTTCGCCCTGGGCTTCCGGCGCTTTCGTACCCGGCACCGGGAGCTGCGGCGGCTGCTGGACCGGGCGGAGGAACCGGTGCTGCCCCTCTCCCCTGCCGGAGATCTGCTGGAGGCGGACTACCAGGCGCTGCTGACGGCGGTGGCGGCTCACCGCACCCGGCTTCTAGCCCGGGAGCGGGACAAGCTGGAGGACATGACCGATTACTACACCCTCTGGGCCCACCAGATCAAGACCCCCATGGCCGCCGCCGGGCTCCTCCTGCAGGAGGACCCGCCGCCCAGGGAGCATCTGGAGGCAGAGCTTTTGAAGATCGGCCAGTACGTGGACATGGTGCTGGGTTATCTGCGGCTGGACAGCGACGCCACCGACTATATCTTTTGCGACACAGACCTGGATGACCTGATCCGCCAGGCGGTGCGGAAATTCGCCCGGCTGTTCATCCTGAAGCGGATCGCCCTGGATCTCCGGGAGACAGGCCGCACGGTGCTCACCGACGGCAAGTGGCTCTCCTTCGTGGTGGAGCAGCTCCTCTCCAACGCACTGAAGTACACCCCTGCCGGTGGTACCGTCCGGATCTACGGAGACGGGGAGACCCTGGTCATCGCAGACAGCGGCATCGGCATCCGGGAGGAGGATCTGCCCCGGATCTTTGAAAAGGGCTTCACCGGCTACAACGGCCGCACCGGGCAGAAATCCACCGGCATCGGCCTGTATCTCTGCCGGCGGGTGACGGAAAAGCTGAATCACGGTCTCACCATCGTCTCCCGGCCGGGGCAGGGCACCCTGGCCCGGCTGGACCTCAGCCGGAGACGGCGGACCATGGAGTGAACCTTACAAAACTGTAAGATACGGAGCCGGACTGTAAGCCAGGGCCATGGCGGACAGCCCGGCTCCTCTGCTATCCTGAAAGCATCCCAAGCAAGGAGGCATATACTATGGCACTGCTGGAAGTACAGCATCTTCAAAAAATCTACACCACCCGTTTCGGCGGCAGCCCCGTCCAGGCACTCTCCAATGTGAATTTCTCCGTGGAGCCGGGAGAGTACGTGGCCATCATGGGGGAGTCCGGCTCCGGCAAGACCACCCTCTTGAACATCCTGGCGGCCCTGGACCGGCCCACCGCAGGCGAGGTCTTTTTGAACGGCAGAGCCCTCTCGGACATCCGGGAGCGGGACCTGGCGGCCTTCCGCCGGTCCCATCTGGGCTTCGTGTTCCAGGACTTCAATCTGCTGGACACCTTCTCCATCCAGGACAACATCTTCCTGCCCCTGGTGCTGGCGGGAAAGGACTATCCCGCCATGCGGGAAAAGCTCTCTCCCATCGCCCAGCAGCTGGGTATCACGGATATTCTCACAAAATACCCTTACGAGGTCTCCGGCGGACAAAAGCAGCGCGCCGCCGTGGCCCGGGCCCTGATCACGGACCCCCAGATCATCCTGGCGGACGAGCCCACCGGCGCGCTGGACTCCCGGGCCTCGGACAACCTGCTGGAACTGTTCGGTCAGATCAACGCCGGAGGCCAGACCATCCTGATGGTCACCCATTCGGTAAAGGCAGCCAGCCACGCCGGACGTGTGCTGTTCCTCCGGGACGGGGAGGTGTACCACCAGCTCTACCGGGGCAGCGAGAGCCGGGAGAGTCAGTTCCGCCGCATCTCCGACACCCTGACGGTCCTGGCGGAGGGAGGCGGCAGCCATGCGTAAATCCGGATTCTTTCCCCGGCTGGCCCTGGTGAACCTGCTGCGCAACAGCCGGTACTACGGGCCGTATCTCCTCTCCTGCGGCGGCACCGCCGCCATGTTCTACATCCTCCGTTACCTGACGGAGAGCGACATTGTGAACTCGGTGCGGGGCGCAGCCTATCTTCAGAGCCTGATGTATCTTGGGTGCATCGTGGTGGCGCTTTTTTCCATCGTACTGCTGCTCTACGCCAACAGCTTCGTCATGAAGCGGCGGCAGCGGGAGCTGGGACTTTACAACATCCTGGGGCTGGAAAAACGCCACATCGCCCTGCTGTGCCTGTGGGAGGCCCTTTATTGCGCCCTGGTAGCCATTCTGGGCGGAATCGCCGTGGGCATCCTCCTGAGCAAGCTGACGCTGCTGCTCCTGCTGCAGCTGTCCCGCCTGCCGGTGGAGTTCGGCTTTGAGGTCAGCGTGCCGGCCATCTTTGCCACTGCCTCCCTCTTCGCAGTCCTGTTCGGCCTGACACTGGTGTGCAACCTCTTTCGGGTGGGACGGGCCCGTCCGGCGGAGCTTCTCCACAGCGAGTCTTTTGGAGAGCGGGAACCCAGAACCCGGCGGCTGCTGGTGGTACTGGGCCTGCTGACCCTGGGGGGCGGCTACTTTCTCTCCTGGAAGGTGCAGCATCCCACAGAGGCCCTGGTCCTCTTTTTCCTGGCGGTGGTGCTGGTGATGATCGGCACCTACTGCCTGTTCACCGCCGGATCTGTGGCAGTGCTCAAGGCCCTGCGGGCAAACCCGGGATACTACTACCAGACCCGGCACTTCACTGCCGTGGCAGGGCTTTTGCACCGGATGAAGCAAAATGCCGTGGGCCTGGCCAATATCTGTATCCTCTCCACCATGGTGCTGGTGACCGTGTCCACCACCGTCACCCTCTACCTCAGCTGCGAGGAGACCCTGGACCAGATGTACCCCTACGACATCCAGGTGGTCCAGTATCTCAGCGGCTACGGCGAGGATGTGGAACTGCCCGCCTCGGAAGATGTCCTGGAACAGGCGGAGGAGACTCTGGACGCGTCCGGCCTGACAGCGTCTCACTTTGGCTGGCTGGATCTGGCGGAGGGCCGGTGCTGGTACAGCGGCAACACCCTCCAGTGGGAGAGCGGCGCCGAGATCCGGCTGTATCTGGTCACAGCGGAGGATTTTGCCCGCTGCACCGGTCAGGTGACTTCGCTGAAGGAAGACCAGGTGCTGGCCTATGCCGACGGGCTTGACCTGCCGGAGACTTTTTACATTGAGTCCCTGCCCTTTCATGTGGCGGGGCGGCTGGATGCGGATCTTCCGGTAAACGGCGGCGCCTTTGTTTCCCAGGAAGACGGGGCCGTCACGCTGGTGGTGGCGGACCGGAGCGTTGTGGAATCCATCATGGCGCAGCCCTCCGGCGATCATTTCTCCGAAAAATTCCTGATCCAGATGGATCTGGACAGCACGGAAGCGGAAAAGCTGGACCTGTCCTGGGCGCTTCTCGACGGGATCTCCGGGGAAGGCATCGCCGTCAACAGCCGCCAGGACAACGCCATCGACCTCTACGCCATGTACGGCGGATTCCTGTTTCTGGGCGTTTTCCTGGGTCTGCTGTTCCTGCTGGCCACGGCCCTCATCATCTATTACAAGCAGATCTCCGAGGGATACGAGGACCAGCGGCGCTATGCCATCCTGCGGCAGGTGGGCATGACAGACCGGGAGATCCGCGCCTCCATCCACAGTCAGATCCTGCTGGTGTTCTTCCTGCCGCTGGTCACCGCCGGCATCCACACGGCGGCAGCCTATCCCATGGTGTCCAAGCTGCTGGCGCTGTTCCAGCTCACCAGCACCGCCCGCTACGCGCTGTGCACAGCAGGGACCTTTGCGGTGTTCTGCGCCGTCTATGCCCTGGTCTACGGCCTGACGGCCCGGGCTTACCGGCGGATCGTGGCCTGAAGGCTCGGGACAGCGGGAAAAGCAGCCTGCCGGGACATCGTTTCGGCAGGCTGCTTTTGGCTTTCTTTTTATGAAGGTGATCTTTTCCCCTCCGCAAGTCCCCCGCCCTGTATGGCCCGACAATCGTCCGGGAACATGTGCAGAGCCGGCAGGGAATGTTTCTCACTGCATCACTTTCTCGCCCATCTGATGAACCAATGGGAGCCGGAGCCGGAAGCAGACGCCGCCCTCCCGGTTTTCCACGGAGCAGTCCCCGCCGTGGGCCAGCGCCGCCGCCCGGACGATGGCAAGGCCCAGCCCGGTGCCGCCCCGGTCCCGACTGCGGGACTTGTCCCCCCGGTAGAAGGGCTGGAAGAGGTGGGGCAGATCCTCCGCCGGAACGGCGGGACCGTCGTTATCCACCGACAGGCAGGCACGCCCGCCCGCCCGGGCCAGAGACACCCGGATGGTCCCGCCCACCGGGCAGTGCCGCAGCGCATTGGAGGCCAGATTGCCCACGGCCTCCTTCAGCCGCTCCCGGTCGCCCTCCAGGCAGATCTCCTCCAGCTCCAGCGCCAAGGTGATCCGCTTTTGCTCCAGTTGGAGGGCAAGCGGCGCCCAGACCTCCCGCACCAGGGCGGAAAGATCTGCCGTCTCCCGGTTCAGCGCCGCGCCGGACTCCAGGCGGCTGAGCTCCAAAAGCCGCCCCACCAGCTCCGCCATGCGGTCGCTCTCGTCCAGGATCACATCCAGGTACTGTGCCCGCTTCTCCGGGGCAATGTCCTCCCGCAGGGCCTCGGCGTGGGTACGCAGAATGGCCAGGGGCGTTTTCAGCTCATGGGCCGCCGCCCGGGTGAAGGTTCGCTCCCGCTCCAGCTGTCCGGCCAGCTGCGCCTGGGCGCCGTTGAACGCCGCGGCCAGAGTGTTGAGTTCCGTCACCGGCCCGTCCTCCCGGCAGGAGCCGTCCCGGACGGTCCGGCTCAACGCCTCCACCGGCTCAGTCACCTTTCTGGACAGGTGCGCAGAGAGGACCAGAAGCACCATGGCCGCAAAGCCAAAGGCAGTCAGATACAGCGCCCATTGATCCTCCAGAACACTCAGCCAAAGGTCGCAGCAGGCGGAACACCAATACCCGAACCCCTCCTGGTCCACCCCAGAGGACAAGCGCCCCCATTCTTTTAAAACCACCCGCCGTTCCCCAGCCCGATCGCGGTCAATGATGGCCTGTGCTTCCCGGAAGCTGGCCAGCCGCCGTTCCATCTGGATAGGACCGTCTCCATCGCTGGACCAGGATGGCAGCAGAACGCTCCGCACTTCCATCTGCACCAAATCCAGGGTGATATCCGCCGGTTCCTCGGCATTCGTCTCCAAAATCCGCTCCTGACTGCCGTCCGGATAGATCAGTTCCAAAGTCCGGACCTCCACTGCTCCGCCAGGGAGCTCCGTCCCGGTGATCCGGGCAAATATGCCGTCTCCGGTGCTGCCGCCCTGGCTTTCTTCCGCGGAAGGATAAATCCCGTAAGCCCAGCCGCTCCGGTGTGCGATCATCCAGCGGGCAAAGTCCATCTGCCCTTCATCATCCAATCCCTGATCGAAGTAAAGATACCACGCCTGGTCATCCTCCGCCTCATAGCCCAGCCCCCAGGTGATCTGGCTGCGCACCAGCGTCTCCCCCAATTTCACCGCCAGGGCCGTCCCGCCGTTCATCGAATGGATCCCATTCATCGACTGATTGCTGAGATAAGACATCAGGATATGATCCGCCCGCTCTCCCAAGCCGTTGGCCCGGTTCTCTTGATAGGCGGACAGCCCATCGGTTTGCAACGTGATTTTGGTGCTCTGAAAGGCATTTCCCACCGCGTCCTCCAATTCGCCCATACGGTTGTTATAGACCAGCAGCACGAACCCCAGCCACAGCAGAACGGTTGTAACGATCAGTGCGCTTGCCAAATGCCATCGCAGTCTTTTGGGTCTGTTCTTCATTCCGCCCCCTCCTCCAGCCGGTATCCGGCCTTGAAGACCGTTTTGATCTGCCCGCCTGCCTGGCCCAGAGCGGCCCGGAGGCTGCGGATGCGCACGTCCACCGCGCGGTCGTCTCCCTCGAAGTCGATGCCCCACACCTTGTCCAAAAGCTGCGCCCGGGTGAGGACCTGCCCCCGGTTGCGCAGAAGGCACGCCAGCAGATCATACTCCCGGGGGGAGAGCTTCACCGGCCGCCCCGCCGCCGTACAGGCACGGCTGCCGGTGTCCAGGGAGATATCGCCGCAGGTAAGGGTGCTTGCCTCGCCTCCGCCCCGGCTGCGGCGGATCAGGGCCTGGGTCTTGGCCAGAAGCACCGCCAGGGAAAAGGGCTTGGTCACATAGTCGTCGCACCCCAGGGCGTAGCCCCGGAGCACGTCCTCCTCGCCGCCCAGGGCGGTGAGGAACAGGATCGGCACCCGGCTGTCCCGGCGCACCGCCGCGCAAACCTGAAATCCGTCCAGATGCGGCATGAGGATGTCCAGCAAAATGGCATCGTAGTCGTGGTCCCGCAGCAGGTCCAGCGCCTCCGCCCCGTCCCGGGCCAGATCGCACGCCATGCCGTGGGCAGAAAAATAGTCCCGGACGATGTCCCGGATGCGGGCCTCGTCCTCTACCACCAGCACCGTCTCCATAACAGTCCCCCCTCTCTTCCATTTGAAGATACCACGCAGATGTGTCGAAATGATGTTCACTTCCATTATATCCGGAAGCATGCAGGCAGGCAACGGGACGGCGGCGCCCGTCCCGCATCGTTTTTTGTGTAAATTTCCGTTGAGACGCTCCGGCATTTTTGCTATAATCTGCTGAGAAATCACGGTTCCCGTCCGGCGGGCGGGACAAAGGGAGGATCCCATGAAGAAGAACCTGCTGCTGGGCTGCGGAGCCCTGGTGCTGGCCTGCCTGCTGGCCGCCGCGCTGTATGTCCACACCCGACCGGAGACGGCGGAAGGCGGCAAGGCCATCGATGTGGTGGTGGTCCACGGGGACGGATCGGAGGCGGACTTCCAGTACCGCACCGACGCGGAGTACCTGGGGGACGTGCTGGCGGAGAACGGCCTCGCGGAGGGGACGGAGGGCCCCTACGGCCTGTTCATCACCACCGTGGACGGCGAGACGGCGGATGAGGCACGCCAGCAGTGGTGGTGCATCACCCGGGAGGGGGAGATGCTCTCCACCGGCGCCGATCAAACTCCCATCGCCAACGGGGAGCAATACGAGCTGACCCTGACGGAAGGCTACTGATGCAACGGCACAGCGCCCGGCAGCTGGCGCTGCCGGGAATCCTGACGGCGGTGCTGCTGGGCGGGCAGGTGGCTCTGGCGGCGCTGCCCAACGTGGAGATCGTGAGCCTGCTGGTGATCCTGTACAGCCTGCTGCTGGGACGGCGGGTCTTTCTCGTCGTCTACGCCTTTGCGCTGCTGGAGGGGTTCCTCTACGGCTTCGGCCTCTGGTGGATCAGCTATCTGTACGTATGGTCCCTGCTGGCGGGGCTTGCCCTGATCCTGGGCCGCCGGGAGCGGCCCGCTTTGTTCTGGGCCCTGGTCTCCGGCTTTTTCGGCCTGGGCTTCGGGGCGCTGTGCGCTCTGCCCTATCTGGCCGCGGGCGGCCCCGCCGCCGCCCTCTCCTACTGGCTGGCGGGCCTTGGCTTCGACCTGGTCCACTGCGGCGGGAATTTTGGGATGTGCCTGCTGCTCTTCCGTCCTCTGCACCGGCTGCTGGGCGCGCTGCTGCGGCGGTACGATCAAATCTGATGCAAAGACCGGACGCGCAAACTGCACGTCCGGTCCTGCTTTTTCTTTATGTTTTTTCCAGGGGGGCGGCGATCTCCTCTGCGTAGCGCACCGTCTCCATGGCGTCTTTGGCATACTTGTCGGCGCCGATGCGGTCGGCATATTCCTGGGTCAGCACCGCGCCGCCCACCACCACCTTGCACCAGGGAGCGCCTGCCCGCAGCTGGCGGATGGTCTCCTCCATGGCAGGCACCGTGGTAGTCATCAGGGCGCTGAGGCCCGCCAGCGGCGCGTGGAGGCGCTGCACCGCCTCCACCACCGCCTCCGGCGCCACGTCCCGGCCCAGGTCCGTGACGGCGAAGCCGTAGTTTTCCAGCAGGAGCTTCACGATGTTCTTGCCGATGTCGTGGATGTCCCCCTGGACCGTTGCGATGACGAAGGGGCACTTGGCGGCCGATCCGCCCTGCCTGGCGGAAAGCGCGGCCTTGATCTCCTCAAAGGCCCCCTTGGCGGCCTCGGCGCTCATGAGCAGCTGGGGAAGGTAGAGGGTCTTGTCCTCAAAGCCCTTGCCCACGATGTCCAGCGCCGGGATGATCTCCTGCCGGACGATATCCAGCGGCTCCGCCGTGGCCAGCAGGGACCGGGTAGCGGCCGCCGCCTGGTCCTTCAGCCCCTTCACCACCGCCCGCTGCAGCGCGGAGCGGGACGCGTCCGCCTGCTGAGGCGAGGCCGCGGCCGCAGGCGCGGCGGCGGGCGTCTCCGGCACGTCCTGGGCGGCGAACGCAAGGTATCCGGCACAGTTTTCATCCAGGCCCAGCAGCGTCCGGTAGGCGTGATAGGTGCGCAGCATGGCGGCGGAGAAGGGATTCATGATGGCCGCCGACAGTCCCCGGCCCAGCGCCAGGGCGAAGAAGGCGGCGTTGACGCCCTCCCGGCCCGGCAGGCCGAAGGACACATTGGACACTCCCAGGGAGGTCCGGCACCCAAGTCGGTCCCGGATCAGCGCCAGAGACTCCAGCGTCACCCGGGCAGCCTCCGGCGCGGCGCTCACCGCCATGGCCAGGGGATCGAAAACAATATCCTCCCGGCTGATGCCGTAGTCCGCCGCCCGGCGGAGGATCCGCTCCGCAATGGCCAGGCGCCCCTCCGCGGTCTCGGGGATGCCGCCCTCGTCCAGCGTCAGCGCCACCACCACGCCGCCGTACTTCCGGGCCAGGAGGAACACGGCCTCCATGCTCTCCGCCTTCCCGTTGACGGAGTTGATCATGGCCTTGCCGTTGTAGCGGCGCAGGGCCCGCTCCATGGCGGCTGGATCGGAGGTGTCGATCTGCAGCGGCAGGTCCACCACCGCCTGGAGACGGCACACCGTCTCCTCCAGCACCGCGGGCTCGTCGATCTCCGGCAGACCCACATTCACATCCAGCACCTGTACCCCCGCTTCCTGCTGGCGGATGCCCTCGGTGAGGACATAGTCCATGTCGCCGGTGCGCAGGGCCTCCTTGAACCGCTTCTTGCCGGTGGGATTGATCCGCTCGCCGATGAGCACGGGATCGTCCCCGAAGTCCACCGCGTGGGTGTAGGAGCTGACACAGGTGATGCCCTTTTTCTCCACCGGCCGCGGCGCAAGATCCTGCGTGCGCTCCACCAGTGCGGCGATATACGCCGGCGTGGTGCCGCAGCAGCCGCCGGCCAGGCGTACGCCTTTTTCCATCAGCGCCGCCGTCTCCGCGGCGAATTCCTCCGGCATCACGTCGTAGACCGCCAGGCCATGCTCCTCCCGGGGAAGGCCCGCGTTGGGCTTGAGCAGCACCGGCACCGAGGCCCGGCGGAGATACTCCTCCACCACCGGCGCCAGCGCCCTGGGGCCCAGGGAGCAGTTGACGCCCACGGCGTCGGCCCCCATCCCCTCCAGCATGGCCACCATGGCCGCCGGAGAGGCTCCGGTCATGAGCTTGCCGTCCTCTCCGTAGGCGTTGGAGACGAACACCGGCAGCGTACTGTTTTCCTTGGCAGCCAGCAGCGCCGCCTTGGTCTCGTAACTGTCGTTCATGGTCTCGATGAAAATGAGGTCCGCCCCGTACCGCACGCCCAGGCGCACCGTTTGGGCAAAGACAGCCACCGCCTCCTCGAAGTCCAGATCGCCGTAAGGCTTCAGAAGCCGCCCGGTGGGACCGATGTCCAGCGCCACGAACTTCTCCTGTTCCCCGGCGGAGGCAGCCCGGGCGGCCCGGGCGTTGGCCAGAGCCGCCGCCACCACGGGCTCCAGCTCCGCCCCTGGGAAATGCAGGGAATTGGCGCCGAAGGTGTTGGCGCACACCACATGGCTGCCGGCTTCAAAATAGGCCCGGTGGATGGCGGTGATCTCCTGGGGATGCGTCAGGTTCCAGGTCTCCGGGCGCTCCCCGGGCTTCAGCCCCCGGCTCTGCAGCAGCGTCCCCATGCCGCCGTCCAGATAGACAAGGCTCCGTTTCAGCAGTTCCAAAATATCCATGGCGTCTCTCACTCCCTGTATGCACACGCTTGGTTTCCGCAGGCGGCACAGCCCGCCCCGGCACAGCCCCCTCCCGGACGGTCCGTGACGCCGAACACGGCGGTAACGGACTTGGAGGGGCTCATCAAAAGGCTCTCGTTCAGGGTCAGTCCGATCCTCCTGGGACAGTCCAGCACCCGGAAGATCTCAGTTTGCAGCTCCAGGGGCAGATCCCCGTACCCGGGACTGAACCGCGGCGTGACGCCCCTGCCCTGCCGCTCCAGCGCCTCCGCCGCCTGTACGCAGAAGCTGTCGCACAGCGCCTCGATGCGCTCTGCGCCGATGGCCTGGAAAAAGAGGCTCCTGGACGGGGAGACACCGCCGTACCGGGCGATGAGCCGGTCCATCTCCAGCCCCACAGTGGCGGCAAACACCACGCATTCCCGGCACTCCGCCAGCCGCCGGCCCAGGTCCCGGGAGCCGGTGCGGGCGAATCCCAGATCCAGCCCGCCCTCCGCCAGCGCCGTCACCGGGAACACGTCCCAGCACACCCGGCCCCGCAGCCGGTCCCCCAGCTCGGAAAGACAGCTTTCCAGCAGCGCCCGGTCCGCTTCGCCGGGCCTGCGGCAGCCGGCGTAGCGCAGGACCTCCCCCCGGTCCGTCGGGGGGAGGGAGATGGTCTTGACACGTACCATATGCTCAGCCCAGGATATGAGAGAGGTTGTCCAGGATCCTGGCGGCCACGTCGGGGCTGTTCATGGTGTAGACGTGGACGGTGCGGATCCCGTTGGCAAAGAGGTCGATGATCTGGTCCGTGGCGTAGGCGATGCCCGCCTGCTTCATGGCGTCCGGGTTGTCGCCGAACCGATCCACCAGGCTCTTGAACCGCTGGGGCATGAAGGATCCGGACAGCTGGATGGCCCGCTCCACCTGGCTGGCCTTGGTGATGGGCATGATGCCCGGCAGCACCGGCACCGTGATGCCCGCCTCCCGGATCTTGTAGAGGAAATTGTAGAAGAGGTTGTTGTCAAAGAACATCTGGGTGGTGAGGAATTCGCACCCGGCATCCACCTTTTCCTTCAGATGGAGGATGTCCTCTTTCTGATTGGCGCTCTCCGGATGCACCTCCGGATAGCAGGCACCGCCGATGCAGAAATCCGCGCCGCTGTCCTTCAGCTCCCGCACCAGCTCCACAGCATGGTGATAGGCCCAGCCGCTGCGGTCCCCCTGAGCCAGCTCCGGCGTCAGGTCCCCCCGCAGCGCCATGACGTTCTCGATGCCCGATGCCTGCATGTCGGCGATCCGCTCTTGCACCAGCTCCCGGGTGGAGGAAACGCAGGTCAGGTGGGCCACAGTGGGCACGCCGTACCGCTCCCGGATGTTCCGGGCGATCTCCAGCGTATACCGGCTGGTGCCGCCGCCGGCGCCGTAGGTGACGCTGACGAAGGCAGGCCCCAGAGCCGCGATCTGCTCCGTGGCCGCCTTGACGCTTTCAAACGCGCTGGTGGTCTTGGGGGGGAACACCTCAAAAGACAGGGACAGTGCGTCCCGCTGCAAAATCTCAGAGATTCGCATGGTCGATCAGCCTCTTTCCGCACAGTTGTTCTGGCACACAGTTTGCATTATTTTACCGCCTCCCCCCGGAACAAATCAAGGGCGGGGACAGGATTTCCTCCAAAAACGCCGCTTCCCGCAGCAGCAAAGCACAGCCGGGCATCTCCCGCGGGAGATGCCCGGCCGCAGCTTCCTATGTCCGGACCGCCTTCAGGTCCGTGGACTCCCGGGGGACCAGCTCCACGGGGACCGGGATCTTCCGCACCGCCTGATGCGGCTCCATGATCCGCTCTACGATCAGATGCGCCGCCAGGCGCCCCATCCGCTGGATGTCCGCATCCAGGGTGGTAATGGTGGGGGAGAAGATCGTGGGCCAGATCATGTCCGACCATCCCCAGTCATCGAACCCGCACACGCCCAGTTCCCGTGGCATTCGGAGCTGCAGCTTCTTGACCGCCTGGATGGTCTCCAGCAGCAAAATCTCATTGGCCGTGATGACGCCGGGGGTCTTCCCCCGCCGGCGGCTGGCCGTCACGATCCGATCCAGTGCCTCCAGCAGTCCCGTGCCGGATGCCGACGTCTGGATGTGCACCTGCTTTTCCGGCTCCGGGACGCCATATGTACGCATGCATTTGAGAAATGCCTGATAACGGTCATAACGCACCGAGATATTCTGATACTCCCACGAGAGCAGCCAGGTATCATCGTAGCCCTGCTCCCGCAGATGCTCCACCGCGCAGCAGATGGACCGCTCGTTCTCCAGATATACCAGATCCAGCTCGCAGCCCTTCACCTGACGGTCCAGCAGCATGATGGGCAGCCCCTGCTCCTTCAGCGACACCAGCAGCGGATTCTCCCACAGGACCGGATTGATGATGATCCCATCCACGCCCCGGGAGAGGAACGAGTGCAGGTACTCTGCCTCCAGGCGCTGGGAATTGTTGGCGTTGGCCACCAGCACATTGTAGCCGATCTGATGGAGGGAATCGGTGATGCTGGTGAGCAGCGCCGTGGAAAAAGGATTTCCGATGTCCGCGATCAGCAGCCCGATGAGCCCCGTGCGGTTGGACTTGAGGCTCTGGGCGGAGGTGGAGGGCATGTACCCCGTCTTTTCGATGATCTGCCCGATCCGCTGCCGCGTCTCCTCCGACATGTACTCATATTTCCCGTTGATATAGCGGGAGACCGTGGTTTTGGAGACTCCCGCCATGTCCGCCACGTCCTGGATCGTGATCTTGTTTTTATACGACAGCATGCACCCCGCCCCCTTCCATCCGCCCCTCCGCAGCAGGCCGGGGCCGGCGTAAAAACCTGGAAGGATTATATCAGAGGGGCCGGAGCCTGTCAAACCGGCGCAGCCGGGAGCGCCCACCGGAAATTTGCAGAAATGGTTGACATTGCACAGTCCCTGCTATATATTGGACTTGTGGATTGTGCACATGTTTAGTTAACCGGTACACATCGTTTCCCGACAGGGGGAGCAGACATCCGGACAGTTGGCGGGGTGGTGATGGACATGGGAATGGTTGTGGGATGTTAACCGGTTTACATTCAAAAATTTTATATTTTTTGCTTAGTTAACCGGTACACATCAGGAATTCCATGCACATGTGACAAGATTGAAAGGTGGGAGAATCTATGGATATCGTGATCGGAATTTTATTGATCGTCTCGTTCCTTCTGTTTGCAGTCTACGCCATGCGGGGCGGAAACCTGATGATGGGCTTCCTCTTCATGGCCATCCTCTGGGCCGGACTGGGCGCCATTGCCGGCGTCACGGTCTGGAACGACCCCACCGGCACCATGCTGGACATCAACACCGGCATCTTCCAGAACGGCCCCACCAGCTACGGCTCCTCCGCTGCCATCATCATGTTCGGCAGCTGGTTCGGCGAGGTCCTGGTGGAGACGGGCATTGCCAAGACCCTGATCCGGAAGGCCGTGGAGCTGGGCGGCGATCATCCCGCGTTCACCTGCTCCCTGCTGAGCGTCCTGGTGGCCGTCATTTTCTGCACGGCCTACGGCGTGGGCGCCGTCATCGCCATCGGCTGCATCGTCTTCCCGATCCTGCTCTCCCTGGGCATCCCCAAGCCCCTGGCCGCCGGCTCCTTCCTCATGGCGGTGGGCTGCGGGCTCTACTTCAACAAGTCCTGGTTCACCCTGTTTGAGGGACTGATGGAGGGCATCTCCTTCAGCGCTACCTACAAGCTCTTCGCCGCCATCGCCTTCGGCGTGCAGCTGCTGGCTACCATCTTGATGATCATCGTGGTGATGCGGCGCCAGCAGAGCAAGGCCCGGGCGGTATCCGCGTGGGCCGCGGGGGCCCCACTGGAGGATGGAAAGCAGGAGGCCAACTTCCTGGCCTGCCTCACCCCCCTCATCTCCCCGGTGCTGAGCATCGCCTGCAATGTCCAGGTGATCCCCTCCATCCTCATCGCCGTGATCTGGGGCACCTTCTGGACCGGCTACTTCAAGGAGCCGAAAAAGCTCAGCACGCTCATGCAGAAGACCTTTGCCAACGGTGTGGCCAGCATCGGCCTGGTGCTGGGCATGCTGATGATGATCCAGATGTACCAGCAGGCCGCCAAGGTCTGCGCGCCGCTCCTGGCGCCCATTCTGTCCCCCATCATGCCGGAGAACACCTTCCTGCTGGTGGTGATCTTCGCCCTTCTGGCGTTCCTGGCCCTGTTCAGAGGTCCCTTCACCGTCTGGGGCGCCGGCGGCGCCACGCTGACCATGATGCAGGGGCTGAACCTCTATCCCGTGCACGTGCTCTTCCCGCTGTTCTTCATCCCCTCCACCGCCATCAACGGCTCCATCTGCCCCACCCAGTCCTGGTGCGTCTGGGCCATCGGCTATACCAAGATCACGACGAAGGAGTACCTGCGGACCGTGCTGCCCTTTGCGCTGGCTGTGGCCTTCGTGCTGCAGTTCGTGGCGTACGTTGTGTTTGCAAACGGATTTTGACCGGCTTTGACCTGACCTGCGGCGTTCCGGCGGAGCCTCTCCCCGGAACGCCCGCAAGCCCATTCAACAGAGAGGAGCGCATATGCCTAGAGAAGTGCGGATGGGGATCGACGTAGGCGGCACCCATACCAAAGCGGTGGCCATTGACAACGCCACCCATGAGATCATCGGAGAATCCATCGTCAAGACCACCCACAGCGATAAAATAGGCGTGGCCGCAGGCGTGATCGCATGCTTTAAAGACTGTCTGAGCAAGCACGGCATCGCGCCGGAGGAGGTGGTGTTCATCGCCCACAGCACCACCCAGGCCACCAACGCGCTGATCGAAGGCGATGTCGCCTCGGTGGGCATCATCGGCATGGGCAAGGGCGGCCTGGAGGGCTTGCTGGCCAAAAATCAGACCCAGATCCCGGACATCGACCTGGGCTCCGGCCGCTCCATCCACTGCAACCACACCTACATCCCCCTCAAGCAGCTGACCCGGGAGCGGGTGGAGCAGGAGCTGGAACAGCTGACAGCGGCGGGGAGCCGGGTGATCGTGGCCTCCAAGGCCTTCGGCGTGGACAGCCTGGACGAGGAGGACCTGGTCCGGGAAGTGGCGCAGGCGCACCAGATCCCGGTCACCATGGCCTCCGAGATCAGCAAGCTGTACGGTCTGACCCGGCGGACCCGCACCGCGTCCATCAATGCCAGCATCCTGCCCAAGATGCTCAACACCGCCAACTCCACGGAGGAGTCCGTGCGGGCGGTGGGCATCCACGTCCCGCTGATGATCATGCGGGGCGACGGCGGCGTCATGGAGCTGAGCGAGATGCGCAAGCGGCCCGTCCTGACCATGCTCTCCGGCCCGGCGGCCAGCGTGGTGGGGGCTCTGATGTATCTGCGGGCCTCCAACGGCATCTATTTTGAGGTGGGCGGCACCACCACCAACATCGGCGTCATCAAAAACGGCCGCCCGGCGGTGGAATACTCCATCGTGGGCGGACACCGGACCTACATCAGCTCCCTGGACGTGCGGGTCCTGGGCGTGGCCGGCGGCAGCATGGTGCGGGCCGGCGACCACAAGCTCATCGACGTGGGTCCCCGCAGCGCCCACATCGCCGGCATGGACTACGCCGTCTACACAGACTGCGTGGAGGACCCGGAGCTGGAATTCTTCTCCCCCCGGGAGGGCGACCCCGCCGACTATGTGGCCATCCGCCTCAAGGACGGCCGCCGGATCACCCTGACCAACAGCTGCGCGGCCAACGTACTGGGCCTGGTGAAGCCCACGGACTACGCCTACGGCAACGCCGACTCTGCCCGCCGGGCCATGCAGCCCCTGGCAGACTATCTGGGGGTGTCCGTAGAGCGGTGCGCGGAGATGATCCTGGAAAAGGCCTATGCCAAGATCGAGCCCGTGATCCTGGAGTTCATCGACAAATACCATCTGGAAAAGAGCCAGAACACCCTGGTTGCCCTGGGCGGCGGCGCCTCCGCCCTGATCCCCTTCTCCTCCCGCCGTCTGGAAATGCCCTACGACATCCCGGAGCACGCGGAGGTCATCTCCTCCATCGGCGTGGCGCTGGCCATGGTCCGGGACGTGGTGGAGCGGGTGCTGCCCAATCCCACCACGGAGGACATCATCGAGCTGAAGAAGGAGGCCCGGATGATGGCGGTGAAAAGCGGCGCTGTGCCGGAGAGCGTGGTGGTGCAGATCGAGGTGGACTCCCAGTCCTCCAAGGTCACGGCCATCGCCATGGGCTCCACCGAGGTACAGGCCACGGACCTGCTGAAGGTCTGCGATGAGGCGGAGATGCGGAGCATCGCCGCCAGGTCCATGCAGCTGTCCCCCGACGAAGTGGAGCTGGCAGAGCACGACGACCTCTTCTATGTCTTTGCCCACCGGACCGGAGACGCCACGGCGATGCGCATCGTGGACAAGAAGGGCTTCGTCCGCGTCCAGCGGGGGGACGCCGCCGTGGAGCGGTGCACCGCGGCCCAGTGGCAGGAGACCGTCTCCCGCCTCTGGCAGGAGATGCTCTCCTACCGCAACGAGCTGGTGTCCACTCCGGATTTCTACCTGTGCAAAGAGGGCCGCATCCTGGACTACATGGGCATCACCAGTCTGGAGCAGCTGGTGACCATCATGACCTCCGAGTTCCTGGGCACCGCGCCGGAGGAGCCCGTCTTGCTGGTGGCGGCCAGGAACTGATATGACCCGGGACATTCTGCTGCGCCTGCTGGACGTGGGCGAGGCGGTCTGGGACGAGTACCTGTTCCAGGGAGACCGGACCTATCGGGTCCTCTCCCCCGCCCGGAGGCAGGACCTGGCCGCCGGGGCCAGGACGGCTGCGGCGGCGGCCGCCGCCCGCTATCCGGAGCTGACCTCCCCCCAGGCGCTGGAGGAACATCTGCTGCAAAGCGGCATCCGCATCACGGAGGAGCCGGGCACCGGCGACCCCCTCTCCGCCGGCGTACTGGCGCTGTTCACGGAGCCGGATCAGGTCACGCTGTTTCCGGACAAATACGCCCGCGTCCGGGACGCCGCCGCGGAGCAGGGGCTGGCGGATCTCACCGGAGCGTGGGACTTCCGGGCCGCAGCCCTGGCCCATGAGCTCTATCACCTCCATGAATCCCGCCACCCGGAGATCTTTACCCTGCAAAAGCACGTCTGCCTGTGGCGGCTGGGACCGCTGCAGAACCGCTCCACGGTCCCGGCGCTGCGGGAGATCGCCGCCCGCCGCTTCACCCAAGTCCTGCTCCGCCTCCCCTTCCACCCCTGCGTCATGGAGCTGTACCTGCTGGACGCCCTGCAGCCTGCGGCGGGGGAGGCGCTGTACTCCAGCATCCTGGCCCACGCCGAAAAACAGGAGGGATCCACATGATCGCCGTCATTTCCGCCATGCTGCTCTCTGCGGCTTTGATCCTGCCGGCCGCCCGGCGGGGCCGCCGGGACATTCCCCGCCCGTGGGAAGTCCGGGTCCGGGAGACCCGGCTGACCGCCGGGTTCGGCGCGGTGCTGTGGCTGGAGGCCCTGCTGCTGTGCGCATGCATGGACGGCTCCCTCTTTTCCGCGTATCCCCCCGCCTTCCGGCAGAACATCCTGTTTTTCCTGGCGGCCTCCATCCTGCTGGGCGGCTTTGCGTTTTTGAGCTATTTTGTCAAAACGGTCTATGTATATGAAGACCGCATCGTATGCGTGGGGCTCACCGGCAAGGCCGCCGAGATGCCGTGGGCCCAGGTGGAGCACATCAAAATTCTCTCGCCCCAGCGCATCCGGCTCTTGTATCCCGGGGACAAATCCATTATGGTAAGTGGAGAGAGGCGCTCCATGGCGGCGTTTACAGACTGCGCCGCCCGCTATCTTCCCGCGCGTGTGGACAAAGGACCGCTGACCGCGCTGCGGACCCGCGCAAAGCGGCGGGCGTGATCTGGCTGAAAGGAGTATCCGCATCATGATTTTGATGAATGAACGGCTGGAGCGGCTGCGCAAGGCCGTCTTTGAAAGCATCCCGGAGATCGGGACGGAGCGGGCCTGGATCGTGACCCGGGCATATGAGCAGTACCGGCACGAGCCCATCCTGCTCAAGCGCGCCAAGACCCTGCGGGACGTCCTCTCCCAAATGACCATTTACGTCCCGGAGGGAGACCTTCTGGCGGGCAACCAGGGCGAGGGCATCCGCAGGCCGCCGGTGTATCCTGAGAACACCATCTACTGGATGAACGACACGGAATTCGACCTCATGGAGTCCCGCACCATCAACCCCCTGAAGGTGGGGAAGAAAGCCCGGGAAGAACTCAAGGAGATCGCCCGGATCTGGAAGGGCCGCACACTGTACGAGGCATGCTACGACGCCTTTCCGGAGGACATCCTGCAGGCACGGCGGACCCTGGTGTTTTCCGTGTCCCTGGAGAAAAACGCCCAGGGACACAACTGCATGGATTACGAAAAGCTGCTGCGCCTGGGGTACAACGGCATCAAGGCGGAGATCTGCCGGCGCCGGGAGGACCTGGAGCCGGGTCCCAGCCACGCCCGGGAATTTCTGGACGCCGCCGAGATCGTCTGCGACGCGGCCATCCATTTTTCCAACCGCTTTTCCGATCTGCTGGCCCGGCAGGCCCGGGAGGAGACCCATCCGGCGCGGAAGGCGGAGCTGACGGATCTTGCAGGCATCTGTGCCCGGGTGCCGGCCGGCCCGGCCTCCAGCTTCCACGAGGCCCTGCAGGCGGTCTACTTCGCCCATCTCATCGGCCTCATCGAGACCAACGCCTACTCCATGAGCTTCGGCCGCATGGACCAGTATCTGTACCCCTACTACCTGCACGACATCCAGCAGGGCGTCCTGACCCAGGAGCGGGCCCAGGAGCTGCTCAACTGCTTCTGGATCAAGATCAACGACATCATGCATGTGGACGACTCCGAGAGCGTCTACTTCCACGGCGGCCATCCCTTCGGCGAGCACATCACCATCGGCGGCATGAAGCCGGACGGCTCCGACGCAGTGAACGAACTGAGCCACATGTGCCTGGACGCCCACGCCGCCGTCCGCCTGCAGCAGCCGGACTTCAGCATGCGCATCCACGACGGGACCCCCCGGGACTTTAAGCGTCACGGCGCACAGGTCATCCGCCTGGCGCTGGGGCTGCCCCAGGTGTTCCACGACGAGGTCATCATCCAGGCCCTCACCCGGGACGGCCTGCCGCTGGAGGAAGCCCGGAACTACACCCCCACCGGCTGCGTGGAATACGCCACCTGCAACGCCTGGATCCGGGCTCCCGGCGGATGGTTCAATCTGGTGAAGATCCTGGAGCTGTGCCTGCACCAGGGCCGGTGCGCCCTTACCGGGACCCAGGTGACAGACCCCATCCAGCCTCCGGAGGCGTTCACCTCTTTTGAAGAACTCTTTTCCGCGTACAAGCGGGTGATGTCTCAGATGATCGCCCGCCACGTGCGCTGGAGCAACCTCATCGACGACGTCCACATGCGCCTGATGCCCCAGACCTCCGTCTCCCTGCTCACCGGCGACTGCATCCAAAATGCAAAGGACGTCATCGAAGGCGGCGCCCGGTACAATTTCACCAGCCCCCTGATGGTGGGCATCGCCAATATCACGGACTCCCTGATGTTCATCAAGCGGGCGGTGTTCGAACAAAAGCGTCTTTCTCTGGACGCGCTGGTCCGGGCCCTGGACGACGACTTTGAGGGCCACGGCGACGTCTGGCGGATGATCGACCAGTTCCAGGACCGCTACGGCAACGATCTGGAGGAGCCGGACTCCCTGGCCTGTGAGATCGCGAATTTCTTCTGCGACGAATTCGCCAAGTACCAAAACACCCGGGGCGGGACGTTCCGCCCGGGCTTCTGGTCCGTCACCGCCAACTTCAACCTGGGGCTGGGCACCGCCGCCTCTCCGGACGGCAGGAGAAAGGGCGAACAGCTCTCCGATTCCCTCTCCCCCAACGCCGGGCGGGACGTCTCCGGCCTCACCGCCTCCCTGCGCTCCGTGGCCAAGCTTCCACACGACCGGGCCTCCAACGGCACCGTGCTCAACCGGCACATCAGCCCCGAGGACGTGAAGGACGACCGCCGCCTGGAAAAGCTCATCGACCTGACAGACGGCTTTTTTGCCCTGGGCGGCAGCAACATCGGATACAACATCGTGTCGGTGGAAACGCTGCGGGACGCCAAGCTCCACCCGGAAAAGCACACCGACCTCATGGTGAAGGTAGCGGGCTACGCGGCCTATTTCATCGAGCTGGGAGACGGCTGCCAGGACGACATCATCCACCGTACGGAGCATCACATTTAAGGAAAGCAGGCGGGATCCATGACCTCACCCAGCGGATACATCTTTAAGATCCAGGGTTTTTCCACCTACGACGGCCCCGGCATCCGCACGGCCGTGTTCCTCAAGGGCTGTCCCCTGCGGTGCCGGTGGTGCTTCAACCCGGAATCCCAGCGCCCCATGCCGGAGGTTCTGCACTATGCCGAGGCCTGCATCGGCTGCGGCGCATGCAGCCGGGTCTGTCCGGCCGGCGCCGTGGCAGCCGCGCCCCAGGGCCGGACCATCGACCACGGCAAATGCACGGACTGCCTGCTGTGCGCGGAGCACTGCCCGGTCAACGCCATGCGCGTGTATGGAAAACGCGTGTCTGTGGAAGAGGTGGTCCAGGCCTGCTTGAAGGACCTGCCGTTCTATCGGGAGACCGGCGGTGTGACGCTGACCGGAGGAGAAGTGCTGGCCCAGCCGGAATTCACGCTGGCGCTGCTGGAGGCCTGCAAGGCACACGGCCTCAATACTGCCATTGAGACCTGCGGCTTCGGCGATCCGGAGGCCTTCGCCCGCCTCCTCCCCCTGGTGGACCACCTGATGTTCGACCTCAAGTTCATCACACTGGAACTGCACCGGCGCTACACCGGCGCCGGCAATGCCCAGATCCTGGCCAATGCGCGCCATGCCGCCGCCTGTCATCCGGACATGACGGTGTGCATCCCCCTCATCCCCGGCTGCAACGACTCCCGGGAAGAGCTCTCCAAGCTGGCGGACTTCATCGCCTCCCTGCCCGGCCATGTCCAGGTGGACCTGCATCCCTATTCCCTGGCCGGCGTCAGCAAGTATGGCCGGCTCTTCCGCCCGTACACGCTGGCGGATACGCCGGTGCTGACGCAGGAGCAGACCGACGATGCCTGCCGGCTCTTCCGGGACCGGGGACTGCCGGTGATGGTGGGTGGATGATACTTATAAAAAACCAGGAAGGAGCCTGCGGCCGCCACGGCCGCAGGCTCCTTTTCCGCCATGCAGGTCTCCGTGCACCGCGCTTTGCCGGCGCGTGCCCGCCGCATCCTTCCGGAAGGACGGCGCTATCCCTCCAGATACTCCTCCAGACAAAGGCCCTGCTCTGTGATCGCTGCTGCCGCAGCCTGTCCCACATAGCGGTAATGCCAGGGCTCATAGCCAATGCCGGTAATGCCGCTTTTATCTGTGGGATACCGCAGGATAAACCCGTATTCGGCGCAGTGGTCCATCAGCCACTGCTGCACCGGCGTCTGCTCCTGCCGATCGTCCAGCATCTGATATCCGGTATCCACGATGTCTACCGCCAGTCCGGTCTCATGCTCGCTGGTGCCGGGACGGGCCACCCACCGGGCAGCCTCCGCCCCGGCTTCTTCATCGGGATATCCCTGCTTTGAAAGTGTGCGCACCTTGCGGCGGAACAGCTCCTCCTGTTTGTCCCGGGTGCGGTAGGAGGAACAGATCAGCGGCTCCAGCCCCGCCGCACGGCAATCGTCCATCATCCGCTGGAGGGCCGGGTAGGCCCGGCTGTCGATGGCGTGGCCGCCCTTCAGCGCAGTCAGCTCGGGCACCTGGAAATCCTCCGGCAGCGGATGCGCTGCATTCACCAGCTGCAGTTCCCATTCATCCCCTTCCGGGATCTGTCCGGCCGGCAGATCCGCTTCCGCGGGAAGCGCATCGGCATCCCGCAGGGCGGCCGGCGGCAGTTCTGCGGAGCCTTCCGCCGCAGCCCGGGCGGTCCCCAGAGCAAATCCCGCCCCAAACAGCAGCAGCCCCAGCAGGACCGGCAGCAAAAGCCGCCGGCTGTGCCGCCTGGGGCGGCGATTCGGGGAATGCTCCCGCACTGAAGGCGGAACAGAACCCAGGGAAGAACTCTTTTTCAGCTGCCGGGTCATGGAATGCGCCCCTTTCTTTACCAGATCTTGCGTCTCAATTTACGGTGCTCTCCCGCCGAAGTTCCCTCTTTTTTGCATCAAACCGCCATCATTTGACAGAGTTCCATTCCCCTCAATCATCCTGCCGCGGGCTGAAAACTTTCTCATCGTTTCCTGCGTCTATAATAAAAACCGGGCTCTATGCCCGACCATTCAGCCAAGGAAAGGACCATGCGACATGCGTAAACATCTGAACAAGGCGATCCTGCTGACAGCCCTGTGCCTGCTGCTGGCCGGCTGCGGACAAAACAGGCAGGACGACGGGACTGCCCCCGAAAAAGCTCCCACGGAGCAGAGTGAACCGGCGGAACAGCCCTCTGCCGCAGATCCGCAACCCCCGGAGGACCCGGAAGCCGGAACACCGGACGCAGAAACAGCCCAGACTGCCTATGAGGATAACTTCTCTGTAGAGCACGCAGATGCGGAGGCGTTTGCCCGGAAGATCCAGGACGCCGTTGCGGACAAGGACCTGGAGGGACTGGCGGACCTGATGCAGTTTCCCAACTATGTGGGCTTTCCCGAAGACGCGCAGTTTGTGGACAGCCGGGAGGATTTTCTGTCTCTTGGGGCCGACCGGGTCTTTACGGAAGCTCTGCTCACAGAGATCGGCACAGCGGACCTCTCTGCCCTGGAGCCCAGCCAGGCGGGCTTCATCCTGTCCGCCAGCGGCTGCCCCAATATCGTTTTCGGTGTCTCCGAAGGTCAGCTGGCCGTTGTGGGGATCAACTACTGACGCATCATCCCTCATGCCTGCAGAGACCCTTCGGAAGCATCCGGCATGATGCAAACATGATGGGAACATGTCCTATCATCAGGCAAAGGAGTTGAGCGTGTGAACAAGATCCTGATTGCCGAGGATGAGGCGGCCATCGCCCATCTGGTACGGACCGTTTTGACCGATGCGGGCTACCGCTGTGCTTGGGCGCCGGATGGGAATCAGGCGGCGGATCTTCTGGAGCAGGAGCCCTTTGATCTGGCGCTGCTGGATATCATGCTGCCCGGCGCGGACGGCTACGAACTGCTGGACTACTGCAAGGCCCTGGAGGTACCCGTGATCTTCCTTACCGCCCGGGGCGAGGTGGAAGACCGGGTGCGGGGCCTGCGCCGGGGTGCCGAGGACTACCTCACCAAGCCCTTTGCCCTGCCGGAGCTGCTGGCCCGGGTAGAGACGGTGCTGCGCCGCTGCGGAAAGGGAGACCGGCTCCTGCGGGTGGACCCGGATATCGTGATCGACCCGGCCGCCCGGATCGTCCGCAAAAGCGGGCAGACGGTGGCGCTGACGGCCAAAGAGTTCGACCTTCTGGTGCTGTTCGCGCAGAACAAAAATGTGGCCCTCTGCCGGGACCGGATCTTTGAGCGGGTCTGGAACGAGGAGTATCTGGGAGACAGCCGCACCGTGGATCTCCATGTCCAGCGCATGCGGAAAAAGCTGGGACTGGAAAATCGTTTGACAGCGGTATACAAGGTGGGCTACCGATTGGAGGGGTGAGGTGCTTGCGCCTTTTCTGGAAACTGTTTTGCAGCATGGTGGCCATGACGGCCCTGGCCTGTTCGATCGGCGGCTTTCTGCTCATCGACGGACAGTTCCGCACCGGACTGGCAGCCCAGGCCGACACCATGGTAACCGAGCACATCATCCTGCGCCGCATGCTGCTGCGGGAGATGCAGCTCTCCCGCAGCTTCGGTCAGGCGGACGCGGCCAAGCTGGCCGAGGATACGGCCGCCTCCCTCAGCCGCAGCGGCGCCCGTTTTCTCCTCAGTGATGGAGCTGGCCATGTGCTCTCCGGAAGTCCCCTGCCTGCCGCCTCCCGGCTGTCCACTGCGCTGACGGAGACCCAGCTGGGCTGGGAAGTCCTGCAGGCAGGAGATCGCTTCTATCTGCACGCGGCAAGCCCCCTGACGACAGAAGATGAAACGGTATTTTTGGAGACCTGGCGGGAAGCTGATACCCTCTTTTCCACTCGGCAGACCCAGTACAACGTGTTTTTCTATCTGCTGGTGGGACTGGTACTGGCATCGGCACTGGCGTCCGCGGCAGTGAGTGCCTGGATCACCCGCCCGCTGGGGCGGCTGTCCGAGGCTGCGCGGCAAATGGCTGCCGGGGAGCTCTCCCGCCGGGTGGAAGCCTGCGGCAGCGATGAGGTGGCTCAGCTCTCCCGGGATTTCAACCAGATGGCGGAGCGGCTGGAACGGCATGTGGACGAGCTGACGGACACCGCCCGCCGGCAGGAGGATTTTCTCCACGCCTTTGCCCATGAGACCAAGACACCGCTGACGTCCATCATCGGTTACGCAGAGCTGCTGCTCTCCCGCCCCGCCCAGCCGCAGCTGGTACAGGAGAGCGCCGCCTGCATCTTCCGGGAAGGCCGGCGGCTGGAGGGGCTGTCCCGGAAACTGCTGGATCTCTTCGTGCTGGAGAAAGCCGGTATCTCCCCCCGTCCGACGGAGATGCTTCCTTTTTTGGACCGGGCGGCCGAAGCCCTGCGCCCCACACTGGAGCAGTCCGGCATCCGTCTGGAAGTGCACACGGAGCCCGGCACGGCAAATGTGGAACCGGACCTGATGGAATCCGTTTTGTTGAATCTGCTGGACAACGCCCGCAAGGCAGTGGACGCAGAAGGCACCGTTCTTCTGGAAGGCAGTCCTGTCCCCGGCGGCTACCGTATCCGGGTAACAGACAACGGCAGGGGCATCGCACCGGAAGACCTGAGCCGGATCACAGAACCCTTTTACATGGCGGACAAATCCAGAGCCAGAGCGCAGGGCGGTGCGGGCCTGGGCCTGACCGTTTGTCAACGGATCGTGGCGCTTCACTGCGGCAGGATGGAATTTGAGAGCATGTTGGGCCGGGGCACCCGGGTCAGCGTCTACTTGAAGGGAGGCGAGCCGCCATGCGGGACCTGAAACAGTGGGCACTTCCTGCAGTGACTGTGCTGGCGGTACTGGGAGCAGTGCTGCTGCCGCGGCAGATCTCCTCCCTTCGGGACCGGAGCATGCTGGGCGCCATCCACACCGAGGCGCTTTCACAAGAAGACCTCTCTGTCCGGGAGCTGCCCCTGCCGGAAAAGCTGGAGCTGCTGGGACGGGCCATTCGGTATCCGGACCTGGAGATCTTCTCCACCATGCAGCCGCTTCCGGCACCGCGAGATCCCGACGCCCAGCAGGCGTCGGAGGCCTTCTTCCAAAGCGCGGCATTGCTGGCAGACTGGGGCATCCTGCCCGAAGGCATTGACCCGGGTACGCTGGAGTTTCAGGGCGGCAGCCGGGTTGTCTATGTACGCTCAGACGGATATCAGTCCGTCAGCCTTCTGTATTTGCAGGGCATACGGCCCGCCGACGATGAACAGGACAACTTCTGGCTGGTGGTGGACGAAGAAAGCGGCCTGCCCGTCTGGATCGACTGCATACTGCGTTCCTCACAAACGGATCTCACCTCCGAGGATCTGGGGACCCGTTTCCTGGCGGGGCTGAATCTGGAAACACAGCAGCGCGGCCCCGCCCTGTGGGAGATCTGCGATGCCGGCGGACTGATGTACAGCGCGCAGGCAGGGAACGGCTACGGCCGGATCTGCGTGGAGCCCATCGGCTTTGCCGGAGAACTTTTCGGAGAAACTTCGGAAGGTCCCACATCTGAAGGCACATGAAATGATGGGAAAAGGATGCACAGATGCGGCCACTTTGCGGCCGGATGGATATATGGTAAACATACCAAAAGGGACGATCCCCGATGAAAAGCGGAACATCCAAGCAGAATGGAGGCATGAGTCATGAAAAAGAATTACCGTCGGCATCTTGTACTTCTGGCATTGTGCATGGCTTTTCTCACCGGCTGCGGGACTTCGGGCAGTCGGGCAGCTGCAGATGAGCAGCAGCCTCCCGCCCAGGAGGATACCGCAGCTCAGGAGCCCGCCCAGGAGGATACCGCACAGGAAGCATCTACCTTGGAGGACCTGCTGGGCGAGGATTATGCGGACTATCTGACAGAGACCATCACCATGCAGATGAGCAACCGCATGGAAAAGGACCCGGAAGTACGCTACTTCCCCATCGAAGAAAACGCACCGCTCAGCGATTATGTCGCCATCGACGAAACCACAGCGTTCGAGGTGGACGAGGAGGGGAATCCGGTCATCATCTTCCCCGCAGGTACTGTCACGGACGCCGCTCACGGCGAACAGCGCTTCCGGATCCCCAAGCTGTACTCATAAAAGACGCAAGAAAGGACCTCCGGCTGACTGCCGGAGGTCCTTTCTTGCTGCACCGGCAGTTCGAGCCGCCCCGCTTTGGTTCCCCATTCCAGGCCAAAACGACTCCGCCATGACCTGTCACCGGTGCATAACCATACCATCTCCGTCAGCAAGCAAGCCGCAAAGGACGAAAACAACAAGCTGATCGTGGCCCGCCCCAAAACCGAGAATTCCATCCGGCAGATCTCCATCCCACAGGAAGCAGTGGAGCTACTGATGAAGGAACACGCCAAGCACCCAAGTAACCCCTGGCTCTTTCCCTCCTCCCGCACCGGAGACATGTACCACCCGGATTCTGTGGCTACCCTGCACCAGCGCATCCTGAAGGACGCTGGGCTGGAGCACCTTCGGTTCCACGATCTCCGGCATACCTTCGCCACCCTGGCCCTCCAGAACGGCGTGGACATCAAAACGGTCTCCGCCATGCTGGGCCACTACGATGCCGGGTTCACCCTCCGCACCTACACCCACACCACCCGCCAGAAACAGGACGAGGCAGCCCAGACCATGGGCACCTCATGGCGCAGGTCCGATAAAAGAGCCCACAAAACAAAACAGCGCACCGGTTGGGAAGCCGAACTTCCCTGCCGGTGCGCTGCGTTTTTTGCGTGGTGTGGGTCATGGTGTGGGTCTAGGCCTAACCGCCTTCTCAAACCAAGAACTTTTTGCATAGCAAAATGCCCCGAAAACGATCGTTTTCGGGGCGTTTCGTGGAGCTAGTGGGGTGACTCGAACACCTGACCTGCTGATTACGAATTAAAATACGCTCGAAAAGTCTACGAGCGGCTACGCTAAAAAATCCTTATTTCATGCGGGTTTGCGGCGTTTTCCCGAAAGTCTACAAACAGGTGCAAAAGTCTGTTTTGGTGTTCATAAGCACCAAATAAGCACCAAACAAGCACCACGCAAGAGGGACATCAAAGGGCAATTTTCTACCCGGTTTGCCTTGCGTGGTAGTGTAGAGGAAGGAGAAAGCGCCATGTCAAAAGTGA
>CALWXB010000005.1 GCA_944385405.1 uncultured Oscillospiraceae bacterium | reverse complement strand
CGGGACCCGGCGGAAACCGCGGAGCTCTACGGATGGCTCCACGGAGCGGTCTGGGGCGGGATGCCGGTTCTGGAGCAGCTCCTGGTGATCCCGGATCCCAGGATCCATATCGGGATGGACTTTGACTCCCCCGAGCCCCGTCTGGAGGGAAGTGTGGGTATTCGAGCAAGAGTGGGAACGCTTCTGACAGCAGGACTCGGCGTGGCCGTTCCCGTTTTGCGCTGGCTTTCACAGATGGAAAAACGCAACCGTGACCGGAAAGCCGGGACGCCTGGTCAGGACGCCCGTCCGGCCGCATGAGAGAAAGGATGGACGAAATGGAAAATCCCATGGAGAAGAAAAACCCGCTGCAGGACATGCTCTGCGGTGCGATGGAGAAGGTGCGGGAGATGGTGGACAGCAACACCATCGTGGGCCAGCCCATCCATACGCCCGACGGTGTGACGCTGATCCCCATCTCCAAGGTCAGCTTCGGCTTCGGCAGCGGGGGCGGGGATTACGGCAAAGTCCAGCCCAGGAGCCTGGGCGGAGCGGTAGGCGCCGGCGTCAAGATCGATCCGGTGGCTTTTCTGGTGATCAAGGATGGAACCACCCGGGTGCTGCCGGTGGCGGTGCCGCCGGTGTCCACGCTGGACCGGGTGGTGGAGATGGTGCCGGACCTCATGGACAAAGTGGAAAAATATTTCGACAAAAAGGAAGAAAAAGAACCGCTGTAACGGGGGTATACTACCATCATCGTTTCAAAACTGAGGTGATGGTATTTGCACAGACGAGTCTGCGCCTGCCTGGCAGCTGTGATGCTGCTTTTGGGGGGATTGCCTGTCCACTGCCGGGCGGTAGGGACCTCTGCCACATCCGCCATCCTGATGGACGTGGACAGCGGGAGGGTGCTCTATCAGCACAACGCCGACGCTCAAATGCTCATCGCCAGCACCACCAAGATCCTGACGGCCTTGGTGGCCCTCCGGGACGGTGATCTGGAGGATGTGGTGACAGTGTCCGCCCAGGCTGCCGGCACGGAGGGGTCTTCCATGTATCTCCGGGCTGGGGAGGAGCTGACGCTGGAGACGCTGCTTTACGGACTGCTGCTGTGTTCCGGGAACGACGCCGCGGTGGCTATTGCGGAGCATGTGGGCGGAAGCGTGGCGGGATTTGTGGAGCGGATGAATGCCTATGCTGCAGAGCTGGGCATGGAGAACTCCTCCTTTGCAAACCCCAACGGGCTGGATGATGAGGAGCACTATTCTACCGCCCGGGACATGGCGGTGCTGGCCTGCGCGGCGGTCCGGAACGAGACCCTGGTGCGCATCGCTTCCACCAAGAGCGTTACCATCGGCGGACGTACCATGACCAATCACAATAAGCTTTTGAGCATGGAGGAAGGCTGCATCGGCCTCAAGACCGGATATACCCGGGCGGCCGGCCGGACGCTGGTGACCTGCGCGGAGCGGAACGGACAGCGCCTGGTGGCGGTGACGCTGCAGGACGGCAATGACTGGGCCGATCACCAGAGCCTCTATGATTACGGCTTTTCCACTTATCCTGCCCGGAAGGGCGCTGTGCTGGGACAGGAGACGGCCCGGGCCTCGGTGGCCGGGAGCGGCGGATCCGTGCCTCTGGTAGCGGCTAAGAGCTTTTCATGGCCGGTGGCAGAGGAGGAGTCCTTCTCCATGCGTTTGGAGCTCCAGCCTCTGGAGGCGCCGGTGCTGGCCGGTACGGAGGCCGGAGAAGCGGTCTTTTTCGTGGACGGTACCGAGGTGGGGCGGGTGACGCTGCTGTGCAGCCGGACGGTGCTGCCGCTGTCTGGAACGGCACTGGAAACGCTCAAGCGGGGCCTTTTTTAAAGGATGAGGATATGGAAGAACGCCTGCAAAAATTGCTTTCTGCCGCCGGGGTCTGTTCCCGCCGGGCGGCAGAGGATTATATCACTGCCGGACGGGTGACGGTCAACGGCACTCCTGCCGTGCTGGGCCAGCGGGCGGACCCGGAGCGGGACGAGATCACGGTGGACGGAAAGCCGCTGCGCCGGCGGGATCCATGGGTCTGCCTGATGCTCAACAAGCCCAGGGGCGTGGTCACCACGCTCTCTGATGAGAAGGGGCGGAGGACGGTGGCAGAGCTGACGGCGGACTGCGGCGTGCGGGTCTATCCCGTGGGGCGGCTGGACCTGGATTCCGAGGGATTGCTGCTGATGACCAATGACGGAGCGCTGATGCAGAGACTGCTGCACCCCTCCGGCCAGGTGGATAAGACCTATCACGTCAGCGTTTACGGACCGGTGGAGGGGGCTGCGGAGCGCCTGTCCCGGATCCGGGATCTGGACGGGGAGGCCATCCGCCCCGCGCAGGTGGAGATGCTGCGGCAAAGCGGGCGGACGGCGTTGCTGTCTGTTACCATCCACGAGGGGAAGAACCGTCAGATCCGGCGGATGTGCGCCGCCTGCGGCCTGACCGTGAAGCGGCTGCGCCGGGTGCGGGAGCATACATTGGAACTGAGAGATCTTCCCCTGGGAAAGTGGCGTTATCTCACGGAAGCCGAGATCGCGGCGCTGAAACATACATGAGAAGGAGCGCGGAGCAGTGATGCCGCGCTTTCTTTTTGCAAGATTTCTGAAAAATCCTGCAAAAATGGTTCCAAAATGACGGCGGCTGTGGTACAATACGACAGAATGGGCTGGTGTGCCGCATCGGTCCGGAATCTGAGCGCGGAGGGAACGACCGTGGCAAAGAGCATCTTACATAGCATTGAGAGCAGTATGAGCGGCTTTTCCAAGGGACAAAAGCGGATCGCCGCCTACATTTTGGAAAATTACGACAAGGCGGCCTTCATGACTGCCAGCAAGCTGGGCAAACTGGTGGGGGTGAGCGAATCCACAGTGGTGCGCTTTGCCTCAGAACTGGGCTACGACGGCTATCCCAGCATGCAGCGGGCCCTGCAGGAGATGATCCGCAGCCGCCTGACTTCCACGCAGCGCATCAAGGCGGCAGGGGAGCTCTTCGGCGGGCAGGACGTTCTGGGCACGGTGCTCCACTCTGATATCGAAAAACTGCGGGAGGTAGCTGCCGACGCGGACCGGAAGGCCTTTGACGACGTGGTAGAACGCATCCGCGGTGCCCGGCATATCTACATCCTGGGCGTCCGCTCCTCCACCTTCGTGGCGGGATACCTGAATTTCTACATGCACCTGCTCTTTGAGAATGTGACGCTGGTACAGACCAGCGCTGCCGGCGAGATCTTCGAGCAGCTGTTCCGCATCGGGCCGGAGGATGTGATGATCGCCATCAGCTTTCCCCGCTACTCCAAGGTCACCATGAACACAGTGAAGTTTGCCCAGGACCGGGGGGCGTCCATCATCGCGGTGACGGACAACGAGCTCTCCCCGGTCTATCAGATGTCCGACGCGGCGCTGCTGGCGCCCTGTGAGATGATCTCCTTTGTGGACTCCATGGTGGCCCCGCTGTCGCTGATGAACGCGCTGCTGGTAGCGCTGGCCTCCCGGATCGGGACGGACCTCTCCGCGACCTTCGCGGAACTGGAGGATATCTGGAACGAATACGGTGTGTTTGGGAAGATGGATGATGAATGATGTGACGGGAAGCTGCGTGGTGGTGGGCGGCGGTGCCGCAGGAATGATGGCCGCCATCACCGCTGCGGGGCAGGGCGTTCCGGTAACGCTGCTGGAGCCCAACGAACGATTGGGCAAAAAACTGAATATCACCGGCAAGGGACGCTGCAATGTCACCAATCATGCGGATCGGGAGACCCTGCTGGCCAATGTGCCACGTAATGGAAAATTCCTTTACAGTTGCTTTTCGCGCTTTGACGGTCCGGCGGCTATGGCGTTTTTTGAGGAGTTGGGCGTACCGCTGAAAACGGAGCGGGGGAACCGGGTGTTTCCCGTCAGCGACAGGGCCTTTGACGTCAGTGCCGCGCTGGAGCGCCGGCTTCGGGCTCTGCGGGTGACGATGGTCCGGGACCGGGCTGTGGAACTGGTGCTGGCGGATGGTGCTGTGGCAGGTGTGGCAGGGGAGCGGGGGACCTATCCGGCCCGGGCGGTGATCCTGGCTACCGGCGGTGTTTCCTATCCTGCCACCGGTTCAACCGGCGAGGGTCATCGGATGGCTGCGGCTGCAGGCCATACCATCACGCCCCTTCGGGGATCTCTCGTGCCACTGCGGGAGAAGGGGAACCTCTGTGCCCGGATGCAGGGCCTGAGCCTGCGGAACGTGTCGCTGCGGGTGCTGGAAGGAAACAAAAAGATCTATACGGATTTCGGGGAGCTGGTGTTCACGCATTTCGGCGTCAGCGGGCCTCTGGTGCTCTCTGCCTCTGCCCATATGCGCCGGTTTGATGAGAAGGAATACCGGCTGGAGATCGATCTGAAGCCGGCTCTGGATGAGGTGACTTTGGACCGGCGGCTCCTGTCGGACTTCGAAAAGTATGCCAATCATGATTTCTGCAATGCTCTGCAGGACCTGCTGCCACAGAAGATGATCCCTGTGGTGGTGGAGCTCAGCGGCATCCCGCCGCATCAGAAGGTCCATGAGATCACCCGGGAGCAGCGCCGGGGACTGCTGGCATTGCTCAAGGCCTTTCCCATCCCGGTGGCGGGACCGCGCCCGGTGACCGAGGCCATCGTCACCTCCGGCGGTGTGAAGATCAGCGAAGTCAATCCCACTACGATGGAATCAAAGATTGTAAAGGGATTATACTTTGCGGGTGAGCTGCTGGATGTGGACGCCTATACCGGCGGCTTCAACCTGCAGATCGCTTGGGCCACAGGCCGGGCTGCGGGCATGGCCGCAGCAATTGAATTGCAGCAAATGAATTGAGGAGAGAGAATCGCGTATGAAACCCATCAGCATCGCCATCGACGGCCCTTCGGGAGCCGGGAAGAGCACACTGGCCCGGAGCGTAGCCGCAAGGCTGGGCTTTCTCTATGTGGATACCGGCGCCATTTACCGCACCATCGCCTATGATGTGCTGCAGCGGGGCATTGATCCCGGAGACGAGGCCGCCGTGCTGGAAAGCCTGCCGCAGCTGGAGCTGGAGCTGTCCCACGGGGCGGACGGGCTGCAGCATATGCTGCGCAACGGGGAGGATGTGACGGATGCGATCCGCTTGCCGGAGGTCTCCATGTGTGCCTCTGTGGTCTCCGCCTATCCCGGAGTGCGGTCCTTCCTTCTGGAGATGCAGCGGCGCATCGCGGCGGAGCACAGTGTGGTGATGGACGGGCGGGACATCGGCACGGTGGTGCTGCCCGACGCCACGGTGAAGATCTATCTCACCGCGCAGGCGGAGGAGCGGGCCCGGCGGCGGATGCTGGAGCTGGAGCAGCGGGGAACGCCCCAGCCCTATGAGGAGATCCTGGAGGATATCCGTCAGCGGGACTGGAACGATATGCACCGGGCGGTGGCGCCTCTCCGGCAGGCGGAGGACGCCGTGCTGCTGGATACCACACAGCTGAATTTTGAAGAGAGCGAGGAGGCGCTGGCGCGTCTCATCGAAGAGAGGATGAGAGGATGAAGCCCTTCAACGCCATTTTCGTAGTCGTCTACCATATCGTGGGCCTGGTGGCCCGGATCCTGCATCCCACCACGGTGGAGGGGCTGGAGGATCTGCCGCGCAGCGGAGTGCTGCTGTGTCCCAATCACTCCAGCAACTGGGACCCCATACTGGTGGCGCTGCGTCTGCCCATCAACTACCGCCTGCACATCATGGCCAAGGAGGAGCTCTTTCAGTATCCGGGCCTGGGGTGGCTGCTGAGTAAAGTGGGAGCGTTCCCTGTCAGCCGCGGCAGCAACGACATCCAATCCGTCAAGACGGCCATCCAGGCCATCAAATCCGGCGACAATCTGCTGGTCTTTCCGGAGGGGACCGTGATCCGCAACGGCATCGGCTATATCGATGGCCTGCCTGCCCATGCCAAGGGCGGTGTGGCCATGATCGGCGTGCGGACGGGGGCCATCATGGTGCCGGTGTTCGTGGACGGGGAGAAGCGTCTTTTCCATCGCACCCGCATCATCTTCGGCAAGCCCTATCAGCCGGTATACACCGGCCGTCACGGTACGGCGGAGGAGATGCAGAAGATCGCCGATGACATTCTGGAGGCCGCCTATGCCCTGGGAGGGCAGGCTGTGGGAGGAGCGCCGCTGTGCAGGGAAACGTGATTTTAGCCAAAAGCGCCGGCTTTTGCTACGGCGTGCAGCGGGCGGTGGAGCTGGCCCGCAGCACCGCCGGGGAGACCGGCGGCTGCTGGATGTTGGGAGATCTCATCCACAACTCCCATGTGGTGGAAGAGCTGGAGCGCTGCGGTGTGCGGAAAACGGCCGATCCGGCGGCGCTGGGGAAAGGGGATACTGTGGTGATCCGTTCCCACGGAGAGCTCAAGTCTGTGCTGGATGGGCTGGAGGATCGGGGCGCGGTGTGCGTTAACGCCACCTGTCCCAATGTCTGCCGCATCCAGGGGCTGGTGGCCCAGGCGGAAGCGGAGGGAAGGCAGCCCGTCATCATCGGAGAACCCAATCATCCGGAGGTGGTGGGAGTGGCCAGCTGGTGCCTGCATCCGCTGGTGTTCAGCGGGCCGGAGGCCGTCAGCGCATGGCTTTCCGCAGATCCGGAAAACCAGAATTTACCGCTGACGGTTGTGGCCCAGACCACCTGTATTCGTGAACTTTTTGAAACTTCTTGGAAAATTCTAAAAAAACAGTGTACAAACGTAAAAATCTTTGATACAATATGCAATGCTACGCGTAAACGTCAGACGGAGGCGGCAGAAATTGCCGGCAAAGTGGACGTGATGGTCGTGGTTGGAGACCGGAAAAGCGCCAACACCAAACACTTGACGGAAATTTGCATGATGAGATGTCCCCGCGTGTTTCAGATCGAAAACGCGTCGGAGCTCTCGCCGGAGTTTTTCGAAGGTTGTTCTGTTGCGGGCCTTACGGCCGGTGCCTCCACGCCTGCGGGCATCATTAAGGAGGTATATGCAACGATGAGCGAAGAAATCAGAGCGGCCGAGGGCAAAGAGGAGTCCTTCGAGGAATTACTGAATCAGTCTTTCAAAACTTTAAATACCGGTGACCGGGTGACCGGCATCGTCACCGCCATCACCCCCACCGAGGTCCAGGTGGATGTGGGCGCCAAGCAGGCCGCCTACATCAAGCTCAGTGAGCTGACCGACGACCCCAGCGTCAAGCCGGAGGACATCGTCCACGTCAATGACGAGATCGAGACCGTTGTGGTCCGCGTCAACGATGTGGAGGGTTACGCCGAGCTGAGCAAGAAGCGTCTGGACTCCGTGAAGGTCTGGGAGAACATCGAACAGGCCGTGGAGGACAAGACTGTGCTGGAGGGCGTGGTCACCGAGGAGAACAAGGGCGGCATCGTGGTCTCCGTCAAGGGCGTGCGGGTGTTCGTTCCCGCTTCCCAGAGCGGCCAGCCCCGCGGTGCGGACCTGAGCTCCATGGTCAAGCAGAAGGTCCAGCTGCGCATCACCGAGGTCAACCGTCCCCGCCGCCGTGTGGTGGGCTCCATCCGCTCCGTTACCGACGAGGCCCGCAAGGCCGCGCAGGAGCAGGTGTGGGCTTCCATCGAGGTGGGCAAGCACTATACCGGCACCGTGAAGTCCATGACCTCCTACGGCGTGTTCGTGGACATCGGCGGTGTGGACGGCATGGTACATATCTCCGAGCTGAGCTGGAGCCGTATCAAGACCCCCTCTGAGGTCTGCAAGGTGGGCGACACCCTGGAGGTCTATGTCATTGCCTTCGATCCCGAGAAGCGCAAGATCTCTCTGGGCGTCAAGGACCGCAGCATCGATCCCTGGGATGTGTTCATGAACAAGTACGGTGTGGGCGATGTGGCCTCCGTGCGTATCGTCAAGCTGATGACCTTCGGCGCCTTCGCCGAGGTCGTGCCCGGCGTGGACGGTCTGATTCACATTTCTCAGATCGCCGACCGCCGCATCGACAAGCCCGAGGACGTGCTCTCTGAGGGCCAGATCGTGGATGCCAAGATCACCGCCATTGACGAGGAGAAGAAGAAGATCTCCCTGTCCATCCGCGCTCTGCTGGGCTCCAACGACGAGGACGAGGCTCCCGTGGAGGAGTAATTCCGCGCTGCATGCAAATGATGAGGCAGACCCTGCGGTCTGCCTCATTTTTTGGAAATTTTGTGATTTTTTTCACGTATTCCATTGTATTTCTGACGGCCCCGTGGTATACTGACCCACAGGATCCCGTTGAACCATCCGGCGCTGTCGCCGTCTGAAAAGATCATAAGAGATCATAAGATTTTGGGGAGGAAGCAACATGAGCTATCAGGAAGAGTATCGGCAGAAGCTGACCTCTGCCGGCGAGGCTGTCAAGGCCGTACAGTCCGGCATGTGGCTGGATTACGGCTGGTGTGCCTGCACCGCCAACGCTCTGGACAAGGCGCTGGCTGCCAGAATGGAGGAACTGACGGACATCAATATCCGCGGCGGTATCCTGACCCGCCGTCCGGCGATTTTTGATGTGCCCAACGCCGCTGATCATTTCGCGTGGAACTCCTGGCACATGAGCGGTATCGAGCGTAAGGCCATCAAGGAAGGGTTTGCTTTCTATATTCCGCTGCGCTACTCCGAGCTGCCCTCCTATTACCGCGACTGCATCAAGACTCTGGATGTGGCCATGTTCCAGGTTGCTCCCATGGATGAGCACGGCTATTTCAACTTCGGCCCCGGCGGCTCTCATCTGAAGGCCGTCTGCGAGTGTGCCAAGACGGTGATCGTGGAGGTCAACCGGAACATCCCCGTGTGCCTGGGCGGTTTTGAGAACTGTGTCCATATTAGCGATGTGGACATGATCGTGGAAGGGGAGAACCCGCCCATGGAGACTCTGGGCGGCGCCGGCGAGCCCTCCGAGGTGGATCTGGCGGTGGCCAATCTGGTGGTGCCGGAGATCCCCAACGGCGCCTGCCTGCAGCTGGGTATCGGCTCCATGCCCAACGCCATCGGCAAGATGATCGCCGAAAGCGATCTGAAGGATCTGGGCGTGCACTCCGAGATGTACGTGGATGCCTTCGTGGCTATGTCTGAGGCGGGCAAGATCACCGGTGCCTGCAAGCCCTTTGACCGCTATCGGCAGACCTATGCCTTTGCGGCAGGTTCCCAGAAGCTCTATGACTTCCTGAACAACAATCCTGAGTGCATGGCGGCCCCTGTGGACTATGTCAACGATATCCATCGGGTCTCTCTGATTGATAATTTCATCTCCATCAACGGGGCTGTGGACATCGACCTTTTCGGTCAGGTGTCCTCCGAGTCCTCCGGTATCCATCACATCTCCGGCGCCGGCGGCCAGCAGGACTTCGTTATGGGTGCGTATCTCGCCAAGGGCGGCAAGAGCTTTATCTGCTGCTCTTCCACCGTCAAGGACAAGAAGACCGGCGAGCTGCATTCCCGCATCCGGCCCACTTTGGTGGAGGGCAGTGTGGTCACCGCCACCCGCACCAATCTGCAGTGGCTGGTGACGGAATACGGCAAGTTCAACGTCAAGGGCAAGTCTGTGTGGGAGCGGGCGGAAGGTCTGATCTCCATCGCACATCCCCAGTTCCGGGAAGAGCTCATCGCAGAGGCGGAGAAGATGCACATCTGGCGCCGCTCCAATAAAAAGTAAGCATAACGCACTGATTTTGGCGGGCAGCTTTGTGCTGTCCGCCATTTTTCCTATGATTTTATAGGAAAATGTTGCATATTTTGAAAAAATTCGCTTGTAAAACAGAATTGGACAGCCTATAATAAAATTATACAGATATGTGGTGGAGGCGGTATGGCTGCGGGGAGCGGAGCACAGGCTCCACGCGGACCGGAAAGGAAAAGGGCTTGTCATGTTCAGGATCGGGGATCTTGTCGTGCATCCCATGCACGGCGCCGGCGTTATTGACAACATCGTCCAGGAACGGGTGGCGGGTACCACCCAGGAGTACTATGTCTTCAAAATGCCCATGGGCGGGCTGCTCTTGAAGATCCCTGTGGCCAACAGCGGAGCCATCGGCGTGCGGGGCATCATCTCCCCGGAGGAGGCCGAGGCGCTGCTGTCCGATATCCCCAATCTGACAGTGGAGGTCAACTCCAATTGGAACAAGCGGTATCAGGAGAACATGATGCGGCTCAAGAGCGGAGACCTTTACGAGGTGGCCCGTGTGGTGAAGGCGCTGATGCACCGGGAAAATCTTCGGGGCCTCTCTACCGGGGAGCGGAAGATGCTCCACAATGCCAAGCAGATCCTGATCTCCGAGATCGTTTTGACGGAACATGCGGAATACGGTGAGGTAGAGGACCGGGTGGACCGGGCCATGATGCAGCTTCCCGTTTCCTGAGAAAGGATGACCCAGATGCTTGCATGGTTGAAGAAAATGCGGGAGCATCCCCGGTGCACCGCGCTGGTGGCTGCGGCGGGCAGTTCCTCCCGGATGGGCGGCGTGAATAAGCTGCTGGAGCCCTTGGACGGAGTGCCGGTGCTGGTCCGGACCCTGACGGCGCTGCAGCGGGCAGACCGGGTGGACGAGATCGTGGTGGCCACTCGGGAGGAGGATCTGGTGGAGATCTCCCGTCTCTGCCGGACCTATGGCATCGGCAAATGCACGAAGGTGGTGCGGGGCGGCGAGAGCCGGGTCCACTCTGTACTGCTGGCGGCGCTGGAGGCCTCGGCTGATACGGAGCTGCTGGCGGTGCAAGATGGTGCCCGGCCGCTGGTGACACCGGAGCTCATTGACCGTACCATCGAGGCTGCTGCCCGCTGTGGGGCAGCAGCTCCCGCCGTGGCGGTGAAGGATACCATCAAGACTGTGGGAAAGGACGGTGCCGTCACCGGCACGCCGGACCGGTCCCAGCTGCGGGCAGTGCAGACGCCCCAGGTGTTCCAGGCGTCGCTTCTGAAGGCGGCGCTGCAGGATGCCCTGGAGCAGCAGGCTGCCGTTACCGACGATTGTTCCGCGGTGGAGCGGTTGGGGAAGGTGGTCTTTCTGGTGGAGGGCAGCGAGGAGAACCTGAAGATCACCACGCCGGTGGATCTGATTCTGGCGGAGGCCATCCTGGCCTCCCGGGAGGGACGCACATGACGAATCTGCGGATTGGACATGGATATGATGTGCACCGCCTGACCCAGGGGCGGAGATTGATTCTGGGCGGCGTGGAGATCCCGTGGGAACGGGGGCTCTTGGGCCACTCCGACGCGGATGTTCTGACCCACGCCGTCATGGATGCCCTTACCGGCGCCTCCGGCCTGGGAGACATCGGCAAGCTGTTTCCCGACACGGACCCGGCTTACGCCGGAGCCTCCAGCATCGGCCTGTTGGCCCAGGTGGGGAAGATGCTGCAGGACACGGGATATTCCGTAGTGAACATCGACGCTGTACTGCTGGCACAGGCGCCGAAGATCGGGCCGTACCGCGGAGAGATGGCAAGCAATCTGGCCGCAGCGCTGGGCATTGTACCGGAGCAGGTGAATGTGAAGGCCACCACCGAGGAGGGACTGGGCTTTACCGGAGACGGCTCCGGTATGGCGGCTCATGCGGTGGTGCTGCTGGAAAAGAATGGATGAGGGCGCGCGGCGCCCTCGTTTTTTTGCACCCGTCTGCACGCCTCTCATAGGATGGATATAGAGAGGAGGCGTGTTTGTGGAACACTATTTGATCCTGGCCCGTTCTGTTACCTATGCCCAGCGGATGCAGAGCACTCTGGAACGGGCGGGCATCCGCTGTGCGATCTTCCGCGCGCCCAGAGACCTCACCGATCTGGGCTGTGCGTATGCCGTGCGTCTGGCTGCCGGAGACCTGGCGCCAGCCCTGCCTGCACTTCACCGGGCGTCCTTGGACCCCGTTCGTATTTTTTTGTTTCAACGCGGCGTATATCGGGAGGTGAGTCCATGATCTATCTGGACAGCGCGGCGACCACCTTCCAAAAGCCGCCCACCGTGGCCGCTGCCATGCAGGAGGCCATGACAGAGATGGCAAGCTCTGGCCGGGGCGGCTACCGCGCCGCCATGCGGGCTGCGGAGACGGCCTTCAACTGCCGTCAGGAGCTGTCGGAGCTGTTTGGACTGGGAAATCCGGAACAGGTGGTCCTGACCAGCAATGCCACCCACGCGCTGAATATCGCCATCAAGTCTCTGGTGCCGCCGGGAGGGCGGGCGGTGATCTCCGGCTATGAACACAATGCTGTTACACGGCCGCTGGCGGCCCTGGGCGCTGAGGTGGAAGTCGCGGCGGCTCCGCTGTTTCAGCCCCGGGCGGTGACGGAGGCCTTTGCCCGGTGCATCCGTCCGGGAGTGGACGCAGTGATCTGCAGCCATGTGTCCAATGTGTTCGGCTTTGCCCAGCCGGTGGAGGAGATCTCCAGGCTCTGCCGGACAAGAGGCGTGCCCTTCATCATAGACGCCTCCCAATCTGCGGGGGTGCTGCCGCTGGACATGACCGCTCTGGGAGCGGCCTTTGTGGCGATGCCGGGGCATAAGGGGCTTTACGGCCCCCAAGGGACCGGTGTACTGCTGTGCCGGGAGGGCGTTCCGGTGCGGACACTGCTGGAAGGCGGAACCGGGAGTGCCTCTTTGCAGCAGGAGATGCCGGATTTCCTGCCGGACCGGCTGGAGGCCGGGACCCACAATATGCCCGGCATCGCAGGGTTGCTGGCGGGTGTGCGGTTCGTGCGGCAGCGGGGGCCCCTGGCGATCTGCCGGAAGGAGCGGCAGCTGGCGCTGTTGGCGGCAGAAGGCCTGCGGATGCTGCCCGGTGTGCGGGTCTATGCCGCGCCGGGGCTGCGGAGCCAGACCGGCGTGGTGTCCTTTACTGTGGAGGGCCGGGATCCCGAGGAGATCGGTGCGGCGCTGGCGGAGCAAGACATTGCCCTGCGGGCCGGACTCCATTGTGCGCCGCTGGCCCATAAAAGCGCCGGGACGCTGGAGACCGGCACGCTGCGCCTGAGCGTGTCGGATTTCAATACCCGGGAGGAGATTTTCCGCTTTTTGGAGGCAATGCGGGCCCTAACCCCTTGATTTTTCTGAACAGTCCGTGAATTTTCGGTGGGTTTGCCTTGCAATCCCGTGGCAGATTTTATATAATCAATTTATTCATGGCCTGAAAGGGATGATGACGTCAAAATGGAACTGAACCTCACGGAGCTGCCGGTAGTCATCGGCAGATATCTGCTGACGATCCAGGTGGCTGACGTTTTGGATATCGCCATTATGGCCCTTGTGATGTACAAGGTGTTCATTCTGGTGCAGAGCACAAAGGCGGCAAGTCTTCTCAAGGGACTGCTGGTCTTTTTGGCGGCGCTGGTGCTGTCCTATATCTTCCACCTCAACGGCATCAATTATATTATGAACAAGATGGTGGAGTGGGGCGTGCTGGCCCTTATCATCCTGTTCCAGCCGGAGATCCGCCGGGTGCTGGAGCAGATGGGCAGCCGGCGTTTCATCGCCTTTTTTACCCACACAGAGACCGGCAGCGCCCTGGAGCAGACCATTGGGCAGACCGTGCTGGCTTGCACGGAGATGTCCCAGAGCCGTACCGGCGCCCTGATCGTGTTTGAGCGGGAGATCCTGCTGGACGATATGGTCCGCAGCGGCACGGTGCTGGACGCTTCTGTCTCCAGCGAGCTGCTGAAAAACATCTTCTTCGTGAAAGCGCCCATGCATGACGGGGCTGTCATCATCCGCAAAGGGCGGGTGCTGGGTGCAGGCTGCATGCTGCCACTGAGCAAGAACGTGAATCTCTCCCGGGACCTGGGCATGCGCCATCGGGCCGGTATCGGCATGAGCGAGAATTCCGATGCGGTGGTGGTCATCGTCTCGGAGGAGACCGGCTCCATCTCTGTGGCCATCGGCGGGATGCTCAAGCGGCATCTCAAGCCGGAAACTCTGGAAAACCTCCTGCGGAACGAACTGCTCCCGCAGGAGGATTCCGATGTGGACAAGCAGCGCTTCCCGCTGCTGAGCCTGCTGCGCTCCAAGAAGAGCGGAGGTGCGGACGATGAACAGTGAGAAGAAGATGAGCCGCATCAAGGCCTTTTACATTGCGCTGGCCATTTTTGTGGCGGCCGGCGTATGGCTGTTTGTGGATGTGACCAACGATCGCACAGTGGAGCGTACCATCACGGACATCCCCATTGAATACATCAATGAAAGCAGTCTTACAGACCGTGGACTGATGCTGGTGGAGGAGGGGAGCGATACCTCTCTGGACCTGACGCTGGAGGGCACCCGCTGGCTGATCTCCAATGTGGACCGCTCCGATATCCGGGTGACGGTGGATCTTTCCAATGTGGACAGCGCTGGCACGCAGACGGTGAGCTATCTGCTCAGCTATACGGACCGCCGCTTTTCCAACAATGCCATCATCCGCACCAACGCCAGCATTTATAATGCAACCGTCAACATCAGCGAGCTGTACAGCCGGACGGTGGAGGTCCGCTGCGAGCTGGTGGGCAATGTGGCCGATGGCTATTCCGCCGGACAGGTGGAGCTGTCCCACACGGAGCTGGATATCGAGGGGCAGGCGGAGGACATTGACTCCGTGGCGTATGCCAAGGTGGTCTTTGACATCGGAGACGATGCTGTGGAGACAGTGACGCAGGATCTGACCATCCGCTACTACGATGAGCACGGCAATGAGCTCAGCAGCAGCGGCATCCATCCGGAAGTGGATACTGTTCAGGCCACGCTCCCGGTGTTTGTCACCAAGGAACTGCAGCTGCGGATGAACTTCATCAGTGCGCCCGGCGCCCGGGAGGGAAATCTCAGCTATGAGATCCGTCCCGGTACCATCACGGTTTCCGGAGACGCCAGCGTCCTCAAGGATGTGGACAGCATCACGCTGGATACCTTCCGCCTGGAGGACCTGGTAAATAGCGGCATCAGCTCCTATTCCTATCCCATCACGGTGCCGGAGGGATGTCAGAACCTCAGCGGCGTCACCCGGGCCACGCTGCAGATCTCCTTCAAGGATCTGACCTTTGCAGACGTGACCACCGACCGCTTCCGGTATGAGAATCTGCCGGAAGGCAAGTCTGTGGAGGTGCTGACGGAGGAGATCAATATTCGGATCTACGGTACTGCGGCCAATGTGGCGGCCATTGACGGTTCGGACCTTACAGTGGTGGTGGATCTGAGTGATTACGCTTCCGCTCTGGGGACTTATACGGTGCCCGCTACTGTGGAAACTTCTTCCGGTTCGGATGTTGGTGTTTCCGGGACCTATGAGGTCCGGATCACCATCCGGGAGCCGGATGACCAAGACACTGCCGTTCCCGAGGAGACCCCGGCAGATTGATACAGGAGAATGACTATGACCCAGATCGCAACTGTTGAACGGATCCTGGATGCTCGTTATGCGGTGATCTCTGTGCCCCGTAAGTCCGCCTGCGGCCACGACTGTGAGGAGTGCGCCGGCTGCGGCGTTACCGGCGCCGCAGTGCGGGCCAAGGCGGCCAATCCCATTGACGCCCGCCCCGGGCAGAAGGTGGTGGTGCAGAGCGACACCAAGAAGATGCTGCGTATCGTGGCACTGGTGTATCTGACCCCGGTGGTGCTGTTTCTGCTGGGCTACCTGCTGGCCACCGCTTTGGGCGCCGCAGTGGGCGTGCAGTATGCCGCGGCGGTGGCTGGATTTGCGGCAGGTATCGTTGCTGCCATTGCCTATGACCGGAAGCTGCGGGCCAGAGGAGGCGTGTCCTTCACCATCGTGCGGCTGTTCTGACACCGCCGTATGTACGGTTATGTACGCCCGCCCCTGGGCATATTGAAAGAGGAGGAGACAGAGCGGTTCCGGCGCATGTACTGCGGCTTGTGTCACACGCTTGGCAGGCGCTATGGGCTTGCTTCCCGTTTCATCCTCAACTACGATTTTACCTATCTGGCCATCCTTCTCTCGGATCGGGAGGAGGGAGAGCGGGACAGCGGACGCTGCCCCATGAGTCCCATCCGTTCCAAGCCCTTTTTGCGGGGGACGGACGCTCTGGCGCTGGCGGCGGATGAGAGCGTCATCCTGGCCTATTGGCAGCTGCGGGACGGCGTGGCGGACCATGACTGGCTCCACGGCCTGCCGTACCGGAGCCTTTCCGCCGTATTGGAGCCGGCGTACCGGAAGGCGGTGTCCTTCCGGCCTGCCTTTGACGCCGCCGCCCGGCAGCAGCTGGCGCTGCTGCGGGAGCTGGAGGAGGCGCGGTGTCCATCGCTGGATCAGGCGGCGGATGCCTTTGCCGCTCTGCTGGGCGCTGCCGCCGGGGAGGTGGTGGATCCCGTTCAGCAGCGAGTGCTGGGGCAGCTGCTCTATCACCTGGGACGCTGGGTGTACCTGGTGGACGCGGCGGACGATCTGAAAAAGGACGCGGCTTCCGGCGGCTATAATCCCGTGGCTCTGCGCTACGGCCTTTCAGACGGCGTCTGGACCCCGGAGAGCCGGCAGGCCTTCGCCGTTACGCTGGACCACTCCGTCCATATGATGACCACGGCCTTTGAACTGTGGGATTTCGGTGTGTGGCGGCCTGTTTTGGAGGCCACCTTTTATACCGGCCTGTTCCACGTGGGCAAAGCTGTGCTGGATGGGACCTACCGGTCTATCCGGCGCGGAAGAGAGAAAGAACTGCAAGAGTGAGGAATCCGCATGAACGATCCCTATCAGGTCCTGGGTGTCCCGGAGACCGCAACAGATGAAGAAGTCAAGCGCGCGTACCGGGAACTTGCCAGAAAATATCATCCCGATAACTACCATGACAATCCCCTGGCAGATCTTGCCCAGGAGAAGATGAAGGAGATCAATGCCGCCTACGAACAGATCACCAAGATGCGCAGCGGCGGCAGCCACGGGAGCACTTCCGGTTACGGCGGCTACGGTTCCGGATATGGCGGGGCTTCCGGCTATGGAGGCTATCAGGGCAGTGCCCGGCAATACGGCGGAAGCTCCAGCTCCGTGCTCCAGCAGGTGCGCATTGCCATCAACACCGGTGATCTCACCCGGGCGGAGGCGCTGCTGGCCAATTACAGCGATCACAACGCCGAGTGGAATTTTCTCCGGGGCGCAGTATGCTATCGCCGGGGCTGGATGGACGAGGCGCGGCGATACTATCAGACGGCTTGCCAGATGGATCCTGGAAACCCGGAATACCGAAGGGCATTGGAGTTCATGGAAAACGGCACCCGTACGGCGTACAGTCCCAACGGGACGCCCTTCGGCACCGATGTGTGCGTGGGGAATCCCTGTCTGACGCTTTGCTGTCTGTATTCGCTTTGCAATGGCGGCGGCTATCTGCTTTGCTGCTGAACAGTGGGAGGGACACATATGATCAAGAGCATGACCGGTTACGGCCGGGCCAGAGAGATGCTGCATCTGCGGGACATCACCGTGGAGGTGCGCTCCGTTAATAACCGTTATCTGGAGTGCGGCGTGAAGATGCCCCGGATGTACGCCTTTGCCGAGGACGCCGTGAAGCAGCGGGTCCAGAAGGCCGTTTCCCGGGGAAAGGTGGACGTGTTCATCACAGTGGACGCCTCCGCTGCCGACGTAGCAAAAGTCTCGGTAAACCAGGAGCTGGCGGCCCAGTATGCCGCCGCCCTGCGGCAGCTGGCGCCGCTGTGCGGTGTCAATGCATTTAACCTGACACCTGAGACCTTGGCCCGGTTCCCGGATGTGCTGACCGTCACCAAGGCGGATGAGGATCTGGAGACGGTCAGTGCAGATCTGTGCACGGTACTGGATGAGGCCCTGGCTGCATACAACAGCATGCGGGCTGTGGAGGGAGAGAAGCTGGCGTCGGATATCGCCGGCCGGCTGGATCAGATCGAGCGGTATACCGCCCAGGTGGAGGCACGCTCGCCCGAGACTGTGGCGGAATACCGCCGCAAGCTGACGGAGCGGATGCAGGAGGTGCTGCAGAGCACCACCATCGATCCTCAGCGGATCCTGACGGAGGCTGCCATCTATGCGGACAAGGTGGCTGTGGATGAAGAGACCGTCCGGCTGCGCAGCCATGTCAGCCAGCTGCGGACCATGCTGCAGTCCGACGAGCCCATGGGCCGGAAGATGGACTTCCTGATCCAGGAGGTGAACCGGGAGTCCAATACCATCGGTTCCAAGTGCAATGACATTGCCATCGCCCAGGTGGTGGTGGGCCTGAAGGCCGAGGTAGAGAAGATGCGCGAACAGGTCCAGAATGTGGAGTGAGCCATGAAACTGATTCAGATCGGATTTGGCAATCTGGTAAACGCGGAGCGCCTGGTGGCCATCGTCAGTCCGGATTCCGCGCCCATCAAGCGCATGGTCCAGGAGACACGGGAGCGGGGGATGCTGATCGACGCCACCTATGGCCGCAAGACTGCCTCCATCTTCATTATGGACAGCGATCATGTCATTTTATCGGCGCTGCCTCCGGAGAAGTTCGGAGCCGGCGGGAAAGATACAGAGGAGAAAGAAGAGGTATGAAACGAGGCAAGACGTTCATTGTTTCCGGGCCCTCCGGCGTAGGCAAGAGCACGGTGCTCAATGCCCTGCTGGAGCGTCGAAGCAACGTGTATTTTTCCGTTTCCGCCACTACCCGGGACCCCCGTCCAGGCGAGGAGGACGGTGTGCACTACCATTTCTTGGATGTTGACACCTTCCGGAGCTGGATCGTCAACGATGAGTTTCTGGAGTATGCGGAGTACGTGGGCAATTTCTACGGCACACCGAAGAAGTATGTGGATGCCGCCATGAACAGCGGCAAGGATGTGATCCTGGACATTGAGGTCCAGGGCGCCATCCAGGTGACCAGCAAGCGGCCGGACACGGTGCGGATCTTCATCGCTCCGCCCAGCTGGGCTGAACTGGAACGGCGCCTCACTGAGCGCGGCACCGACAGTCAGGAGAAGATCCAAAAGCGGCTGCTGCGGGCCAAGGTGGAGTTCCAGACGGCCCATACCTATGACTATTTCGTCATCAATGACACCGTGGAAAACGCCGTCCGGGAGCTGGAAGCCATCATGACGGCGGAGCACTGCAAGCCCAAAGAGCGTATGGAGATCATCAGCGGCCGGTAAAGGGCTGCTTGTATCAAATTTATCGCCGAAAAGGCAGATTGGAAGTCGATTCATTATGATGCTGTATCCTGCAATGAACAAGCTCACCAGCTATATTCCCAACCGTTATATGCTGGTCAATGTGGTGGCCCGCCGGGCCCGTCAGATCGCCGAGGCCGCGGAAATGGAGGGCGAGCACCTGGAAGAAAAACCGGTGACGCTGGCCATTCATGAGGTGGCGGACGGCAAGCTGGACGCCAGAGAGATGGATCTGACCATCGAAGAGGGCAACGCGTAAAAACCGTTGGAGGAGGGCGAGGCATGGAGACCGCATGGATTGTCAAAGTTGCGGTCAGCGCCGCGCCCTATTCCATTGACAGGCCCTATGACTATCTGGTCCCGGAAGCGCTGCGGGAAGCCGCAGTGCCCGGCGTCCGGGTGATGGTGCCCTTTGGCCGGGGAAACCGAGAGAGCGAGGGACTCATTCTGGCCGCAGCAGAGGGAGAAAAGATACCGGGGCTCAAGCCGGTGGCACTGGTACTGGATCGGGAGCCGGTCCTCTCTGCGGATGGAGTTCGTTTGGCGCTTTGGATGCGTCAGCGATATTTCTGTACGCTTTTCGAGGCAGTCAAAACCATCCTTCCGGCGGGACTCTGGTACCGGTTCCGGGAGGTGTGGCGTCTGGTCGATCCGCCTCCTGGGGAGGTCCCGGAGATCCGGGGGGCCGCTCCGGTGCTGGAGGCGCTGCGTGACCTGGGCGGGAGCGCCGAAGTGGAGGACCTGCGGCAGCGCTGCGGGGAGGAGGCGGAAACGGTACTCCGGGCCTTGAAAAAGGCGGGAGCCGTGACGTTGGATACGCTGGCCAAGCGAAAGCTGGGTGACAAGACCCGCCGGATGGCGGAGCTGGCTGTCAGCGCCGAAGAGGCCCGGGCCATCACCGAGCCCCGGCGCCGCTCTGCACCGCAGCGATATGAGGTGGTGCAGATGCTCTCTGCCCTGGGACGGGTCTCCGCGGCAGATCTTTGCTATTACACCGGTGCATCCATGCAGACCCTGCGGGGCATGGAGAAGAAGGGGCTCATCACCTTCTGCGAGGAGGAGGTGCTCCGCCTGCCGGCGGAGGTCCCGGTGGAGCCGGGGCCGCCAATTTGTCTCAATGACGAGCAGCAGGCAGCCTTTGATGCCATTTCGGAGCTGATACGCCGCCATGCCCCGGAGGCAGTTTTGCTCCAGGGGGTTACCGGCAGCGGCAAGACCCAGGTCTATCTTCGTCTGGTTCAGGAAATACTGAGGCAGGGCAGACAGGCCATGGTCCTAGTGCCGGAAATCGTGTTGACACCCCAGATGATGCGGCTGTTTTCCTCTTATTTCGGCAGTGAGACGGCCATGCTTCACAGCTCCCTCCGTCTGTCGGAGCGATATGACCAGTGGAAGCGCATCCGGAGAGGCGAAGTGCGTGTGGTGCTGGGCACCCGATCCGCCATCTTTGCGCCGCTGGAGGGGCTTGGATTGGTGATTTTGGATGAGGAGCAGGAGAGCAGCTATCAGTCGGAGAATCCGCCCCGCTATCATACCCGGGACATTGCCAAATTCCTCTGCGCCCGGGACGGAGCCACACTGGTGCTGGGGTCCGCCACACCGTCGATGGAGACGGCTTGGGCGGCCCGGGAGGGCCTTTACCATCATGTGATGCTGCGGCACCGCTACAATGACCGCCCGCTGCCCCGGGTGTTGGTGGCGGATCTCCGCGAGGAGGTGCGGGCAGGCAACAGCGGGCTGATCGGCAGTGTGCTCCGGCGGGAGCTGGAGCAGAACCTTGCCCGGGGGGAGCAGAGCATCCTCTTCCTCAACCGGCGGGGCAGCAGCCGTTATGTGCTGTGCGGCGAGTGCGGCCACGTGCCGGAGTGCCCCCGATGCAGTGTTCCCATGACCTACCACTCTGCCAACGGCAGGCTGATGTGTCACTACTGCGGATATTCCCAGCGGGCTGTTGAGCGTTGTCCCGTCTGCGGGGGCATCATGAAGCACATCGGTGCCGGTACGCAGAAGGTGGAGGAGGAGCTGCAGGAGCTGTTTCCCGATACGGAGATCCTGCGGATGGATGCCGATACCGCCGGCGGCGGCCACGCGGAGCTGCTGGAGCGGTTCCGGAGCCGGCGTATTCCCATTTTGCTGGGGACACAGATGGTGGCCAAGGGCTTGGATTTTGAGAATGTGACGCTGGTAGGGGTCCTGGCGGCGGATATTTCCCTGTATGTAGACCACTACCGCGCTGCCGAGCGGACCTTCAGCCTGCTGACCCAGGTGGTGGGCCGTGCCGGTCGCGGCGGCCGTGCCGGCCGCGCGGTGATCCAGACGTACACACCGGACAACGACGTGATCCAGTGTGCCGCCCGGCAGGATTACGACTCGTTTTATGAAGGGGAGATCCGCCTGCGCCGCCTGCGCCGGTATCCGCCATTTGCCGACCTTTTCACCTTCACAGTATCCGGAGCGGAGGAAGGGCGGGTGCTGCGGGCTGCCGCAGCCGTGCGGGAGAGGCTTTTGCGCTTGGTCAGAGAGATCCCGGCGGCACAGCCTGGGGTCCTGGGGCCGGCACCTGCGCCGGTGCTGAAGGTGAACAACCGCTACCGCTACCGCTGCGTGCTGGTAGGGCGAAACGATCGGGAGACCCGGGAACGGGTGAGCGGTGTCCTGAAAGAATTTGCAAATGACCGCGCAAATCGCGGATTGAATCTTTTTGTGGACTGCAACACCTTAGAGTGATGTGGTCAGGGAGGTTTTGAGCCATGGCATTGAGAAAAATCGTGGAGCAGGGCGATGAGTGCCTGAACAAGGTGTGCCGTCCTGTGACGGACTTCAACCGGCGGCTCCATACGCTGCTGGACGACATGACGGAAACGCTGGCAGATGCCAACGGCGCCGGCCTGGCCGCCCCTCAGGTAGGGGTGTTGCGCCGGGTGTGTGTGGTGATGGATGAGGACAGCGGCGAGTACCTGGAGTTGGTGAATCCGGTGATCGTGGACCAGAAGGGAGAACAGACCGGCCTGGAGGGCTGCCTCAGCGTGCCCGGCAAGTGGGGCATCGTCACCCGTCCGGCGTGGGTCCGGGTCCGGGCTCAGGACCGGAACGGCGACTGGTTCGAAGCGGAAGGAGAGGGGCTCAACGCCCGCTGCTTCTGCCATGAGCTGGAGCACCTGGACGGCCACCTCTACACCGAACATATCGACCGCTTCCTCACCGACGAGGAACTGCGGGAGTATCTGGAGCGGGAAGAGCAGGAAGAAAAGGAAGGGGAATGACATGCGCATCCTGTTTATGGGCACCCCGGAATTCGCCGTGGCCTCGCTGCGGAGGCTGGTGGCGGATGGACACACCGTCTGCGGCGTGTTCACCCAGCCGGATAAGCCGAAAAACCGGGGACACAAGCTTGCTTTCTCTCCTGTAAAGGAATATGCCATCACACAGAATATCCCAGTCTATCAGCCGCTGAAGATGCGGGACGGGGAAGCGCAGGCCCTGGTGGAGCAGCTGGCGCCGGAGCTGATCGTGGTGGCGGCCTACGGCAAGATCCTGCCGGAGGAGATCCTGAACGCTCCGCCGCTGGGGTCCATCAATGTCCATTCGTCCCTGCTGCCCAAGTACCGGGGCGCGGCCCCCATCAACTGGGCCATCCTGAACGGAGAGACGGAGACAGGCGTGTCCATCATGTATATGGCCAAGGAGCTGGACGCCGGCGACGTGATTTTGCAGCGGACCACGCCCATCGGGGAGGATGAGGACGCCCAGTCTCTCACCGCCCGACTTGCAGAGCTGGGAGCGGAGGCCCTTTCCCAGGCGGTGCAGTCGCTGGCGGATGGGACTGCCTCCCGGATGCCCCAGGATGAGTCGGCCATGACCTACGCCTCCATGCTCTCCCGGGAGATGTCGCCCATCGACTGGAACCGCTCTGCCCGAGAGATTTCCTGCCAGGTCCGGGGACTGATCCCCTGGCCCTGTGCTGTGACGGAGCTGGCGGGAAGCCGGTTCAAGGTGTACCGCACCGCCCCGGGCAAGGCCTGCACGGTTGCCCCGGGAACGATCCTCTCCGCCGGAAAGGCGGGCATCGAGGTATCCTGCGGAGACGGGCGGAGCCTGCTGATCACAGAGCTGCAGGCCGAAGGCGGCAAGCGCATGGCCGCCGGTGCCTATCTGCTGGGGCATCCCATTTCCATCTGAAGAAGGAGCATTTATGCTGAACTATTATGGCTATGGTTACGGGTACGGCGGTTACGGAGATTTTCTGGCCAACAATATCTATATCCTGCTGCTGATCCCCATCCTGTTGCTCTCATTTTGGGCGCAGATCCAGGTGAGCAGCAGTTTCCAGAAGTACAGCCGGGTCACCAACCGCCGCCGTCTGACTGGGGCGCAGGCGGCTGAGGAGGTCCTGCGGGCCCACGGCGTCTACAACGTCCCCATCCGGCCCTGCCGCGGCAATCTCACGGATCACTATGATCCCCGGGACAATACGATCTACCTGTCCGATTCCGTCTACCAGTCCGCCACCATCGCGGCGGTGGGCGTGGCGGCCCACGAGGCGGGCCACGCGGTGCAGTACGCGGAGGGGTATGGCCCCATCCGGCTGCGCAGCGCCATCGTGCCTGCCACCCAGATCGGATCCAAGTTCTCCTTTATTCTGCTGCTCATCGGCATCCTGCTCTACAGCCAGACGCTGCTGCTGGCAGGCATCCTGTTGTTTTCCGTCACCACGTTTTTCCAGCTGGTGACGCTGCCGGTGGAGTTCAACGCCTCCTCCCGGGCCATGGAGACCATCCGGGGCCGCGGATTGCTGGATGACGAAGAGGCCGACGGCGCCCGGAAGGTGCTGCGGGCGGCGGCCATGACCTATGTGGCGGCCCTGCTGATGTCTGCGCTGCAGCTGCTGCGCTTTGTGCTGATCTTCCTGGGCCGGGGCGGCCGCCGGGGAGGGAACGGAGAATGATCACGCCTGCTCGTGGATCTGCGCTGCGGGTGCTGCGCAGCTGCCGGACCAACGGCGCCTGGGCGGATGCGGCGCGGAAGGCCCAGCTGAGCCGGGACGCGCTTTCGCCTCAGGATGCGGCGCTTTGCAGCCGCATCGTCTACGGCGTGATGCAGAATCAGCTGCTGCTGGATTTTTACCTGGGGGCGTTCTGTACGCAGAAGATCTCCCATCTGCAGCCCCCGCTGGCGGAGATTCTGCGGATGGGCGCCTACCAGATCCTGTTTTTGGAAAAAGTGCCGGACAGCGCCGCAGTGAATGAGGCCGTGGAGCTTGCAAAGCTGTCCGGCCGGGGACAGGCTGCCGGACTGGTGAACGCCGTGCTCCGGAAGCTCTCCCGGAACAAGGCTCAGCTGCCGCCTATCCCGGAGCGGACGGAGGCGGAAGCCCTCTCCATCCGGTACAGCCATCCCAAGTGGCTGGTGAAGCGTCTGCTGGCGCTGCTGGGGCGAGAGGAGGCAGAGGCCTTCCTGCGGGAGAACAACGAGATCCCGCCGCTGACGGTACAGGTGAACCCGGCCAGGACCACAGCGCAGGCGCTGACGGCTGGGCTGACGGCCCGGGGGATCTCCGCCGCCCCGCACCCCTGGGTGCCCGGATGCCTGGAGCTCTCCGGCACCGGCGATCTGACGGCCCTGCCGGAGTTCCAGGAAGGGAAGTTCCTGGTGCAGGACCCCGCCGCCCGGCTGGTCACCCTGGCCGCCGGCGTGGAGCCGGGACAGCGGGTGCTGGATGTGTGCGCGGCGCCGGGCGGAAAGTCCTTTTCCGCCGCCTTCGCCATGGAGGACCGGGGAGAGATCCTCTCCTGCGACCTGCATGCCAACAAGCTCTCCCGGATTCAGGAGGGCGCCCGGCGGCTGGGGCTTTCCTGCATTCAGACACAGGCCGCCGATGGCCGCACGTTCCATCCGGAGTGGGCGGAAGCCTTTGATGCGGTGCTGGTGGATGCTCCCTGCTCGGGGCTGGGCATCATCCGCAAAAAGCCGGATACCCGCTACAAAAATCCGGACGCACTGGCCATGCTGCCGGTGACGCAGACCGCCATCCTGGAAAATGCCGCCTCCTATGTACGGCCCGGCGGCCTTTTGGTGTACTCCACCTGTACGGTCCTGCCGGAGGAGAACGAGCAGGTCTGCACGGCGTTCCTGGCGGAACATCCGGCATTTTCCATGGAACCGTTTGCACTGCCGGAGCCGGTGGGACGGACGGAGGGGGATGTGACCCTCTGGCCACAGCGGCATCACACCGACGGCTTTTACATCTGCCGCATGCGGCGGCAAGCATGAGAGGACCCTTATGATCGATTTGAAATCCATGTCCCTGCCGGAGGTCACTGAGTGGATGCGCGGCCTGGGACAGCCTGCCTTCCGGGGCAAGCAGGTGTTCACCTGGCTGCACCGGGGCGTGCGCAGCTTCGAGGAGATGACGAATCTTCCCAAGGATCTGCGTGAAACGCTGAAGGAGACCTGCCTTCTGGCGCCGCCGGTGGTGGCCCGGAAGCAGGAATCCCGCCTGGACGGCACCATCAAATATCTCTGGGAGCTGTCGGACGGCAACTGTATCGAGTCCGTGCTGATGCGCTATCACCACGGCAACACCGTGTGCATTTCCTCCCAGGTGGGGTGCCGGATGGGCTGCGCCTTCTGCGCGTCCACCATCGCCGGAAAGGTCCGGAACCTGACCCCGGCAGAGATGTTGGATCAGGTGCTCTTCACCCAGCTGGACTCCGGACTGCCGGTGTCCAACATCGTGCTTATGGGCATCGGTGAGCCGCTGGATAACCTGGACGCGGTGCTGAAATTCCTGGAGCTGGTGAACAGTCCCGACGGCATGAACATCGGGATGCGGCACATCTCCCTTTCCACCTGCGGTCTGGTGCCGGGGATCCGCCGCCTGGCAGATCTGGAGCTGCAGCTGACGCTGTCGGTCTCCCTCCACGCGCCGGACAGTGCTACCCGATCCCGGATCATGCCGGTAAACCGGGCCTACGATGTGGAGGAGCTGTTCGCTGCCTGTCACGACTATTTCCAAAAGACCGGGCGGCGCATTTCCTTTGAATATGCCATGATCGACGGCGTCAACGACTCCGACCAGCAGGCGGACCTCATCGCCCGCAAGCTGCGGGGGATGCCGGGTCATGTGAACCTGATCCCGCTCAACGACGTGGTGGAGAGCCCCTTCAAGCCCTCCCGCAGAATTGCCGCCTTCCAGAAACGGCTGGAGTCCCACGGGATCACCGCCACCGTCCGGCGAAGCCTGGGCGGAGATATCGACGCCTCCTGCGGGCAGCTGCGGCGCAAGGCCATGGAGGAGGCACAGAAAGGGGAGGATTCCCAATGATCCAAGTGTGGGGCATGACCGATGTGGGTCTTTGCCGGAAGGAAAATCAGGATGCCTATGCGGTCCGGGAGCATGCGGGGCACACCATCTGTGTGGTGTGCGACGGCATGGGCGGTCCGGCGGGCGGACGCATGGCCAGCCGCATTGCGGTGGACACCTTCGTCTCGTCGCTGGAGGGCGTGCTGACGCCGGAGATGCGGGGCGAGCAGCTGCGGGAGGCTTCCTCCTGGGCGGCGGCCCTGGCCAATAAGGCCATTCGGGAGGCGGCGGGCGCCACGGAGGAGTATGCCAACATGGGCACCACCCTGGTCTCCGCTGTTACTTACGACGACGGCGCCGCCGTCATCAATGTGGGCGACAGCCGTGCTTATCATATCACGCCTGCCGGGATCACCCGCATCACCAAGGATCACTCCCTGGTGGAGAGCATGGTGGACCGTGGAGACATCACGGCGGAGGAGGCCCGCCGCCATCCCAACCGCAACCTCATCACCCGGGCTCTGGGGCCGGATGCTGAGGTCCAGTGCGACGGCTATCTCTGCGCACTGCTGCCGGGGGAGTACCTGCTCCTTTGCACCGACGGTCTCATCGACACGGTGACGGATCAGGAGATGCTCTTCGAGGTCATTCACGGCGGGGAGCCGGACACCTGTCTGGACCGGCTGCTGGAGCTGTCCAAGAGCCGGGGCGCGCCGGACAATGTCACGGCCGTGCTTATGAAAAACGTGTAAAGGAGGAGACGTATGGACCCCTATATCGGCAAAATGCTGGATAACCGCTATGAGATCCTGGAGCGCATCGGCACCGGCGGCATGGCGGTGGTCTACAAGGCCAAGTGCCATCGTCTCAACCGACTGGTGGCCATCAAGATCCTGAAGGCGGATCTGGCCCAGGATGCGGATTTCCGCCGCCGATTCAACGCGGAATCCCAGGCGGTGGCGCAGCTTTCCCATCCCAATATCGTCTCGGTATACGACGTCTCCCGGGGCGGCGACACCGAGTATATCGTCATGGAGCTCATCGACGGCATCACACTGAAGCAGTACATGGAAAAGCGGGGCCAGCTGAACTGGCGGGAGTCCCTGCACTTCATCACCCAGATCATGCGGGGCCTCTCTCACGCCCACAGCCGGGGCATCGTGCACCGGGACATCAAGCCCCAAAATATCATGGTCCTGCGGGATGGCAGCGTGAAAGTGGCCGATTTCGGCATTGCCTGTCTGGAAAATGCCTCCCAGACCCTGACCCAGGAAGCCCTGGGTTCCGTGCACTATATTTCTCCGGAGCAGGCCAGGGGCGACCGCACGGACGCCCGCAGCGACATCTACTCCGCCGGTGTGGTGCTCTATGAGATGCTGGCCGGACGGCTGCCCTTTGAAGGGGATTCCGCCGTGTCTGTGGCCATTCAGCACCTGAGCTCCATCCCGCTGGCCCCTCGGGAGATCAACCCCGACATTCCGGAGCAGCTGGAACTGATCTGCATGAAGGCCATGTCTCCGGATCTGGACCGGCGCTATCCGTCTGCGGACGCCATGATTGCCGATCTGGAGGCGTTTCGCAAGAATCCCGGTGTGAATCTGGACTTTGAGCTCTCCGACCTGCGTCCGCAGGAGCCGGATGAACCCACCCAGCTGCTGCGGCCTCAGGCGGTCCACTCCGCTTCCAGCCGGCCGGCTCCTTCCCGGGAGCGCCGCCGGGAGTACGAGGCGTATGAAGAACCGCCCCGCCGCGGAAAAAACCAGACCCAGCGGACGCTGTTGGTAGTGGCGGGCGTAGTGGCGGCGCTGCTGTTGGTGGTGGTGCTGTTCAAGTCCATCCTGGCCTCGTTCAACGCACCTGCGCAGGACTCTTTTGTGGTGCCCAGCGTCTTGGATAAGACTATCACCGAGGCATCTGCCATGCCGGAGGTATCCGGGATCTTCGAGCTTCAGGATATGGGGACCATATACAGCGACGAGTATCCGGAGGGTTCTATCGCCAAGCAGGAGCCCGCCGCCGGAGAGTACCGCAAGGGCGACAACACTGTCATCAAGGTGTGGGTCAGTGCCGGTGAGGAAGTGGGGGAGATGCTGGACATCACCAACATGACCGTGGCCCAGGCCAACGCCAAGCTCAAATCACTTCTGAAGGAATATGACATCCCGCAGCTGGAGGAGCCCCCTGAGGAGGAGTGGGTCTACAACGATACGGTGGAGGCCGGCTTCATCATCTCCTCGGATCCCGCGGAGGGTGAGGCGCTGAAGAAGGGCGACACCATCTCCGTGGTGGTGAGCAAGGGCAAGGAGATCCAGGAGTATCCCGTGCCCCAGTTCGTTGGTCAGTCGCTGGACAGTGTGCTGGCGCAGCTGGACAGCCTTGGCCTCAAGTGCGACCCCGCCACCGATGTGACGCTGGTGGACAGCAATGAACCAGGCGGCACCATCATCTGGCAGAGTCTGGCGCTCAATGATATCTATCAGGAAGGGGATACCATCAAGTTCCAGGTCAGCTCCGGTCTGGCCAGCGTCACCATCGTACAGTTCTACGATCTGCCCCAGGACGGACGGGAGAGCATCCGTGTCCAGGTCTATGTGGGCAGTGAGGATACGCCTCAGTATGACAATACGGTGGACGCCTCCGAGGGACATGTAAAGGTACTGCTCACCGGCAGCGGGACCCAGAACGTACGGGTTTACTTTGACGGTACACTGGATCAGGGCCAGGGTGGCCCCACGGTGTTTGAATGATGGAGGGCCGGATCCAAAAGGCCCTCAGCGGCTTCTACTATGTGGATACCGGGGAAGAGCTCCTCACCTGCCGGGCCCGGGGAAAATTCCGCAAGGAAGGGATCTCCCCACTGGTAGGGGACCGGGTGGAGGTCCGGGAGCTGGGAAATGGCGAGGGCTTCGTGGAGAAGGTCCTGCCCCGGCGCAACGCCTTTTCCCGGCCCGCCGTGGCCAATATTGACCAGCTGGTGGTCATTGCCTCCGGCGCGGTGCCCCGGACCGATCCCTTCCTCATCGATCGGGTGGCCGCCATTGCGGCCCTGAAGAGCTGCGATGTGGTGATCGTGCTGAACAAATGCGATCTGGACAGCGCGGAGGATCTCTACCGCATCTACCGCACCGCAGGCTTTCCGACAGTCCGCGTCAGCGCGGAGACTGGAGAGGGGCTGGAAGAGCTCAAGCCCCTGATCAATGGGAAGCTATCTGCCTTTACAGGGAACTCCGGAGTTGGAAAATCCAGCATTCTCAACGCTTTAGACCCGGAGTTTCAGCTGAAGGTGGGTGAGGTCAGCGACGCCCTTGGCCGGGGACGCCACACCACCCGGCATGTAGAGCTCTATCGTCTTGCCTGCGGCGGAGAAGTGGTGGATTCTCCCGGATTTTCCTCCTTTGAGACGGAGGAACTGAACCTGGAGCTCAAGCACCGCCTGCCGGAGACCTTCCGGGAGTTCGCTCCCTATCTGGACCAGTGCCGCTTCGTGGGGTGCAGCCATACCCGTGAGAAGGGCTGTGCCGTGCTGGAGGCGGTGCGCCGGGGAGAGATCCAGAAGAGCCGCCACGAGAGCTATCTGCGGCTTTACGAGGAACTCAAGCCTCTGCGGGATTGGCAGGAACGGAAAAAATAACGCTGCCGCCGGACGGATCTGCGTCCGGCGGCTTTTTTGCACCCGGGACGGGCCGGGGCGCGTATACTGTGGCAGAGAAAGGAGGCGTGGGACGCATGTTTCGTGGCGGCGGTGGATGCTGGGTCCTGGGGGTCATTTCGGTGGCGCTGGGGGCCGGCATTTTGATCGCAGCGATTTTTCCGGTGGGTGCGCTGTTGTTCCTGGTGGCGTTTTTGCTGATCGCGTGCGGCTGCGCCTGCTGCAGGCGATGAAAGGAGGGGTCCGATGAACATCGTGGTGTGGAAGTCCCCCAAGGCTCTGCGGGGGATCCTGCGTCGGCTGTTCGGCGTGAAGGCTGAGAGCTGAAAGCGATCTATACATAAGCGGCGCCGTTCCGGCATAGAGTGGGAGCAAGGACAGCCGGAAAGGAAGGGCCTTTGCATGGAACTGGAAATGAAAACCACAAGCCTGGGCGCCTATGAGGCGGGGGGAGAACTGACATTGACCCAGGAGGAGACCGCGGAGACGATCGTGCCGGACTACTGCCCCGACATCGCGCGGATCATTCGCACGGACGGCAGCATTTTCCTGCACAGCCGGGAGCTGCGGGACGGCAGAGCGGAGGTCTCCGGCACGGTGCGGGTGAACGTGCTGTATACCCCGGACGGAGAGACCGGCATCCGGATGCTGGAGTTCTCCATCCCGTTTACCGCCGAAAGCGACAGCCGTGCGCTGCCGGAGTGCCAATACCTCTTTGCCCGCACGGAAGCAGAATTTTTGGAGACACGGATGCTGAATCCCCGAAAGGTGTTCACCCACTGCAAGCTGGTGACGGTGCTGACAGGCTACCGGCGCACTCCGCTGCAGGTTTGCTCCGATACGGCGGCAGAGCCGTCTCTGGGTGTGGAGAAGCGGCAGGAGAAGCAGAGGGCGGTGCTGCTGACCCACATCGCGGAAAAGGACTACACATTTTCGGAGGAGATGATGCTCTCGCCGGGCCGGGAGGGGGCCGTGGAGATCCTGACCAGCCGGGCCTGGGGCACGGTGACAGAGAGCAAGATCGTAGGCAGCAAGCTGATCTTCAAGGGTATGTTCACGGTGAGTTTGCTTTACCGGACTGCCCAGGGCCAATGCGGCGCATCCAGCGCCCAGCTTCCCTTTTCTCAGATCATGGAGGTGGAAGGCGCTGCGGAGCAGGCCGAGGCGGATATCCGCCTTCAGCTCACCGGCACCGATATCCAGATCGACGGAGACGACCCGGAGGGGCGGCAGATGGCGGTGACGCTGTATTTCCATGCCGCCGCGCTGCTGCGGGAGCAGCAGGAGCTGACGCTGCTCAGCGACCTCTACTCCACTGCCTACGAGATGACCTATGACGCTGCGCCGCTGAGCCTTACCACATTGCGGGAGACCATGACCCGGCGGCAGACGGTGCGGGAGATCCTGGAGATCGGCATGGTGGCGGATTCTGTTTTGACAGTGGAGGTCCGCTGCGGCAGCGTGCAGGTGAGCCGGGAAGGCGGGGGTGTCAAGCTTCGGACAGATGCCGCCGTCCGGGCGCTGTATCTGGACGAGGGAGGCGTACCGCTGATGGCGGAGCGCAGCATGGATGTTGCGTGTCAGGTGGAGCTTCCGGAGGGGTGCGGAGTGGCGGCCAGGGCGCTGTGTCCGGAGGAGGTGCAGTGCAGTCTGGGGGACCGGGGCATCGAGGTCCGGTTCCCGGTGGACTTCTTCATCGAGGCGGCGGCCACGGAAAAGCGGGTGTGTGTTTCCACAGCCAGGCTGGACCCGGACTCTCCAAAGGATCTCACGGGAAAGCCCTCTCTGGTGCTGCGGTGCCTGGGACGGCAGGAGAGTATTTGGGATCTGGCCAAGGCCCACAACACCACCATTGCAGACATCCTCACCGCCAATGAGCTGGGAGAAGCCGGGGAGATCCCTCCGGAGCAGCTGCTGCTGATCCCCAGAAAGCGGGCATAAAAAACAGCGGACGGAAGAAATCCGTCCGCTGTTTTTCAATTTTCCGCGTACCGGGACAGAAACTGACGGGTCCGCTCCTCCCGGGGGTGCTCAATGACCTGGTGGGCGTCGCCCTGTTCCACGATGACGCCGCCGTCCATGAAGATCACATGGTCTGCCACATCCCGGGCGAACGCCATTTCGTGGGTGACGATGATCATGGTGGTTTTCTGTTCTGCCAAGGACCGAATCACTTTCAGCACCTCACCGGTGAGCTCCGGGTCCAGAGCGGAGGTGGGTTCGTCAAAACAGAGGATGTCCGGATGGAGGGCAAGGGCCCGGGCGATGGCTACCCGCTGCTGCTGTCCGCCGGAGAGCTGGCTGGGATAGTGGTTCGCCCGGTCGGAAAGGCCCATTTTGGCCAGCAGCTCCAGACCTTCTGCCTGGATCTCCTCCAGAATGGCCTTTTTCTTCTCCTTGAAGTCGGGCCGCTCCTGGCTCAGCAGTTCCTTGGCCAGCGTGACGTTTTTCAGCGCGGTGTACTGGGGGAAGAGATTGAAGGACTGGAATACCATGCCGAAGTGGAGCCGCTTCTTGCGCACCTCGCTCTCCCGCTGGGTGGCGGGATCGGCGGCGTCGAAGATCACGGAGCCGTTGACGGCGATGGTGCCCTGATTGGGCTTTTCCAGAAAGTTCAGGCACCGCAGCAGTGTGGTCTTGCCGGAGCCGGAAGAGCCGATGATGGCCAGGGCCTGCCCCTGCTCCAGATTGAAGCTGATATCCTCCAGCACCCGGGTGGATCCGAAATGCTTTTCAATGTGATGTACTTCCAAAACTGCCATATGGAGTCCTCCTCACTGAAAGAAGGCCAGCTTCTTTTCCAGCTTGCCTAAGAGCACGGTGACGATGCCGCTGAAGATCAGGTAGTATACTGCGGTGAAGAACAGGGGCCAGACCAGGCCCGCGATGCCGGAGTTGCCCTTCATGAAGGATTCGCCCATCCAGATGACCTCCTGCAGCGCGATGACTCGGGCCAGAGAGGTGTCCTTCACCAAGGTGATGACTTCGTTGGACATGGGGGGCACGATGCGCTTGATCATCTGCAGGAGGGTGATGTGCCGGAAGATCTGGCCCTTGGTCATGCCCAGCACCTGGCCCGCTTCCTGCTGGCCCCGGGGCACGCCCTGGATGCCGCCCCGGTAGATCTCAGAGAAGTAGCAGGCGTAGTTGATGATGAAGGCCACGCACACGGCGATCATCCGGCCGGATTCCCCGCTGGGCCAGTAGAACCATTTTTTCGTGCCGGGGATGTAGAACAGCGCGATGATCTGCAGCACCAGGGGGGTGCCCCGGATGATCCACACCAGCAGCCGGCACACCAGACTGATGGGCCGGAGCCCCAGCAGCCGGTTGAGCAGGGGGGGCCTGCCGGGGTTGCGGAGGAATCCGAGAGGCGCCCAGCGGTTCATGGAGCCGAAGCTGATGATGAGGCCCAGGGGAAGCGCGCCGATGAGGGTGATGAAAAACAGCTGCAGCGTCTTGAGAAAGCCGCTGTTGAGCGCTGAGAGCACCGTTTGAAACGTACTGGAGGTGAAAAACTCGATCATGGTATCGTCCTCTCCGGGTGATGATGGTGGGGCAAAAGCCGCCGAAAGGCAGAGCGCGCGTGCGCTCTGCCTTGGGGAATTACAGGGAAGGGATCACTCCAGGATCACGGCGTCCTGCAGGCCGTAGGTGGTAGCAGTCTCCAGCACGGTGCCGTCGGCTACCTTTTCCGCCCAGAAGGTGTTGAAGGCGTCCACCAGATCGGAGCCCTGACGGAAGCCCACGCCATACTCCTCAGAGGGTAGGCCCTGGGTGTCGTTGAGGTTGAGGCTGTAAGCAAGGTCGGCGTAGCTGGTGCCCTCGCCGGTCATCTCGGCGGCCATCAGCACGTCGATGACGGCGGCGTCGGAGGTGCCGGCGGAGACCTCCATCAGCGCGTTGGCCTGGGCCTGGACAGGCACGGTAGTGGCGCCCAGGGCTACCGCGGCGTCCTCGCCGGCGGAGCCGGACTCCACGGCGATGTTCAGGCCCTCCAGGGAGGTCAGGCCCTCAAAGTCAGCGGCTCTGTCTGCCAGATAGATCAGCGTCTGATAGTTGGTGCAGTAGGGGACGGAGGTGCCCATGGCGGCCAGAACGTCCTCGCCCAAAGTCATGCCGTTCCACACGCAGTCGATGGCCTTGGAGTTCAGCTCCTCCACCTTGTAGTCCCAGGTGATCTCCTGGAATTCAACGCTGACGCCCAAGCTTTCGGCGAAGGCCTTGGCCATGTCGGCGTCAAAGCCGATCCACTCGTCGCTGCCCTCGGCCTTGTAGTCCATGGGGGCAAAGTAGGTAATGCCGACCACCAGGGTGCCCTTGTCCTGGACATAGGCGAGATCACTCTCGGAGGTCTCGGTGTTATCGGCAGGTTCTTCCACGTTGGTGTTGTCGGCAGGTGTTTCCTCCTCCGCGGGATCGCTGCCGCCGCAGGCGGCCAGGGAAGCCGTCATGGTCAGGGCCAGAAGCAGAGCAAAAATGGTTTTCATCCGTTTCATGTATGTATCCTCCAAACCGGCGGGTTCTGCCCGCACATTTAATTCATTAGTAGTTTACCATGCTAAATTTTTTCTGTAAATGCAAATTTCAACTAAAAAAACGTTTTCACATCTGCTGATATTGTTAAAAATAGACAAATAAAGACGGGCCGTCATACTTTTACAGAGGCAGACATACAGTGGAACATGACTATGGAGCGGAAAAAGGACGGGATGCTATGAATACCACGATCTACCAGAATATTGCCACCCGCACCGCGGGAGATATCTACATTGGGGTGGTGGGGCCGGTGCGTACCGGGAAATCCACCTTCATCAAGCGGTTCATGGAGACGCAGGTGATCCCCAACATTGAAAATGTCTACCGCAAGGAGCGGGCCCGGGATGAGCTGCCTCAGAGCGGCTCCGGGCGGACCATTATGACGGCGGAGCCCAAATTTGTTCCCGAGGAAGCAGCGCAGATCCAGCTGGAGGGCGGCGCCGCCTTTTCCGTGCGGCTCATCGACTGTGTGGGATACATGGTCCGGGGGGCCATCGGCCAGTATGAGGACGACGCGCCACGCATGGTCACTACCCCCTGGTACGACCACGAGATCCCCATGACGGAGGCGGCAGAGATCGGTACCCGCAAGGTCATCGCGGAGCATTCCACCATCGGCGTGGTGGTGACCACAGATGGTTCCATCTCCGAGATCCCCAGAGAGGACTATCTGGAGGCGGAGGAGCGGGTGATCCGGGAGCTGCAGGAGTTGGGAAAGCCCTTCATCGTGCTGCTGAACTCCGCAGATCCCAAGGGGGATCGGGCTGCGGCCATCGTCCGGGACATCGCCTCCCGGTACGAGGTGAACTGTATCGCGGTGAACTGCCTGGAGCTGGATGAGGATGCAGTGAGCGATATCCTCAAGGCGGTGCTCTACGAGTTTCCCATGCAGGAGCTGGATCTCTTCCTGCCGCCCTGGGTGGACGCGCTGCCAGCGGATCATCCCATCAAAGCGGGGCTTTACGAAGCGGTGCGCCAGGGGACGGCCCAGCTCCGTCACATCCGGGAGGTGGAGGGCGTCATCGCCGCGCTGGGAAGCTGTGAAAATATCAGCGAGGCGAAGATCACTGCCATCGATCTGGGCACCGGTGTGGCCGCCGCCGCGCTGCAGCTGCCCCGGGAGCTGTTCTATCACACGCTCTCCCAGCAGTCCGGATTCTCCGTGTCGGATGACGGGGACCTTATGAGCCTGCTGACCCGGCTGGCCACAGTAAAGGCGGAATATGACAAGGTGGCCGGGGCACTGCAGGATGTGCGGGAAAAGGGGTACGGCATCGTGGTGCCCGGCATCGACGAGCTGAAGCTGGAGGAGCCGGAGATCATGAAGCAGGGCGGCCGCTATGGGGTGCGGCTGAAGGCCAGCGCTCCCAGCATCCATATGATCCGGGCGGACATCGAGACGGCGGTGAGCCCCATCGTGGGCAACGAAAAGCAGTCTGAGGACATGGTGAATTACCTGCTCCAGGAATTCGAAGGTGACACCAGCAAGATCTGGCAGTCCAACATCTTCGGCCGCAGCTTCCATGAGCTGGTCAGCGAGGACCTTCAGGCAAAGCTCAAGCGGATGCCGGAGGATGCCCGAAAGAAGCTCCAGGAGACGCTGACCCGCATCATCAACGAGGGCAGCGGCGGGCTGATCTGCATCATCCTGTAAAAAAAGGGCGCCGGAACATCCGGCGCCTTTTTCATGTGCGGAGGGCAGCGGCTGCTCCCTCCAGCTCCAGCAGGAAGCGCTTCCGCTCCAGCCCGCCGGCGTAGCCGGTGAGACTGCCGTCCGATCCCAGGACCCGGTGGCAGGGGATCAGAATGGAGATGGGATTGCGGCCCACGGCACTGCCCACGGCCCGGGGAGAGGATACGCCCAATGCATGGGCCAGTGCTCCGTAGGTGGTGGTGGTGCCATAGGGGATGTGAGTGAGCTGCTGCCATACGGCGCACTGGAAGGCAGTGCCCCTGGGAGCCAATGGGGGCATGGGCGGCAGCGGGGCTTTGGAAAAGTAGGCGGCGAGCCAGGCCTCCGCTTGGAGGAATGCCGGAAGTTCCGGTCGCTGTGCAGCATCCGTCGGCACCCCGACGGCAAAATACCTCTGGCCCTTCAGCCAGAGGCCGGTGAGAGCTTCCCCGTCGGAGGCCAGCAGCAGCGGTCCCAGGGGAGAGGAAACGGTTTTCAGTCCGGTCATGGCAGAACGCTCCTTGTTCGGATCTTTCTGACAGTATATCAGCCCCCGGCAGGACTTGCAAGGGAGGGAAAGTCGTGCTAGGATAGGAGAGACTCAAAGCAGACAAGAAGGAAGGAGCGATGTGCCATGCTGCTTGCCATAGACGTAGGCAATTCCAATACCTCGGTGGGGCTTTTTGACCGGGAGAAGAACCTGCGGTTCCTGGCTTCGCTGGATACCGACAGCCGGAAGACCGCGGACCAGATCAGCATCGATCTGATGAACCTGTTCGCGCTGTATCATTTCAGCTACACCGATGTGACCGGCGCCATTTTGTGCAGCGTGGTCCCGCCGCTGAACTTTATGATGGAAAAGGCGCTGACCCGTCTTTTGGGTAAGCCCCCCATGGTGGTGGGACCCGGTGTCCGGACGGGGCTCAACATCCGCCTTTCCGTGCAGACTCAGGTGGGAGCGGATATCGTGGCCGACGCCGTGGCGGCACTGGAGAAGTTTCAGCCCCCCATCGTCACCATCGACATGGGCACTGCCACCACCATCGGTGTGATCTCCGAGGGACGCAACTACGAGGGCGGACTGTTGCTGCCGGGCGTGAACGTGTCCTTGGAGGCACTGAGCCGCCGGGCCGCCCAGCTGCCCGCCATTTCCCTCCAGCATCCCAAGGTGCTCATTGGGAAGAACACCGAGGAGTGCATGCGTGCCGGTATCGTCTACGGCACTGCCGGGATGCTGGACGGCGTCATCGACCGCATCCGGGCAGAGTTCCCCGGCAAGACGGTGAGTGTGGTGGCCACCGGCGGAAATGCGCCGGTGATCGTCCGCTATTGCCGCAATCCCATTATCTACGACAAGTATCTCTTGATGGACGGCCTGTGGACCATCTACCAGAAGAATCGCTGAACAAGAAGGAACGGACCGCCTGCGGAATACGCAGGCGGTCCGTTTTTTATTTTTCCGCCAAAATACGGGTGACCCGGTTCAGTTCTGTTTCCTCCACTGTGAAAGTCACATCCTGACAAGAGAACTGATCGCCCTTTGCGGGGATGCGTTCCAGTCCGTCCATCATCCAGCTGCTCAGGGTAGGGGCGTCTGTCTCCTCCCGGATGCCAAAGAGGCTGAAGGCCTTCTGGGGGGCCAGATCACCCGCCAGCTGATAGCGGTTTTCCCCCAGCGCCCGGATGGGTTCCAGCACCTCGTCATGTTCATCCCAGATCTCGCCCACCAGCTCTTCCAGGATGTCCTCCATGGTGACGATGCCCAGTGTGCCGCCGTGCTCATCAGCCACCACGGCCATGTGATTTTTGGTGCGCTGGAGCTGGCGCAGCAGTGTTCCGATGGGAGAGACAGGGGCCACGCTCAGCACAGGCTTGACCAGGCTGCTGACGGAAAGCCCCTTGTTTTCCGGCGCATAGAGATCTTTCAGATGTAAGACGCCGACGATGCAGTCGATCGTGCCCTTGTAGACGGGCAGGCGTGTGTAACCGCTGCTGGCAAATACTTCCGCCGCCTCTGCCCGGTCTGCCTCAACGGGAACGCCTACCACGGAGACCCGGGGAGTGAGGACGTCCTCGGCGGTGAGGTCATTGAATTCGATGGCGTTGCGTACCAGCTCCCGTTCCTGACTGTCGATGCCGCCGTCCCGCTCCACTTCATCCACCAGGATCAAAAGCTCCTCCTGGGTCAGCTTGCGGTCATCCTGCACCACCAGGATCCGGGCCAGCAGCGCTTTCCACTTGGCAAAGATCCAGGTCACCGGAAGGAGGATCGTCATCAAAAGCCGCAGAAGCGGGGCGGAGGCAATGGCCACCTTTTCCGGAGCCTCCTTTGCCATGCTCTTGGGTGTGACTTCTCCGCAGAAGAGCACCACCACTGTGACCACCACTGTGGAAAGGGAAGACCCCAGATCTTCGCCGAATCGGCGGACAAAGAGGATCGTACCGATAGACGCGATGGCGATGTTGACGATGTTGTTTCCCACCAGAATGGTGGAGAGCAGATCGTCATACCGCTCGGAGAGCTTCAGCGCCAGCTTGGCTCCGCGGCTTCCGTGATCGGCCATCATCTGGACGCGGGTGCGGCTGAGCGAGGAAAAGGCCGTTTCCGTGGCAGAGAAATAGGCGGAACAAAGGAGGAAAAAGACGATGAGCAGTAGTTTGCCTATGGCGTCGCTTGTCATGAATGTAGCATCCTTTCTTTGGCTGTCCGTCATCAATTTGAGTGAAAACTCCCGGAAGCTTTCTCAACATTATAGCGGAAAAAGCGTTAAGGCGATGTTAAGGATGCGGTGATGCCGGGTTCAGACAAAAAGCACAGGCAGGGCTCAAAAAATTCACACTTTGTATATACAATGAATATTGTATATTTATCAAGGACGTGGTATACTATGCCTTGCTAAGCGGCGGCGCAGTATTCTAGTCAGATCTTCCGCTTCCTAGGGAGGGCCTAAAAATCCTCTGAAGGGCACATCGATGAAACCTCTGGTGCCTGCTTGATACGCCCAGTTTTGGGTGGGTGCTGGGGGGAAGCGCGCTGCGCGTGCTTGCGGACTCAGGGCGATTTCCAATGGCATGGTCAACCCGACCCTGTTTCCGTGGAGACCTGTTCTTGTGCACAGACGTACTCCCATCGCGGTATTTCCGGCCTGTGTACGAAGCAGATTGTGAACCTGCAATGCGGTGCATCGGCTCCGTTGCTGAGTCGTAACGCTGTGTGCAGCTGTAGCCTGCCTTGCGTGGGTATGGTGGATGGGAGGTCAGGCCGTCATCGCTCCCGGCCGGAGCTCGGCGGCCCCCTGCTCTTTGAAACCATGCCTGCAAAAGAGGCTAAAGAAGCGGACAGACTGCGGTGGAAATCACCTAGGCTGTTCTTGCGAGGCAGAAAAGGGATTGCAGTGCGGACTAAGTGGCAATCGGGTAGCGCGGACTGGCAACGCCGCGCCGCGGCGCCGAAGGGGGAACCGCCTCCATCGGCAACGAGAGGTGCGCCGCGGGGAAAACCAACCCGTACCTAAGCCGTAAGATTTACCTTTTTTGCTGCCGCTTGCTTAGCGAATCTGTCTGTATTTCCCATTTGGGAGGTTGTCATATTTGAAACGAGAAAAACGCACCAAGGAGAAAAAGAACGGTGCCAGCGCCCAGTACCGCTGGGCCTTGACGGTCTTTTGCATGGCGGTCGCATTGTCTGCGGCGTTGAGTCTTGCGTCGGAGTCGATGCTCGACGGCGCGGGCACGGCGGTCGCCGTTTTGATTCTGGCCATGTTCATCGGATTGGGCATCATTTTTGATGTGATCGGCGTGGCGGTAACGGCGGCGGATGCCCGGCCCTTTCACTCCATGGCCGCACACAAGGAGAAGGGAGCAAAGGAGGCTTTGGCCTTGCTGCGCAATGCCTCCCGGGTCTCCAGCGTCTGCAATGACGTGGTAGGCGATATCTGCGGCATCGTCAGCGGTGCCACCGGCGCAGTCATCGTTGCCCAGCTGCAGCAGGCCTTCAACACACGGACGGTTTTGATCTCAGTCGGTATTACAGCGCTGATTTCCGGCCTGACCATTGGAGGAAAGGCCCTTTCCAAGACTTTTGCCATGAAGCAGAGCACGAAAGTGGTCTATCTGGCGGGGCGGTTTTTACATGTGTTTCACCGTTGATGGGAGGCGTTTGGCTTGATTCTGGAATCGATCCATTCCCCGAGTGATGTCAAGGCCCTGGACCGCAGCGCCTTGCCGCAGCTGTGTGATGAGATCCGCTCTTTTTTGGTGGAGCATGTGGCGGAGACCGGCGGACATCTGGCATCCAACCTGGGAGCTGTGGAACTGACGGTCGCAATCCACCGGGTGTTTGACACCAGCCGGGATCGGCTGGTGTTCGACGTGGGACATCAGTGCTACGTCCATAAGATCCTCACCGGGCGGCAGGAGGCGTTTCCGACCCTGCGGCAGTTGGGGGGCTTATCCGGCTTTCCCAAGCCGTATGAGAGCATCCACGACGCTTTTATCGCGGGACACGCCTCCAATTCCGTCTCGGTGGCCCTGGGCATGGCCAGGGCCAGGACGCTGCTCCACCAGGATTACAGCGTGCTGGCCCTCATCGGCGATGGCGCCCTTACCGGCGGATTGGCCTATGAGGGACTGAACAACGCCGGAGCCTCCGGTGAGCCGCTGATCGTGATTCTGAACGACAACGGCATGTCCATCAACCCAAATGTAGGAGCAATGCCCTCTCATCTGAACCGCCTGCGCTCCAAGCCGGCTTATTATCATTTTAAGAAGTGGTACCGCAGCCTGTTTGGCAAGCATCCCACGGACAATGCGCTGTATCGGTTCAATCACTGGCTCAAGTCCTCCTTAAAAAAGACCCTGTGGCCCGGGAGCACGCTGTTTGAGGATATGGGTTTTACCTACCTGGGGCCAATCGACGGCCACGATCTGCCTCGGCTGTGCGATGTGCTGCAGTGGGCACGGGAGCTGAACCGGCCGGTGGTAGTCCATGTGAATACCATCAAGGGCAAGGGGTATTCCTTTGCAGAGAAAGACCCCGGGAAGTTCCACGGTATCGGTCCCTTCGACCCTGTTACCGGCATCGTACGTACTCAGGGAGGAGAGAACTTCTCCGCGGTATTCGGAAAGACCCTCTCTGCCTGTGCAGCAGAGGACGGACGGGTATGTGCCATCACCGCCGCCATGGCCGACGGAACAGGGCTGAGCGGCTTTGCTCGGGAATTTCCGGAGCGGTTTTTCGACGTGGCCATTGCGGAGGGACACGGTGTGTCCATGGCGGCCGGTCTGGCGGCTCAGGGAATGATCCCGGTGTTCGGCGTCTATTCCACCTTCCTGCAGCGGGGCTATGACCAGCTGATCCACGATGTGGCGCTGGAGCGGCTCCATGTGGTGCTGGGCGTGGACCGGGCCGGGTTGGTGGGCGCCGACGGCGAGACCCACCACGGTTGTTTTGACGCGCTGTTTCTCTCGGAGATCCCGGGATATACGGTGTTGTGTCCTTCCTCCTTCGCCGAACTGCGGCATATGCTGCGCCAGGCGATCTTTGAGCTGGACGGGCCTGTGGCGGTGCGGTATCCCCGGGGCGGGGAGGGCCGTTTCCGGGAGGATACGGCGGATGCTCCCTTCGTTCGACTGCGGCAGGGCGAGGACGTTACTCTAGTGGGCTACGGCATTATGGTGAACCATCTGCTGGAGGCGTCGGAGCTGTTGGCACAAGAGGGGATCCGGGCCGGTATTGTAAAGCTCAATCGGATCTCGCCGCTGGAACATCCTCCGGTATGTGAGGCCATCGGAAGAACGCGGCGGCTGCTGGTACTGGAGGACTCCTTTGGTGCCGGCTGTGTGGGCCAGCGGATCGCTGCGATCCTGGCGGAAGCAGGGCTTGCTCCGCAGAAGCTGATTTTAAAGAACTTGGGCAAAACCTTTGCCCCGGAGGGCAGTGTTTCCCAGTTGGAACACTGCTTTGGATTGGACGGCGCCGCTGTTGCGGCAGCGGTGCGGGAGGCGATGCAGGATGGCTAAAAAGAGATTGGATGTGCTGCTGGTGGAGCGGGGTCTCCAGGAGAGCCGCCAGAAGGCCCAGGCTACCATCATGAGCGGATTGGTGTTTGTCAAGGGTCAGCGGGTGGACAAGCCCGGCACTGCCGTGGCGGAGGACGCCGAGGTCGAGGTGCGGGGCAATGCTTTGAAATACGTCAGCCGCGGCGGACTGAAGCTGGAAAAGGCCATGGCAACATTTCCCATCCAGCTGGAGGGCGCCGTCTGCGCCGATATCGGCGCCTCCACCGGCGGTTTTACCGACTGCATGCTGCAAAACGGCGCAGGGAAGGTCTATGCCGTGGACGTGGGCTACGGCCAACTGGCCTGGAGCCTGCGCAGCGATCCGCGGGTGGTGTGCATGGAACGCACCAATGCCCGTTACCTCACCCATGAGCAGATCCCCCAGGAGCTGGATTTTGCCTCCATTGACGTCAGCTTTATCTCCCTGAAGCTGATTTTGCCCGCCGTGTGGGGCCTTTTGAAGCCAGGCGGCCACGTGGCCTGCCTGGTGAAGCCGCAGTTTGAGGCCGGGAAAGAAAAGGTGGGGAAAAAGGGCGTGGTCCGAGACCCCGCCGTGCATCTGGAGGTGTTGGAGCATTTTCTGGAGCATGCAAAGGAATCAAACTTTACAGTCCTTGGGCTTACATATTCCCCGGTACGCGGACCTGAGGGGAATATTGAGTACCTGGGATATCTGGAAAAAACGGAGGCCGGCGCAGCCGGCACCTTCGACCTGCGGGGACTGGTGGAGGAATCCCATCGGGAGCTGCGGGAGCATGGAGAGGAGAGCGGCGTGTGAGCGGAAAAAAGATCATTCTCTGCCCCAATCCCAACCGGGACCAGGGGATGCAGGCCACCCGGGCCGCAGACGCCATTTTGCGGGAGCTGGGATTCCGCACCGTGGTGTGTTCTCCCTTCAAGGACCAAAAGTCCGGGGCCTTTGCCGATTTTGACGTCCGCCCGCTGCCTCAGGAACTGCGGGGCGCGGACCTGCTCATCACCTTCGGCGGCGACGGCACGATCCTGCATCTTGCCAAGCTGGCGGCCTTGAACAAGATCCCCGTGCTGGGTATCAACATGGGCGGCCTGGGCTTCATCGCGGAGCTGGAGGCCGGAGAGCTGGAGGCACTGCGCAAACTGCGGGACTGGGACTTCAAAACGGAGCAGCGCATGATGCTGGATGTCTCGGTAATCCGTGAAGGAAAACAGGTTTACACGAACCTCGGACTAAATGATGCGGTGATCCGTGAAGGCCCTATCTCCCATGTGATCCATCTGAAGATATCCTCTGACGGCCGCCATCTGGCGGACATCGCGGGCGACGGTGTCATCGTCTCCACACCCACTGGCTCCACGGCGTACTCCCTGTCTGCCGGCGGTCCGGTGGTGGAGCCGGTGGCGCAGACCATGATCGTCTGTCCCATCTGCACCCACAACATGCGCTTTTCCTCCTATGTCCTCTCGCCGGAGCATGTGCTGACGGTGGAGCTGGAACGCAACGGCCGCAAGCCGGTGTATCTGTGCGTGGATGAGAGCCGGGCGTTCTCCCTGCGGGCCGACGACAAGGTGCAGGTCCGGCGGAGCAAGCATGTGATGAAGCTGGTGCGGCTGACGGAAAAGAGCTTTTGTGAGATTTTTGCGAAAAAAATGCTTCCGGGAGGGCTTTGAGATGAAAAATGACCGTCAATCCATGATTCTGGAGATCATTTCCCAGGAAAACATCGAGACCCAGGAGCAGCTGCTCTCCCGGCTGCAGGCAAGGGGCATCACCAGCACCCAGGCCACTATTTCCCGGGACATCAAGCAGATGCACCTCATCAAAGAGCCGGTTGGACAAGGCGTCTACAAGTACGCCGTTTCCGGCAACCGCACCCGGCTGAACTTTGCCGAGAAGCTGCGGACCATCTTCCGGGAGAGCATCACCAGCGTGGCCAGCGCCCAGAACATCGTGGTGCTCAAGACCATGCCGGGTCTGGCCAGTGCCGCCTGTTCCGCTTTGGACAACATGGACATCACCTACATGGTGGGGTCTCTGGCAGGGGACGACACCGCCTTTTTGCTGATGCGGGACGCGGAGTCCGCAGCCTCCTTCTGCGAAGAGATCAAGGAGATGCTCTGACCGCCGCGGATCTTGCCAAAGGGAGCTGACACCATGCTGGAATTGCTGCACATTGAGAATATCGCGGTGATCGAGGAGGCGGATATCCGGTTTTTCCCGGGGTTCAACGCCCTCACCGGTGAGACCGGCGCCGGAAAGTCCATCGTCATCGACGCCATGGGTGCGGTGCTGGGGGGCCGGACCTCCCGGGAGCTGATCCGCACCGGTGCGGACCGGGCCTTTGTCAGTGCGGAGTTCTCCGGCGTTTCGCCGGAGCTGCCTGGGCTTTTGGAGGTAGGGGCCGCGCCGGACGAGGACGGTGCGCTGCTGCTGCAGCGGGAGATCTACGGTGACGGCAAAAACGCCTGCCGGGTCAACGGCCGTCCGGTGACGGTGGCGCAGATGCGCCGCATCGGCAGCGAGCTTTTGAACATCCACGGCCAGCACGACGGCGCGCAGCTTTTGGACGAGGAGCAGCACGGCGCGTACCTGGACCGGTTCGGCCGGACGGACGCGCCGCTGGCGGCCTACCGGCAGGCCTATGAGGCCATGACGGACCTGCGCAGCCGCATCCGGGCGCTGCAGATGGACGAGGCAGAGAAGGCCCGCCGGGTGGACAGCTTGCAGTTCCAGATCGGTGAGCTGGAGCGAGCGGAGCTGGTGCCCGGCGAGGAGACGGAGCTGGCCCGCCGCCGGGAGCTGCTGCGCAACGGGGAGAAGTATCTCTCCGCCCTCAGCGGCGCGGACTACTGCCTCAGCGGCGGGGACGAAAGCGGCGGCGCCGTGTCTGCCATCCGGGAGGCGGAGGAGGCCCTCTACGGCATCCGTACCCTGGGAGACGACATGGCGGAGCTGTATCAGCGGCTGGAATCGCTTCGCTGTGAAGCGTATGACCTTGCCGAGATCATCCGGGAAAAGCGGGAGGAGTTCGACTTCTCGCCCGGTGAATTGGACGCGGTGGAGAGCCGGTCGGACCTTTTGTACCGGCTGCGCAAGAAGTACGGCGCCACCACGGAGGAGATGCTGGCCTATCTGGACCGCTGCCGGGAGGAGCTGTCGGCCATCGAGACGGCGGACGACACTCTGGCACTGCTGGAACGGCAGCTTCAAAAAGCCACGGAGGCCGTCCGGTCCGCCGGCGCGGCACTGACGGAGGCCAGGAAGGCCGCCGCCTCCGTGCTGGAGGAACGGGTGCAGTCGGAGCTGCGGGATCTGGATATGCGCAAGGTCCGCTTTGCCATCGACTTCGCGCCCCGGGAGCCGGGCCCTGACGGCTGCGACGAGATCCGCTTTTTGATGTCCGCCAACGTGGGAGAGGACCTGCGGCCCATCGCCCGGATCGCCTCCGGCGGCGAGCTGGCCCGGATCATGCTGGCGCTGAAGAACGTGCTGGCGGAGCAGGAGTCCGTGGGCACACTGGTGTTCGACGAGGTGGACACCGGCGTCTCCGGGCGGGCGGCCCAGAAGGTGGCGGAGAAGCTGGCCCAGGTGAGCCGCCGCAAGCAGGTGCTGTGCGTGACCCATCTGCCGCAGCTGGCCGCCATGGCAGACACCCACTTTTCCGTAGAGAAGGGGGAGCGCAGCGGCCGCACCTACACGCATGTCGTCCAGCTGGACCGGGAGCGGCGCAAGGCGGAGCTGGCCCGGATCACCGGCGGCGCCAAGGTGACGCCGGCGCTGCTGGAGAGCGCCGGGGAGCTGCTGGACGAGGCGGAGGCCTACCGGGCCACGCTGAAATGAACAAAAAAACGGCTGACGCCATGGCGTCAGCCGTTTTTGCCGTCCAGTTCAATTTTACCGTGTTCCCGCTCGAAATCGGCGATACAGCGGCGGATAAGGTACATGATCTGACCGCTGCCGCTGCGGCCCTCATATTCCGCGATATAAAACAGCTTATCATGTGTCTCCGTATCAAAGCGGATGCTGATATGCTTTCCCTTTCCTTCGACCTTTTTCATGACGCCTCACTCTTTGTACTAAATATGAGTTGATTTTAAGTTCATTTCGTATTAGTATGTTCTTAATGCACCTAAGTTTAGTGCAAAAAATCTTGAGGAGGATGGATATGGACGAAAGGGAAGTCTGGAAGAAAATGTATCTGGTGGTAGCGGCGGCAGCGGCGGACGCAGCGGACATGATGGAGCCGACGCCCCAGGGGATCCGGGCCGGTACGAGGCTGGGCGAGGCGCTGCAGCGGGCGGAGGAGATCTATCTTTCCGCCGGGGAGGCAGACGGGGACAGGACTTGACAACGCTCCCGGAATCCGATATAATCCCACCCGTACACAGTGAGGAAGAGGAAGAGTACCCGTCACGGCGCTGCAAAGAGAACCCCCGGTTGGTGGAAGGGGGAGAGGGCCCGGCGGCGAATACCCCTTGGAGCTGGCACCCCAACGGCCCTGCGGCCCAGTAGGCGTGCTCCGGGTGCGCCCGTTACCGCGCCGCCGTGTGATGGCACGGCCCGAGGCCGCTTCTCCGCGAGGAGACGGTGAACCAGAGGTGGTACCGCGAAGTGATTCGCCCTCTGTCCCTGCCGGGACGGGGGCGTTTTTTATCCCGTTTCGACTGAATTCATCTGAAGAACAGGAGAGAACGAACATGCAGATCTACGAAGAACTCAAGGCCCGGGGCCTCATCGCCCAGGTCACCGACGAAGAGGAGATCCGGGAGCTGGTGAACAACGGCAAGGCCGTGTTTTATATCGGCTTCGATCCCACAGCGGACTCCCTCCACGTGGGCCACTTCATGGCGCTGTGCCTGATGAAGCGGCTGCAGATGGCCGGCAACCGGCCCATCGCCCTCATCGGCGGCGGCACCGGCATGATCGGCGACCCCTCCGGCCGTACCGATATGCGCCAGATGCTGACGCCCGAGACCATCCAGCACAACTGTGACTGCTTCAAAAAGCAGATGGAGCGGTTCATCGAGTTCGGTGAGGACAAGGCCATGATGCTCAATAACGCCGACTGGCTGCTGAAGCTCAATTATGTGGATCTCCTCCGTGAGGTGGGCGCCTGCTTCTCTGTGAACAACATGCTGCGGGCCGAGTGCTACAAACAGCGCATGGAGAAGGGCCTGAGCTTCCTGGAGTTCAACTATATGATCATGCAGTCCTACGACTTCTACCACATGTTCCAGACCGTGGGCTGCAACATGCAGTTCGGCGGCGACGACCAGTGGTCCAACATGCTGGGCGGCACGGAGCTGATCCGCCGCAAGCTGGGCAAGGATGCCTACGCCATGACTATCACGCTGCTTTTGAACTCCGAGGGCAAGAAGATGGGCAAGACCGCCTCCGGCGCGGTGTGGCTGGACCCCAACAAGACCAGCCCATTCGACTTCTATCAGTACTGGCGCAATGTGGGGGACGCCGACGTCCTCAAGTGCATCCGCATGCTGACCTTCCTGCCCCTGGAGCAGATCGACGAGATGGACAAATGGGAGGGCAGCCAGCTCAACACTGCCAAGGAGATCCTGGCCTTTGAGCTGACGAAGCTGGTCCACGGCGAGGAAGAAGCTGCCAAGGCCCAGGAGGCTGCCCGGGCTCTCTTCGGCGGCAGCGGCGACTCCGCAAACATGCCCTGCACGAAGCTGTGCCGGGACGACTTCTCCGCCGAGGGCGAGATCGACATCCTGACGCTGCTGGTCAAGTGCGGTCTGTGTGCCTCCAAGGGAGAGGCCCGGCGGCTGGTGCAGCAGGGCGGCGTCAGCGTCTGCGGCCAGAAGGTGGGCGACATCGAGGCCAAGTTCAGCTGCAAGGCCTGCTGCGGCGAGGGCGCCATCATCAAAAAGGGCAAGAAGGTCTATCACAAGGCCATGCTGGAAGAATAACCGTTCGGCAGACGCGGCGCCTCAGGCGCCGCGCCTGCTGTGCGTTATCAGAAAACAGGAAAGGATTACCAAGAAGAGACTATGATCACTGTCAACGACGTCAGCGTGAACTTCTCCGGCCAGACCCTCTTCAAGCATGTGGATCTGAAATTTACCCCCGGCAACTGCTACGGCATCATCGGCGCCAACGGCGCGGGCAAGACCACCTTCCTCCGGGTGCTCTCCGGGGACCTGGAGCCTACCACCGGCGAGGTCATCATCCCCAAGGAGGAACGGATGAGCGTCCTGAAGCAGGACCATTTCCAGTACGACGCTTACACCGTCCTGGATACCGTCATCATGGGCAATCAGCACCTCTACGACGTCATGAAGGAGAAGGAGGCCCTTTACGAAAAGGAGGACTTCACCGATGAGGACGGCGTGAAGGCCAGCGAGCTGGAGGCGGAATTTGCCGAGATGGGCGGCTGGGAGGCTGAGAGCGACGTCTCCCGCCTGATCCAGGGCCTGGGCCTTTCCAACGACATCCTCTATTCCGAGATGTCCAGCCTCACCGCCAAGGAGAAGGTGAAGGTGCTGCTGGCCCAGGCACTGTTCGGAAAGCCGGACATCATCCTCCTGGACGAGCCCACCAACCATCTGGACATCCAGGCCATCGAGTGGCTGGAGGACTTCCTGATGGACTGCGAGGCGCTGACCATCGTGGTCAGCCACGACCGCCACTTCCTCAACACCGTCTGCACCAGCATCGTGGACGTGGACTACGGCGGGATCAAGATGTACGTGGGCAACTACGAGTTCTGGTATGAGTCCAGCCAGCTGGTCCAGCGGATGATCCGGGACCAGAACCGGAAGAACGAAGAGAAGATCAAGGAACTGCAGGCCTTCATCGCCCGCTTCTCCGCCAACAAGTCCAAGTCCAAGCAGGCCACCGCCCGCCGCAAGCTCCTGGACAAGCTGACGGTGGAGGAGATGCCCGCCTCCTCCCGGCGCTATCCCTTTGTGGGCTTTACCATGGAGCGGGAGCCCGGCAAGGAGATCCTGGCCGTGGAGGGCCTTTCCAAGACCGTGGATGGCCGCAAAGTGCTGGACAATGTGTCCTTTAGGGTGAACAAGGGGGACAAGATCGCCTTTGTGGGGGAGGACGAGATCGCCAAGACTACCCTCTTCAAGATCATCATGGGAGAGATGGAGCCGGATGGGGGTACCTACAAGTGGGGCACTACCATCACCACCAGCTATTTCCCCCTGGACAACTCTGCCTTCTTCAACGACTGCGATCTGAACCTGGTGGACTGGCTGGGCCAGTACACCGGCAACACCGCCGACGAGAACACCGAGTCCTTCAAGCGTTCCTTCCTGGGCCGGATGCTCTTCTCCGGCGACGACGTGTTCAAGCCTGTGAAGGTCCTCTCCGGCGGCGAGAAGGTGCGGTGCATGCTCTCCCGGATGATGCTCTTCGGCTCCAATGTCCTGGTGCTGGACCAGCCCACCAACCACCTGGATCTGGAGTCCATCACCGCCGTCAACAACGGCCTCATCGACTTCAAAGGCGTGGTGCTCTTTGCCAGCCACGACCATGAGTTTGTCCAGACCATCGCCAACCGCATCATGGAGTTCACCGACGGCCGTCTCATCGACAAGATGTGCACCTATGACGAGTATATCGCCGGTCAGCGGGAGGAGATGCTCGCCCGGCTGAACGGGTGACGCTGTAACCGGTTTGTAGTTGACATAATGATATCCCGCCCCTACACTGAAACTATCTTCAGTGTGGGGGCGGTCTTTTATGGACAAACGGCGGATCTTGGGCGTGACACTGCTGCTGGCTGCCGCGGCGGCGGTGGTCACCGTCAACGGACGGTTCGAAGCTGCGCAGCAGGCGGAGGAGGCTGCGTACCAGGCTTATCTGGATACGCTTCCAGTGGCGCAGGTGGAGGGGGAGGTCCTTTCGCCCGACGGACGGTTCCGGGCGGAGACGGCGCGGAGCAGCATACCTACCGCTGTTCTCTCTGGCCGGATGAAAATGGTGCCCTCACCGGCTCCGCTCTGGAGCAGACCACAGAGGTCCTGCGGGGCAGCTACGACTTTGACTGGGACGGCGCGTCGGAGACCGTGGAGGTGGTGACGGTGCTGGACCCGGAGGCGGGGGCGCCTCCCGCCTGGTACGAGCTGCGGGTGACCGATGGCGGAGAGGCGCTGTGGTCCGCCACGGCGGGACTGTCTCACGCAGGCTGGCGAAGCTTCTTCGCCTGCACTGTGGATGGCGCGGACTGCCTGCTGACCTATGATCCCGCCATGTACCAGGGCGGCGCTGGGTATGCCTATGAGTTTTTCAGCCTGGAGGGCGGGGGCCTGACCCTTCTCCGGCAGGGAAGTGTGCAGTTCGATGTCAACTTTGGTTCGCCCAGCCACGACTCCTTTGACGCGGACACCATCGCCGCTTTTCTGGAGGAGGTCCACGGCTATCTGGATACTGCCACCCTGCTCCTTTCCACGGAGGGCGGCGTGTACGCCTCCGGCGGCAGCGGGGCGGATTTCCGGGGCGACGACCTCTCCGGTACGCTTTACGACACCCCGGGCACTTGGTACCAGCGAGTCCGGGCGGCGGAGGCGGCTTTGACGGATTGAGAAAAGCGTAGTGTAAAGGAGTTGGACCTTCGGGGGGGCGCTCCTCTATGCCGCCCCTATGGGAGGAGGTGAGGTATCTCCGGTTGGTTAGGCACGGCTGGTCCTCACTGCTCCAGCAGGCTGTACCGCACCAGGGCATCCCGAATGCGCCGGAGGTTCGCTTCGCTGGGTTCGCACAGTGGCAGACGCAGCGGCCCTGCCTGCCAGCCCATGAGGTTCAGCGCGGTTTTCACCGGGATGGGGTTTACCTCGCAGAACAGGGTGTCAATGAGGTCCTTGAGTCGAATCTGCATCGCTCCGGCGGCGGCGAAATCGTTGGCAAGGCACAGCGACACCATCTGGTGCATCTGAGCGGGGATCAGATTGGCCGCCACGGAGATGACGCCCTTGCCGCCCAGTGCGCAGATGGGCACCGTCTCGTCGTCATTGCCGGACCAGATGTAAAAGTCCTCCGGGCACAGTGCCCGGGTGCGCTGGACAGCGCCCAGACTGCCGGATGCCTCCTTGACGCCGTGGATGTTTGGGTGGGCGGACAGGCGGGCGTAGGTTTCCGGCGCGATGGAGACGCCGGTGCGGGAAGGGACGTTGTAGAGGATGATGGGGGAGGACACGGCGTCGGCCAGGGCGGTAAAGTGCCGCACCAGCCCTTCCTGGGTGGCCTTATTGTAGTAAGGCGTCACGGTCAGCAGCGCGTCGGCGCCGGCACGCTCTGCGTCCCGGCTGAGGGCAATGGCGTTCTCCGTGGAGTTGGACCCTGATCCGGCGATGACCGGGACCCGGCCGTCCACATGCTCCGCGCAGAATTCGATGGCCCGCATCCGCTCCCGGTAGGTCATGGCGGAGGCTTCGCCGGTGGTGCCGCAGACGATGACGGCGTCGGTGCTGTTGCCCAACTGAAAGTCCAGCAGCCGTCCCATGGCCTCCAGGTCCACGGTCCCATTGGAAAACGGCGTCACAATTGCCACACCAGAGCCTGTAAAGATCGGAAGCTTCACATATACTCCTCCTTCAAATGAAAAATGAAAAGAAGCAGATACCCTGAATCACAGGGTATCTGCTTTCTTTTGTGGCCATATAATCAGATTACCGTGCCTCGATGTAGCCCTTGGCACACAGCAGCTCGGCCAGCCGCACGGCCCCGCCGGGGGCAGCCCGCAGGGTGCTGTGCGAGCGGCAGACGAATTTGTAATCATACTGGGTATCCGGCCGCAGGCGGCCGATGGATACCGCCATGCCGTGCTCCAGATTCCGGTCCAGCCGGGTCTGGGGACGATTCTCCTCCTCAAAATAGTGGAGGAACTGCTTGGGGGCGGAGGGAAGATCCAGTTCCTGGGCAGGTCCGCGGAAGGTGGCCCAGTCGGCCTTGATCTGCTCCATGGAGGGAGCCTTGCCGTCGGCGAACTTCATGAACACAGCGGCCATGTGACCGTCCTGGCAGGCCACCCGGAAGCACTGGGCCGTGATGGAGGGACCCTGGGCCTTGACGATCTTCCCGTCTTCGATATGGCCCCAGAGCTTCAACGGTTCCTGCTCGCTCTTTTCCTCCTCGCCGCCGATGTAGGGGATGCAGTTATCCACCATCTCCGGCCAGCGGGCAAAGGTCTTGCCGGCACCGGAAATGGCCTGATAGGTACACACCAGGGCTCGTTCCAGACCGTATTTCTTCAGGGGATGCAGGGCAGGGACATAGCTCTGGAGAGAGCAGTTGCTCTTGACGGCGATGAAGCCCCGCTTGGTGCCTAGACGCTTACGCTGGGCCTCGATGATCTGGATGTGATCGGCATTGATCTCCGGCACCACCATGGGCACGTCATCCGTCCAGCGGTGAGCGGAGTTGTTGGAGACGATGGGGCACTCCAGCTTGGCGTATTTTTCCTCCAGGGCCCGGATCTCCTCTTTCTTCATGTCCACGGCGCAGAAGCAGAAATCCACCATTCCCGCCAGCATTTCCGCATCGGCCTCGGCGTCCAGGACCGTCAGCCCGGCGGCTTCCTGCGGCATGGGGATGTCCAGGGCCCAGCGGCCCTCCACGGCCTGGGCATAGGTTTTGCCGGCACTGCGGGCGCTGGCGGCCACAGCGGTAAGGCGGAACCAGGGGTGGTTCTCCATCAGGGTAATGAACCGCTGTCCCACCATGCCCGTGCAGCCGATGACGCCCACCTTGTACTCTTTCATACAATCTTCCTCCTGCGGCGGCGGGTCCGGGTGGGCCTGCCGCGGATTTTTGGTTGAATGTGCCGCTCTTTTGTATTATAATACACGATATTGGGTTCTGGGTATTTGTGTATCTGTGAGACGGACATTTGTATGTATGTTAGCATACTTTTCCGTCTCCGTCAAGGCTGTGCCATTGGGAGGTTCCATGAAAAAACTGCTTCTCACCACGATGTTCGTTGTGACATTTTTCGTATGTACGGCGGTTTCCGCTTCTGCTGTCGTGAACGACACGGTAAAAGTGGGTCTGCGGTATGGCTCCGGCGCTCTGTTTTCAGCAAATCTGGAGAATGCGGAGGGCGAAGGATATGCCTTCGGCTATTTTGATGACAGGCGCCGGTTTCAGGAGCTGGGATGGACGGAAGAGACCACCATCTCCATGACTGCCGCCGGTGATATTTATATGAACGAAAGCGGTACCTATACCAGGAACATGCCTTCCAGCACCTATCGGTATCTGGGGCCCTGGCATGTGCAGCTGGATGGGTTCTCCTCCTTTGACGAAGCGTTGGATGCGGCAAACGAAGTGGATGGCTGGCCTGCCTGGATCTCCGGAGAATATGTGGTGCGCACAGGGGCCTGCGCATCCCGCCGGGAGGCACAGGAGATGCTGGATACGCTGGGCATTTCCGGTGATGTGGTGTGCTCCTCTGACACCGGGGTCCTGGTGACGGTCACCCGTACCACAGAAGTGCTCTTTGAGTTCGATGACCAGGGCATCACGGACCTGGGTGTCCAGCCGGACGGCTGGGGAGATGAGCCGATCACCTGGTTCAAGGGTTACCGCTACCGGGGCGGCTTTGAGTATGCCCGGATCACTGGCGGCGACCTGAACGTTATCAACGTGGTGGATCTGGAGGATTATGTCAAGGGCGTCATCCCTCATGAGATGAACGGCGACTGGCCGCTGGCGGCGCTGGAGGCCCAGGCGGTCTGTGCCCGTACATATGCCTGCCGCACCACCAAGCATTTGTCCTCCTATGGCTTTGATGTGTGCAATACCACCGACTGCCAGGTCTACAACGGTGTCAACACCTCTTCCAGCCGAAGCGACGCGGCGGTGGACAATACAGCGGGACAGTGCGTCTACTACGACGGACAGCTGGCGGAGACCGTGTATCACTCCTCGAACGGCGGAGCCACTGAGGATGCCGCCAATGTCTGGGGCGGGGAGGTGCCCTATCTCCGCGGCAAGAGCGATCCCTATGAAGCCCAGACCTCCATACCGGACTATCACTATACCGTGACCTATACCCGGGACGAATTGACATGGGTACTGCAAAAGAGCGGCTATGACATTGGGAATGTGACCAATGCCTATGTTTCGGCTTATACGCCGTTGGGCAACGTCTATAAGGTGACCTTTGAGGACAGCTCCGGACACACCCTCACGGTGAAGGGCGAGACCTGCCGCATGGCCTTTTACAGTACCACTTACGGGAAAAATGTCCGCAGCATGCGCTTTACCATCAACGGAGGTACCGGCGGGGCCGGCAGCGGCTTTATCGCAGGGGACGGCCAACGTCTGGATTCGCTGGAGGGAGCCTCTGTGATCACCGGCAGCGGGCAGTTGGCTACGCTGGACCGGAGCACAGTCTCCGTGATTACCTCCTCCGGAACTTCCACGCTCAGCAGCAGTGTCGGCGCCTCCGGTACCACCGCTGCTTCGGATTTCGTCATTTCCGGGACCGGAAACGGGCACAATGTGGGAATGAGCCAGTACGGCGCCAAAGCTATGGCAGAGCAAAGATACAATTACAGAGACATTCTGACATTTTATTTTACAGGTGTAACCATCGAGTGAGGACCGCGACAGCATGAAAACAAGTGATTTCTTTTATGAACTTCCCCAGGAACTTATTGCCCAGACGCCTATCCAGAGGCGGGATGCGTCCCGTCTCATGACCCTGGATCGGGCTAGCGGCCAAGTGGGGCATCATCATTTTTACGAACTGCCGGATTTTCTGCGCCCGGGCGATTGCCTGATTTTGAATGATTCCAGGGTGCTGCCTGCCCGCCTGCTGGGCCAGCGGCTGCCCGGCGGCGGCGCCTGTGAGGTGCTGCTGCTCATCGATCGGGGAGAGCAGACCTGGGAGTGTCTGGTGCGGCCGGGACGGAAGATGAAGCCGGGCACCCGGCTCACATTTGGCGACGGTCAGCTCACTGCCCAGGTGACAGCAGAGCTGGAGGGCGGAAACCGTCTGGTGCGCTTTGAATACGAGGGGATCTTCCTGGAGGTGCTGGAGCGTCTGGGGAAGATGCCCCTGCCGCCCTACATCAAGGAGGAGCTGCAGGACCGGGAGCGGTATCAGACCGTGTATTCCAAAAATCTGGGCAGTGCCGCCGCTCCTACGGCGGGGCTCCATTTTACAAAGGAGCTGCTGGACAAGATCGCCGCCATGGGCGTGGAGATCGGCTATGTGACCCTCCATGTGGGCCTGGGGACCTTCCGGCCCGTGAAGGAGGAGGAGATCACAGAGCACGAGATGCACAGCGAATACTGCGTCATCTCCCAGGAGACGGCAGATCTCATCAACCGTACCCGGCAGCGGGGCGGGCGGGTCATCTGTGTGGGCACCACCTCCTGCCGCACACTGGAGAGCTGGGCGGCGGAGGACGGCACCATGAAAGCCAGCGCCGGGTGGACGGATATCTATATCTATCCCGGCTACCGCTTCAAGGTGATGGATGCGCTCATCACCAACTTCCACCTGCCGGAGAGCACCCTCATTATGCTGGTATCCGCCTTTGCGGGGCGGGAGCATGTGCTGGCGGCTTACAAGGAGGCCGTGTGGCAGCGATACCGTTTCTTCAGCTTCGGGGACGCAATGTTCATCAGCTGAGAAACTGAAATCTATACCGAGGAGCGAATAAATGTTCAAAGTCATCCAACAAGAGGGCCGCGCCCGGCGCGGCGTGTTCTCCTGCGCCCACGGCGGGGAAGTACAGACGCCGGTGTTCATGAACGTGGGCACACAGGCTGCCATCAAGGGCGGCGTCTCCGCACTGGACCTGAAAGAGGTGGGGTGCCAGATCGAACTGTCCAATACCTACCATCTTCATTTGCGGCCGGGCGATCAGCTGGTGCGGCAGATGGGAGGACTGCATCGATTCATGCACTGGGACGGCCCCATCCTGACGGATTCCGGCGGCTTTCAGGTGTTTTCCCTGGCCTCCCTGCGGAAGATCCGTGAGGAGGGCGTCTACTTTTCCTCCCATATCGACGGCCGGAAGATCTTCATGGGGCCGGAGGAGTCCATGCGCATCCAGTCTAATCTGGGCAGCGACATCGCCATGGCCTTTGACGAGTGCGTGGAGAATCCGGCACGCTACGAGTATGCCAAGGCCAGCTGCGAGCGGACGCTGCGGTGGCTGGAGCGGTGCAAGGCCGAGCATGACCGGCTCAACAGTCTGCCGGATACGGTGAATCCCCGGCAGATGCTCTTCGGTATCAACCAGGGTGCGACCTTTGCTGATCTGCGCGCTTGGCATATGCAGGAGATTGCAAAAATTGACTGTGATGGGTTTGCCATCGGCGGCCTTGCGGTGGGAGAGCCGGCAGAGGTCATGTATGAGATGATCGATGTGGTGGAGCCCTTTATGCCGCGGGAAAAGCCCCGGTACCTCATGGGGGTCGGGACTCCCAGCAACATCATTGAGGCAGTCAGCCGAGGTGTGGATTTCTTCGATTGCGTGATGCCTTCCCGAAATGGGCGCCACGGCAAGCTTTTTACCTGGGAGGGCACGGTGAACATCCTGAATGAAAAGTATGCCACGGATGAACGGCCTATCAGCGAAAGCTGCGGCTGTCCCGTTTGCCGGAATTTCTCCCGAAGCTACCTGCGCCACCTCTTTAAGGCGGACGAAGTGCTGGCGTTGCGGTTTGCAGTGCTGCACAACCTCTATTTTTATAATGAGCTTGTGGCTCGCATTCGGGAGAGCCTGGAAAACGGGGCTTTTGCCGCGTTTCGTGCCCAGTACAGCGGAAAGCTGGAGGAGCGGGTATAACTTCTCTGCAAAAACAACCAGAAAGCTCTTGCAAAAACGGTTGACTTTGGTATAATAACTTCATTGCCAATTTACAAGCGATAAAGGAGATTTTGTAATATGGATCAGGGAACCCAGACTATTTTGATGCTTGTCATTCTGTTCGCTCTCATGTATTTCCTGATGATCCGCCCGGAGAACAAGCGGAAGAAGAAAGCTCAGGAGATGCGTGATGGCCTGAAAAAAGGCGATGTCATCACCACCATCGGCGGTATCGTGGGCAAGATTGTGGCGGTCAACAATGATACCATCATCGTTGAGACCAGTGAGGACCGTGTCCGCGTTGAATTTGCCAAGTGGGCAGTCTCTACTGTAGGCGTTCAGACAGCTGAGCAGCCTGCTAAGGAGAAAGAGAGCAAGGAGAGCAAAAAAAAGGCGGAAGAGCTGCCTGAGGATCCCGTGGATGAGATCCCTGCTCCCGAAGAGCCCAAGGAATAAGGTTATAAACTGGATCTCCTCCGGAATATGCTTTTGCAAAGAGCGTGTTCCGGAGGAGGTTTTTTTATGGGCGGAGGAAAGAAGAAGCGTCCAGCATGGGCTCCGTATCTGGGGGGATTGCTGCTGACCTTGGGGGTATATCTGGTGGGGCACATGCTGCTTGCACTGCTGGTTGTGCGCGGAACGATCGGGGAGGGGGCAGCATTCCCTGCCACAGCGGTGCTTTGCCTGCTGGCAGCAGCGGGCGGTGGAGTTCTAGCCGGACGCCGGGCGGGAAAGCCTGTTTCGGCTGTAGGAACAGCTGCACTGTTTGCGGCGATTCTGGTCTGCTGCGGCTTGTCTACTACTGGGGCTAAATGGACCGGGCGGGACGGTGTGGTATTGCTGTGCGCGCTGTGCGGCGGTGTGGCATCGGTTCCTGCTGCCGGAAAACGGAAGCGGGGGATCCAGCACCGTCGTCGCTGAGATTTGTAGAATTTCACAAAATTTTGCCCGGGATCCCGCTGGATGGGGCGGGGTCCTATAGGGAGCGGATTGCATGCGGTGACATCGCAGATGTGGGGGCGGCTATTTTGGAGTACCCCCACATCTGTGTTTTTTTCTCCTTTTTTTACGCTTATCCCGCATGCGGTTTTCTGTGTTTACATAATATTATTTACATAACATTTGTGCATAACTGCTGAAAACTTTAGTTTTTCGGGAAATTCCTTGATAAATCTGGTAAATTGCACTATATTAAAAGAAAGAAGGTTTACGTCAACCGATTCGTATAATACGCCGGTACCCGTCATAGAGTGGTGATGAGGTGAGGCGGTTTGAACTGGAAAAGACGAAATCCTTCCGCTCCGGGATCATCCTCTGCGCTGCCGCGGCTGCTGCTCCTGGCGCTTTTCTTTTTGTGCGGCGTGATTTTGGGACAGGCTTTGATGGGCAGGGTGCCCGACGAGACTGGAGCGGAGCTGAAGCAGTATCTCACGGATTATGTACAATTGGGCGCTGCTGGGCAGCGTCCGTTGGGAGCACTGCTGTCTACGGCAGTGCTGTATCTGCGTTATCCGCTGCTGGCTTTTTTCCTGGGTTTTGCTTCTGTAGGAGTGATCCTGCTGCCATGCACAGCGCTGGCGTTTGGATTTTTCCTGTCCTTTTCTGTCTGCTGTTTTACCGCTACCTTCGGAGCACATGGGGTGATTCTGACCCTTGCGGTATTCGGCTTGCGTTGCCTGTTGACGCTGCCATGCTTTTTCGTGCTGGCAGCCGCATCACTGGAGACTTCAGCAGCTTTGGCGGGTGCATCCTTTGGGAGTGGGCGGCGTCTGCGGGCAGTGGTGTATGGCCGGGACTGGTGGTTGCGCTTCGGTGCAGCAGTGGTCGTTTTATTGTTGGGTGTGTGTTTGGATCTGCTGCTTTCCTCCAGGCTGCTGGAGCTCGCACTGGCACAGATCGGGATTTGAAAGAGAGGAGGGGGTCCCTCTGGAGACAGATGATATCCGGCGCTATGGTACATATCTGGAGGAAGAAAAACATGCCTCCCAGAACACAATCAGCTCTTACCTGCGGGATGTGACCCAATTTGCCAGGTATCTGCAGAGCACTTACGGCTGTGGTTTGCGGGAGGCGGAGGGTGACATGGTCCAGTCGTATATGACTTGGATGACAGGACACGGAAAATCCGCATCTTCTGCCACTCGCTTTCTGGCGTCTGTAAAGTCTTTCTATAACTTCCTGCTGGCAGAGGGGGGCGTGGATGCCAATCCCGCAAAAGGGGTGGCAGCGGCAAAGGTAGAGCGGAAATACCCGGAGATCCTCACCAATAAAGAAGTGGAGCTTTTTTTGGAGCAGCCCCAGTGTGTGGATGCCAAGGGTTACCGGGATCATGCCATGCTGGAGCTGCTGTATGCCACCGGTATCCGGGTCAGTGAGCTTATCGCGCTGAATGTGGAGGATCTGAACCTGGCTGCTGGTTTTATCCGCTGTGCCAGCCGCGGGAAAGAGCGGATCATCCCGCTCTATCACACGGCGGTAAAGGCACTTTCGGATTATGTACGCAATATCCGCCCCCAGCTCATTGCCGTTGGGGATGAAGCGGCACTGTTTGTGAATATGAGCGGAGAGCGCATGAGTCGTCAGGGATTCTGGAAAATCATCAAGTACTATCAGGAGCGGGCAGGCATCGAAAAGGACATCACACCGCACACCCTGCGCCACTCCTTTGCCGTCCACCTGTTGGAAAACGGCGCGGACCTGCGTTCCATCCAAGAGATGCTGGGGCATGCGGATATCTCCTCCACCCAGATCTATGCCCATGTCATCAAGCGCCAGCTCAAGGACGTGTATCAGAAAGCCCATCCCAGGGCCTGATCCAAAACAGAAAATTTCCGGCGCAGCCGCGCCGGAAATTTTTTTGTCCGGATGCAAATAAAACACCTGTATCGGGACTCTAATAAATGAAAACAGACGAGAGGAGGATGCCCGTGGATCGCAATGAATTTGCTGTCAGGACCCAGTCGGTGCGGCAGCGGCTCTACCGTACCGCATATTTGTATCTGGGCAGTGAGGCCGACGCCATGGAGGCTGTGGACGAGGCGGTATATCAGGCGCTGCGGAGCCTGAAGAAGCTCCGGGAACCGGCTTTCTTCGAGACCTGGCTGACGCGGATCCTGCTCAATGAGTGCCACCGGGAGCTGCGGCGCCGCAAACGCTTCCATCCGGACGGAGCTGCGGCGCTGCCGGAGTGTGCCGGACCAGACGATTATGATGCACTGCCGCTGCGGGAAGCGGTGAGGTGCCTGCCGGAGGAACTGCGGGCCGTGGTGATCCTGCGGTACTTCGGGGGCTATACCCAGGCGGAGGCGGCCAGAGCGCTGGACATCCCTCAGGGGACGCTGGCAACCAGACAGAGGCGGGCGCTGCAGCTGCTGCGCCTGGAACTGGACGAGGAGGTGACGTAATGAACCGGAACGCGGAATATCGAATGCTGCTGACAGAATTGGAGCAGATGCCGGCATCACTGGATACCAGCGTGGACCGGGCCCTTCAGCGCAGCCGCGCCGCCAGCAGGCGGCGCAGGATCCTTGGCATTCCCGCCGGATCGCTGGCGGCGTGCTTTCTTGGATTTGTCCTGCTGGTAAATCTCTTTCCCACCTTTGCCTATGCCTGCGGGGGTGTGCCGGTGCTGCGGGAGCTGGCCAAGGCGGTAGCCTTCTCGCCCAGCCTCTCTGCTGCCGTGGAGAACGAGTATGTGCAGCCCATTGGCCTCTCTCAGACGAAAAACGGCATCACTGCCACTATGGAGTATGTGATCGTGGACCAGAAGCAGGTGAACATCTTCTTCACGCTGGAGGGGGAGGGCTATGAAAGTCTTTCCGCCGAGCTGCCGGAATTCACGCCGAGACAGGCGTGCTCTGTGCTGGGATCAGACTTCCGCCAGCCGCCGGGGACGCTGCTGGATGTCACTATGGACTACGGGGACCAGGATGTGCCGGAGGGTTTCACCATGACCTTTGCGGTCACAGGTGAGCGGGAGGGTGCATCGGAAGATTCCTCGCCGGCCGCACCGGAGCAGGCCTATGAGGATGAGCTGCTCTCTCCGGTGCCGGAATCCGGCGAGGAGATCCTGGCGGAGTTCACCTTTGAACTGACGTTCGATCCCCGGTTTACCGCCAAGGGCGAGATCATTCCAGTAGATCAGACCTTCACCATGGACGGCCAGACCTTTACCGTCACCCAGGCGGAGGTGTATCCCACCCATGTCCGCATCAACGTGGAGGGCACGGAAGCCAATACCGCCTGGCTGAAGGGACTGGACTTCTATCTGGAAAATGAGGACGGTCACCGGTTCGAGTCCATCTCCAACGGCGTTACTGCCAGCGGAGATCCTGAAACTCCTGCTATGGTGTCCTACCGTCTTGAGAGCCCTTATTTCAGTCACAGTGACCGCCTGACCCTGCACATTACCGGAGCCAAATGGCTGGAAAAGACGCACGAGCGGGTCTACGTGGATCTCACTCACGGGACGGCGCCCTGGCTGCCGGAGGGTGTGACGCTGACCTCCGCCCAGCTACGGCAGGATGGCTGGTTCCTGCGCTTCCGGCTGGATGCCGACCTGCGGGGAAGCCCCTTCTCCATGACCTTTTTTGATGCGGACGGTGCCGCCCATGAGATGGGGCAGATGGGCATGTCGGTCTTGGGAGATGATGAGGACGGGGAACTGATGCTGCCACTGCCGGATTACCGAGAAGGGGAGGTGTGGCTGGAGGCCTATTATTCTCACAGTACCCAGCTCTCCGTGCCAGTGACGATCCCCATCAAATAACGCCGCAGCAGCGCCCGCCAGGAAGGCGGGCGCGTTTTTTTGGTTGCACCGGCGGCAGGAATTTGGTATACTCACAGATATGTAAACTGGAGGGAAAGTGCCATGCGCATTTTGGGTATCGACCCCGGCTTCGCCACCATCGGTTTCGGGCTGGTGGCGGCGCAGGGGGCAGTGGTACAGATGGTCACCTACGGCACCATCACCACCCCTGCCGGGCTGCCGCTGAGCCGTCGCCTGTATCAGATCAGCACGGATATGGAAGCACTCATCGGCAAGCTTCGGCCGGACGTCATCTCCATCGAGGAGCTGTTCTTCAACACCAATATCACCACCGGCATCGCCGTAGCCCATGGCCGCGGCGTGATCCTCTGTGCGGCGGAGAAATGCGGGATCCCCCTGTATGAATACACCCCGGGCCAGGTGAAGCTGGCGGTGACGGGCTACGGCAAAGCGGAAAAGCGGCAGGTGATGGATATGACGAGGCGACTGCTGCATCTTAAGACCGTGCCCCGGCCTGACGACGCGGCAGACGCTCTGGCGCTGGCACTTTGCCATGCAAGGAGCTTCACCTCCAGGCTCCCGCGGCCGGGAGATGTGAAGGAGACCATTTAGGAGGACGCCATGTTTTATTATCTGGACGGCACCGTGGCGGAGATCGCGCCGTTTCTGGCAGTGATCGACTGCGGCGGTGTGGGCTATGCCTGTAAGACCACCAACAACACCCTCTCCCGACTGAAAAAGGGACAGAGGGGGAAGCTCTATACTTATCTCCATGTGGCGGAGGGGATCTTCGACCTCTACGGCTTCGCCACCCAGAATGAGCTTAGCAGCTTCAAGCTGCTCATCGGGGTCTCCGGCGTAGGACCCAAGGCAGCGCTGGCCATCCTCTCCACCGGTACGCCGGAGTCTCTTGCCATGGCCATCGTCACCGGAGACGAAAAGGCGCTGACAGCGGCGCCTGGTATCGGCAAGAAGATCGCCCAGCGCATCATCCTGGAGCTCAAGGACAAGATGGCCAAGGAATCCGCCGCCACGGGACTGGATTTCTCGGCTGGCGGATCTGTGAACGCTATAACCTTTACAAATAAGGCCACCGAGGCTGCACAGGCCTTGGCAGTGCTGGGATATACCAGCGCCGAGGTGGCGGCGGCCCTGAAGGGTGTGGATGTGGAGACGCTGCCGCTGGAGGAGATCATCCGCCAGAGCCTGAAGAAGATGGTGAAATAATCGGCCGCCGTTCAGCGGCACGGAAAGCGGGGAAAAAACGTGAACAGCAACAAAAAGGCCAAGGCCCGCAGAGAAGCTCAGGCAAAGAAAACGGCCCAGACGAAGCGAATCCTCACCACCGGCGTGGGCATCGGGATGCTCTTTGTGGGCCTCTGGGCGGGGCTGACACTGCAGTCGGCCTTTGCAGCCAATACCTGCGGTGGGTCCGACGAGGCACTGGAGGCCTATCTGGAAGAATCCCAGGCCAGAGAGGTGACACTTCTGAAAACGGCGCAGGAGGGCCGCGTGAAGGCGGTGCTCTATGAGCGGGAGGACCTGGGCGGCTGCATCGCCTTGTTTCAGAAGCACCTGTTCGGCCTGCGCTGGTCCTATGACGGGATGAACGGCTTTTCCGACGACGGTCTGCACCTCACCGGAAGTTGGAACGAGGGCGGCTTCGGTGGTTCCAAGTGTGAGATCACTGTCTACGGTGACAACCGGGGCGGGGAAGTGAACGCCTATGCTGTGACGGATGCCGGGGAGACTGTGGCCCGGGAGGATCTGGAATCGGATTACATCCTGGACATCTACATCCTGGACGGGGCCACCGAGCTGCCTCGGACCCTGGTCCAGTATGACGATACCGGCGCGGAGCTGGAGTGAGAGGGAAGTGAGCCTTTGAGCATCGACTTTGGAAACGATATTTACGAAGAGCCCCTGGTGGCCAAGACCTTTCTGCAGGAGGATGCCCAAGAGGGATCTCTGCGCCCCAGGACGCTGGCTGATTACATCGGTCAGGAGAAGGCCAAGGAGAATCTGGCCGTGTTCATCGAGGCGGCCAAGCGGCGGCAGGAGGCCCTGGATCACGTGCTGCTCCACGGCCCTCCGGGTCTGGGCAAGACCACCCTGGCGGGCATCATCGCCCAGGAGATGGGCTCCGGCATCCGGATCACTTCCGGCCCTGCCATCGAAAAGCCGGGAGACCTGGCGGCACTTTTGACGAACCTCAACGAGGGCGACATTCTCTTTGTGGATGAGATCCACCGGCTCAACCGCTCCGTGGAGGAGATCCTGTATCCTGCCATGGAGGACTACGCGTTGGATATCATCGTGGGCAAGGGGCCGTCTGCCAATTCCATCCGGCTGGATCTGCCCAAGTTCACCCTCATCGGCGCCACCACCCGGGCAGGACAGCTCTCTGCGCCGCTGCGGGACCGCTTCGGTGTGACGCTGCGGCTGGAGCTGTATACTCCGGAAGAGCTGGCGCGGATCGTCACCCGCTCGGCGGGGATCCTGGACGTGGACATCGTCCCCTCCGGCGCCTATGAGATCGCCCGGCGTAGCCGGGGCACGCCCCGTATCGCCAACCGGATGCTGCGGCGGGTCCGGGATTTTGCCCAGGTAAAGGCCAACGGCGTCATCACAGAGACCGTGGCAGATGAGGCCCTGTGTGCTCTGGAGATCGACCATTTGGGCCTGGATCCGGTGGACCGGCGGATGCTCCATGCCATCATCGAAAACTACCGCGGCGGTCCGGTGGGCCTGGAGACGTTGGCCGCCACCATCGGCGAGGAGTCCGTGACGCTGGAGGACGTATATGAACCCTATCTCATGCAGCTGGGATTTTTGACCCGGACGCCCCGTGGCCGCTGTGTGACCAGAAAGGCCTACGCCCACCTGGGGCTGTCAGTCCCTGGCGACGATCCGGAGATGGAGCAGCTGCGCCTTTGACGGAACGTTTCGGCGCCAGTCCGGCGCCTGATGCAGAATCAAGGAAAGGAATCGTGTATTATGGGTAAACTTTTTGGAACAGACGGAATCCGCGGTGTGGTGGGCGAAAACCTCACCGCCGACATGGCGTTTCGCGTGGGTCAGTCCATTGCCTGCGTGCTGCGGGAGGAGCTGGGCCGCCGGCCGGTGCTGATGATCGGCAAGGATACCCGGATCTCCTCCGATATGCTGGAATCCGCCCTGATGGCGGGCATCTGCGACCAGGGCGGCGATGTGATGCCGGTGGGCACCATCCCTACCCCTGCCGTGGCATACCTCACTGTGCGGGAAAAAGCGGACGCAGGCATCGTGATCTCTGCATCTCACAACCCTTATGAGCACAACGGCATCAAGGTGTTCAACAGTCAGGGCTACAAGCTGCCCGATGAGACGGAGGCCCGCATTGAGGAGAAGATCCTCTCCGACGCCCCCATGATGCCCCGGACCCGGGGGGAGATCGGCCGCCGCTTCCACGGCATGCGCCAGATGAAGCAGGAGTATATCGACTTTGTGGCCTCTACCATCGATTCTGATCTGTCCGGCCTGCGGATCCTGGTGGACTGCGCCAACGGCGCCGCCAGCGCCACCGCGCCGGAACTTTTCGCCCGCTTCCAGGCCCACACGGATTTCATCCATAAAGACCCTGACGGCATCAACATCAACAACGGCTGCGGCTCCACCCATCTGGAGGACCTGTCCGCCTCCGTGGTGCGGGGCGGCTATGACATCGGCGTGGCCTTCGACGGCGACGCGGATCGCTGCCTCCTGGTGGATGAGACCGGCGCCGTGATCGACGGCGACAAGGTGATGGCTGTGTGCGCCACGGATATGAAGCGCCGGGGCGTTCTCAACGGAGATACCATCGTGGCCACCGTCATGAGCAATCTGGGCCTTCATGAGTTCTGCCGCAACCATGGGCTGAACCTGGTGTGCACTGCTGTTGGCGACAGGAACGTACTGGAGGAGATGCTCCACCACGATTACCGCATCGGCGGCGAGCAGTCCGGTCATACCATCTTCACCGCGCTGGAGACCACCGGCGACGGCGAGGTCACCGCCCTGCAGTTCCTGCAGGTTTTGGCCTCCTCCGGTGAGAAGGCCAGCGTGCTGGCGTCCTGCTGCGCCACCTATCCTCAGGTGCTCATCAACGTGGAGGTCCCCCACAGCGGCGGAGTCAAGGAGAAGATCATGGCTTCCCAGGACCTGGCTGACGCCGTGCGCAGGGAGGAGGAAGCGCTGGCCGGCGCCGGCCGGGTGCTGGTGCGTGCCTCCGGCACGGAGGCACTGATCCGGGTGATGGTAGAGGCGAAAACCACGGAAACCGCGCAGGAAGTGGCGGAGCGTCTGGCGGATTTTATAAAATCACTAAAATTCTGAGGAATTTCACGGCAGATTTTGAACATTTGCTTGACATTTCCATGGGTAGACAGGTATAATACGATATGTGCAAATCTTATGAGAACACCAAGTCCTGGGAATCGCTCCCAGATGAGACCCTTTGCTGTATGGTTTCTCAGGGGAACCGGGAGGCGGAGGAGATCCTGGTGACGCGGTATAACCGTTTGGTCCGCACCTGTGCCCGCCCCTTCTTTTTGGTTGGGGGAGACAGTGAGGATCTGACCCAGGAGGGCATGGTGGGCCTCATCAAGGCGGTTCGGGAATATGACGCGGAAAAAGAGGCGTCATTTCGGACTTTCGCGGAAATCTGCATACGCAACCGGCTGTATTCCGTTCTCCGCGCTGCGGCGCGTGATAAGCATTTACCGCTCAATCAGTCGGTTCCTTTGGATACACCCTACTTTGACAGTAATTCCTACACCTCTGGTACCAATAATTTGGCGCAGTGCAATCCTGAAGATTTCCTGATCGACAGGGAACATACCGCAGCCCTCTTATCCGGTGTCCGGAAACAGTTGTCCGAATTTGAAGCGAAGATTTTGGGGTACTATTTGGACGGTCTTTCATGCAGGGAAATTGCCGGAACGGTCGGCAAGCCCCCAAAGTCCGTGGACAACGCTGTGCAGCGCATCCGGCGCAAGGTCGCGCAGCAACTTCTTTCCGGCGATCTCAGCAAACGCTGAACGCAATATATTTTTCTTTTCAAAGAGAGGGTAAAATCATGTACGAAGACAAGACTTTAGTGTGCAAAGAGTGCGGCCAGGAGTTCGTGTTCACCGCCGGTGAGCAGGAGTTCTACGCTGAGCGCGGCTTCCAGAACGAGCCTCAGCGCTGCAAGGCCTGCCGTGATGCTCGCAAGAACGCCGCCCGCGGCCCCCGCGAGTATTTCACTGCTGTTTGCGCTGCTTGCGGCGGCGAGGCCAAGGTTCCCTTCGAGCCCAAGTCTGACCGTCCTGTGTACTGCAGCGAGTGCTTCGCCAAGATGCGCGATCAGCAGAGATAACAAGCCGTCTTCGGTTTTTATAATGCGGTCTGAGGAAACGCCCATTCGTGGGCGTTTCCTCTTTCTTCTTAAAATTGCCGGGATCCCAGGATTCACTATTGAAATTTTACAGGTAATAGCGTATAATACTTTCGTTGAATTTTAGATTGGAGGAACCATCCCATGATCAACATCACGAAAGACACCATCATCGGTGATATTCTGGACATCGCTCCTCACACCGCACCCATCTTCCTGTCCATCGGCATGCACTGCCTGGGCTGCCCCTCTTCCCGCGGCGAGACTGTGGAAGAGGCCTGCATGGTCCACGGCGTGGACTGTGAGAAGCTGCTGGCGCTGGTGAACGAGGAAGCCAACAAGGCCCAGTAAACATATGGACGCATACGGGTTTTCCCGTATGCGTCCTTCCACGGAGGAGGCTCTTGCTTGAAACACCTGGAACTGACGCCCCGCCTGCAGTTACTGGCCGATTGGGTGCGCCCCGGCGCAAAGCTCGCTGATGTTGGCACGGACCACGCGTATCTCCCTGTGTGGCTTTTGCTGCACCACCGCGTGGAGCATGCCATTGCCAGCGATCTGCGCCAAGGTCCGTTGGAGCGCGCCCGGCAGACCGGAAGAGCCTGGCAAGTCCATGACTTGGATCTCCGGCTGGGAGACGGACTTTCCGGAATCTCTCCGGATGAGGCGGATACCGTCGTCATTGCCGGTATGGGCGGAGAGCACATCGCCGCCATTCTGGCGGCTGCGCCCTGGACCCGGGATGGCTGCCACACGATGCTGCTTCAGCCCATGACCCGTGCCCAGGAGCTGCGGTCCTTTCTGGCGGACAATGGTTATGCCGTTGTTCGGGAAGCTCTGGTGCGGGACCGGGGGACCCTCTATCCGGTGATGGAGGTCCGGGCAGGGGAGATGACCCTCTCCCTTGGGCAGTTGCATGCGGGTGTACAGGTTACGCAGGATCCTCTGGGAGAACGGTACATCATTGAAAAAATCATTCGGCTGCAGGGCGCTGTGGCGGGGTTGAACCGTTCTGCCGCTCCGGAGGACCGGGAGAGAGCGGACCGCCTGCGGGATATCATCACCGCCCTGCTGGAAATGAGAGAGGAGTGGCGATATGCCCAATGCCGGTGAGATCGAAGCCCGTCTGTTCCAATTCGCGCCAGGAGAAGGCGCCATGGAGTGGGACAACGTGGGGTTGCTGGTGGGAGACCCTGAGCAGCCGGTGGAGCGGGTCCTGGTGGCGCTGGACATCACCCGGGGGGTGGTGGATGAGGCCATCGCTTCTGGTTGTCAGCTGATTGTAGCACATCATCCCGTCATGAACTGCCGTTGGCTTCCGGTACAGAACATCCGGGAGGATACGCCCCAGGGTCGGCTGCTGCGCAAAATGATGCGGCACGATATCTCTGCCATCTGCATGCACACGAACCTGGATGTAGCCTGGGCCGGTGTCAACGATGCGCTGGCGGATGCGCTGGGACTGAGAGATGCCCAGCCTCTCTGTGAAAACGGTCTTGGCCGGATCGGAGAACTGCCGGAGCCGGTGGCGCTTTCCGATTTTGTCCGGTATGTTTCCCAGGCGCTGCATTGCACCGGCCTGCGGTATGCGGATGCCGGAAAACCTGTCCGTCGGGTGGCTGTGGGCGGAGGCGCCTGCGGAGAGTTCATCGGGGCCGCTATCGGCGCCGGGTGCGACACCTACGTTACCGCCGACCTCAGCTATCATCAGTTTTTGGATGCCGGAGATCAGGGGATCAACCTGCTGGACGCGGGACATTTTCCCACGGAAGATCCGGTGTGCGCCAGATTGGTGGACTATCTCAGCAGGGAATTCCCCCAGCTGTGTGTTTTTAAATCTGCTTCCCATCGGGAAGTGATCCAGTACTATGTTGAAGGAGAGAACTGACTATGTCCGGACATTCTAAGTGGCATAATATTCAAAAGACCAAGGGTGCGGCTGACGCCAAGCGTTCTGCTGCGTTCACCAAGATCGCCCGCGAGATCATCGTGGCCGTCAAGGAAGGCGGCTCCGGCGATCCCAACAACAACTCCCGCCTGGCCACCGTCATTGCCAAGGCCAAGGCTGTGAACATGCCCAACGACAACATCAAGCGCACCATCGACAAAGCTCTGGGTGCCGGCAACACCGACAACTATGAGGCCGTCACCTATGAGGGCTACGGTCCCGGCGGCGTGGCCGTCATCGTGGAGGCCCTGACTGACAACCGTCAGCGCACCGCGCCCGAAGTGCGCCACGCCTTCGATAAGTGCAACGGCAACCTGGGTGCCCAGGGCTGCGTCAGCTGGTCCTTTGACAAGAAGGGCGTCATCGTCATCGACAACGAGGACGGAGAGCTGGACGAGGACACTGTGATGATGGATGCCCTGGAGGCGGGGGCTGCCGACTTCGAGGCTGACGGTGCTGCGCTGGAGATCACCACCGATCCCGATGCCTTCAACGATGTGGTGAAGGCACTGGAGGCCAAGGGCTATGCCTTTGTCAACGCCGACATTGAGATGGTGCCCCAGAACTACATCACCCTCACGGGAGAGGGCGATGTGAAGAACATGCAGAAGCTCATCGACATGCTGGAGGACAGCGACGATGTGCAGAACGTGTGGCACAACTGGGAAAACGACTGACAAAAAGGAGCGGGGTTGCCCGCTCCTTTTATACTTCCCTTGAATTGAACAAAACTTAACCTTTGTTTAATTTACAATGACGAGGCCGAATGGACGAACAGGGAAGGGAAAAAAGAAAAGTCCCGCCTGCGTATCCCGCAGGTGGGACCATATCTTATACGCGAGCAAAACTGTAAGCCGGGTTCTGTATTCGACAGTCATCTATCTCGACGTACTGTTGCCAGCACGCTCAAGCCACCTCTGGGAAGCGGCCGGGCCAGCCTGTTGCTTCCACCACGGTGTTGCTCCGGATAGAGTTTACAGCGACGGACGCTTCCGCGCCGTCGGGTGCGCTCTTACCGCACCTTTCCACCCTTACCGTACCGGCAGGCCGACACGGCGGTATATCTCTGTTGCACTTTTCCTGAAGTCGCCTTCGGCGGGCGTTACCCGTTATCCTTGCCCTGTGGAGCCCGGACTTTCCTCATGGACGGCCTTTCGGCCTGGCCACGCGACTGTCTGTTTTCCTCGCGTTGTCTATTGTACAGGAAACCGCGGCCCTTGTCAACGGAAGAAAATTTCCCTGCCGCGTTGTAATTTCAAGGCTGCTGCGGTATAATTGCTGGGTATGAACGAACACGATCCGCCGCATTTCCGGCGGAGGAATGGAGCGATTCGCGTGAACATTGAGACCTATCTAGCGTCCCTGGAAGGCAAGCACGTGGCTGTGATGGGCATCGGCGTATCCAATCAGCCCCTGATTCGACTCCTGCGGGACCATGGTATCACCGTTACCGCCCGGGACCGCAAGACCCGAGAGGCCCTGGGCGCCACAGCAGAGGCGTTGGAGGCGCAGGGCGTTTTACTGCGGCTGGGAGAGGGGTATCTGGAGGAGCTGACAGAGGATGTGATCTTCCGGACGCCGGGTATGCGGCCGGATCTGCCGCAGCTCTCGGAGGCAGTGGCCCGGGGAAGCGTTCTGACCAGCGAGATGGAGGCCTTTTTTGAGGTCTGTCCCTGTCCCATGCTGGCGGTGACCGGCAGCGACGGCAAGACCACCACCACCACCATTATTGCCTCGCTGCTGCGCCAAGCTGGTCGGAGTGTCCATCTGGGCGGCAATATCGGACATCCGCTGCTGGCGGAGAGCGGAGGAATGCGGCCGGAGGATCTGGCGGTACTGGAACTGTCCTCTTTTCAGCTGATGACCATGACCCGCAGCCCTCATATCGCCGTCATCACGAATCTGGCGCCGAACCATTTGGACGTCCACAAGGATTATGCAGAGTATATTGCTGCAAAGGAAAATATCTTTACGCATCAGACAAAATCGGATGTTGCGGTATTCAATGCAGACAATGCCGACACGCTCCGCCTGTCTGGAAAGGCCGAAGGAAGGGTCCGCCTCTTCTCCCGGCTCCGGGAGGTGGAGGACGGTGCGTTCCTCCGGGACGGGCACATCGTAGTGCGTGGAAACGGGGAGGAGCGGACGGTGATGGAGGTCTCCGATATCCGCCTGCCGGGTGTCCACAACGTGGAGAACTATCTGGCCGCCATTGCTGCTGTGGACGGCTTGGTGCCCGACGGGGTGATCCGGGAATTTGCCCGGACCTTCGGCGGCGTAGAGCACCGCATCGAGTTGGTGCGGACTCTGGATGGTGTCCGTTGGTACAACGATTCCATTGCCTCCAGCCCCAGCCGGACCATTGCGGGGCTGAATGCTTTCTCCCAGAAGGTGATCCTGATTGCCGGCGGCAAGGATAAGGGGATCCCGTACGATGCATTGGGACCGGTGGTGAATGAGCATGTCAAGCTGCTGATTCTCTGCGGCGCTACGGCAGGTGTCATTCGCCGTGCGGTGGAGCAGTCGGAGAATTACGCCGGCCTGGAGATCCGGGAGGTCCAGGATTATCATGAAGCCGTTGATCTGGCCAGGAGCCGTGCGGTGGAGGACGATGTGGTGATTCTGTCCCCGGCCAGTACCTCGTTTGACCGTTTTGCCAATTTCATGGAGCGGGGCAGAGTCTTCAAGGAGATTGTCAACGCCCTGCAATAAGTCCATGCCCTCTGTGCATACAGTGCCAGAGGGAGGGATATGACGTGTATCGGGGCTTTTTTTACACGCGCCGCTGGCTGGACCGGCGGAGGGTGCTGCGTCTTTTCATACTCCTGAGCATCTCGTCAGTACTGGCCGCGATCCTCTTTGCAGGTACGCAGATGCGTCCGCTTTTGGAAAGCCTGGCTACCACCCGAGTTTCCAATACGGTCCACCGCATCGTGGCAGAGGCGGTGAATGAGGCCATTCAGAGCGGGGAGCTGCAGTATGACCGGCTGATCTCCTTTGAAAAGGGAAACGACGGACAGGTGACGGCAGTCCACAGCGATATGGCTGCCTTCAACCGCCTGCAGACTGCGATCCTGGACATCGTATTGACCCGGGTGGATCAGGTCTCTGCCCGGGAGCTGTCCATTCCAGTGGGGACGCTGACAGGGGTCTCTTTGCTGGCCGGCCGGGGGCCGCGCCTGAGTGTCCGCATGGAATCAGTGGGATCATCCTCGGCATGGTTTGAAAATGAATTCACTTCTGCGGGGATTAATCAGACCAAGCACCAGATCGTATTGAATATTGACGTCTATGTAAGCATTTTGCTGCCGGGATTTGCCACGGCCACGAAGGTCTCCAACGCCGTCACAGTGGCGGAGACCATCATTGTCGGCGCTGTGCCGGACACCTATACCAATTTTACCACGCCGTCGGAGCTTTATCAGGATGACGTTAAGGACTACATCCTGAACAACGGCTGACAGGGAGGAACTATGGATTACCGCAAGCGGATCAAGGAACTGCGGGAGATATTGAATGAAAACGGATACCGGTACTATGTGCTGGACGCCCCGACCATGAGCGATCGGGAATACGACTTGCTCAACCGGGAATTGGAGGAATTGGAGGCGGAGCATCCGGAGGAGATCACACCGGATTCTCCTACCCAGCGTATCGGCGGCAAGATCTTACAAGGATTTTCGCCTTACACTCACGAGGTGCCTCTGGAGAGCCTTCAGGATGTATTTGACAGTGGGGAAGTGGCGGAATTCTGTCAAAAGATTGAGGATGCTCTGGGGAGTCAAGCCTCATACTCTGTAGAGCCCAAGGTGGACGGTCTCTCTGTGGCGCTGGAATACCGGGACGGTGTGTTCGTTCGAGGCGCTACCCGGGGTGACGGCCGCACCGGTGAGGATGTAACGGAAAACCTCCGCACGATTCGGTCTATCCCCATGACACTTCCGGAAAAGCTGCCCAGACTCATCGTCCGGGGCGAGGTGTATATGGCGCGCGCGGTGTTCGAAGAGATCAACGCCCGCCGGGAACTGGAAGGGAAACCCCTGATGGCCAATCCCCGCAACGCAGCCGCCGGTTCTCTCCGGCAGTTGGACTCCAGAATCGCTGCAGAGCGGCGTCTGGATATCCAAGTGTTCAACCTGCAGCTGGCAGAAGGACGTATCTTCCGCACTCATACGGAGACACTGGATTATCTAGAATCTCAGCGGTTCAAAGTCATCCCCCGCCTGGAGGCCCGGACCCGGGAGGAAGTGCAGCAGGAAATCGTCCGCATCAATGACCGGCGCCTGGAATATCCTTTTGACATTGATGGTGCAGTCGTAAAGCTAAACAGCCTGTCAGACCGTGAAACATTGGGCAGTACGGCGAAGTTTCCAAAATGGGCGGTGGCATTCAAGTACCCGCCGGAGCAGAAGCCTGCCCGGGTACTGGAGATCACGGTACAGGTGGGCCGTACCGGCGTATTGACTCCCAAAGCGCTGCTGACGCCGGTGCGTCTTGCGGGGACGACGGTCACCAACGCCACGCTGCACAATCAGGATTATATCGCGGAGAAAGATATCCGGGTGGGAGATACGGTCATCGTTCAGAAAGCCGGAGAGATCATCCCGGAAATTGTCTCGGTGGAGCGGTCACTGCGGCCGGATGGCACAGAGCCCTATGTGTTTCCCGCTGTTTGCCCTGTGTGCGGTGCACCGGTGGTACGGGATGAGGATGGTGCCGCCATTCGCTGTACCGGTGCAGAGTGTCCGGCACAGCTGCTGCGGAACATCACCCATTTTGCCTCCCGTGATGCCATGGATATTGAGGGGCTGGGGCCCAGTCTGGTGCAGCAGCTGGTGGATTCCGGCTTGGTCCGAAATGTGGCGGACCTTTACAGCCTTTCTGCCGCAGAGCTTGTCAATTTGGAGCGGATGGGTGAGAAGTCCTCGGAAAATCTGGTGCAGGCGATTGAGCGTTCCAAGGAAAACGATCTTTCCAAATTGATCTACGGCCTGGGCATCCGTCAAGTGGGAGAGAAGGCTGCCAAGGTGCTTTCCGCTCATTTTCAGACATTTGATGCCTTTGCCGCTGCTACCGTGGAGGAATTGACGCAGATCAACGATGTGGGTGCCATCACGGCGCAGAGTATCGTGGATTATCTGTCCCAGCCCCAGTCGCAGGATCTGATCGCCAGGCTGAAAGCGGCGGGCGTGAATATGGTCAGCACTGCTGCGGTGGCAGACCACCGCTTTGCAGGCATGACATTTGTTTTGACAGGGACCTTGACGCGATATGACCGCAAGACCGCCCAGGAGCTGATCGAAGCCAGAGGCGGAAAGGCGGCGGGGTCCGTCTCCAAACGCACCACTTACGTAGTGGCCGGAGAAGCAGCCGGCAGCAAGCTGAAAAAAGCGCAGGAGCTGGATATCCCTATCCTGACGGAAGACGATTTCGCAAAGATGCTGGAAGAATAAGGAAACGGCGGAACAAATGTTCCGCCGTTTCCTTATTTGTCGAAGGATGGATTCATATAGTAAACATTTTTTTCATCCAATTTGTCCTTTGCCAGCCTCAGACCCTCGCCAAAGCGCTGGAAATGCACGATCTCTCTGGCCCGCAGAAATTTGATGGCGTCATTTACATCCGGGTCATCGGACAGCCGCAGGATGTTGTCGTAGGTGACACGAGCTTTCTGTTCCGCTGCAAGATCTTCCGTCAGATCTGCGATAACATCGCCTTTGACGCCGATACCGGCAGCGTTCCAGGGAGCACCGGAGGCGGCAGTGGGATAGATGCCTGTGGTATGGTCCACAAAGTAGCTGTCAAAGCCCGCAGAGCGGATCTGATCATCGGTAAGGTCCCGGGTCAACTGGTGGACGATGGCACCAATCATCTCAAGATGTCCCAGTTCCTCGGTACCGATGTCCGTCAGCAGCCCCTTCAGCTCCGGATAGGGCATAGAGTAGCGCTGACTCAGATATCGCAGAGATGCACCCAGTTCTCCGTCAGGTCCGCCGTACTGCAATAGACTATTAATCAGGCAAAAAAAGACGGTAAAAAATGCGAAGGGAATTGTCCTCCTTGGAAAAGATGCAGCGGTCAATGGCTTCATGGGCGGCGGTATGCTTCTGCTCCATAGAGGCGGTTGGATCCCTCAATACTTCAAGACAGCGGCTGATTTGCTCTTTCATGAGCAGGTCGGCCGCTTTTTTATCTGCCGGAGCGGCAAGAGAATGGAGACGTTCCTCGATCTGCGCGGACCGTTCCTCCAGGGCAGACTTGGCGGCGCCGTAGCTGCTGAGATCCTCTACGCCGGAGAGGTAGGCTTCCCGCAGACGCTCCAGTTTGGTCCCCAGCTGGGAGAGCTGTTCTTTCAATAAAGCGGATTCGTCCATGGCCTCCGGACGGGAACGGACGATCTGATAGGAAACCGGGATCTCCCTCTGTGTATCCCGCTCCATCAAAGTGAGCAGCATTTCGGTCAGCTTTTCATCCGGGATATGCTGGGTGCTTTTGCAGCGGCCGCGCACATATCCATTGCATTTCCAATAGTGGGGGGAGGCAAAGATCAACGTGCTGCCGCAGTCAGCGCAGCGGATCAGCCCGGACATCCAGCGTTTATGCTCCGTGACCGGGCGGCCGTGATATTTCCACTGGGCCTTGACGGATGCCATGCGCCGCTGGGCGGCGTCCCAGGTCTCCTGAGAGATCAGCGGCTGGTGCTGGGCGTCGGCCAGGATGATATTCTCGTTGGAGAAGTCCCGGCGGGTGCGTCCGGTGGGATTCCAGCGCATTTTCCCGATGTAGACCGGGTTGCGCAGGATGTATTCTATGGTACGGTTTTCAAACCGGTTCCCACGGTGGGTTTTTACTCCCATATCATTGAGCCACTTGGCGATAGGGAAGAGGCCTTCTCCGGCAATGAAGCGGTCAAAGATGGAGCGGACCAGGGCGGCTTCCTCCGGGACCGGCACCAGCACATTCCCCTCTGCGCGGTACCCGAAGGATGGCGTGCTCTGGAGGCCGCCCCGGCGGGCCTTCTCCGTCATGCCCCGCTTGACCTCCTCCGCCAGATTCAGGGAGTAGTATTCGTCCATGGCCTCGATCATGGCCTCCATGATGATGCTCATTTTGTCATCGGCCAGGGGTTCGCTGATGGAGATGACGTCGATGCCCAGCTCCCGCCGGAGCATGGACTTGTAGACGATGCTGTCCTCCCGGTTGCGGGCAAAACGGGAGAACTTCCAGAGGAGGATGGCATCGAAAGGCCGGGGCTTCTGCTTGGCGGTGCCGATCATCCGGTTGAACTCCGGGCGTTTTTCGGTGTGCTTGCCGCTGATGCCCTCATCCAGGAAGATGAACTCATTGGGGAGGACATAGCCGTGGGAGGCGGCATATTTGCGGATCTCCACCAGCTGGGCGTCGGGGGAGTATTCCACCTGGTCATCGGTGGAGACCCGGATATAGGCGGCGGCGATTCTGGGGAGCGTGTCAGTGGGCATGGGTGTCACCTCCTGGGAAATGGTATAAATATGATCAGATTGAACAAAAATTGCACAAGATGAAACAAAATTGAACAAAGTGATTGATTTTTGAATTAAGCAGCATATAATGACTATAGGGATATAGCTTCTGGTTATATTCCTATAGACAAGAATTAACCTCCAGCCTATTCTTGTCCACCCATCCCCAAAGAGGAGAGCCCCTGCCTGCGTTTGTGGGGAGCCAAAAAAGAGGAGAGCCTCTGCCTTGAGTGAGGAGCCAAAAAAGAGGAGAACCCCTGCCTTGAGTGGGGAGCTGAAAAGCGGGGTAACGTAAGTTGCCCCGCTTTTTTACGGAGGGATCATATTGGAAAAGCTGCGGATTTACAGAATCAGAGACGGATACATACAGTTTTTACATGAGCGAGACAGACGTGTACAGTACAACAAAGGGGAACGGCGCCCTTATCTCGGCGTTGTTTTGGAGGTAAACGGGCACCAGTATTTTGTCCCGATGGAATCCCCGAAACCGAATCATGCGAACATGAAAAACGGTGTTCATTTGATGCGGATTGAGGGAGGCAAATACGGTATTCTAGGCTTTAATAATATGCTTCCGGCTAAGAACTTCTTCCTTGTGCCGTATGACATTGCTAAAGAGCCGGATGAGCAGTATCGAAATCTGCTTTGGAATCAGCTGTCGTTTTGCAATAAGCACCGGAACGAAATATATGAGCATGCCCGAAAGACTTATGAGGGAGTCACTGTGAAAAAAATCCCGTTCTTGCTGAGAATATGCTGCGATTTTAAACTCCTTGAGCAGGAATATGTAAAATACTACTTTAAGACAACTGAATCTTAAAACCGCTGCCGCTCTGGATATCCAGAGCGGCTTTTTATTTTTGCCCCAAGGAGTATTCCACCTGGTCATAGGTGGAGACCCGGATATAGGCGGCGGCGATTCTGGGGAGCGCGTCGGTGGGCATGGGTGTCATCTCCTGGTTAGATCAGTGATTCGGCCAGAAATATATAATACTGCCAAGAACAACGCATAAAAAAGAAAGATACCGCCAGAGAAGAAAAACTCCGCAAACGTCATACCTATAAAGATTTACTCCTCATTTCCCAAGATATCCCTTATTTACTGGGATTTTTCGAGAAATCTACATAAATTACCCGACCGACTCGGCGGATGTAGCGGGGGTTACAGAAGAAGCCTTATCATATCTACTCAAAATGTTTTCGATAATATCTAAATCATGTTGCTCACTTATACGGCGATAGCGCTGTATAAGACGCTTTTCTTCTTTTGTCATGATTTCGGCAGGTAACGAAGCATCATACTTTTTTATATCAGCGAGAAAATCAAAGAGAACGCCTCTTTGCGCTTCGTTCAGTTCAGAAAAAAGGTTGTAGAACTTTGAAAAATTTGCTTGATCTTTTTTAGGAATCATACGGCTTAAAGATTGCTCATAGTTTTCAAAAGAAGGGATTCCGTCCTTGAATAATAAATAAATCTGCTCTAATATTCCATGTTGCGCGTGGAAAAAATCGTTATATTGGTCATTGGTCCATTCATCCTTCGAAAAAGGAATTTCATTTTTATAACCAAAGCTTCCAAGGATATCAGAAACGTGATAGATGTCGCAAAGCGCCATAAACACTTTTACATGGGGCGTGCTGGTTCCCCGCTCATATCCATAGATGGTTTTCTCAGCTATTGAGATATTGCGCTTTTTTAATTCTGACACAACGGTTTGAACTGTTAATCCAGCTTTTTCACGATGATATTTTAACAAGTTTGCTATAAAAGCATCTTTTTTAACATCAGTCATTTGGAACACCTCACTTTAATTGTTAAATCCATAGTATCCGGGGTTTTCTCCAATGTCAATATATTTTCTTTGAATCGAAGAAAATATATTGACATTCTTAGTTTCAAAGCATATTATTATGCCAGAGGTTCTTAGAATCTAAGAAAAAGGAGGGGCAAACATGACACCAGAGCAGATGATTGCGGCAGAAATCAAGCGCAGGGGAATGACAATTAAAACAGTGAGTACACGGGCTGAAGTCAAGTATTCATGCTTGCAGCCAAGCTTGAAAGGGAAAAGGGAACTGCGGGCTGACGAATACCTTCGGCTGTGCGTGCTGTTGGACTTGGACCCGCGCGGGTATCAGCAGCACGCCGGGGATGTGAGATAAAAGGAGAGGCACATGATTGACGAAACTTTTGATTGCTTTGAGCTTCCCGGTATACCCGGCGGACTTCGCGCAAGCCTGACCTATGGAATCGCGCGGTATCTGGGGGTCACATGTGCGCCCGAAAGTAGCAGACACCGGCAGGAGGCGATGAAACTGTATCCCGAGGCATATTGCCGCCTTGTGAAGGCAGTGGCTGAGGAGGCCCGCCGCATGATGAAGGAAGGGATTCCTCCGTTTGGAGAAGCCCACGACAGTCGTGGAGATCTGGACGAAGGTCCTGTTGAGATCCGTCTCTATGCCCAAAATGGACGATACACCAAGACCATGATCCGCAGGGTAAGCCATGATCATGCGGAAGTGATTTTCAAGACTGTACGGTCGAACCGGAACGGTACATAGGACGACCCTATGCAGCCATAGGGTGAGGCAGGGAGGTGAGGGAGTTGCTGCAGGAAATGGAAATTTTAGTCGACGTTGTGATTGGTGTTATCCTTGGATGGTTTGTTGTCCCGCGTTTCATCATCTGGGTAAAAAACAAACGCAGCATCAAAGGCCCCCATAACAAAAAGAAGTGAATAAGCAGCAGTTATGAGGCAAGGGAACTTTATAAACGCCCCGATCGAGAATGGACTTTGCGCCGGAACCGACAACCCGATCACTAGAGAAATGACGAGAGATAGCAGAGAGCAATAGAACTGCTTATGTACGACCATCCGTGGAGCGTATTTTTGTTTTACAACTGGCGTCTGCATAAAGCGTTTAACCGAACGGAATAACCATCTCGCAAAGGCTAATAGTGCTGTAACAATTATCGTAGCTGTGATGTTTTCCAAGATGTTCTGGAGCAAAATACCACCCTCCCTACCTTTCTATATCAGATCAAGTGTACCTGGGAAATATTGAAAATTCAATACGAAAAAAGGAGAAACACATGGAAAATCGCAACAATGAACTGAGCAGGATCATCCACGCCAGGTACAGCTCAGAGGCAGAGTTTACCCGCGCCATGGGATGGAGCAGGCAGAAGATGAACAAGATCACGACCGGAAAGCAGCTGCCGGACATTACAGAATTGAATAAAATGGCCGAGCTGCTGGACGTGGACGCTGCAGATCTGCTGGCGGTATTTCTGCCGGAGCAGGTGCCGAAACAGAAGGAAAATGTCTTGCAGGAGATGAACCGCAAAAGAAGGGATCAGGTCCAGCTTCAAATGAAATGCAGTCTGGCCCGCTGCGAAGGAAAGTTTCTTACTGTACTTGAGCACATGTTTGACCTGCACGGACTGGCCGGAGACGGGATGATCTACAGTGGTGTAAGGTATAGCTATGACTTCAAAATACCACAGAGCGGCTGTGTCAGGCAGGGCCGTCTGGCAACCATCTTCGAGTTCGTCCCGGATGACGAGCATGGCACGCAAACATAGGACAATCTGCGCCCTGCATAGGGTGCTTTCGGGAGGTGAGGGAGTTGCTGCAGGAATTGGTAACACCCAGCGGATACCGCTTCTGGGGAGAATCGCTGGTGACCATCGACGGGGTGGACTACCCTCTGGATGAGTTGACCCGTGAGCAGCGGAGCTTCGTGCTGGCGGTGCGGGACGTGAACGCCCTGAACGCGGCATTTGCCGGGAGGGCGGAATTCCGGGCAGAGGGACTTCCGCCCTTTGAAGAAGTATTTCCGGAGATCGCCGCAGAGCGGAAAAGACAAAAAAGAGGATGAGTAGGTGTAGGTAAGGATCGCGGAGGTAGGAGGTACATATGAAAAAGTCGGATCTGGAGCGGAAGTTTCATGAACTGCTGGAGCGGAACCGGGAGGCCATGCTCCGGGCGCTGCGGGACGGGGAAAAGCCGTCGGCGCTGATGTTTTACGGGAACATCTGCGGTCTGGCGGACGCCATGCGGGCGGTGGAGCTGGTGGACCGGGAGCAGGCCGCCTATATCCGGGATCAGGCCTGGGCGCTTTACAGAAGGGGCGGAGATGATGCGGATGACGAAGCGTGTTAGGCGGCTGCGGAGGCGGCTGTCCGCCGGTCTGACGGCGGAGCAGGTGATCGCCCTGGCGGCGGCATCCGTTTTGCTCCTGCTGGTCCTCACCATGCGGTGCAGCGGGGAGATCACCGGCAAGAGCGGCGCGGAGCAGCTCCGCGAGGCGGTGTTCGTGACGAAGGACTGGGAGTGAGGCCGGATACGGCAGGAAAGGAGGTGCGTCCATGGCGGCGCGGAAGCGGGACATCCTGTGGGAAGTGGGCTGCGAGGGCCACACGGATGCCTGGGTGATTGCGGAGAACTGGGAGCTGGCCACGGTGGAGGCCGCCAAGTTCTGGGGCGTGCCCTGGGGCAAGGTGGCGGCACGCTGTGAGTGCAAGGAGCGGATCGTGGGCGCGCCCCGGAACATCTGCTGCCGGTGCAAGCGGATCTATTACGGCGCGCCGCCCATGTGCGGGGCCTGCCGGGAGGCCGTCAAGACCGAGGAGCAGCTGCTGCGCCGTGCCCGGGAACGGGCATACCGGACGGGGAAGCTGGCCTGAAAGGAGCAAGGGCATGGTATATGAAGCCATTGAAAAGCTGCGAGCGCAGCAGTCGAAGGTCCGGGAGCGGTCCGCCCCCTGGATGGTGGCGGAGCAGCTGATAGACATCTGCCGGCGGGAGCCGGAGAGCGCGGAGCTGATCGCCCAGGACCTGGAGAACCCGGAGATGGGGATCGTCCAGGCGGAAAAACAGATCAAGGCATTTGCCGACGCCCACAAGACCGGACACTTTTCCTGTGTGTCGCCGGAGGAGGCGGAGGGCATCCTGCGGAAGTTCTACGGCCTTCCGGAGCCGGGGGCGGCCCGGCCCGCCGTGCTGGTGGATCTGGCGGACTTTCTGAGGTGACGGTATGGAACAGCATGATTACGCCGCGGAACTGCCCCAGGAGCCTCCGGAGGGGCTGATCCCCTGGCTGGAGAAAAAGGGGTACCTCCGGGAGCATGTGATCTGGTACAAGGCCGCCTGGGTGCATGATCCCCTCACCGGACTGCGGGAGCGGATGGCGGAGCTTCGGTGCTCTGCCTGCGGACAGACGATGTACGCCGGCAGGATCCCCGGACAGGGAAATGCCTTTGGATTTATTGACACGGAGAGCAGACGCGCCGTTTCCAGCGGAGATCGGATCCGCTGCCCCATGTGCGGCTGTGCGGCCCAGGCGCTGCACATCGGCCGGGGCCGGGGCGGCCACTGGGGAAAGGAATGCTGGCCCCTGACGGTGACCCGCCTGGGGGACAAGCTGGCTCTGGTGGGCTGGTGCGTGGGGAAGTACATCCGCTGCGAGGGGGAGGAGCAGATCTCCTGCCGGCAGTATGAGGCCTACGTGGTGGAGGAGCGGAAGGTGGTGCGGCTGATGGGGTATCTCAAGTGCCTCTCCGCCATCAGCTTTTTCGGACACTGGGAGCAGCGCAGGAACTGCCTGGACTGCTGGGGGAAGGCGGATCTGGTGTACCCCTGGGACAAGCGGCTGCTCATCGGCTCCACGGCGGCCAACAGCAAGCTGGACCTGTACATGAAGGCGGCGAAGGAGCCGTATCCCGTGACATACCTGCGATTGTGGCAGCGGCACCGGAACATCGAGAACCTCATCGTGCAGGGCTGCGGCGCCCTGGTGGGGGAGATGATCCGGGCGGAATCCTACCGGTACAGCTATGAACGGGCAAGAGGCGTCCCGAAGCTGCCGGAGATCTGCTGGAAGGAAGCCCGGCCGGCCAGGATGCTGGGCCTCACCGGCGAGGCGTTCCGCTTCTGCCGGGAGATGCGCTGGACGCCGGAGGAGCTGCACTTCTATCGGACATGCCTGGACGCGGGCGTGCAGCTGCGTCTGCCGGAGGAGCTGGAGCAATGCAGGGCCGCCGGGATCCATTGGTGCCGCCGGATGGCGGAGAAGGAGAAGCTGCCGCTGATGCGGGCGGTGCGGTACCTGAATCGTCAGAAGCAGCGGGACAAGCGGGCGGATGGCCACATCCTGGAGGACTACTGGCGCATTGCCCGGGGGGAGGGCTACGACCTCTCGGACGAGCACGTCCGGTTCCCCAAAAACCTGATGCGCGCCCATGACCGGGTGGCCGAAGAGCGCCTGGTCCGGGAGGCGGCGCAGCGGGAAAAGGAGCGGGCGGAGAAAAACGAACAGCTCCGGGCGGCCTTTGCGGACCGGCTGGCGGTACTGGCTCCCATGGCCTGGCAGCACGGCGGGATCCTGATCCGCCCCTGCGCCGCGCCGGAGGAGTTGGACGCCGAGGGCAAGGCGCTGAACCACTGCGTGGCCACGTACAAGGAAAAGCACGCCGGAGGGCGGTCGGCCATCTTCTTCGTCCGGAAAACGTCGGCGCCGGAGGCGTCCTGGTTCACCCTGGAGCTGGATCTGAAGGACCTCACCGTGCTCCAGGACCGGGGAAAGTGCAACTGCGCCCGGACGGCGTCCGTGGAGGCATTTGAGAAAGCGTGGCTGGAGCATATCCGGCCCATGAAACAGCGGAAGAAAGGAAACGGTGCGGCATGAGTTTGGAGCAGGCGAAGGCATTGGCAGTGGAGCTGGGACTGGAGGAGCCTTCCCGGGTAGACCCCATGGAGGCCGCCTACCGGATGACGGACGCCTATTACCGGGAGCAGATGGAGGCCCGGTCCTCCGGCGGCGCCCGGGAGGACAACGGGGAGGGGGCCATCCTGGCCCGGGACTTCGGCATGAATGGGCAGAAGCCCCCGGAGGACAAGCCCCTGGAGCTGCTGGAGCAGGAGATCCTCTTTTACAAGCGCCAGGCCGGCGGCGCCCTCATCGAGATCGGCAAGCGGCTGCTGGAGGCGAAAGCCCAGCTGGGCCACGGGGAATGGCTGCCCTGGCTGCGGGAGAAGGTGGACATTTCGGAGCGCCGCGCCCAGGACTTCATGCGCATTGCGCGGGAGTATTCCAAATCCGCAGAAATTGCGGATTTGGGCGCCTCCAAAGCCTTGGCGCTGCTGGCTTTGCCGGAATCGGAGCGGGAGGACTTCGCGTCAAGGCGGCACACGGTGGACGGCGCGGAAAAGTCCGTTTCCGAGATGACGGCCAGGGAGCTGAAGGCGGCCATCCAGGCCCGGGACAGCGCCCGTCGGGCGGCGGAGGAGATGAAGGCCCGGGCGGAGACGGCGGAGGCCTCCCGGGAGAAGATGGAGCAGGACATGCGCCAGCTCAAGGAGCTGCAGCGGCGGTCCGCGGAGGCCGCTGAGGAGAAGGCCGCGGCCCTGGAGGCGGCGGAGCGGGAGCTGCAGCAGCTGCGTGAGCGCCCGGTGGAGGTGGCCGTGGAGACCCGGGACGCCGCGCCGGAGCAGCTGGCGGACGGCCGGGCGGCAGGGGAAGGCGCGGGCAAGGCGGGGGCGGAGCAGGCGGGGAAGAAGGCCCACCGGGCAGCGGAGGAGCAGGGGGGGGGGGAGGACCG